>JAGOUR010000006.1 GCA_018061145.1 Minisyncoccota bacterium | reverse complement strand
GTATCTGATACTCCTATTCCTATCAAAGGGATTCATGGGATTGTTCTACACAAATGCACAAGGAGCAGAATTCGTATTGCAGACCCTTGTACCATTCATCGTGATAATGATACTACTATGGCAAGCGAAGAGTGTAGCATCCGATATGTCAAAAGGGGTAGCTAGCTCTGTGACTACAGGTCTAAAGGTGGCTGGTGTTGCAGCATTGGGACTGACAGGTGCGGGTGTAGGCTGGGCAGGAAGAAATGTTATCGGTAAAACAATGGCAAAAGCTTCTTCTGGAACAACAGCGACACAAAAATACGAGGCAGCCAAAGCAGCGCTAACAACAGCAGGAGGAAGAGATCCTTCTTTATACAACGCACTATCTAAAAAAGAAAAAATTCTAGGAAATATTGGATCTAAAATGCAACTTGGTAAGGTGTTTGGTAAAACACAAGTAACAGCTGCTGTAGACGAGCGAGGCAGGAGAATAGCCAATACGGCATCAGTTGGCGGTGTCCAAGGTGGTATCGGTGGAGCAATAAACAAATCCCAGAAAAAAGTGGGGGGGGTCAATCACGCGGTACATGATTACGAAGAAACAGCAAAAGAGGCACATATAGATCCAAAAAGAAAGTTTAATGAACTAAGTGAGATAGAGAAGGGAAACATGAAAAAGTCATTCTACTCATTAAACAAATCTAAATTTGAAACTAAGATAAAAAATGGTCTTGTTGATGGTACTGAAAGTGAAGCTGACTACAAGACAAGGGAAAGAAACGTACAAACAGCAGCATGGGCAGCAGCCGGACACACACCCACAACAGAAGACAAGAACAAGCTTGAGACCAAGCTTTCAAATGACTATAAAACAGTCACACTTGAACCAGCACTAAAAGATAAGCTTTCCCACGACTTTACTCATACAATGGAAGGTGCATCAGAAAAAATTAGCTTTAAGGATCGCATCACCTCGGACGCACCGAGTGGATCATACAACCCACTCAGTCTTTCAAAATTGCAATCAACTAAGAATGACGCTTTGTCCACAGCATTAATTTTCGGAATCACGAGTGCGATAGCTTCAGGTATGCGAACTGGGATGAAGAATGTCCCACAAATGAATATGGGCATAGGAGCTAGAACTTTTAAAGACGACATGAAGAGCATCTTTTCAGAAGCATTAAAAGGTGCAAACTTTAAACTAGAATCCTCAGGTGGTGGACACGGGGGAGGACATGACGATCATGGGGGAGGACACGACGACCACGGACATGGAGGTCACTAATAATAAATAAAAAAATGGATCCCGTTAGAGATATGTTGTTACAAATTTAGAGAACAAAGTAAAATTAATAATCAAAAAAATATTATAAACAAAAATTAATAAGATACGGAAATGTAAACATTTCATATCTCTAACGGGATGGACAAAACAGAACTACAAAAACAAATAGCAGAATACTTTTCAAAGCTACCACCAGAAGCTGCTGCTATTTTTAGTAGTATGGCCTGGATAGATCAGACAGAAAAAATAGGAAATAGATATAATCTGACAGAGGACCAATTAAAATCCCTAATAACAGAGACTAGTCTGGCACTCCTAGGAGTCATACACTTGAATCAATATGAGGATATCTTAATCCAAGAACTCACTCTCCCTAAAGAAAAGATATCACCCATGATATCTGAGCTAGATAGGGAGGTATTCGCATCTATCCGCCCAGCCCTAGAAAATACATTTGAATCAAACATAGAGAACATAGCAAAAAACAAATACGGCGGAGCCCAGAATATCGACGATAGATTCAAAGGGTTGCCACCTGCAGTTCAAGAAGCTATAACAAATTCCAATTACAAAAAGAACCTATACAATATAGCCAGTAAGTACAAATTAAACATGCCGAGCATGAGCACCCTAGATGAAGTAACCACAAAAGTCATGCTAGGGATAATCCCAAGTGAAAACTACAGGAATGAACTGTCAGTAGGGGTCCAAGCTTCACCAGAAAATATAGATCTCATAGTATCAGAGGTGAATGAACAGGTTTTTAAAAATATAAGGTCATTCCTAATTCAAAATACAAAAAGAGATGACGCTGAAAATGAAAAAATAGAGATACCGATACCCCCATACAAGAAATCAAACATCCCGACACCCCCATACAAGAAAACAGAGCCATTCGTTCCATCAAATTTACCAATCGCAGAATTTGAAAAGAAAGAGACCAGTGATGGCATGAAAATATCGGGGATAGAGATACTAGCAGACGAGAATACAGAAGAAAAAGCAGACGAAGAAAAAGTTACAATAAAAGAAGACAATATAATGGTAAAATCTGGGGTCTCGGTAGTAGAGGAGGGTAGTAGTCCTCAGGAATCACACATCATACCGAGCAAAGAAACACAAAAATCAGTATTGTACGGAATAGAGAATCCCCAATCAACAAAATCAATACTAAATATGAAGCTCCAAGGAGCAACAGCAAGTGGAGTATCCAAAAGCAATCAACCAATATCAAATATACCTACACAAAACACAACAAAGTCAGTAATTCATGATCCGTATCATGAGCAAATATAAACACCAATCATATATATGCAATTCAAAGTCCCACAATTCATAGATATAGAAGATAAATTATTTGGACCTTTTACGTTCAAACAATTCTCATACCTAGCTGGGGGAGCTGGTATTGTATTTTTAATATACAAAACGATGCCATTGTGGATAGGCATATTCCTGATTATACCTATTGCGGGGTTAGTATTGGCTTTAGTTTTTTACAAGATAAACAATCAGCCATTCATATATTATCTCCAGGCAGCGATCACATATGCACTCGGAAATAAACTATATATATGGAAACAGAGAATCCAAGAAAAAAATGAAGAAGTCGAAGAAGAAATAAAACAAACCTCTGTCGTACCTAAAATGTCTCAAAGTAAATTAAAAGATATTGCATGGGGACTCGACATGAAAGAAGAAGATAACTCAAAAAACCTCTCGTAGTAGAGGTTTTTTTGCACTAAAAATAAAAATTGATGATATAATATAAAAATGGCAATCAATGCAGAAAAATCTCAAGAATTTGTACCAATAAAAGAAATCCGTGATGGAGTGATCATCCTGAAAGATGGGGGATATCGGGCAATACTGATAGCTTCTTCGATAAATTTATCTCTAAAGTCTAGCGATGAGCAAGTAGCAATAATAAATCAATTCCAAACATTTCTAAATAGTCTGGATTTTTCCGTAGAAATAGTAGTGCAGTCTCGAAGATTAGATATCCGTCCGTATTTAATGACACTCGAAGACAGAATGAAGAATCAAGTAGAGCCACTGCTTAAGATGCAGACCAAGGAATACATAGACTTTATAAGATCTTTTACTGACGAGGTGAATATAATGACAAAGTCATTCTTTATCGTAATACCATACAGCTCTACAATAATAAAACCCACAGAGGGAATATTTGATAAGCTTACAGGTAGTAGGGTGGGTATGTCTGCTCCTGCAGAGCTTTCCAAAAAAGAAACAGAAATGGCTGAGTTCGAAGAGACCAGATCCCAACTAGATCAGCGTGTGAGTGTAGTAGCATCAGGACTTTCGGGAATGGGGATCAGAACTTCTCAACTAAAAACAGAGGAAGTAGTAGAATTATTTTATAAAACATTTAATCCTGGTGACATAAGCCAAGGAATGAAATTATAATATGGGAATTTTTTCATCATTATTTGGGGGAGGCAACAACAACCAGCAGAACAAGCAGGGTAGTGGTGTCATGCCGATACTACCAAAGGAGATTTACCGTGCGGCGACACTAGAGCTCCAAGACGTAATAGCCCCTTCGGCATTACAAATAACACCAAAATCTCTAAACCTAGGGGACAAGATTGCTCGTACTTTCTTTGTCATATCATACCCTAGATATCTAGTAGATAATTGGTTTTCTCCTATAATCAACCTAGACAAGGTCTTTGATGTATCTATAAACATACACCCAATAGAGACTACAGAGATCCTACGTACATTTGAGAAGAAGGTGGCTGAGGTACAGAGTCAGGTAGCCATACGTGAATCAAAGGGACTAGTTCGCGACCCAATACTAGATACAGCATACCAGGACCTAGAGGGTCTTCGTGACAATCTACTGCAAGCCCAAGAAAAGATGTTTAACGTAGGCCTATATATCACAATATATGCAGACAATGAGAATGAACTCTTCAAGACAGAAAATGAGATAAAATCTATCCTCGAATCTAAGCTCATATATCTAAAACCAGCCCTATTCCAACAAGAAGAAGGGTTCAAGAGTGTCATACCTACAGGCACAGATCTACTAGAGATTCACCAGAAGCTAAATACAGAGCCTCTATCATCAATATTCCCATTTGTATCTTTTGACCTTACCTCAGATCAGGGTATCCTATATGGAGTAAATAGACACAATTCAAGTCTTATTATATTCGACCGTTTTTCACTACCAAACTACAATTCGATTACATTTGCTACGTCTGGTGCAGGTAAATCATATGCAACAAAACTTGAGATTATCCGTACTCTCATGTTTGATACAGAGGTCATCGTTATCGACCCAGAGCGTGAGTATGAATACCTAGCAGAAGCAGTAGGGGGTAGGTATTTCAATATTGCACTTTCTTCTGACCACCACATCAATCCTTTTGACCTACCTATACCATCAGCAGACGAGACTGGCGGAGATGTATTGCGTTCAAATACGATAAATCTAGTAGGTTTATTCCGTATCATGCTAGGGGGGCTCACACCAGAAGAAGATTCCATAATAGACAGAGCTATTACCGAAACATACGCACTAAAAGACATCACACCTGAATCAGATTTTAGAAACATAGAGCCACCACTACTATCAGACTTTGAAATGGTGCTCTCTGGTATGGAGGGTAGCGAGTCTATCATACAAAGACTAGCAAAATACACTCGTGGATCATGGGCATCATTCCTAAACAAGCCATCAAATGTAGATATAAATAAAAAATTTGTAGTATTTTCTGTGCGTGATATGGAGGATGAGCTCAAGCCAGTGGCTATGTATATAGTCACACACTATATATGGAACGCTGTGCGCAAGAACATTAAAAAGAGACTCCTAGTGGTGGATGAGGCCTGGTGGATGATGAAATCAGAAGATACTGCTTCATTCCTATACTCAATAGCAAAAAGAGGACGTAAGTATTATCTAGGTCTAGCTACTATAACCCAAGACGTAGGGGACTTTATGAAGAGCCCATATGGTGTACCAATAGTGACCAACTCATCTATCCAACTACTATTAAAACAATCTCCATCTACAGTAGACGTACTGCAGAAAACATTCAACCTAACAGACGAAGAGAAATATCTACTTCTAGAGGCAAATGTAGGGGAGGGTATATTCTTTGCTGGCTTAAAACACGTTGCAGTAAAGACAATCGCTTCATACACAGAAGACCAGATAATCACTTCCGACCCGTCTCAGATATTGGCCATCAAAAAAGCCAAAGATGATGCAAGTAGTGCACAACAATAATTGTTTGAATTCTAAATGTATCATATAATAAAGGAGTGAGTAAAAATTCTCCAATCCTATCTAAGTCAATATTTCTAATTCTTATAATTAGTTTATTTTTCAGTGCACATAATATAAAAATATATGCAGAAACAAAAGCACTAGATATAGTGGCCACTGTTGCACCAGAGAACCCAAAACCCTACGAAGATGTGACCATCACATTAGAGAGCTATGCCACAGATTTAAACAGAGCTCAGATAGAGTGGAGGAGTGGGGAAAAAATTCTATTAAAAAATACTGGAGTAAAAGATTTTTCTTTTAAAATGGGAGCCTTGGGGACAAAATCCCTACTGGATATAAAAATCACGACAGTAGAAGGAGACATCATACAGAAAAGAATAATTTTAAGCCCAGGAGATATGGATATATTGTGGCAATCACTAGATTCATATGTGCCACCATTCTATAGAGGCAAAGCCCTGCCACCCAAAGAGGGTAGGGTCAAAATCATAGCCATACCCAGTGGACCAAAAGGAATCCAAGCAAACAGTGCGACATACAACTGGAAGCTAAACGACAAGACTGATCAATCTCAATCAGGATACAAAAAAAATTCTTTTATATTTAATCTAACAAATGAACTCGAGGATACCGTAGAGGTGGTTTCTATGTCTAGCACAGATAACACAAACTCAACGGGAATAATCAAAATATCTGGAGTAAACCCTCAAATATTATTCTACAAAAAAGATCCAGTAGAAGGTATTTACTACAACAAGATTCTAGACAAAGAAATCCCACTTGAATCAGAAGAGATGACTATCAAGGCAGAACCATACTTTATGGGTGACACAACAAACACTCAAGCCCACATATACGAATGGAAGATAAACGGGGACACCATACCAACACCAAGAAAGAAAAATATGCTCACTATAAAGCCCACAGCCCGCGGGGGATACGCAGAGATAAATCTATACATAGAAAACACCTTAAAATTATTTCAGTCGGCAACACAAAGTCTAAAGATAAATCTATAGTATGAAAACAAAAAAAGAAACAAAAAAATATAAATTTATATCTATATTTAAAAATGTATTTTTTCATAAGGTTATTTTTATCTTTTTTGCTTTTTTGTGTTTTTCAAACACAGTTTATGCTTTAGGAATAAACGGGAGCCCCAAGGTAGAAGAGTCTAGAGTAACCATAAATGTACAGGTAACCGCGACAACACGAGATGAGGATATAAATTACAAAGTATATAAACTAGACGCAGTAGGGAAAAGATCCTCTATAAATTCTGTTTTAAGTGGTAAATTTTATCCAGACCTAAAAGACCTGACAAGCCTGATGTCATTTGACCTTCCTATAAATGGAGTAGAGAGTTTAATTAGAAATAGTTTATATCAAATAGAGATTGAGGGTAGGGAATTAGACTTAGATGGGATTAATACATATAAAGCTGTAGTTAATTTCAAAACAGTAGCCACAGATACCAGAGTAGGGGGTTCTGGGAATTGGTACTATGCATCTGCGCTTGAATTAAGTGATTACTTCGATACAAACAGGTCTAAATCTTTTCATAGATTTAGCAGTGAAGATGCTTGTACTCTAGCTCATGACACAGCTGTCTTTAATATGTATGCTGACAAGACCAAAGCTACTTCATTTTCAATTTGTTTTGAACAAACCATTATCCCAACAAAAACTGATTTTACTTTGAGGATGCAGGCCTATGGGGTTGCATGGACAACCAAGAAGGATATGTTTTTCTATACTGGATACAAAGAGTCTGATAAAAAGTGGAGCAGATCTAAAGCTTTTGAATCTTTAGCACTATGTCAGTCATCAGAAAAAAGTGACCCAGCATTAATTATTATTGATAGTTGTGAAAAAAGTTCATCCCCTCCAGCAAAACCAGTGGGATGGACAGCTTCGGGAATTGTTGCAGGGGATACTTCTAGTAATAATTGTATTGTAGACAAGGCGAATTTTTACCCTTATGGTAAAACTGGTGATACTTTCTACAAAGAGGGTAGTACAAAAGTAAGTATCGTGATTCAGACTGTTAATTGTGCAAACAAAGAACTGCAACTAACAGTAAAAGAAATGGACAGCTGTCCAGCTAGCTCTATCCCAAATTTCAACTGTAACAACGCACTGAGTAGTTCAGGGCTGGAAAATAAAACAATAATAATGCCAGCTACCGAGGCAGTCACACTAAACTACATAGCAGGAGAAGAAGAGTGCGAAACTATAGGTTCTGGATTGATCGATATATCAGATGGATATGATTGTCTTTATTACTTTGAACTAGCCACTCCAGATGGGGAAAAGTGGTCATCTGTGGATCGTGTAGGGGGTAGGATATATTATGAGTGCGTAGGAGCTTGTGATGAAGACTGGGAACAATCAGGGTCCCAAGAAGACACCGTAGACCCAGGGGCAATAAACCCACGCATAGCAAATGATGAGTACAATCTCCTGGCTCCAATCGGTGAGATAAAATCGATAGATAACACAAAACAATTAGGAGACTACATAAACCTAATAGTGAAAATTTTCTTAGGTATATGTGGCGCATTGGCTGTGATAATGATTGTCATATATGGCATACAATGGATGGGATCAGAATCTATTTTTGCAAAGACAGAATCAAAGCAAAAGATAGGTGGAGCACTGATGGGACTAGTGCTAGCATTAGGATCTTGGATGCTACTAAATACTATAAATCCAGACCTACTAGGAGGAGAGCTCAATATCGGACAAGCAAATATAGAGGTAGAAGAAGATGCTATGAGTGAAAACGATGCTCTGCCACCACTAGGAACAGCAGTAGCAAGATGCCCAGAGGGGATATACCAAGTTCAGACTGCAGGAGGATCGTTCCCTGTATGCAAAACAATGCAAGATAACTTAAAAAAGATGATAGACCTGGCATGGAGTCAGAATATTAAAATTACAGGTTTTGGATTTAGGTCAAAAACTAGACAAGAAGAATTGCGTGCACAAAATTGTGGAGCAGCAAATGTATACAAGCAAAATGCAAGATGTAAGCCAGACACAGCAATCCCGGGGACTTCAATGCACGAGAGTGGTCTTGCTTTTGACTTTAGATGCGAAGGTTCAAAGATAGCAACCAAAGACAACAAATGCTTCCTCTGGCTAAAAGCAAATGCAAGTAAATATAATCTTAAAAATTTATCTAGTGAACCTTGGCACTGGTCAACAACTGGACACTAAAATATAAAAATATGTCACGAAATACAATATTAATGATAATAGGATTTATAGCTATCGCCTCTGTGGGTGGTGGATATATTTACTATGCCATGAACAAACCAGCAGGGGATATAAATAACCCTGGTGACACCTCAACAATAAATAGAATATTTTCTCCTTTTGGCTTTGGCTCTAAAGCAAACAATGACTCGACACCTAGCCCTACAGATGCCCTAGGCAGTGCCATAAAAAATATAGTCAGTGGTATAAATATAAATTCAAAGTTTACACAGCTCACTGATTTTGCTGTATCAGGGGTGACATTTTTCATAGATGAGAGACCTCTCCCACCTAAACCGATAGAAGAGAAAATAGAAGAAATAGCAAAGAGCAAAACAACAAAGGTAACGAAGACGATTACACCCCCAGAACCAACAACAGAAAAAGTTCCATCGATAAGATATATGAAGAAGAGTAGCGGTCACATCTATCAGACATATCTAGATACTAAAGCTACTGGTAAAATATCAAACTCAACAATACCAGAAATCCACGAAGGAATCTTTGGCTCAAATGCGAACAATGTAATATATAGACTCTTGGGTGAAGATGGATTAACGATAAAAACTGTAGCAGGCACACTAGGAGGTAGCAAGAGTGGATTCCTACCAGACAATGTGATAGATGTATCAATAGCACCAAACGGAGATAATTTCTTTTATTTACAGAAAAATACAAATGGTTCGACTGGAACAATAGGGTCATTTACCGAAGTGAAAAGAACTTTAATACTAAACTCAACATTCTCTGAGTGGTTAGCCCAATGGCCAGTAAATCAAACCATCTTTATAACAACAAAAGCATCGTATAATACGGAGGGTTATATATACTCACTGCCAACGATAAAGGGGAGCCTACGAAAAATCATAGGTGGGATAAAAGGATTGACTACACTAGTGTCTCCATCCGGAGATAAAGTGCTATACAGTAGTAGTACAAACAATGGTCCAATACTCGGTATATATACAATATCTACAAACAAATATACTCCACTGAATTTATTTGGACTACCAGAAAAATGTGTATGGACAAATGACAGCATTAGGATATACTGCGCTATACCAAACACAACAGAGGGGAGTGCGTATCCAGATATATGGTATCAGGGCAAGGTCTCATTTGATGACAAGTTCATAAGAATAAATACAGAGATAGGGACATCTAGCGAGATATCGAACTCAATATACGAAACACCAATAGATGCAACGAAACTGGCAGTAGATGAAGCAGAAAGGACACTATTCTTTATAAATAAAAAAGACTACACTCTCTGGAGCTTGAACCTACAATAATATAAAAACCGCAACAATGTTGCGGTTTTTATATTATCTATATTGTATCGTTTCCAACGTACTTTATAACGACTTTTCTATTTGGTCCAAATCCAGTAGATTCAGTGGTCACATCTTTTGCATTCTCTAAAAACATGTGAATTATGCGTCTCTCTGAAGCTGGCATAGGATCTACCTCTATATTACTCTTGAAGTATCTAGCACGCTCTGCGAGCATATATGCAGTGGCTTTTAGATTATCAAATCTTTTCTTCTGATAACCATTGATATCTACGAACAGGGCAGAGGTGGCTTCCTCTGTGTGATTCTTTTCAGAAAGCTTGCGAACAAGATGATTCAAAGACCGGAGAGTATCTCCCTCACGGCCAATAAGGAATCTCGAGTCTGGAGTACTTATGGCTACCCATGTCATACCCGCATCTTCTGTGATCTCACAACCAGAAAGAGTACATCCTGTATGTGTAAATATCTCTTCAACAATTTTTTTAATAGAATCTTTATCCATCCCGTATGAAATAGGAAATGTTTACATTTCCGTATTTAATTATATTATCATTAATAATACCGACTAAGTTTATTTTGTAAAATCCGTATAAATATTACATACACATTTCATACGGGATCCATATACGTTTAATTAGAAGTTATTTTCTTTTTTGGCTATTTGGTCTCTTACGTACCATTCCTGACCTATAGTGAATATATTACTCACAATCCAGTATAATGCAACCCCTGCAGAGAAAGTATAAGCGATAAATGCTACAAACACCGGCAATACATAACGAATATTTAACTGCATACTACTTGCCAATTCTTCTTGAAAAGTCTTTTTGGTATTATCTGATACCACCTCTACATCCTTGATAGTCTTCTTTGGAGTAGCTAGGTATGCCTGGAAATATTGAGAAATACCAGCCAATAGAGCTAGAAATATGCTGTGATTCAAAGAAAGATCAAATAATCCCAAGAAATTTGTATTCATGACAACCGGTACATTTATAAAACTATAAATGATACTACTGTCTATCTTGAAATTAATAAATACATAGTAGAGAGCGAATATAACGGGCAGTTGGAGTAAAACAACCAAACAACCAGAGAATGGGTTCACTCCGTATTTCTTATACAATTCAAATTGTTTTTTTGCTTGTTCTTCTTTGTTTGGATAATCAGTTTTCAATTTCTTGAGTTCTGGCTCAAGCTTTTTCATGTAAATCTGACTCTGTATAGACTTTTTAGCAAGAGGGAAGAGGATGAGTTTTACGAGTATAGTCAAAATGATAATAGCAAAACCAATATCCCCAAAAGTAACCTTATCTATTAAAAAAACCAGCATATTATATATAGGCTGATAAAAAAATGTATTCCATAGTGCGCTCATCCGTCTATTGTAGCATAAAATTATGATGATTACCTCACAGGATCATAGCTATGTTTTTGCCATGGGTGGCATCGGAGCACACGCCAAACAGACAAATAAAAACCCTTAAAAAATCCATATTTTTCAAAGGCCTGCTTGCTATACTCAGAGCAAGTAGGCAGGAACTTGCAAGAATAGTGCGATTTTAAAGGAGTTTTTTGATATATATCTATCAACCAAATAATTATTTTAGCCATCCCATTAGAGATAGGAAATGCTTACATTTCCGTTTCTTTTTAATTTAAATTAATAAATACAACCTTATTTATAAGCAAACCTATATAAAAAAACACAAATAACACATCTCTAACGGGACAAGTATAATCCTGCTTTTTTAAATAAAAACGTTATATTTTCAGATATTTGATCATTTTCAGCTTTTAAAGCCTCCTTTTTAAAGAAAAGAGCACCAATAAAAGGCTTTGCCAGTAATGGGCCAGCCATACGATAACCCTTTCTCCTGAGAGAATTCCTTAAAACAGCTGTTTTTACAACGCTTTTTGGGGCAACTACAGCAAAATGAACCACACCATCAGTGGAGGGTATATACCGGAAAGTAAAAAGAGGGCTTGAGACCATTTTTCCTTCTTTCATAATGGCTTCAAAAACCCCCTTATTAACACGATACTTCTTGGAAAGCATGTTATTTCTTTATAGATACACTAGCGCGACCTTTTTGGCGTCGGCGGGCAGTGACCTTGCGGCCATTTTTTGTCTTTGTACGTACAAGAAAACCATGTGTTTTAGCTCTTTTACGTTTGTTTGGTTGATATGTTTGAGACATAATGTCTAATATATACTATAATGGTGCATTATGCAACCCATAAAGTTATCCACACGATATACACAGGATTGCACACAATTCAAACAGGACGATTATAAATCTTAACTAGTATAATAGGAACTATGGTATCAGATACAAAAAAATTATGGGAAAGCTGTTTGGCGGAAATCGAATTATCCATTTCAAAAGCAAATTTTACAACCTGGTTTAAAAATACACAGATAGTAAAAGAAGAGGAGGGAGTACTATTTATAGGAGTACCAAATGAATTCGTAAAAGACTGGTTGAATAATAAATTTCACAAGCTAATCCTTAAAACTCTAATGAATTATGAGGATAGTGTACGCAATATAGAATACATAATCACAAAACACGAAGTAGTAAAACCAAAAACAGAAAATGAACAAGCCCCTGTATCTATAAACAAAGAACTGCCACTGGCTGATCTCTACGTAAACAAGGACGACAACTTAAATCCTAAATATACATTCAATAATTTTATTGTTGGACCATTCAACGAGCTTGCATATGCAGTTTCCCAAGCTATCATCACAACACCAGGGGAGACATACAATCCATTCTTTGTATATGGAGGTACGGGTCTAGGTAAGACACATATGATCCAATCGATAGGGAATAGTATCAAGAATAAATTTCCAAATAAAAAGATTTATTATGTAAGTCTTGAAAAATTTGCTATTGACTACATAAACTCAATTCAAAACAAAAATCCAAATGGTTTTAAGGAGAAATACAGAAAATACGATGTGATAATTATGGACGATATCCAATTCATATCAGGAAAAGAAAAGACACAAGAAGAACTGTTCCATCTATTCAACATCTTTCATGAAAACAATAAGCAAATTGTTTTTTCTTCAGATAAACATCCAAACTTTATCCAAGGATTAGAAGAGCGCCTACAATCTAGATTCGCTTCTGGTATGACAGTCCAGATAACAGAACCAGATTATGAATCTCGTGTAGCTATCATAAAAGCCAAGCTACAGAAGACAAATATAATAGTGGATGAACCAGTCATTTCCTACCTTGCAGAGGTGTTAGAGGGGAATATACGAGAACTGGAGGGTAGTCTAAATACAATCATCTGCCAATCTCAACTGAAAGATAAATCACTCTCACTAAATGAGACAAAAAATCTAATAAAGAATAATATCAGACCAAAGAAAAACGTTGCCATAAAAGATATTATCAAAATAATTGCTGATTATTACAATATCCCTGAAGCTCATGTATACGAGAAGACTAGAAGAAAAGAAATAGTCCAAGCTCGACAAGTAGCTATGTATCTGCTACGAGAAGATTTCAATATATCTTACCCACTGATAGGTCAAAAGTTTGGGGGTAGAGATCACACCACAGTCATACACTCACACCTCAAAATAAAAGAAGATTTAAAGACGAATCCGAGCCTACTCCAAGAGATAGAAAGGATCAGAATCATGTTCAAATAGCTGTGGATAAACTTGTTAATAAGTAGGGGGCTAGAAATTAACAAGATGTTCACAAAAACATAAACAAAACTAATCCACAGTAAAGTATACAGATGACATGTTTTATAAGAATTTTAAAAAAGAGATAAAAAGCTTACTTTATATAGTCGAAAAAAGTAATCCACATATCCACAGGAATAGTATTAGTAATAGAGTTTATTTAATAATTAATTAAGAAAGAATATATGAAACTAGAATGTTCAATAGAAAAGATAAAAGATGCACTAATAACAGCAGAGAGAATCACTGGTAAAAACCTCACTCTTCCAGTTTTAGGATCTGTACTTTGGGTGGCTTCAAATAAAGTTTTAAAACTTAGAGCTACAAATTTAAACATTGGTATTGAGATTGAAATTCCGGCAAAGATAGAAACGGAGGGTGTAGTGGCTGTGAAGGGTGATATTCTTTCTTCTTTGTTTTCTCTACTGCATGGTGACTCTACTGTTAAGTTTGAATTAATTGATTCTAATTTTTCTGTTAAAACAAAATCAAATAATATTTTATTGAACACTATTCCTTATGAAGATTTTCCAACTATTCCAATACTCTCTGGTGAAGAGATTACAGTACCCTCTGTAAAGCTCGTGGAGGGCCTCAAGGCAGTTTATTATAGTGCAGCGGTGTCAGACATCAAACCAGAGATTGGGAGCGTCTATATCTACCCACAGGACGATATGCTGGTATTCGTAGCTACCGATTCTTTTCGTCTAGCAGAAAAGAAAGTAAAGATTAAAAAAGAACTTAATTTTGATGGAATATTATTGCCGTTAAAAAATGCTACAGAAATAATTCGTATTTTGGATGGTGTGAATGATGATGTAAAAATAATTTTACATAAAAATCAGATATCTCTATCTGTGAATGGTATATATATCACATCTAGGGTTATAGATGGTACGTTCCCAGATTACAAACAGATAATCCCTAGAGAGTCTAAAACTCAAGCCACACTCCTCAAACAAGATTTATTGTATGCAATAAAAGTTTCAAATATTTTATCTGATAAATTTAATCAAATTACTTTTAACTTAAAGCCAAGTGAAAAAGTTTTTGAAGTGGATTCAAAAAATAATGATATAGGTGAGAATACTACACACATAGAGAGTGCTCTGTCTGGGGAAGAGGTGAGTGTAAATATAAATTATAAATACATTGTGGATTGTTTTCAGTCTATAAATGGGGATAGTGTGACACTAGAATTCAATGGTAGTAATAGACCTATCATAATCCGTGTAGTCGGGGACTCATCTTTTATGTATCTCGTGATGCCTATGAATCGTCAGTAAAATTATGGATTATAATCATATAAATAAATTTCTAGAGAAATTTGTAAAGATGGTCTCCAAGGGTGATCTTGTATTAGGTGAGATATCTTCTGTGATCTATAAACATACAAATCTTAAAATAGAAAAAGAAAATATAAATTTTAAGGGTGGCTATATTAAAATAAATACGTCACCTCTCGTAAAAGGGGAACTACTGATGAAGAAAGAAAAGATTTTAAACGAATTGCGTACAAATATTCCAGGTACAAATTTTTTGGATATAAAATAAAAACCTCGAAAATTTCGAGGTTTTTATTTTTTTTACTTCACGTAGAAGTTTAATTTTTGCTGACTTGTACCACCATCCACATCATATATTTTTACTAGTATTGTATTTCCTCCACCATCTATACCTAGTTCACTAGGGATAAATGATACACCATAAGGATAATTTTTTAATGAAGTTAGGTAATTGTTATTTATAAATATATCTATTTTTTGTATTGGACTCTGGCTCTTTGCCTCTACCTCAAAAGATATTGTTTCATCTTTATTGTAGGGTGTGTTTAGTAAGTTTTTAATTGTAAAACTTGGTTTTGTTGATGAATTGTGGATATTGTCATAAAAGAGTGGCTTGTCTTTTAGCCCCACATATTTATATTTGTAAGAATTTTTTGACCACCAGTTCTGTACACTTATCTCAAAATGATCATACAGGGAATCATTTGATGGTCCTGGAGTTTTATTGTTTCTCGGATCTTTCTTATCTACCCAATACAAGATAGTATGAACATTAGTTAATGATTTTTCTTCAATACTTTCTTTTGGTGTGAATTCAGTAGCGAGACCTCCAGATTTTTTATCTATTTTGAATGTATCACCACCTTGCCAGTATCCTCGGAGCAGGGGATTCAAATTTGGATCTACTTCATCTGACCTGTTGAATGTTTCATCTTTGGGTAGTTTTGTTAATGCTTGCATCATTATTTGGTTCCAGATTGGTCCAGCGAGAGATACACCACCTTTTTTCATTGGTATATTATCATTGTTACCCACCCATACACCCACCACCACAGATGGGGTGTATCCTATAGTCCAGGCATCTTTGTTGTCATTTGTGGTACCGGTCTTTACTGCAGCTTGGATACCTTCTGGTAGTACGAGAGCTGAATTTGCTCCATATGTAGGGATACGAGCATTGTTGTCAGTGAGAATGTCTGCCAAAATTCTTGTTGTATTTGGATTCAGTATTTGCTCTGGTCTGTCTTTGTATTCTTCCAAGATATTTCCTGCACCATCTGATATTGAGAGTACTCCTGTATTTGGATGTCTGATACCTTCTGTAGCGAATACGCTATATACAGAAGTCATATCCAAGAGCTTTGTCTCTCCACCTCCGATTACTAGAGACAATCCATATCTATTTGCGTCATTGAGTGTAGTCACACCCAGGTCGTGAGCCATCTTTATCGCATCTTGTACTCCTACTAGGTATAGCAGTTTTACTGCTATTACGTTTATGGATTGTGCTAGGGCGTCTTTGAGTGTCATCGGTCCATGGAATGCATTGTCATAATTGTCTGGATTATAGCAATCTGTTTTTTTGTTTTTACCTTTTGGATTACTATATGCATCGCAACTTGTAGAAAATTCTGTGGGTACATCGAATAGTACTGTGTCTTTTGTGTATCCCTTTTCAAATGCGGCTGCATATACTATAGGCTTGAAAGATGATCCCGGTTGTCTCTCTGCAGTGGCTACATTGAAATTTCCATCTATGTTTTTATCAAAATAATTTCGTGATCCGACCATAGATAGTATGTGGCCAGTTTTTGGATCTATAACTACTGCGGCTGCATTTTTTCCATCCCAATTCTTTTCGTTGTCTAGAGCTCTTTCTAGGACTATAGCTTCTGCTTTTTTCTGTAATTCAAAATCAAGAGTTGTGGTAACTTTTAATCCACCATTCTCCACCATCTCTACTCCGTATTTCTTTTCCAAGTAATCTTTTATGAAGAATACAAAGTGTGGAGCTGCTATATACATTGGTTGGGCTGGAAGGAATTCTACTTTTTCTGATACAGCCTCGGTGTATTCTTTTTCTGTTATAAACTTTAAATCCAGCATCCTTTTTAATACTAGATTTTTCCTTGTATCTAGACGTGTGCGACCTCGGTAGGGGGAGTAGTATGTAGGACCATTTGGTATAGCTGCTAGATATGCAGATTCAGCTAGAGTAAGATTTATCGGTTGTTTACCAAAGAATGCTTTTGAAGCTTCTTCTATCCCGTAAATATTTCCACCATAAGGGGCTTCGTTTAGATACAATGCTAGGATCTCATCTTTGTTCATTACCTTTTCGAGCTTGATTGCCAGGATCCATTCTTTTATCTTTCTGGTCACAGTCCTCTCTGATGTCAGCAATGTCTGTTTTATAATCTGCTGAGTGATAGTCGATCCACCTTGGATTTTCCCGCCAGTCATATTTGCCCACACAGCACGAATCAGAGACTTTAATCTAACTCCGTGATGTTGGTAGAATTCAGAATCTTCTATGGCAACAGTGGCATTCTTGCTATATGTGCCCATAGACTCATAGGGGATGACTGTACGCTTTATATTGCTATGTACGTCATACAATATGATGGTTCCAGTCCTATCATATATCTTTGTAGAGCTGGCTATCTTGCGCTCTGTAAAGAGTTTAAAGTCTGGTAATTGTAATGTACTAGTCCAGATTACTAGTATCCCTACGACCAATAGTCCAAAACCAAAAATACCCAAAATCCAATTTTTGAGCTGGTGTTTATTAAATTTAAACTTAATTTTCTTCATATATGTATATGATAACATACTATATTCTATAAATATGGCAAACAAGAGAGTTTTGTTGACATTACTATTTTTTTAATGTATTTTTAAAGAAAACCTATAAATTAAAATAAAATGGAAAATTCTAGCAAAATACAAAGAATACAAACAGTTTGTGTTTTTTGTTCTGTTGAAACTAATGCTAATTCAAAAATTATCACTATCGCCAAAGAAATATCTAGGTTGATTTCTGAAAAAGAGTGGAATTTGGTTGTGTGTGGTTCCAACATTGAGATGATTGGATTAGTGCTAAAAGAGACTAAAATAGTAAACAACAAGTGTCTAACCACCAGCATCCTACCAAAAAGTTTATATTCTGATGAGATTCTTGAGTACTCGGATGTAAAAATAGAAATCCCTATTAACGACAAAAAATACCATAATAGTGTTACACCTAGTGATTTTTTTATATTTTTTTATGATGAAGTTTATTTTTTGTCTAAAATAGAGAGTATTTTAATTTTTGCAATTAAAAATAAAAAACCCTTCTCTATCTTTTGGGAAAATAACCCTTTAGATGTTTTTTATTCCACACAACGTGTTTTAAAAGAACATATTAAAAAAGAGGATTGGGGCAAAATGGGTAAGGTAAATTTTAATATAGATAATTCACCTCTGAGCACAATTAAAGAAATAGAATCACTCCAGTAATTTTTCAAGAAAAATAAAAAACCCAATTTAATGTTGGGTTTTTTTTATTGTCGAATGATCATTTAGATTATTAATAATATTTTATTTCATCTGCAAAACTGCTATTCCCAATAGGTGACACATAGACTGTTCTCCCGATGAGGGGTGTCTAGAAGGGTGAGTGGACGCACCCTACTCCTTCCCCCAAAGTTTCTTAAATACTTCCCGCATATTTTGAGCCATGACAGCATCATGTATTTCTACTAGATAAAATGGTCTTTCTTTTGTGACGATAAGGATGATATATGAACCGACTACCCACTGGGTACCAGTAAACCCCTCTGATTCTTTCCAGAATTTTATTTCACGGCGGTCTATTTGTTTTTTATTCATTTGTGATTCAATGCTGGACTCATTTGAAAATAGTTTCAAATTTATTTCTTTTGGAGCATTTTTCCAAAACCAGACTATCCAATCCTCAAAATGTTCAACAAATGTATGATCCTGGAATCCCCACCATGTAGTATCTGTCTTTTGTTGGTTCTCGATCCAACGAGGAGCTGCCTCATAAAGATATTTTTCCATATCTATTTCATCCACAAATCTTATTTTTGGTACAGAGTATGTTTTTGATTCAGGTGAGCTTTTTAGAATTTCCTGCAATTCTTTTATTGAATTTTCTTTTTGTTTAGTTTTTTCTTTTTCCTCAGAAATTATTTTAGAGAGTTCATCTGCTCGAGAGGGGAGATAGTACAGTGTGCGTCCACCTAGGTCTTCAACAATTAGCCCCTTTTCTTTGAGTTCTTTTGCCACACTATATACAGTAGTTCTGTTTATCTTGGCTAGTCTCGCCAAAAGAGCCGGAGCGATTTTGGCATGCTCTAAAATAAGCTTGTATACTATTTGTTCCTTGTTTCCCAATCCTAATTGGTGAAGTACTTTTTCTAACATAAGTATATAGTATCATATTTGTTGAAAAATTGTCAACACTTTTATCAAAAATAAGGCAAATATCTTGATAAATATAGGTATTTTTGTTGTATTTATATTGACAATATAGTAATAAAGTGATATGATTTGTGTGTCGTTTATAAACTTATTATATAAGTTATACAATATAGATATATGCAAACAACTACATGTCAGAATTGTAAAAAAGATTTCAATATTGATTCAGATGATATTTCGTTTTACGAAAAGATGCAGGTACCGGCGCCAACTTTTTGCCCGATGTGCCGTGCACAGAGGAGACTTGCTTTTCGAAATGAAAGAGGTCTCTACAAGAGAAAGAGTGATTATTCTGGAAAAGAAATATTTTCTATGTTCTCACCTGATTCACCTGTAAAAGTTTACGAGCGTGATGTATGGCTATCGGATGCATGGGATCCGATGGACTATGGTATGGATATAGATTGGTCACGACCATTCCTAGCCCAGCTACATGAACTAATGATCGCAGTCCCATACAAGGCTGTGAATGTCATTCGTGGTACAGGTAGTGAATACTCAAATAATGCTACTGATCCAAAGAATTGCTTCCTGGTTTTCAATGCTACTAATCCAGAGGAGTGCATGTATTCTAATGGGATAAACTTTTCTAAGGAATGTTTTGATGTGTCTCATGTATCAAAAGCTGAATCTTGCTACGAGAGTTTTTGGCTGACATCTTGTTATAGAGTAAATTATTCTTCACAGTGCGTGGAATCTTCAGACCTACTATTCTGTCGGGATTGTCAGGGCTGTATGAATTGTTTTGGCTCTGTAAACCTACGTAATAAAAATTATTGTTTTTTCAACGAGCAACTCTCTCGTGAAGATTATCTAGCGCGTGTAGCAGAATACAAATTAAACACACGCGAGGGTGTAGAGCGTGCAAAAAATGATGCTCATAATTTCTGGAATAAATTTCCAAATAAAAATCATCAAGGTATTAAGAATGTTGATTCTACTGGGTCATACGTGTCTAATTCTAAAAATACAAAAGACAGCTTTCTCGTCCGAGAAGGGGAGAATATCCGCTACTGCCAATCTCTACAGGAGATTCCCGGATGTAAGGATTGCTACGATTACTCCATCTGGGGCGATGCAGCTGAACTGGTATATGAATCTTCTTCTTGTGGTACGGGAATTCAAAATGTGAAATTTGGATTATTTACTCAGGAGAATATGCATGATACAGAATATACTGTGAACTGTTCCAATGGAGGATCGGATTTATTTGGCTGTGTAGGTTTGCGCAAAAAGCAATATTGTATTTTGAACAAGCAGTATAGCAAAGAAGAATATGCAGAGCTCGTCGAGAAAATAAAAAAGCATATGACAGATATGCCATATGTGGACAAGAACGGCCGAGTGTATAAATATGGAGAATTCCTTCCGATAGAATTCAGTGCATGGGCATACAATGAGACTCTCGCTCAAGAATTTTTCCCTCTGACAAAAGAGCAGGCAGAGGCAGCGGGTTATACTTGGCGTGATGCAGAGACTAGGAATTACGTGCCGACAATTTTGGCAGAGAATATTCCCGACGATATAAATACAGTAGATGAAAAAATAACTGGTGAGATTTTTGAGTGTGCACACCGGACGACATGCGGACACAATTGCACCAAGGCATTTCGTGTGATGCCGGATGAACTTACTTTTTACAAGAAGAACAATATCCCACTACCGACGCTTTGTCCGGCTTGTCGTACTATGGAGCGCCTCGATTTTAGACTCAAGTTGGATTTATACAAGACAGAGTGTATGTGTGCAGGGGATGGATCAAAAGATCTAGTTTATAAAAACCAGGCCACTCATGACCATGGGGCAAGTCCCTGCGAAAGAGTGTTTGAGACTGGGGTTCCGCCAGAGAGTGGCCGGATCGTATATTGCGAACACTGCTATTCCCAAGAGGTGGCGTAATATTTATGTTTTAACCCTTCTGTGGTAAAGTATAAATATGATAAAGAATGATACAAATGAATTGCTAAATCGGGGGATAGAGAATATCTACCCTTCAAAAGCATACCTAGAATCTCGTATTGCAAAGGGTGAAAAGCTCACTATCTATCTAGGGGTAGATCCTACTGGTCCGACACTACATCTCGGGCACGCTATACCACTGCTCAAGCTTTCAGAATTCCAAAAAGCTGGACACAAGATTATCCTCCTCATGGGAGATTTCACTGCGATGATCGGTGACCCGACAGACAAAGGTACTGCTCGTGTGCCATTAACTCACAAGCAAGTGATGGCGAATTTGAAAAATTACAAAAAGCAGGCAAGCTCAATTATTTCATTTTCTGGAAAGAATGCAGCTGAGATAAAATTCAACTCAAAGTGGCTCGGCAAGATGAATTTTGCAGATGTGTTAAATCTCGCTTCAAATATGACAGTTCAGCAGATGCTAGAACGTGATATGTTCTCAAAGCGAATGAACGAGGGTAAGCCAATATTTATTCATGAATTCATGTATCCACTGATGCAGGGTTATGACTCTGTAGCTATGGATGTGGATGGAGAGATCGGGGGCAATGATCAGACTTTCAACATGCTCCAAGGTCGCAACCTGATGAAGACTCTCAAGAATAAAGAAAAATTTGTCATCACAGTAAAACTCCTCGAAGATAGTAGTGGTAAAAAGATGGGTAAGACCGAGGGGAATATGGTCGCCTTATCAGACACACCAGAGGAGATGTACGGTAAGGTCATGAGCTGGGCTGACGGAATGATCCTCCCAGGGTTTGAATTGTGTACTACAGTATCTCTCGAAGATATGGAGGCTATGGCTACTGATATGGCCAAGGGTATGAATCCTCGTGATTTAAAGATGCGCCTAGCTCGTGCGGTGGTAAATACTTTTTACGGAGAAAAGAAATCATTGGATGCGGAAAATCATTTTATATCTACATTTCAAAAATCTGAAATACCAGAAGATCTATCTGAAGTAAAAGTAGGGGATGGGACACTACTAGTAGATGTGCTCCTCGCAAACAAGCTAATCGCTTCAAAGACAGAATTTCGCAGACTCGTAGATGAAGGTGCCATCACAAATCTGGATACTGACAAAAAGATAGATAGTCATACAGCTGTGGCTGTATCTGCTGTATACCGCATAGGAAAAAAGCGCTTTTGTAAAATTAAAATAGGATAAATAAAAAATCCCCGTGTGGGGATTTTTTATTTATATAGCGTCTGAATCGTCTGAAGAGAATTCTTCTGCGAAACCTTCTTCATCATCTTCATCGATTATCTCTCCATCATCATCGAGTAGGGCATCGTCTAGATCAAGGTCTACTTCTTCACCAAAAACAGCATCATCCTCTTCGTTGCCAAACCCTATTTTGAATTCATCTTCATCAGTACTCATATTATAAGTTATCGATAGTTTAAATTATTAAACGACTTGTTTTGTAATAGATTATTTGTAGCAAAATATATTTTTCTTTGCAAGGGGTCAAATCTGTGGAAATCTTTCGCTGGCTGTGCAGGTCAATCCTATAGCAATTGCATCTAGTTCGTCGTCCGATTTTATGACTTTTTCAATCTTTATTAATTTTGGAACCATACTCATAACTGCACTCTTGTCGGATTTACCATAGCCTGTAACAGCAATCTTGATTTGCGGGGGAGTATATTCAAATACTTGTAGTCCGTGTTTTATGGCTGAATATATGATCACACCGCGAGCCTCGGCTACACCCATCACTGTCTTTTGATTTGTAGTAAAGAATAGCTTTTCTATTGCTAGGGCTTTTGGTTTATATTCTTTTGAGATACTCTCTATTTTTTCTCCTATCAGTAGTATTCTCTCGTAAAAGGGGAGCTTGGCACTCGTCTTGAAGCACTCTGAATACAGGAGTACTTCTTTACCTTTCCCGTCCTTTTCAATTATTGCAATTCCGATTCTCTCGAATCCAGGATCTATGCCGAGTATGATCATAATATGATTGTATTTGGTATAGGTGTGTTTTGCAAACTTTGACTCGATGAGTATTTTATGGTATCTTGAGCTCAAACTTTCCACAATTTAAAACCTAATAACCATGCCAGATTCAAAAGCAGCCCAAGAGGCACCAAAGAAACTTGATTTTGAAAAAGATTTTAAACTAATTAGCAACCACAGAATACCCTATGTAGATTGCGGTTGTATGCCCGATTTAACCCCTAAAAAGAAATTAGTTAAAAAGACCAAAAAAGAAGAAGTAATTATTTCTGTTCAAAATCTATCCAGCTTTGATTTAAATGTAAATCAGACCTCAAAAAATTCTGAAATGAGTGTCGAAATTAGACAAACACCAGATCTGAGAGACATTACTTTGAGGCAAGCTTATCGCTCGATAAGTAAAACAAAAAAAATTATCATCCCAAAATTAAGAATTATCCAAATTATTAAATCCTTGAGTCGCAGTTGTCTGGATATGAGGAATGAAATTTACGATTCTCCGAGTCGGACAATTAATTTTTTTGTTAAATTAAAGGATAAAAAGATCGAGGAAAAAGGAGTATTCGTTTACAGGGTAACTATGACCAAAGGTAAAAAGTTTGAAATTGTTATTTGGGATCTTGATGATTCTAATATCATCAAAGGTCAGGCCGGGCAATTATTTGCCATTGATGCTTCTTGTAAGCACTAAGTATTTTTTAGAAAAAGCAAAAGACGATAAACATAAATGTTTATCGTCTTTTACATTTCTGGATGATCGTATCCTAGGTGGTCATATCCCTTGCGGGTGACAGTGCGTCCACGTGCGCCACGCTCGAGTAGTCCGAGCTGTATGAGGTATGGCTCGATGACTTCTTCTATTGTAGCCTCTTCTTCACTAGTAGCTGCTGCGATAGTCTTTAGTCCTACTGGCCCACCATTGAATTTTGAAATTATGATTTCCAATACTCTACGATCAGATGCTGATAGGCCTAGCTCGTCTATCTCCAGTAGTGCTAGTGCCTTCTTTACTGCATCCTTGTCCATAACAGTCTTGTGGACTTGGGCATAGTCGCGACAACGCTTCAAAAAGTAGTTTGCAGTTCGAGGCGTGAATCGTGCGCGCTTTGCGATCTCGTCTAGTGCGCCATCATCTAGTGTGACTCCGAGGATGTGGGCCGAGCGAGCGAGAATCTTTTTTATCTCTTCATGATTGTAGAATTCTAGTCGAAATACTCCACCAGAGAATCTTGATCGGAGAGGGGATGAGAGTAGGGCAATACGAGTAGTCGCAGCGATCAATGTGAATGGTGGTAGCTCGAGCTGTATAGTACGAGCAGACGGCCCTTTACCGATGATGATATCTAGTACTCCAGACTCCATAGCAGGGTAGAGGACCTCCTCTACCATTTTATTTAGTCTGTGAATCTCATCGATAAATACTATATCTCCTGGTGCAAGATTTGTCAGGATGGATGCTAGGTCTCCGACCTTTTCTATAGCAGGACCAGAGGTTATCTTGATCTGTCGGCGTGTCTCGTGTGCCACAAGATGGGCCAGTGTTGTCTTGCCGAGACCTGGAGGACCATAAAATAGTATATGTTCTGCAGGGTGGGATCGCTCTTCGGCTGCTTGGAGGAGAATTTTTAGGTTGGCTTTGATATTCTCTTGGCCAATATATTCATCCCACACACTCGGTCGGAGTGTCTGGTCTAAAAAGCTCTCATCTTTTTTTGTTTCTGGGGTACTTGACATTATTTTTTGTTTATGATATACTCTGTTCAGATTCGGTTATGACAATATTATAGCATTAAAGCAAAGAGGACATAAATCTCTAAGCAATCAGCCCCGTGCTCTATGTGTGCGCGTAGGACATTCTGGTTTATTTTTAATATTACTGGTGTCATCCTTCAAACACTCATTACTTTAGGACTTGTTTTTAAAGGATTGTTTAGAGATTTATGTCTTTTTATATGGGTAGATATTTTTATTTTATGTTAAAATAAAAATATGAAAATCAATCTTCATATCCCTGTAAATTTTCCATTTGCAGCGCTAGTTATTACTATCATCGGTGCAATGTTTACATTTTATATATACAAAGTCGCCGACGGTGCTATCATCCAGGTGACATCCAACGGAATAGTGTCCACTACTACTGAATAAAAAACAATCCTAATTTTATTAGGATTGTTTTTTATTATTCTGCGTAAAAGTCTACTACACTCGCTACTTCTTCAAAAGATGTAGTTCCAGTTAATATCTTTACTATTCCATCTTCTTCCATATTTAGATTTCCTTGATTGTTTGATACCTCTTTGATTTCTCGTTCACTAGGATTGTTTGGGATTAGCGCCTCTATCTCTGCATTGTTGTGTACAGCTTCAAATATTCCCATGCGTCCCTTGTATCCAGTAAAATTACATTTTTCACAACCGACTGGCTCATATAGTTTGAATGGACTTGCCATATCGACTCCATAATTTGCTAAATCTTTTTTGTGGGCTACTGCATTTGATATTATCTTGTCGATAATTATTTTTTCACTTTCGAGTATCTGTTTTTCTTTTTTACATTCTACACATAGTTTACGTACCAGACGCTGAGCGATGGATAGTGATAGTGCAGATACTAAAATCTTTGGATTCACATCTAGGTCTATCAGGCGGGGGATTACTCCGGCGGCATTGTTTGTATGGAGAGTAGAAAATACTAGGTGACCTGTCAGTGCTGATTCAACAGCGATTTTTGCAGTCTCGCTGTCACGGATTTCTCCGACCATTATTACATCCGGGTCTTGTCGGAGTGCTGATCTTAGGCCCTCTAGGAATGTATAGCCCTTTTCTGTATCTACCTGAGTCTGTGTGATGCCGGGTAGGTGATACTCTACCGGGTCTTCGATCGTGATTATCTTTATCTCACTAGAGTATATCTTTTGTAGGAATGAGTATAGGGTGGTGGTCTTTCCAGATCCTGTAGGACCGGTCAATAGGATGAGTCCATTTGGTTTTTTGATCTCGCGCATGAATACTTCGAATAGTTTTGGTTCGATACCCATATCCTCGAGCTTTACTCGGATAGATTTTGGATTCAAGAGACGCATCACGATGGATTCACCATATGCACCTGGTATGAGTGATACACGCAGAGATATCTCGTCGCCATTTATCACCACACTGAATCTGCCGTCTTGGGCGATAGAGTGGGAGGTTATTTTTAATCCAGAGAGTAATTTGATTCTAGAGTTTATGAACTTGTGTATCTCGATAGGGATGTCTGCTACTTCTTGGAGGATACCGTCTAGTCTGTATCGTAGGCGAACAATATTTTCTTCTGGTTCAATGTGCACATCAGAAGCATTTACTGCTATAGCACCAGCCATGATCACCTCGAGCATATGTGAAGTAGTATGAGTCTTCTCCTTTTCTATTTTTTCAATCTCAGCCTTGATGTCTACTATGTTTTTTATATTAGAAGCAATCTTCTCCAATACATCTCCGGATATATCGATACTGCCAGCTCGGGACTCTGACGCGTATGAGATCTCTTCGTATCTGCTCCAAGCTTTCACTAATGATGCCTCGGATGCCATATAGAAATGTGGCTCATATCCGTGGGATTTAAAGTATTCTGTTGCTGTTTGGACATTGTCTGGCTGTGGGGATCTGATCGCTATGTGCAGATTCTTGCCTAGTATCTTGAAAGGGGCCAATTCTCTCTCTCGAGCATCGGCTTCGGGTATTGTACGGAGTGCATCGTTCTCGATAGGGAGGTTTGCTAGGTTTACATGAGGCATATTGTACTTGGATTCTGCTAGCATCGCCACCAGATCCTCCTCCTCTTGTTTATGTATATCTTCCAAGTCTTTATTCTCTTTTTCGTCATCAAAAATGATAGTCATAATACGCATATTATACTTGATTTTTCTAGGTAAAAATAGGGGTAATACCCCTTGACTTTTATATCTAAACATGATACAATATAGAAAAATCAAAAAGCTTTGAAAAAACTTATCATAGTAGTGATGGTACTAGGTGCCTTAGCTACAACAAGCGTATTTGGACAAAACAGGCACAAGCCTGTTGTCCCACCAACTCCATCAGGGGTTAAATACAAGAGTTATCTAACTTCGTACATGAAGGAGAACTCTGATTTCCAGGACAAAATGTTATTTACATTAAACTCTGGATTGAGAAACTTTCAATCAGAAACCGTGGTGAAGCGTGAACATTTGGAGAGTGTTATTTTGTATACACGTTTTGTGGATACAACAATAACTTTCTTCCAAAACTCGTTTAGGTTAGACTCTGCAACTGGGAACATTTTATTTTATTTACAAGAAACCTACACAGGTGTCGTGGGCGTTGTGAATATCAGCGGTGTGTCGATCGTGTGGATCAAGAAAGATTGCGGAAACATATTGATCTGTACTCCAGTAAGATTGCAGATTGCTACTATTCCAAAACCAGCACCTGCACCTGTTCCTACTCCAGCTCCAACTCCTGCACCAGAACCTAAGCCTAAAACAGATGATTCTGAAGAGGAAAAAAGGAGACAATCCGAAATTCAATCTATCCATTTGAGCCAATCTCAATCGTTTAATCATTCGAGAGAAAATTCAAACGAGATTGAATCTTTGGAAATTAATGAGGGGGCTCAGTTTACTTTGGGAGTTAATGGTGGTGGTTTTAATCGTAATCGTCAGTCTGATGGTCGATTAGGTGCCTCATGCGAGACTTCTAGTAGTGTTCAGGGTGGTTTGGCTGTTGGATACAAGGCTCCTAGTAGTACTAGATACTACAGGAACTCTTCAGCTTCCAGTTCAAACACATCAACTTCTAATTCTAGTTCTGTCTCTGTTAATCAGGGTGGTAATTCTAGAAATCAGAATCAAAACCAGCCGGCTCCAGAAGGTAGATTCGCGGCAAAGAATCGTATGATTGCCTCAGGAGGTTCTTCTGCTCAGGGCTACAATATAGCCACAACTGCAGAGTAGTTCTTTTGTCGAAATTTATTGCTCGGGAGGGTTTTTTATAAAAACTCCTCCCTTGCTTTTTTAAGTTTTCAATATATTATCAGGTAACCCTATTGAAGATTTAAAATTGCAAATATATGAAAAAATTATTTATAACAATGTTTATAGTCGGTGCATTCCTATTTGTAGGGGATGCTGTTTCTGCTGTCACAGTGCCAGGTTGTAATATCTATTGTCACAACGCTCCGCAAGTGCCAGTAGTACAACCTACACCTTGCTGTGCTCCACAGCAACCAGTTTATTATCCACCAACAAATCCTTGTTGTGTGCCTGCTCCACAGCCACAGTCTCCATGTTCACAGTATCCGAACTGTGTTCCTACTCCTATACCTGAGCCGGTAGTAGACAACTGTCGTATCTCTAGTTTTACATCAAATCGAAATTATGTGACTTCTGGTGAAGCGGTCACTCTACGATGGATTACTACAGGGGATTGTTATAAAGCCAATCTCTCTGACTATGGATCAGTGAGTACTTATGGTAGTAGGACTATATATCCTACTGTCAGTGATAGCTACACTCTACGTGCATACGGATACAACAATACAGATTCTGAGGATCTGTATATCACAGTTAACGGAGGTAATACAAACATCCTCCCTAATGTATCTACATACAATCCTTCATATTTGGGCACAGGCTCTGCAGTTTTAAATGGTTATGCTAGTATCTCATCTGGTACTATGAATGCATGGATAGAATTCCCATGTTACTCTACAAATTATGGTAATCGATATAGTGTCTCTAGTACAAATCTTTCTGGTACTGTATACAATCTAAAGCCAAACACTACATACTCATACTGTGCTGCAGGGCAGAGTACATATGGTAGTCAGATTGTGAGGGGGAATATCGTATCATTTACCACTATCGCACTATCAAATCCAGTAGATACTGATTCTTCTGTACGTACAAATGCTCCTACTTATGTATCTAGGAATTCCGGTACTATGAACGGTACTATCAGTAATCCAAACAATTATTCTCTCAATGGATATTTTGAATACGGTACAAGTGTAGGTCTGGGGTCTCGTACAAGCTCAAAGACTCTAGGGAATAGCAACACTATAAACTTTAGCGAGACACTAACAGGTCTGTCAGAGGGTACTATATACTACTACCGCGCAGTCTCTGAAGGTTCAAATGGTACACAGAGAGGATTGATAGAAGTTTTCGGTACGACATCACCTACAAAGACAGTGGTGATAAACAAACAGCCAACAGTGCAAAAGAGATACAAGACTATATATGTACCTACTATCGTAGAGGATACTAGTCCTATCATAGATGAGGTTCCAGTAGAGCAACCAGTTCAAAATAATCTCGGTGCCAATGCTTTCTGGAGTGCTATGTGGCTACAGTACGGACCATACTTCTGGTTATTGATAATCATCATAATCTTGCTTATAATTCTATTGGCTCGTACATATCGAAACGATGGGAATACAAAAACAAAGACTACAACAGTAGTAACTCATGACAACAATATTCACTAAAAATGAATTAGGAGACATCGCAAAAAAGATACTTGAAAAAGTATCTTTTTTGGCTTCATCTCGTGCAGATGTAGTCACGCTGTCTGGTGACCTAGGTGCCGGCAAGACTACGCTCTCTCAGTCTGTAGCAAAAGAATTGGGAGTGACAGAAAATGTAATCTCTCCGACTTTTGTAATAATGAAAAGTTATGAGATTAAAAATAAAAATTATAAATGGAAAAATCTAGTTCATATAGATGCCTACAGACTAACAAAGAGTGAAGAACTTTTAAAACTCGGTTGGGAAAAAATATTATCTGATCAAAATAATTTGATTTTGATAGAGTGGTCCGAACTAGTGCCCGAGTGTATACCCGATGGGGGAGTGTGCAGAATAAACCTAAAACATGTAGATGAAGAAAGAAGAGAGATAGAAGTTAAATAGTTTAGATAGATAAAAAAAGAGCGCGACTTGTGGGTCGCGCCTTTTTATTTACTTTCTTAGTCCTTTGAGTTTAATCTCATCGGGATCTAAAATCTTGTGGTGAACTTCCAACTTTGCATCAGAGCCAGTTATGATGTAGAACTTGCCACCCAGGTACTCGATGTATTGGTGGTTTTTTCCTATGCCGTACTTGTCCTTGATGCCCCTTGGTACTTTTGGAGCTTCATCTTTTTCGGAATCCAGGTCGTAATAATCACCACGCTCGATCCAAGTGAAAGAAACTGTGTCTCTCTCGCTATGCTGAGTTAGGATAATACCGGGACTTACACGGATGGCTTTGCCATATGTGCGCACTGGTAAAGTAATTAGTTTCCAGTTTCCTTCGATGAGATAATCATCTTTAAAGAAAACTCCCTTAGTTACAACTGGGACACCTATCAATTTGATTTCCTCCGAGTTCAAAAAGGTGGCATCCCTCCTGTCGAGGATTTGACGATCTGTTAACATTCCACGGTAGTGTTTATTAAAGAAGATAATATCCTCAGGGCTAGTTTCTTCATAGCCCATCTTTTGCGTTGTTGCACAAGAGCCCAATACGAGGACTAATAGTGCTGTGAAAAGTTTAATCATAATTTGTAAATTTGTGTATATTATATCACTTTATATATATATTGTCAATGTAGAATATGTTGATTTATATGGGTTAAAATCAAAAAAATAATGTTATAATACAAATATATATGACTCGTGAAAACAATAAAAAAATCATAGTTCTGCTAGATACTCACGCTATCATCCACCGGGCATATCATGCACTGCCGGATTTTATGAATTCTCATGGTGAACCGACAGGGGCACTGTACGGACTATCGACTATGCTATTTAAGATTATAGGAGATCTAAAACCAGACTACATCGTGGCATGCTACGACCTGCCAAAGAAAACTTTTCGTCATGAGGCATACGATGACTACAAAGCTGGCCGTGCCAAGACTGACGATGCTCTCATCGCACAGATCATCCGCTCTCGAGAATTTTATAATGCATTCTCCATTCCTTACTATGAATGTGAAGGCTTTGAGGCTGATGACCTACTGGGCACAATCGCCGAAGAGATAAAGGGGGAGTGCGATGTGATAATCGCATCAGGAGATATGGATACACTACAGCTAGTGGATGGTGATAGTGTGCGAGTGTATACATTGAAAAAGGGAATCAACGACACGATCATATACAACGAGAAGCAAGTCTTTGAAAGGTTTAATTTCAAGCCAGAATTCCTGCCGGACTACAAAGGCCTACGTGGAGATCCGTCGGATAATATAATCGGCATAAAAGGTATCGGTGAAAAAACTGCGACTACTCTCATATCTAAATATGGCACCATCGAAAAGATGTATGAGAATCTAGTTCACGATGTTGATGAATTAAAAAAACAGGGTATAACAGAGAGAATTTTTGGCTTGTTAAAAGAGGGCGAGGATGAGGCTCTATTCTCAAAGACACTAGCGACTATCCGTCGCGACGCCCCGATAGATTTTAAAATTCCCGAGAAGACATGGAAAGAATCTGTCGACGCTGAAAAATTAAAAAACTTTTTACGCGACTTGGAATTCAAGAGTTTAAATGCGAGAGTAGATAAAATTGTGGGTGGAGCTCCTTCTCCTATCCAGGAGAAGGTGGGGGATGAGGTGAATCAAAAACCTCTCCTCAGTCCTCCCCTGAAAGGGGAGGAGGAAGAATTGGCTCGGGCCAAGATCGCATTTTGGTTGCTGAATTCCGAGCGGACTGATCCGAGCCTCGAAGATATTTCAAATTACAAAAATTCAAATTCCTTCACTGAAGCATTTGATCAAATTAAAAAAGACCTTGAAAAGGAAGGCCTCTTGTATACCTATGAAAATATAGAACTACCTATAATGCCTATTATCAAATCAATGGAAGATAGAGGTATATCTGTAGATAAAAAATATCTCAGTGTTATTTCTGTAGAGTATCACAAAGAATTGGAAATCTTGGAAAAAGATATTTATAAATTAGCGGGGCATGAATTTAATGTAAATTCTCCAAAGCAATTGGGGGAAATACTTTTTGATGAGATGAAGATTCACGAGGGTAGTGGTGTTCGCATGAAGAAGACTGCCGGTGGTGCACGATCGACCAAGGAGAGTGAATTGGAAAAATACAAAGACGCTCATCCGATAATATCAAAAGTCCTCGAGTATCGTGAGCTTCAAAAATTACTCTCTACATATATCGACAGTCTGCCAAATATGATAAAGGAGGATGGCCGTATTCATGCAAAGTTCATCCAGGCGGGTACTACGACTGGTAGATTCTCATCGGCTGATCCAAATCTACAGAATATCCCTATCAAGACAGAAAAAGGTAAAAAGATACGATATGCCTTTGTGGCTTCCGAGGGTTACCGCCTCGCATCTTTTGACTATTCTCAGATCGAGCTACGAGTCGCAGCGCTACTATCCCAAGACAAATATTTTATAAATACTTTTAAAGAGGGTCGCGATATTCACACTGCTGTAGCGATGAAGGTTTTCAGTGTGAGTGAAGAGGAAGTTACACATGATATGCGTCGTCGTGCCAAGGTTATAAACTTTGGAATTCTGTACGGTATGGGAGTGACCGCACTACGAGAAAATCTGGGAGGGGAGAGAAAGGATGCTCAGATTTTTTACGACAACTATTTTGCCCAATTCCCGAGTATTGCTGGGTATCTGGAAAGTATAAAAACTTTTGCAAAAACTCATGGATACACGGAGACCCTCTTTGGGCGTAAAAGATATTTCCCTGGGATCAAATCACCATTACCATTTGTACGAGCTATGGCAGAGCGTATGGCTACAAATGCACCTATCCAGGGGACAGCGACAGCTGACATAGTGAAGATTGGAATGAAAAAGGTAGATGATGCCCTCAGAGATTCAGGCCTGGCACTCCATGTACACCTGCTCCTACAGGTGCACGACGAGCTCATATTTGAAATAGAGGAAAAGTATGTGGATAGGGTATTGCCCATAATCAAAGAAGCTATGGAAAATGCCATACCAGCACCGTTCTTGAAAGACATAGAATCAGTGCCCCTCGTAGTATCGTCTGATATAGGTAAAAATTGGGGCGAACTAAAATAATCAAAAGAGTACTTTCTGCTTATTTTTAAATGTCTTGTAAAAAAGACCCCCTGTGGTAGGATATTGGTATATGACACCAGAAGAGAAAAATGAAAAATTAAAGAATGATCCAGGCTCTGTCCACTTTACTCTCATATATTCCTATATGACATATTTTGTGCCGGTCATATTGGGTATGATATTGGATTATATTTTGCCTAATTATTCTTTTAATAATAGCACCCTACATGCTGTAGGTTTTTGGATTATCATAGTGTCTTCTCTCTTGATATATTGGGCGCAGTCTACGACAGGTAAATCTAAAAAGAAAATGTTTGAAAAAGGAGAGCAGAGGGAATTTGCTCGTGGGCCATATAAGTACAATCGCAATCCTACATATGTAGGCCTAGTAGCTATGACTTTTGGCTTGGGTCTAGTCATGGGGTCTATCTTTGTGACTGCTCTGGTTGTGGTATCTGCACTATTTAGTAAATTTGTATTTTTGCCAAGAGAAGAAAAAATACTAGAATTAAAGTACGGACAGATTTATCGTGACTACAAGAAAAAAGTAAAAAACTGGCTATGATCCCGTTAGAAGCCATACATGTTATTCTAGCTACGGATTTTATTTTAAGATATTAATTATATTCGATTTTATTAGTTAAGTTATGTACGATACTCTAAAGAGTATCTGCTTCTAACGGGATGATATACCTGTACACAGGCAATGACCAAAAAAATAAAATAGTTTCTATAAAAAAGAATTTCAAAAAATACGAAATTGTTTTTTTGTTAGGGGAGGGGGCAATGAAAGAATCTGTCCTCGACTACGTACAGAGCAATAATCTATTTGGTGAGCCAAAAGCTATTGTCGTTGAAAATTTTCTAAAAGAAAATGCTCTTTCGGTTGATGAGCTAGAAATGATGAAAAAATCTGAAACACCATTTTTATTAATGGAGGACAAGATGCTCGCAGCAGAAGAAAAGAAATATAAAAAGTATGTCGAGTCTGTAGAAAAATTTGAAGCCAAGGAAGTAAAGTCTGTCCCAGCCTATAATGTATTTTCTATAACAGATGCATTTGCCAGTCGTGACAAGATCGGCGCTTGGTCTCTGTATATACAGGCGATTGAAAATGATGCTGCCCCCGAGGCAATCTCTGGAGTAATTTTTTGGAAGATAAAAACTTTGTTGATGAACGGATCAAAGAATTTTTCAAATGATAAATTAAAAAATATGTCATCGGAACTCGTAGATATATATCACAAGTCTCACACAGGGGAGATAGATATGAAGATAGGATTGGAACAATTTATTTTGAAATCTTTGTCTTAAATATTTTGTTCCATTTTTTTATGGAGCAGACAAAGAAAAAAGGCCTAGGAGTTAAACTTTATCATTTGATAAAAACTAACTCCTGGGCCTTTAGCCTATTAGCACTAAAAGAACATTGTAAACTAATTTAATAATAGTTTGATTAAAGAACGTGAGAAACATAAATAACAAATTTTTCCTGTTTAGGGTGTTTTTTGCGCACTCTATATTTTCTGCCTCTATCTTGCAGAATTAAAACATTTGTTTATATTATACAGCATTGATGTTGTGAAATGCAACAAGGCAATAATGGTGTTGCTTTAATTTTGTATATTTGATAATATATTTTTTATGTTACTTACGTTTAATTATTATATAAATAAAATTAGTCGAGGAACCATCATGTAACCGCCCAAAGCGGTTTTTTTAATGCAAAATTATGGAAAAATATAAAGAAGATCTGTTAAATAACATTAGAAAGCATATTGTTTTTGTTCAGAGTGTGGTGCGTGAAAAGCTGGTTAACACGAGAATTATGGCAAATAAAAGCCTAAAAGAACTCGGTCGCATGAAGCCTGAAGACCAGGCTGTATATATGAATCTGAGGGCTGCTGCACAGACTCGAGTGGTAGAGCTGGAGCATCTTGAAGGTTCTCCGTATTTCAATAAATTTAAAATTGTGGATGACAAGAAAGAGGAAAAAGAGTTTTATCTTTCAAAGCATCAATTATCAGAAGAGAATATTTATTCATGGGTTTCTCCTGTCGCCGCTATTCGTTTTGAAAATCCTGGAGATGCGTCCTACAGGCTTCCAGATGGAACAAGTAAAAAAATATTTATAAAAGAAAAAGAACAACACTTGATAGTAGGAGGCAATGTGATATTTTTCTCCAGAGAAGAATTAGATAAACCTCGCGACTTGATATATCAGGAACATTTTACAAAACAAAAATCTGAATTTGCTCTGCCGGAAATTGTTGCGCAGATTGAAAAGGCGCAAGATCAAGTAATCCGTGCTAGTCATAGGGGGCCACTTGTCATATCTGGGCCAGCAGGATCTGGTAAGACGACGCTGGCTCTGCACCGTGTCGCATATCTGACGCAGGCTCCAGATACTTCAGAATTTTATCCACCAGAATCTATTATTGTTTTTGTTCAAGATATGGGAACAAAAAAATATTTTTCTACACTGCTACCAGGTCTAGGGATCAACAATGTACAGATCACTACATTCTACGAGTGGGCTATGACGGCCTTGGATTTGAAAGAATATTCGTATGTAGATAGATACGGAGAAGATGAAGAAAAGAAAGATTTGTACGAATATCAAAAACTCCAAGCATTGAGATCTAATCCAGTACTCTTCTGGAGTAAAAATATTTTTAAGACAATGCAGTTAAATTATGAGAAATATTTTTCTGCGAATAATTCTAAATTATTTGAAAAGCAAAAGAAAGAAAAAAAGTTGGACAGATTTGATTTGGTATTTATGCTGCGAGCATATCTTGAAAAGAACAAGAATTTTGAGCTGAAAAAAGAATACAATGTATTTGTAAAAGACGAAATTGTAACTAAGATTAAAAAAACAAAAATTCTATTCTCTTTGATTATTGTTGATGAATTCCAAAATTATCTTCCCGAACAGCTAAGTATTATGAAGGCGTGCCTTGACAAGAATACCGACTCCACTGTGTATGTAGGGGATATAGCACAGCAAGTGAAACTTGGAACTCTTAAGAAATTAGAAGATTTTGGAGAGATAGTTCAACCTGATAGAAATATTAAACTAAACAAAGTATATCGAAATACGAAAAACATTCTTTTGTTTATTCAAGGTCTGGGCTACAAGGTAGAAATACCAAAAGAAGTCAAAGATGGACCTAATGTTGTAGAAAAGATAATAAATTCAAAAGAAGAAGAGGTTTCATATATTAGGGATCATATAGCTGGATACAAAGAGGGAAGCATTGGGATAATCTCAAAAGATGAATCTTATCTGACTTTATTTAAAACGGAATTTAATGAGAATAAAAACATTCATGTATTAACTATGTATGAGTCCCAGGGTGTCGAGTTTGACTTGGTCTTTGTCGTAGGTGTACGAGATTGTATGTTTAGTGTGACTCATCATGTTGATGTCTCTCCAGAGCATATAGAAGAGAGGAAGAAGATTCAAAAAGACCTCTTGTACGTATCTCTAACTCGTGCGATCACAGAGCTACATATAACTGGGGTGGATAAGTTGGGGAGGGTTGAATAGCTATTGTTTTCTAAAAAACTTGTGAATATACCCAAAATATGTTAATTTATTGGGTATGCCCTTGTAGCTTTGTCGTAGCGGGTTCAACCGCAAAGCGAAGTTGTTAGGTAAGTGTTAAATAAATGCCCTCGTAGCTCAGTCGGTAGAGCAGCTCCCTTTTAAGGAGATGGTCGTAGGTTCGATTCCTACCGAGGGCACAAAGTGAAGAACTCAGAAAAAGAATATATATTAATCCTGCCGGATATAAGGTCAGCTCTTAATGTAGGAGCTCTTTTTCGTACTGCAGATGGGGTGGGAATTTCTAGGATTTATATCACGGGGGTGACTCCTTGTCCCTCAGATAAATTTGGTCGCATTCAAAAAGATATCGCAAAATCAGCACTAGGTGCCGAGACTTGGATTCCATGGGAATACAAAAAAGAACTCGTTCCTCTTTTGAAAAAATTAATAAAAGATGGATTTACCATTTGTGCGATAGAGCAAGATAAAAATTCTACGAATTTTAAAAAAGTAAAAAAAGTTAATAAGATGGTTTTTGTTGTAGGGGAGGAGACAGTAGGGCTACCAGAGAAAATAAAAAATCTCGCCGATGTTATCGTCGAGATTCCTATGCACGGGAAAAAAGAATCATTAAATGTCTCTGTCGCTTGTGGAGTTGTATTGTTCCAGGTCCTCGGCTAACTACGGTGTCACATCTAATCTTTCTATTGGATTTTTCATAAATAAATCTTCCTGGGTTTCTGGCCTGTTTGTTCCTCCTGTAAAAATCCATAAAAGAAAAAGTATCAAGACCACAATAAATAGTAATCCTAAATCTGACGAACCTTTGTTTTTTAAATTTTTATTTTTCATCCCGTACGAAATAGGAAATGTTTACATTTCCGTATTAAATTATAGTTATCATTATAAAGATTAATAAATTTATATTTTTGAAATCCGTAAAAAATATGACAAACACATTTCGTACGGGATTCATATCCACTTATTTATACAGAACTTGGTGTACTGGGCAGAAGTGCGCATTGCGGGCTCCGACCGATTTTCTTATTATAACACCATCGCATTTTTTCTTGCCACATTTTTGTTTTATTCTGCGATAGACATTGTGATGATTCTGGAATTCCCCGCGTTTTCCATCGATGTCCCTGTAGTCACTCATAGAATCTCCGCCGAAGTCTATGCCTTTTAGTAGTACATCCTGCATGTAGCGATACAGCTCTCGTAATTTTTTATCTGGGATATCTTCTGGTTTTGTCTCTGGGTGAATTCCGGACATCCATAGCATCTCATCTGAATATATATTTCCGATACCGGCTATGGTGTACGGGTCCATTAGTACTGTTTTGATTTTCTGATTTTTCTTTTTTGTAATGCACTCTTTGAATTTTTCAAAACTAAAATCTTTATCCAATGGCTCTGGTCCCGTACCTGCCAGGTGGATGCTGTCATGTATGTCGACAGTAGGGAGTAGGGTGACTTTGCCAAACTTTCTCGAATCACAGAATACAAAGTGCTTACCATTTGAAAGCTCAAATACCACATGTATGAATCTATTGTAAGGGTCATGAAGCTCTGCTCTCTCATCTTTGTCTGGGGCCCACTTATTTTCTTTTTTGTTATAGGCATACTTACCATAGATGATGTGTCCGGTCATCTTCATGTGTATCAATATGGTGTTGCCGTTTTCTAGATGGATCAAAATATTCTTTGCACGGCGTTCTACTTTTTTGACTTTTGTACCTACGACCTGCTTCTTGAATTTTTTATAGAAAACAGCATCCTTTATAGTGTTTAGGAATTGCTTGTAGCTCTGGTTCTCTTTGGCTAGATCTGTCCACACATCGGTAATAGTGATCCCTGGTAGGACCCTCTGCAATCCATTTACAGTTGTAGTGACTTCTGGTAGTTCTGGCATACGAGGCGATTATAGCATAGCACCTATGAATTAACATTATGTGTCTGTGGGGGTATAATATGAATATGGAAACAACACAAGAAAAACAAATATCATATCATTATCACGGGGATCGTATTCGAATATTATTTGTATTGACTGGTCTTATGATGGTATCTACCTTGCCAGTTTTTAATGAACTGGTAAGTGTGCCTATAACAGTATCTATTATATCTATCGTAGCACTGGCTGTATTAGGTGGATTTTTGAACCCAGCACAAAAGTGGATCATATATGTGGATACAATTGTTGCGGTGCTCGCTTTTATAGCTTTTGAGTACTATGCAGTTTATACCTATATGAATTTATCTCTCGATGTCCCTCTGCACTTTTATTTCTATTGGATAAATCAAATAATGGCAGTTTTCTTTTTCTTGGCTATTTATCTTTCTGTGAAAACTGTCAGAGGTAGAATATTGGCAAAATAAATAAAAAACCTTACAGGTCCGACCTGTAAGGTTTTTTATTTTCCACTGAGGATCTTGAGTGCTTCTTTTATTTTGCCATTCATATCTGTGACAGAAGAGGGGATTTGTTTTAATGCATCCCGAGCTTCATTCTGGCTGTATCCTAGGGACTTGAGGGCCTCAATCATGTCACTCTCTTCACGTAATCCTCCAGACGTACCATCGACACCTGCATGAGCTTTGAGTTTGTCTCGCAATTCGATCACGATTTTCTCCGCTGTTTTTCGTCCGATACCAGATACCTTTGTTAGGTATCCTGTATCTCCTGTAGCTATAGCTCTCTGTAGGGAGTCGATAGATGCTATGGATAGTATACCTAGTGCGCCCTTTGGTCCGATACCAGAAACATCGAGTAGTAGCTCAAAGAAATTCATCTCATTTATACTTTCAAATCCATATAGATCAAGTGCTGTCTCTCGGACGGCTGTATAAATCCAGAATTTCTTTTCTGAGCCAGTATCGCAAGATGCTATGTTTGTAGTAGATAAGAATACTTTATAACCTACACCATTTACATCGATGATAGTGTATTTGTCTGTCGTGTATAAAATTGTTCCTGTCAGATGTGCGATCATAATTATTGTGCGTTTTTAAAATTCTCTTCAATTACAGACCAGTTCAAATTAGCAAAGAATGCATCAATATACTTTTTCTTTTCACTCGTTGCGTAGTCATATACATATGCATGTTCCCACATATCCAATGCTAGTATCATCTCGCAGCCATTTAGCTGACCTATGTGTTGCTCGTCTACCCATGATGCGATCAGTCTCTTGTCTTTTTTGTCGTACCATAGCACTGCCCAGCCAACACCACGAGTCAATGCCATATTCTTGAATCCCATCAGGAATATTTCAAGTGACATACATTCTTTTGTGATTTGCTTTGCTAGGTCACTCTCTGGGTTCAATGCTCTTGCTCCGCCAGATAGGGAGCTAAAATATACTTCATGGTTTCTCATTCCGTTGTACTCAAAAGAAAAACGGCGGAATAGTTCAGCTATCAGATATCCGTTATCCTCTCCATCTCGGAAAAATCCCTGGCTTAGGCTACTAATTTTTTCGATAACACTGTTTGTATTGGTCACATAGCCTTTATACAGTTTTAGATGCTCCTCTATATTTTTTGCTCCGATTCCTACGAGCTCTCCTATATTGAAAGTTTTTTCAGTAAATTTTTCCATCGATTTAAATATTACATGTTAATATATAGAGTATACCATGAGGCTCAATAGGAAACATTTTTATATCTCAATACTTTCGATAATCCTTATTTTATCTGGTTTTTATGCTCGTAATACCAATGGTGAAAATAGCTCTTACCTTAAAATAGTATTTTTGGATGTAGGGCAGGGGGACTCTATTTATATCGAAGCTCCAAACGGTAGGCAAGTGCTAGTAGACGGTGGTCCGGATGCTCGGATATTACCGGTCCTCTCTGATGTGATGCCTGTATTTGATAAATCTATAGATATGCTCATAGCTACGCACGCAGATGCGGATCATGTAGGAGGTCTAAATAGTGTGATCGATAATTATACGGTCTCGACAATTTTAGAAAATGGATACAAGGGTGAGACTAAAATCTATAAAACTTTACAGGAAAAAATAATAGATAAGGGCATAAAAAAGGATATTGCTAAAAAGGGTATGCATATCGTCATAGATGAAAAAGAAAATATTTATATAGATATACTTTTCCCCGATAGGGATGTTTCCAAGATGAAGACTAACGATGGCTCTGTTGTCGGCCGTCTTGTTTATGGTGATCATTCTGTTATGCTCACAGGGGATGCTACTTTGTACACTGAGAATATAATTCTGCAAAATGAGAATAAGACAGATTTGAAATCTAGTATTTTAAAATTGGGGCATCATGGTTCAAATACATCATCGGGATCCGCATGGTTATCTGCGATATCTCCATCGTATGCGATTATCTCTGCGGGACTCAATAATAAATATGGACACCCACATCCCGATGTTATGGATAGATTGAATAATTTAAATATTCCTCATATATCTACTTTTAAAGAGGGTACTATTGAATTTAATACTGATGGAGTAAATCTCTGGCAGAAATAAAAAAATACCGGTTTTAACCGGTATTTTTTTATTTGATGATTCCAGCTTTTTTAAGAACTTGGAAGGCACCACGCTTATTGATAGTTTTGATTGCCTGAGTAGAAATTGTTAGGTTAAAGAATTTCTTGAGCTCAGGAACATAAATACGCTTCTTTTGAAGATTAGGGTATTTTCGGACCTTACCTGTTGGGTTGAATTTTGTAGCACGAACAATGTTCGAGTATCCACCCGCCATAATTGAGCCCTTTTTTGTTATTTCGCATACTTTTGCCATATGTGGAGTTATGTTATCATATAAGTAGTCGGAATGCAACCGATACTCCAATATGCAATTTACTTCATCTATGGACGGACTGTTTTATGTGATAGTCCTTATAATGTCTGTTATCATCCATGAATTTTCTCATGGTTATGCTGCGTACCTGCTGGGGGACCATACGGCACGCCTATCTGGACGATTGACCCTAAATCCACTAAAACATTTGGACCCTTTTGGTTCTGTCATATTGCCATTGTTGCTAATATTTTCGAATGCCGGATTTGTAATAGGATGGGCGAGGCCTGTACCATACAATCCTGATAACCTCAGAAAGGGTAGATGGAGTAATGTTATCGTCGCTGGAGCAGGAGTCCTGGCCAATATCTTTGTGGCTATAGTTTTTGGACTTTTTATACGATTTGCTTATGTTTTTGGGTTACCTGTTTTTAATCCAATGGATATATTGCCATTTTACAAAATCAGCATGATTATCGTGATGATAAATATTGTGCTGGCATTTTTCAATATGATACCTATACCACCACTTGATGGCTCAAAAATTCTATTTTCATTTTTGCCTGCACGATTGCGATATATAGAGACATTCCTAGAACAGTGGGGGATATTTATCTTGTTATTCTTTATATTGTTTATCTGGGGCAGTATAGCTCCATACATCTTTGTATTGTTTAATTTGATAACTGGAATTTAAAGCTTATATTTACTTTTTAAATTTTCTGTGCTAATATCCATGTATTCACATTTCCCGTGTCTCGGTGGATTTGAATCTGTTTTAAATTAAAATTTATCAATAATAATCACAAATTATGCCAATTACACAATCAGCAAAAAAAGCTCTACGTGGATCACTTCGCAAGAAGGCAGTAAATGATCGCAGTAAGAAATTAATGAAAGAATCAATCAAAAAGATTGAAAAGCTAGTAAAAGAAAAGAACAAGCCCGAGGCAAAGAAAAATCTCCCATCTGTTTACAGTGTTATCGACAAGGCTACAAAGAAAGGTGTTATCAAAAAGAACACTGCATCTCGCAAGAAGTCACGTCTTTCAAGAATCACAAAATAAATAATCGCCACACTTGTGGCGGTTTTTTTATATTCTATAAATATGTTAAGCAAAAACCCTTTTGTATTTAAAATACAAAAGGGTTCATTGTGTTAATTTTAAAATCTTTTTACCTGGCTATTGTTGCTTTGCCTGGTGTTGCTTGGGTTTTAACAGGTGGATTGCAATAAATGTTCTTTGCAGCATTTACTCTTTTATCTTCGGTCGATTGACCTGCGTTGTAGAGTGATTTTACTGCTGGCTTCATTGAATTTTCTGCCTGTTTTTCTGCCTTGTATGGATCACATACGGCCCTGGATGGTTTCCAGGCGGCTTCGCCTTGTTTTTGTCCTGTCTGAGCTTTTGCAGACAATAAAGAAAGCATTGAAAATGCCACAAGAGTTAAAATGATTTTTTTCATGTTACTATTTTTTTATAAGTGAACAACACGCACACTCGAAATAGACTTTATCATGATGTTTAATTTTTTTCAAGTTTATTTTGCTTTGTTTTTAATATATACTATTTATATGAAGAATCACTTATTGTTTTTTTATGGGGATAATTGCGAGCACTGCCAGACAATGGAAGGAGTAGCAGACAAATTAAAATCAGATACAGGAATAGTTTTAGAAAGACTAGAGGTAGACAAGAGCGATGAGAATCTAAAGTATATGGAGAGCCTAGATACTGAGCCTTGTGGGGGAGTGCCATTCTTTGTAAACAAAAAGACAGGCAAGACTGTCTGCGGAGAGGTGTCTTATGAAGAGCTTAAGGATTGGGCTGAAGGAAAATAGGCGTTGGCAGGTAATCTCGCCTACGGTGCGTGATTGGTGGTTTGTATACAAAAAACACCCATATGGGTGTTTTTTGTATATGTGATTCCGGCAGGAATCGAACCTGCATCACAACTTCCGCAAAGTTGTGTCCTATCCATTGAACGACGGAACCAATATGCGTACTTTAGCTTAAAATTACTTATTTGGCAAGTTAGAACCCTAGCATGTCCATAACTTTTAGAGAGAATGATTCCTCCATCTCTTTCCTCTCTACCACCTTGGACAATTCTTTTTCAAAGGTATCTTTCATATATGGGTCGATGATGATGGTTAATAGTGGCATGAATTTTCCATCTGTCTGTATGAGTAGCTTTGTAGATTCTTTGTCTTTTTGAAAATCAAAAAACTTTAATTCTTTTAATTTATAGACCTTGTCTCCAGCTTTCAATCCATCGTCTGATAGCTCGTAGGGGACATCCTTGGGTGTGTGTATAGATAGCAAAAAGAACATACCTCCAGATAGTAGTATAAGGATAGCAAACATGTAGTTGCCAAAATATATAGCAGCTATTGCCCCTAATACCGAGATTAATCCAATAGTCCAGAACCAGTCCATGGACCTCTCTTTTTGTATGTACTCAGGTGAAGTCCAAGATATTGTCTCTATTTTTTGATCTGCCATATTTTAATTATATCAGTGTAAAAAATAAAAATCCATTACAAAATTGTAGTGGATTTTTAAAGGCTGCTATTTCATCGCCATTAGTAGGTCTGCTCGGGCTTTGTCTGTAGCACTTTTGAAGTCAGACTCTGCTTTTTTGAATGCTGTATCTCTCGTTGATTTCAATGCTTTCATCTCTGTTGTTTTTGCAAAAGTCTTTTTGCTGTTTGTCAGTGCCACCCTCGCATCCTTTATAGCTTTGTTGAATTCTGTGCTTACCGTCTTGCTTGCTACTTTGTTTGCGCAGTCTGTGTTTGCCTTTTCTGTGGCCTTTGTTACTGTATTCTTGAATGTCACTATTGCGGTATCGATATCTGTACTCTTTGTATTCATTAATACCACTACTGCATCTCTATAAGTTTTTGTAGCTGTGTCTACTGCTGTTCTCCTGGTTGCTACTGCCTCCGTCATTGATTTTTTATAGACTTCAACTGCCAATTTTTGTGTATCTGTTTTTGCTTTTGTGTTTGCCTTGTCAAAATTCTTTATCCTCTTGTCGTCGGCGAGTATCCTGCCTTCTGCCTTTTTTGCATCTACCGACGATTCTTTCTCTGCTAACTTTGACTCATTTTTTATTTCGTTTGCTTTTTTCTTTGCCTCAGCTTCGTTTATTTGATTTTGTAATTTAGTGCTAATCTCGTTGAATTTTGCACAGAATTTACCAGAGGCTGGGATGGCTACGGTCGTGGATGTTGTCCCCTCGGCAAAAGAAGAAATAGGGAATAGGATATTTATTATTAGTGCCCCTGTTAGTATGTGTTTTGTTGATTTTTTCATAATGTAATTTATTAATAATAATTTTATATCTATATTTTATAATATCATCATTTTTAGTTTATTCAACTAAAATACCCGTGTTATAATATAAATATGAAATATCTTAATTATTTGTTTGCATTATTAATCAGTTTTATTCCTGTGCTCGCTTCTGCTCATGTAAAATGGTTTGTTGATAGTAATCAAATTACATCAAGTGAATCTTTTTTGTATTCTTTGGATAGTAGGGAGGTGATTGTCTGGTCTATTGTGTCTGTCGCAGTTGTTTTATTTTTTGCTATTTTAGATAAAAAAATCAGAAAACCAAAATCGCTTGAAAATTTTGGCCTAAGAAATGAAAAAATTATAAATCGTATTTCGCAGGTGATACTAGGTCTATTTCTGGTGTCTGTGAGTTTTTTGTGGAATATAATAATAGTCCCCGAATTTCATGTTGAGGATTCTCTTGCTATCGGGCTACAGTATGTGCAGATATTGGTCGGGTTGATGTATGTATTTAATGTGTATCCAAAGATTGCATCATACTCTCTACTCGCTCTTTGTTTTGTTGTATTTTTCAAATTTGGATTTGTCTCATTTTTGGAGAATGCAATACTCGTCAGTCTTGCATTGTATTTTTTGATCATAAACCTAAGACGGAATTTTATGACAGATCACGCAGTGGAGATAGTTCGTATTGGTACAGGTATATCACTAGTTACTCTGGCTTTTACAGAAAAACTATTGTACCCAGAGCTTAGTATGTCATTCCTGGATGTTCATAGTTGGAATTTCATGCAAGCATTTTTCCCTTGGTTTACAAATAATTTATTTGTATTGAGTACTGGTTTTGCGGAAATGATTTTCGGAATTCTATTTATCATGGGGTATATGACCAGGACTACTACTATACTAATTGCTATATTCTTTGCCTGTTCTGTGACTGCCATGTTTATGCAATTTGGTGCGTGGGAAGTAGAGGATCTCGTAGTCTACTCTGCGGCTATATTATTTATCTTCTTTGGGCACGGAAGAACAAAGTTTTTCCACTTTGTTTTGCCTGAAAGATTGTTCTTGCAAAAAAGTTTATTTAGTAAGTAGCAATAAAAAAACAAGCCGTAACGGCTTGTTTTTTTATTAAGCAAAAGGATTCAATTTTGTGTCTGTGTCGTATATGTCTACTCCTTCATTCTTTTTTAAGAAATTTACCACTTTGTATGTCACTGGAGTGAAGAGTATCTCGATGAGTGTCTTGAATACGTAGTTTGAGATTATCAATGTGACTATGAGCGCAGAGGGTAGTACTCCGGCAAAAGCTACGAGTATGAATAGTGTGCTATCTACGAATTCTCCCACTATTGTTGATCCTATTGTTCGAGCCCAGAGGTGTTTGCCTTTTGTCATCACTTTCATCTTGGCCATTATTATAGAGTTTGAGAAACTTCCACATAAATATGCTACTAGGCTAGCTAGCACTATACGAGGAGTAGATCCTAGGATCATTTCGTATGCAGCTTGATTATCCCATCCTGGCGCTGCAGGCAATTTACCTACGACGATAAATACGATAGACATGACAAATGCAGAAAAGAATCCTAGCCAGATAACTTTTCTAGAATTTTTGTATCCGTATACTTCAGTTAAGATATCTCCGAAGATATAACTAAGAGGGAAGAGTAGGGTCCCTCCATCAAAAGTAAAATATCCAAAATCTACTATTTTTGTTGAAGCAATGTTTGATATGAGTAATACTGCTACAAAGAATACACTGATTGTAATTAAATATTTATAGTTTTTTTCCATAAATTTAAGATTAGCATTTATATGATAAATGGAAAAGGTTTTTGGGGGAGGGTCGGTTATTACATATTCAGGTACTTTTCTGATAAGGGGGACCGCGAGTACGCTTTTCGCCGACTACATCGGCAGGTACTTTTCTGATTTTGTAAACAAAATACAGAAAAGTCTTTCGAATCCCCCACGGGGGACTCGGCAGTAGCCTTTTCGAATCTAATACGAGAGAGGGGGACCGCGAGTACGCTTTTCGCCGACTACATCGGCAGGTACTTTTCTGATTTTGTAAACAAAATACAGAAAAGTCTTTCGAATCCCCCACGGGGGACTCGGCAGTAGCCTTTTCGAATCTAATACGAGAGAGGGGGACCGCGAGTACGCTTTTCGCCGACTACATCGGCAGGTACTTTTCTGATTTTGTAAACAAAATACAGAAAAGTCTTTCGAATCCCCCACGAGAGTGACGCAGGTCACTCTCTCGCCACGCAAAAAGAAAAACCCTTTCGGGTTTTCTTTTTTTGCGGAGGCGGGGGGATTCGAACTCCCGGACCGCGTAAACGGTCTCTTGTTTTCAAGACAAGTGCCTTCAACCACTCAGCCACACCTCCTCGTTTTACTCGTCGGTGTGGCTTCGTGTCCTCCCGGACCCTTCCCTCTGACCCACTCGCTTTCGCTCGTAATGGTCAGTCCTGAATTAGAATTATTCAGGATCGGATGAAATGTAAAGAAGTTTACATTTCATAGCCACACCTCCTCGCTTTATTTTTTACTATTTAAAAGTAAAAGCTCTAACTATTGCATTCTTTATATCTTCTGGTTTTTTGTGTGCTACATAAAAAACATAAAATATATCAAGGATTGATAGGGTATTTAGAACTATTAGAGCTATGAACCATTTTTTCTGTCCATTTCTCGCTGCAGTCCAAACTGAATATCCCTTCCAAAACAATAACCAAGCTAGCATTAACACAATAACTATTATTTTTATTATACTTATTGCCATAGGGATTATCATAGCAAAAAAAGTATTTTATCGCAACGCATGAGTTTTATGCTATCCTATATATATGAAATATCTAGGAATTGATTATGGAGCAAAGCGGGTGGGGGTGGCTATCTCTGACGATGGTGGGACTATGGCTTTTCCCCATACTATCATCGCCAATAATATGGATTTGATAAGTGGGATAAAGAATATTGTAGAAAAAGAAAATGTGACTGCTGTAGTCGTGGGTGAGTCCCATGATCTATCTGGCAAGCCAAACAAGATAATGGGTAGCATCGAGACTTTTGTAAAGAATATAGAGATAGAGTGTGATCTTCCTGTGTATCTTCAAAAAGAATTCATGACTACAGTAGAGGCTCGGGGTAGGGGTGGCAAAGAGGTGAACAACGCCCGCAAAACAGCAAAAGAAAAACAAAATCCTGCCGATGCCTCTGCCGCCGCTCTTATACTGCAGAGATATCTCGAAAAGAAAAATTTAAATAAATAAAAATGGAAAATCGAAATTGCCAAAACTGTAAACAAAATTTCGTCATTGAGGCTGATGATTTTTCTTTCTACGAAAAACTGGGGGTACCAGCTCCGACTTGGTGTCCAGATTGCAGATTCATGCGACGATTGTCTTCAAAGAACGAGCGATTTATGTACAAGAGGGAATGTGGGAAATGCTCCAAGTCTATAATATCCATGTACGCGCCCGAATCTCCAATGCCAGTGTGGTGTACAAAATGCCACATAAGCGATGAATGGGACTGTCTTGAATATGGTCAAGATTATGATTTCAACCGCTCATTTTTTGAACAATTCAAAGAGCTTCGTGACCGGGTGCCTCATAGGGCCCTAGATCAGAATAAGAGAAACGGAACAGGTTGCGAATATGCAAATTTTTGTTATACGAGTAAAGATATTTATTTATCATTCAATGTGCATCATTCTGAAAATATAAAATATTCAAATTATGTTTTTAAACACAATAAAAACTGTCTTGACTCCATGATTATTAAAAAGAATGAATGGTGTTATGAGTTAGTATCTTCTGGCTCAAATTACAATTCATCTTTTTTGATTGAGAGTGAACAGTGTATTGATTCTACTTTTCTATATGATTGTGTGAATTGTACAAATTGTTGCATGTCATCAAATTTACGAAATAAAAGCTTTGTCTTTGCCAATCAGCAGTTAACAAAACAAGAATATGAAAAAGCAGTAGGGGAGCTGAACCTAGGTTCTTATTCAGGGCAAGTAAATGCGCAAAATATTTTTACTGAATTAGTCTCTGGGTCTATTCATAAGTTTTCTCACCTAAAAAATACGGTGGATACTGTGGGAGATTTTGTGGAGAATTCTAAAAATGCATACCATTGTTTTGGTCTTGTTAATGCCGAAAATGTTAAAAACATTTTTTTCGGTGTAAATGTTATGAAGGATTCTCAGGATGCTATATTTGCTGGTTTAGTTGAGGGGTGTTATGAATTTACAAATGGTGGTGGGGGAGCTAGTCACGTAGCTTTTGCTTTTAGTTGTGGTGGGGGAAGTAACAATGTATTTTATTCCGATAACTGCAAGGGGTGCTCGGATTGTTTTGGGTGTGTGAGTTTAAATAAAAAACAATATTGTATTTTCAACAAGCAGTTTACAAAGGAGGAGTATTTTAGAAAAATAGAAGAGATAAAAAAACATATGGATGATATGCCATACATAGATAAGATCGGCAGGGTGTATAAATTTGGTGAATATTTCCCAACTGAAATTTCTCCATTTGCATACAATGAGACTGCAGCCTTTACTGAGTGCCCACTTTCTCGCGATGAAGTTTTAAGTTCTGGTTATAGATGGAAAGAAATGGAGAAAAAATCTCACTCAACTACTGTAACCATCGATCAAATACCCGATGATATAAAAGAAGTAAATGATGATATTTGTAGCGAAATTATAGCTTGTCCAAATGATGGCAATGTGGATATGCAGTGTACTTCCGCATATAGAATACTTCCCGACGATCTAGCCTTTTATCGTAAGATGAATTTACCGATTCCACGATATTGCCCAAACTGTCGTTACCATTCTCGCTTGGAATTGAAGAATCCTTTCCGTTTTTATAAGCGTGCTTGTATGTGTGATTTGCAAAATCACAGTCATGTTGGTCTGTGTGAAGTTGAGTTCGAGACCATGAATCCACCCGGGAAGTCTTTTAAAGTTTATTGTGAAAAATGTTATCAGCAAGAGGTTATTTAATTTATGGAACCAAACAAAACCCCACAATACGACGCAGTGATGGATCAAATTCTTTTGAATCTAGTTCCTCATGTGCGACAGTGCACATGGGCAGGCAAGCATGATCACTGTGAAAATGAATTTAATATTACAGATGAAGATATTGAATTCTTGAAATTACTCCGAGTTCCTCCTCCAAATTATTGCCCGACATGTCGTCGAATCCGCAGGTTGGCTTTTATGGGGAGTAATCGATTCTTCAAGCGTTCTTGCAGTGCGACTAATCATACTGAGATGATGATTTCAATTCTGCCACAAGAATGTCCTTTTCCTGTTTATGATTATCTGTATTTTATTTCTGATGAATTTGATCCGTTCATGTTTTCTGCTTCTTTTCAGGATGAAGTGTCTCCAATGCAGACACTTCTCTCACTACGAAGAATATTCCCAATGCCGTCTTTCTTGAATCGCGACTCGTTGAGTATCAATAGTGAATACACAAACGGGGGAAGAAATTTAAAAAATGGATACTATGCCTTTGGTTGTTTTGATTCAGAAGATGTACGATATTCAAATCTGATTTTAAAGAGTAAAGATATTGGTGATTCTCGAGCTATTCGCCATTCACAATTTGTTTACAATAGTTTGGCCTCGGATTATCTATATAAATCATCTTATATTTATTTTTCAACACATATCGTCGAGAGTATGTTTTTATTTGATTGCAGGAATTGTGATTATTGTTTTGGTTGCGTAAATCTCCGTAATAAAAAATATTGTGTATTTAATGAACAGCTAACAAAAGATGAATATGAAATGTTCATTAAAAATTTGTACCCCCTTTCAAGGGACACATTGAGAGAGTATGAAAAAAAGTTTTGGGATTTAATACGAATACTCCCCATGAATGCCTCACACAATATAGGGTCAAAGAATGTATCTGGTGTAGGCATTGTGAATTGTGAAGACGTGTATGATTCGGTGGATTCTGATAAAAGTCAGCATACTCGTTATGCCGACGGGGCCATGTCTCACAAAGATTCTATGGATATTCTTTTTTCTGGTGGTCATTCTCATAATTTATACAATACGACTAATGTCGGCTCGCAATCTTCAAATGTAAAATTTTCTGTTTCCTCAAAATTTTGTACTGATTCCGAGTTTGTGTTTAACTCAAAGAATCTTTCAAATTGTTTTATGTGTTTTGGTTTACAGAATAAATCATATTGTATTTTAAATACACAATATGAACCTGAAGAATATTTCAAAATTGTCGATAAGATAAAAACCAAGATGATTAACGATGGGGAATATGGTGATGGATTAGGTTTTGCTTTTTCAGCTCAGCCGTATAATTTTTCAAGTGCAGGTAGTACATACCCGCTCTCCGATGAACAGATAAAAGATTTGGGTGGTTATAGTCTGAATGACCCAGAGACAAATGCTGAGAATATGGTTATTTTAGAAAAAGAAGAAATACCTAAAACAATAGAGGATGTTACTGATGATATTTTAAACAAAGCGATTCGTTGTGAAGTTACAGGGCGGCCATTTAGAATAGTTGCTCCAGAATTGGAATTTTATCGGACTATGAACATACCTCTTCCGACAGTACACCCAACTCCTAGAATGAGAGTTTTTGCGGATTTAAAACCTACTTCAAAAAAATACAAAACAACGTGTAGAAGATGTAAAAATGTAATAGATTCAATGTTAAACCCAAAGCAGGACTTTGTTCTCTATTGCGAAAAGTGTTACCAACAGGAGGTTATCTAATTTTTATGATATAAATAAATATATGGAAAAATTTTCATCAATTGATCGAGTGGTCGGAAAAATTTCAGAAAAAGAAAAAGAGCAAATTCTTGGGCATAGCGGAGAATCATTTAACGATCAAGTTTTTAACCATTTAAAGAGAGTCGAAAGAAAAAAAACATCAAATGAGTTGCAGATTATTGATATGGTTAATAATCTTACAAATGAAATTAGACAAAAATATGGCGTAAAAAATTTTGACGTACCGCCGGATAATATTCATGTTGTTTCTGATGAAAAATGGTCAGACAAAAAAGGTACAGCTTATTTTAATTCAGGCATGCAAGGTGTTGTTATGCGTGAGAATTTTTCTAATCTAGCATTCACTGCTAAAGTTTTTCATGAAATGTTGCATTTTAAATCATATAGCGCACTCCAGGTTACCAACAAAGAAAATCCTGAGTTAATAGAATATCGGATAGGTTTAACTGTTCAGACTAGAGATGGAGAGAAAATATATTTTACAAATCTCAATGAAGCAGTTACAGAAGAGATGACAAAAAGGACTGTATTGAAAATTCTAGATAATAAACTTTTTATTGATGAATCAAATCAGACAAAAGAAATAATATCTAAACACCCACAAGCTATTATCGAGCCTGGTAAGCCACTTTTTGATGAGGATACATTTTATGCAGAGATAAATAATGATAAATTATGGAGAGAGTCAGTGGGGCGTTTGCTTGGAAAGACTTACGGTACTAAAATAAATACAGAAAGATTTACCTATAAGCAAGAGAGAAAATTTTTGCACACTTTAGTTGATAAAATTTTTCAGAAGAATTTTGATAAATTTCAAGATAAAGAAGAAGTTTTTGATATGTTTTTTAAGGGAATGATAACTGGAAATATTTTGCCTATAGGAAGATTAGTGGATGAAACATTTGGTGCTGGTACTTTTCGTAAAATTGGAGAATTGGATGGTGACATATCGTCTCAAGATAAGTTAGTTAATATGCTTTAGAAATAATTAAAATAAATAAATGGAATACATAACATACGATGAATTTAAAAAAATGGATATAAGATTTGGCACGATTAAGGAAGTCGAGCCTGTTCCTGATACAGACAAACTGCTGCGTTGCCAGATTGATTTCGGTGAGACAGTAGAAGTAGGGGAAGGAGAAGAGAAAACTACAGAGCCAAAACTTCGACAAATAGTATCTGGTATTCGTGAATTTTATCCTGACTACGAGAAGTTAATCGGTAAACAAATATTATATATCGTAAACTTGGAGCCGAGAAAGATAAAAGGCTTCGAGAGTCAGGGGATGCTCATGGCTGTGGATGGTAAAGATGGAGCACCAGTGTTTATAACACCTGAAGTCGAAGTAGATAATGGTTCCAAGATAAGATAATTTTATGCTAGATCCTATAAATCTAATACAGACAGTGGGCTTAATCGGAATAGTGGTCATCGTATTCTTGGAATCCGGTGTTTTCTTTGGGTTCTTTTTCCCAGGAGATTCTCTGCTATTCACTGCAGGCCTCATCGCATCTCAAGGATTTTTGGATATTAGATTGCTTTTAATACTTTGTGCTATCGCAGCGATACTAGGGGATAGTGTGGGGTACTGGTCAGGAAAGAGTATGGGCAGATCTTTATTTGAAAAAGAAGCGGGTTTTTTCTTTAAGAAAAAGAGATTGCATCAGGCTGAGCATTTTTATGAAAAGCATGGCAAGTACACGATAATACTAGCAAGGTTCATCCCTGTGATCCGTACATTTGCCCCTATAGTTGCTGGAGTTGCTAGGATGGATTACAAGACATTCATCTCTTACAATATTTTTGGGGGAATCCTTTGGTCTGCCTCATTACTCTCGCTCGGGTATTTCTTTGGGAATTTAATTCCTAATCCAGACACATACATAATCCCTGTAGTTGTAGGTATCGTATTCTTGTCTTTGATCCCAGTACTGGCAACTCTAATTAGAAATTATTTATCCAAGAATAAATAACTTTTATATTGATAGTATCTATCGTATAATATAAATACGATGAAGCAATTATACAGCAAGCATTTTCCTACACCTAAACTACTCGGTATGTTTTCGTATTCTATGGACATATCTGATCACTCTATCAAATACGGTGAATTAAAGATGTCTCCTTCTGGATTGAGGCTAGGGAAGTATGGCAGGGAAAAAATTGATAGCGGTATAATAAAGTCAGGTAGGATAGAAGACCCAGAAGAATTAATCTCTATCTTGAGTAGATTAAAAGAAAAAGAAAATATGGAATTTGTCCGGGTGGCCCTACCCGAGGAGCAGATATATCTTTTTACTTTATCTATTGTAAAAATAGAAGAGGGGGATCTGAGGGATACAATTTTATTGCAACTCGAAGACCATATTCCTCTTTCTGCAAAATCCACTCTTTTTGATTACGAGATTTTATCAGAGACTGAAACACATGTGACGCTAGAGGTGGTCGCTATTTCTTCTGAGGTTGTCGATGACTACCTTTTTGTTTTTGAGCGCGCAGGATTAGTGCCTATATCTTTTGAGCTTGAGGCTCAATCTATCGCTGAAGCTGTCGTACCACTAGATGAAATAGGGACTACTATGATAATAGATTTTGGGGAGACTCGCACAGGTATCTCTATAGCTGTAAATAGAAAAATAGTTTTCACTTCTACTTTTGATATAGGTGGAGATACTTTTACTGAAATGATATCCAAGCATTATCATATTTCTATCGAAGAGGCTGAGAAGAAAAAATATGCCTTTGGAGAGCTTGGTCTTGAGAGTGGTGAAGATATTTTCCCCGCAGTTTTAAATGTGGTGGCAGTTTTACGTGATGAGCTAAATAAGCATTTTGTTTATTGGGCTACTCACAAGTCTGAAAGTGGGAAGAGTAGAAATCCAATATCCAAGATTATTCTTTGTGGAGGGGGATCAAATATTCCAGGATTGGCGTCATATCTATCTGTGAGCTTCAAGACTCGTGTCGAATATGCAAATGCATGGACCAATATATCAAATATGGATGAATCTGTGCCATATATGTCAGCAAAAGAATCATTGTCTTATTTAACAGTTCTAGGTCTCGCCCTGGGAGATTATATCTATGATTAATTTATTACCTAAAAAAAATAAAGACAAATTAAGGCAAGAATATATATTCCGACTTTTGATTGTTTCTTTTTTTATGATATCAATCCTCTCTGCTGTGGCTTCACTGTTTATCGCCCCATCATATAAGTATTCAGTACTAAGAGAGTCTATATCTCAGTCTAATCTTGAAATTTTTAATGCACAAAATCCGCAAATTGATATTGATAAATTAAATAATGAAATTTTAAAAACCAATGAAAAATTATCTTTCATAATTTCAAAGAAAAATGATAGGTATATATCTGAAGATGTACTAGAAAAAATGCTGTCTCTTAGGACCCGGGGTATAGTGTTTAGTCAGGTATCTTATAGCGCCTTAGATCCTAAAAAGATAACAGTGCAGGTAGTTGGCACTGCTGTGGATAGGGCTGCACTGCGAACCTTCAAGGATGCCTTGTCTGCTGATCCAGCTTTTTTGTCTGTAGATTTACCTATCTCTAATTTTATAAAACCACAGGATATAGATTTTAATATGATATTGGTGTTGAAATAATATGAAAAAATCAAAAACAAATATTTTGCTCATAGTTTCTTCTATCCTGATGATTATCTCAGTAGGTTTTTTTGTGTTCCTATTTACTGTTATTGTGAATAAAAATATTCATACAAGTGCGATGCAGGCGACTTTGGATGAAAAGATTATGCAAAAACAGCAAGGATCTATTTTGTCTAAAAATATAAAAGAAGCTGTTGATGATAATAAGATTGTGGATTCTTATTTTATTAATCCAGATTCCATTGATGACTTTGTTTCTGGTCTCGAAAAAGATTCAAATAGTCTGGGCAATAAAACAACTGTGTCTTCTGTGGAATTTTCAAATGTAGATAAGAGGATTATAAATGTAGGATTGTCTGTGGAGGGTAGCTTCGTGTCTGTATTCAAATCAATAAGAATGATTGAAAGCATACCTTATATCGTAAATATAAAATCTTTAAATATAAGTGCCAATATAGTTAATAGGGATGGAACTCCCGCTCAGGCTCTGAAAAAGGGAGAAGTCTGGCAACCATGGTCCGCAGATATATTATTTGAAGTATATACTTTTTAATATGAATAAATTTAATCTAAAATATTTTTTCAGTAAACACCACAAAAAATCTGTGTGCATGAATCCACACAAGCATTGGGTTCTTATGCTCTATTCTTTTTTTGGAATACTCCTTATCTTGGTCATATCAAGCTTTTACCTTTTGTATGAAATAAAAAATGATAATTTTTTAAATAAAAGTTTGGAGTTTTCTTCAAAAAATACTTTGATTTCTAGGAATGAAAAATTGTTGAATAATGTAAAGAGCTATTTTGATATAAAAGCTAAAAAAATGGAATCTTTGCAAAATGATGGACTCTCTTTAGAAGATCCTCGATTCAACAAATAAAACACCTCCCCTGTGGGGAGGTGTTTTATTTGTATGGTGCCCTCGGCAGGAATCGAACCTGCAATAACGGCTTAGAAGTCCGCAGTTATATCCATTTAACTACAAGGGCATATATTTACTACATTTAACACCAAAACCTTGACTACAGTATGTACGGTTTATATCTTATACACTACAAGGATATTTACTTAAAATACCTTAAAATTAACTTTCTCGCAAGGAGGACTTGAAAAAAGTCTTGAAATAGGTTATTGTTTATCTATTAAATTGTTTTCAAGTTTTTATGCGCGATTAGCTCAGTTGGTAGAGCAACCCGTTTACACCGGGAAGGTCGGGGGTTCAAGTCCCTCATCGCGCACCAAAATGGAACTTAGCGGTTGAGAACCAACCAAGGAGTGGGCGTGCCGTAGGCACGCCCACGCTGTTTCGCCCGTTTTCGCCAATGAATTCGCCAATGAATTCGGATTCCCGCCTTCGGC
>JAGOUR010000011.1 GCA_018061145.1 Minisyncoccota bacterium | reverse complement strand
AGGCACTACTGCTGGTGGTACTACTGTAACTGGGGCTACTTCTGCTCTTGACTTGAATGGATATACACTTGCCACTACAGAGGCACTGACTCTTTCTGGTGCACTTGCCACTGGGGCACTGCAAAATACTTCTAGTTCTGCAGTTGACTACAGTGGATTAATCACACTTGGGGCTGCTTCGACTATTATCTCTAACTACGGCGATATAAATATAACTAACACTGGAAATATAACTGGTAATACATTTGCCTTGACTATTGGTGGAGCAGGCAATGGTAGTTTGTCTAGTAATTTAAATACAACTAGTGGAACTTTAACAAAAAATGGATTAGGACGATGGACTATATATGGTGGGGCTAGTACATATACAGGTCTCACTACTATCAGTGCGGGTACTATCAAATTGGGCTCTACTGGTAGTGGATCCAATACTCCCTTTGGTACTGTAGCAGGCGGTATAACTATTAGTGATACTGGTATTTTAGATTTAAATGGATTGACTCTCGCCACAGCAGAACCTATAGGATCTATAAGAGGAACCGGTATCGCTGGTATCGGGGCATTTATAAACACTTCAAATAATACAGTATCATACAGTGGTCCTATTACGCTGGCGGCTTCTTCTCGTATTGCAAATTATGGAAGTGGTACATTTACTTTATCTGGGAATATTTCTGGGAGCTCTGTTCTTACTATTGTTTCCGTGGGTAATTTTACTCAAGCTACAAATAGCATCATGTCTGGTGCTTTGATTATTGTAAAAGAAGGCTCTGGCCTGCTTGTCCTATCGGGGCAAAATACATTTACTAGTTCAGTGACCGTGAGTACGGGGACTCTGCGTCTTGGTGCAAGTGGTGGTGCTACAAATACACCACTAGGTACAAATGCTGGAGGTGTGGTTGTGGCTTCTGGAGCAGTTCTAGATCTCGCTACTTATTCTCTTGGGGGTGCTTCAACATATGAGACATTGACTTTAAGTGGTACGGGAATAAAAGATGGTGGTGCATTGATAAGCTCTGCTTCCGGTGATAATAATTTTGGAGCGATGTTGGTAAGCGTATTACCCAGTGTAATTAATTCAGGTTCAGGTCTTATTGCATTTCGGGGTACTATTACGGCTAGTGCTAGTTCAAATTTAACGATTGGTGGAAGTGGGCCAACTACTATCTCTGGGGTCTATGGTGCAGCTATAAATGGTGCCTCTCTAACAAAAAAAGATTCAGGTACATTGATAATAAGTGCGGCGAGTATCACTACTGGTTTGGTTCGTGTAAATGGTGGTACTCTTCAGTATGGGGTCAACGATGCACTCTCTACTCCGGCAGTGACTGTCGCTGGCGGAACTTTAAATTTAGCTGGGTTTAACGAGACAAATATTGGAGCAGTTACTTTGATTGACGGTTCAATAATCAATAGTGGTGGTGCGGCCACTTTAACTTCGACTGCGAGTTACACTGTTGAAAGAGGTACGATCAGTGCTGTCCTTGGAAGTGCAGTAGCTAGTGGTCTTACAAAGACTACAGCAGGTAGGTTTATAATGTCGGGTAATAATACTTTTACTAGCACTTCTATTACTGTTAATGCTGGTTACGTCAAGCTCGGTCACAGCAATTCACTAGGAGCTTCTGGGACTGCATCAACTACTACTATCAATGGTGGTGCCACTCTAGAATTAGAAGGTGGGATAACCATTCCGTCCACTAAGGCTATCACTGTCCATGGTACAGGTTTTAATAATTCTGGAGCTATTAGAAATATTTCTGGCTCAAATTCTATCGGTGCCAATATAACACTAGGTTCTACTAATGTACGTATCAATTCTGATAGCGGAGCATTGTCATTCCCGACGATTTCTGGAAATACTTTTAACTCTATTTTTGGTGGAACTGGGGATGTGTCTGTGACGGGTGTAATAGGTACGACAAGCGGAACTCTGACTAAAGATGGTTCTGGTAATTTAACTCTAACTGGCTCCAATACTTATACAGGGGCCACTACTCTGATAGGCGGAACACTCTTTGCAAATGCAACAAATGCTATTGGTACCGGAGTCGCTGCGAATACTCTTGTATTCAACGGTGGTATATTGCAAGCCACTGGAACGATCACTTCGCCTGTTGCCCGGGCAGTTACTTTAATGTCAGGCGGAGGTACGATAAATACAAATGGTAATGATATGAGCATCGCCGGTACTGTGGGCAGTGCGGGTAGTCTTACTAAATCTGGTGCGGGAACACTAACCATAACTGGGGCCACTACGATAGGCGGGGATTTGAATATATCCGCTGGTACATTTGTCCCTCCAGCTTCTATCACAATAAATGGGGATTTTAATAATAATGGAACATATACTCATAATAATGGTACCGTAATTTTTTCTCCTGTTTTGCCTGATCTAACTACAAGTATCACTGGAAGTTCAAATACTACTTTTTATAATTTAACAAATACAACTCCTAATTCAACTCTTACTTTTAAGGCGGGTAATACTTATACTATTTCAAATGTCTTAACCCTAACAGGGTCCGAAGGAAATCCTATATTTGTAAATTCTGATACTCCAGCCTCCCAGTGGTTTATGACGTTATCTGGGTCAGCATCAGCATCTCATTTGAAGGTGAAGGATTCGGGTTGTATCGGTGGAAATAATGTAAGTGCAAGCGGGAATATATATGACTATGGGAACAATGGTTCTTGTTGGTCATTTATCATTATTCACTATGGAGGTGGAGGAGGTGGACACGTAGAGCTTTCAGCTACACCAGACGCAGATGTTACTGGCGGTGCTGGTGGTGGAGAGGGTGGAGCTGGTGCGACTACTGCTATCGGTACGGTGGTCACCTCTGCAAATGTGGTTCAGAGTGTCACTATTGATTCAGGAGGTAGTGGATATCTGTCTGCGCCAACTGTTCTATTTTGTGGAGGAGGTGGTTCTGGTGCACTAGGTACTGCTGTCCTGTCTGGTGACTCTGTTTCTAGCGTTACTGTTGATAATGGAGGTTCTGGTTATACTACAGATCCAACTATCGTATTTGATAGTAGTTGTCCTGTTAGTGGAGGCTCTGGTGGAGGTGGTGGTAGCACAGGAGATCTTGGTTTCTTTTACAATTCAAAAAGAGTTTTTGCATTTTGGCGAATGCCTACAACCGGATCTTTTTATAGTTATTTATTTTACTAAATATTTAATATTTTGATTGCTTAATATTAGGTATTGCTGTAAAATATTTTTATATATAGTTTTTTATTCTAAATATTATGAAAAAAGAAAAGATACAAAAAATAAAAAAGTACGGACTTCCAATCATAACCGCTCTTGCTTTATTGGGTTGTTTATATTTTTATTATCAGTTACGTGTCTCAAGTAAGAATCCCGAAATTATTTTTAAGAATGAATCAATAGAAATTGTAAGAAAGATAAGTAAGATAATGATTCTTCCGGAGAATGAGACGCCAACAATTGCTACGGTGTCTGATCCACTTGCGTTAAAAAATCAAGTTTTTTTTGTTAACTCGCAGAAAGGTGACAAGGTTCTCATATATACTCAGGCTAAAAAAGCTATATTGTATCGTCCAACACAAGATAAAATAGTAGAAGTTACTTCTCTTAGTATCGAAGAAAAAAATGCTCCAGTTTTAAACACTGCAGAGGGTGCTGATCCAGTGAATACGAATATCGTTCCAGTTAAAAATACATTAAAGAAAAAGTAATTTATTAGATGAATTATTTACTTAAAAAAAAACTAGCAATACTTCTTATTTGGGGAATTTTTGTTTCTGTTTTTGTTAATGCGACTATCGCATATGCTACTCTTTCTTGTTCTGTGACTACTGCAGCAGCATGCACAGATACTGTCTTACTTCGGATATCGGGATCAAGTAATGCTCATGCTGAGCTACCTAGTCAGGCTACTGCTACATATGATGGTAATGTCGTATGTTGCAATGGAGTTACAGGGTTAGGGAATTCATGTTCTGGGAATTATGCTCCATTTATAAAACTATCAGGAGTATCTGGTACAAATTCTCATGTAGAAGAAACTGGCCAATCAAATTACAGCATTAATGCCTGTCTTTCTTCTAGCTATGCTGGGGATGTGATTACTACTGGATACCAAGCCACAAACTGCACGGGGTACGACACTACTCTTTTTTCAATGGCAAATACAACCACAAATTCTCACGTGGGATCTCCGGCTGCTTATAATAATAAGGTTTGCGCAAAGGTTGTACCTCAATCTATTACATTTAATATATCTGATTCAGATGTAGGGTTTGGTAATCTGTCTTCTTCGGGGCTCCGTTATGCTACTGGCGACGGTGTGGGTAGCGCTACAGATACAGTTTCCTACACTATAGATGTGTCTACTAATGCAGCATCGGGGTATGGTCTATATGTCCGAGGTGATCCATTGAAGAATGGAGCATCTACTATAGACGCAATAGGGGGCGCTAATACGACTCCATCTGCTGGAACCAAGGCTTTTGGAATAAGAGCAGATGCGAGCGGGGGAGTCGGAGCAGTTGTGACCCCTTATGACGGATCAGGTTTTGCTTATGACGCAGATGCAAATACAGAGACTACCGTAGCATCCGCTACTTCTGGTAATGGGGTGACTACTACCTACAGTATTCATACCGTTGCGACGATAGATACACTCCTGGATCCTGGTAATTATTCTACAAATCTAATTTACATAGTAACTGCAAATTTTTAGTATTAATTTTGTAATTTGATATATCTTTTTGTAAAAGTATATGTTAAAATATAGTAGTGAAATTTATTTATTAGTTATTATTAATTTATTTTTTATTTATGATTAAAAAAATTACAAGTTTTCTAACTATAGTCGCATTGTTTCTCGTGTCTTCTGGATTGATGAATCCTCTTGTTGCAAATGCAGCATCGATCACATCATTCACAGATACTGTGACTGATCTTACTGCATCTACTGTAGCAAACCATACTATAGTATTTACTACTCCTACTGGAGTAGCTTCAGGTCAAACTATAATTTTGACTTTCAACAATAGTACTAGTATTGCTGCAGCTCTCGACTATACTGACATCGACGTCAAAGATGACGGTGTCAATGTCACTCTAGCTGCAACACCATCTGGTGCTACTTGGGGAGCTGTCCGTACTTCTAGTACTGTGATCACTCTTACAAACGGTACTACTGCTGTAGCAGGGGGTAGTGTCATCACTATATTGATTGGTACAAATGCTACAAACCAATCAACTGGAGTCAGACAAATCACTAACGGTAGTGCTGGTACAACAATCCTATCAATATCAGGAACTTTTACTGATACAGGATCACTCGCTATGCCAATAATAGCCAATGGCGTAGTCGCTGTAGCTGCTACTGTTCAACCGACAATCACATTTACTTTGTCTGATAACACTATATACTTTGGAAACCTCGCATCTAGTGGTGCCTGTTTTGCTCAAGGTACAGATCCAGGAGGTTCAGCATGTGCTTCATCTGAAGCAGAAGCCTTTAATATGACAGCATCTACAAACTCTCCTGGAGGATATAGTCTCTTTGTTCAAGGTGCGTCATTGACTTCTGGTGCAAACACAATCGATGACCCAGATACAAATACTGCTTCTACTGTAGGTTCTGAGCAATTTGGTCTACGTCTGAATGTGTCAGGTGCGGGTTCAGGTACAGTATCAGCTCCGTATGCAGCAGCTGGATATGCTTATGCTGCTAGTGCTGCTGCATCTGATGAGATTGCTGCTGCAACTGCTGCATCACTCTCTAATACATACTCAGTAAGATACATTGCAAATATCTCACCTGTAACAGAAGCAGGTAGTTATACTACGAATCATACGTACGTAGCTACTGGTAATTTCTAATAAATAACACTCAAATCTAAATGAATCCGATGAATATCACTAAATATTTCTCTGTAAGTCTATCCCTATTTGTAATATTGGTGGTATTTTATCCTGTAAATTCTTACGCTCTTACTCTCTCTCCTGCGCGTATAGAGATAAGTGGAGATGCTGGTTCAAATATCTCCAAGCCGATAACTCTATTCAACGACAATAAATCTCAAGCTCAGACATACTATGTATCCTTTGCAAATTTTGAAGCACAAGGTGAATCTGGTAGCCCAAAATTCGTAGAACCTAAAAATGGACTAGGTACATGGATGTCTACTGGTACTGACTCTATCACTGTCCCCCCTGGAGGATCAAAAGATGTATTGCTAAATATAAATATCCCAAAGGACGCCTATGCCGGGGGGCACTTTGCTGTGGTCTTCTTTGGTACTAGTAGTCCAAAAGATGGAGGACAGGTTTCTGTAGGTGCCAAGACCGGCACATTGGTGCTATTGTCTGTAAATGGTGATGTTCTAGAAGCCGGAGGAGTGGCAGGTTTCAAGACAAAAAACAGTAAAAGATTTTACAACTCACTACCTGTAACTTTTGAATATAGATTCAAGAACGATGGTAATGATCGTGTAAAACCAGCAGGTAATATAATCGTACACAATACAGTCTACTATCCAACAGAGCGCATAAATGCTAACTCTGTATCAGGAAATATTCTTCCTCGCAGTACTCGTCTTTTTGAAGTTGACTGGATTAAAAAACCAGAAGATAAAAATAAGATACCACCAACAGGTTTTGTATCTTCTTTCTTTGATAGAGTTTCTTATCAATGGTCCAATTTTGCTATCGGTCCATATATAGCTACTCTTGATCTCGTATATGGTAAAGAAAATATACGCACTACAGACAGCACATTCTTCTTTGTTTTCCCTTGGCAATTATTGATTTGTATTTTATTTGTATTTTCAATCATATTCTTCTTTGGCAAGAAACTTCTCGTCAGATATAACAGATACATCATTAAGAAAGCTCGTGCCGGGATGAAATTACACGATGCTTCTCATGAATAAAGATTTTTATACATTTAAATTATTCCTTTGTTTTCTTGTTTTGTTTTCTATCATAGTACCTCACTCTGTGAGTTCTCTTACTGTTATTAATTCATCTAGCTTATCAATAAGTGCTCGAGTTAATAGTGGGAATGGTGAAGTGATTAATAGCGGCGGAGGCGGTAGTAGTGGTGGAGGAGGCGGCGGGGGTGGTGGTAGTAGTGGCGTATCCATACAGACCACTGTGAATATCTCAGGAATAGCCTATCCTCTTTCAAAAGTTTCTGTGCTTCAAGATGGTAAATTGGTAGCTACTACAATATCTGACCCTGTTGCAAAATTTTCTCTTTCAGTGACAGGTCTTTCTACTGACACTTATACATTTTCAGTTTTTGGAGAAGACCCAAAGAATCTTAGGTCTGTTTCATTTTCTTTTCCTGTTTTCGTAACTGCAGGAACTACTGTGAATATTGGAAATATTTTCTTGTCACCAACAGTAAATGTAGACAAGAGCCAAGTAAAACAGGGTGACAATCTTGAAATATTCGGACACTCAGCCCCCGAGGCGCAGATTACTATCTCAGTTCATTCTCCTGTGGAAAGATTCTATAATGTAAAATCTAGTAAAGCAGGTCTATATCTTTATAATCTAGATACTACACCTTTGGAGCTAGGTAAGCACGAGACAAAATCAAAAGCGATACTAGAGAATCAACCCAGTTCTTTTTCTGCTCCAGTAGAATTCCTAGTGAGTAATACAAATAAAGAAAAAGATACTCTGTGTACTTTTTTTAAAAGAGGAGATTTGAATTGTGATAATAGAGTAAATCTAATAGACTTTTCAATATTGGCTTTTTGGTTTAAAAAGAACGCTCCGCCAGTAAAAGTTGATTTAAATAATGACAGTCGAGTGACTTTGGTGGATTTTAGTATTATGGCTTACAACTGGACCGGATAATTATGAAATATTTTAATTATAAAATAATATTGTTTTTGTTTATTTTGGTAGTGATTCCTTTATATGAGGTATCTGCTGCTAATTTGTATATCAAACCATCTAGTAATTCAGTAGGTCTAGGTGAGCAATTTTATGTAGATATCATGCTGGATACAGAAGGGGAATCTTATAATGGAATAGAAGGTAGTTTTAGCTTTTCTCCGGACACTACTTTTTTTGTAAGATACGAAGATGGAAAATCAATGTTTAATACATGGATACAAAAACCTGTGCTAGAAGGAGGTAAGATTAGTTTTTCTGGAATAGCTCCAAATGGTTTTAGTGGAGTCATTGATCCTTTTAATCCACAATCTAAATTACCGGGTATTGTACTTCGAATGATTTTTAATGGGATAAAACCCGGTGATCTAGATTTTTCTACTTCAAAATTTTATATTACAAAGAATGATGGCTCAGGCACAATGGAAGAATTGGCACCAAAGATTTATTCTGTAAAATTGCAAAATGTTGATAATTATTTTGTTTTCACAAATAAAGTAGATTCCAATCCTCAGGTAGAGTTTGAGGTTGTAAAAGATCCAAATCTTTTAAATAATCGCTATGCTCTAGTCTTTAAAGCTACTGATAAAGATACCGGAATAAAGAGTGTAATGGTAAAAGAAGGTAATCGTGAATGGAAAGAAATAAATAGCCCTTATCTATTAGAAGACCAGAATAGGCGTAGTCTGATCAGTATAAGAGCCACTAGTTATGCTGGGTCTACGATCATTGCAAGTATAGATCCACTACCACCTAGCCCTCTATCTATATACATCAAATACTCTATTTATCTAATTGTATTAATCTTTGCACTCTTTATAGCTAAAAAATATTACAATATGCGATTAAAGCGTTGATAAATAAAGCTTTTATAACAAAAAAACACTAGTATCTTTAGTGTTTTTTTGTTATAATATACTTACTAAATATCTTTGATTTAAGAGATATTTTCTTTATTTTTAATTTTTATAAACACCTGTCCCGTTAGAAAAATTAACGAGACTCGGATAAAAGATAAAGTATTATAATTTAATTTTTTTAATGGGATGGCAAAAGACGAAACAAAAAAGGGTAAGTATGGTGCGGATGAGATCTCAGTTCTAGAGGGCCTAGAGCCAGTACGCCGACGCCCTGGTATGTATATCGGTTCTACTGGTATAGATGGATTACACCACTTGGTGTGGGAGATTTTTGATAACTCACGCGACGAGGCCATGGGCGGATATGCAGACCGTATCGAAGTAGTCCTTTTGCCTGGCAATCAAGTTCGCGTAGCCGACAATGGCCGTGGTATCCCAGTGGACATACACTCAAAGACAAAAGTTTCAGCTCTCGAGACTGTGATGACTACACTCCATGCTGGAGGTAAATTCGGAGGCGAAGGTAGTGGGTATAAAGTATCCGGAGGTCTACACGGAGTAGGTGCGTCTGTGGTGAATGCATTGTCTATCTACACACGTGCATGTGTACACCGAGACGGTGGCCAGTATGTGCAGGAATACTCTCAGGGTAAAAAGAAAGCCAATGTTAAAAAAGTAGGCAATTCAAAAGAGCATGGCACTATCATCACATTCGAGCCAGATGTAGAAATTTTCAAAGAAGTAAAATTTGATTGGAATACAATTGTTAATCATCTTCGTCAGCAGGCATACCTTGTAAAAGGACTACGTATACATATCATCGACGCTCGAGATATGGGCGAGGCAATCCTGACAAAAAAGAATGTAGATTTTAATGATGTTATCTGGTTCTCAGAGCTTGGACTCGAGGTGCCTTCTACTTCATTTTACTTTGAGGGAGGTCTAGTATCTCTCGTAAAGTTCTACAACAAATCTCAAAAGACTATCAATCCGACAGTTTTCTATGTAGAAAAAGAAGTAGACGATGTAGGAGTCGAGGTGGCATTGCAATACATCGACGACTTTTCTTCACGTATCGTTCCATTTGCAAACAATATCTATAACCCAGAGGGAGGTACACATATCACAGGATTCAAGACGGCTCTCACAAGAATACTAAATACTTATGGTAAGAAGAATAATCTGATTAAAGAAGCAGACGGGGGATTCACTGGGGACGACGTGCTCGAAGGTCTGATGGCTGTGGTGTCTGTAAAGCTTCGTGAGATTCAATTCGAAGGTCAAACAAAAGCAAAGCTCGGATCTACAGAGGCACAGGGTGCTACGGCTACTGCATTTGGAGATGCATTTACAATGTTCCTCGAAGAGAATCCTGATGAAGCAAAAGCTATCATAAACAAGGGCTTGCTAGCACTACGTGCTCGCAAAGCGGCAAAAGCTGCAAAGGACTCTGTGCTCCGCAAGGGTGCACTAGAAGGGATGACTCTCCCTGGAAAGCTCGCTGACTGTCAGTCAAAATCAGCATTAGAATCAGAACTGTTCATAGTGGAGGGAGACTCTGCTGGTGGTACAGCAAAAATGGGACGCGACAGAAAGACTCAAGCCATCCTTCCACTCCGTGGAAAGATCCTCAATGTTGAGCGTGCAAGATTGGATCGCATGTTAGGATCTGAGCAGATTAAAAATCTGGTTATCGCTATGGGTACATCTATCGGAGATACTTTTGATCTAGAAAAGATGCGCTACCACAAGATCATCATCGCAACCGATGCCGACGTGGACGGTGCACACATTCGTACACTCATACTGACACTGATGTATCGATACTTTAAATTAGTCCTCGATGCTGGATATGTATATATTGCCCAGCCACCACTATTTAAGATCAAGAAAGGTAAAGAGATATTCTATGCATACAGCGATGAAGAGCGCGACAAGATTCTAGGCAAGGATGCTGTGAATCTCGAAGAGTTACTCAAAGAATCTGAGAATGAGGCAGCCGGTGTAGAAGAAGAAACAGAAGAGGAAGAAGAAGTAAAGAATAAAAAAGCGTCCACAAAAATCCATGTTCAAAGATACAAGGGTCTCGGAGAAATGAATGCCGAAGAGCTCTGGGAGACTACTATGGATCCTGCACGCAGAATATTAAAGCAAGTCCAGATCGACGATGCAGTAGATGCAAATAAAGTATTTGATATGCTGATGGGCTCCGAGGTCCCACCACGCAAAGCTTTTATCCAGTCACATGCAAAGATGGCAAATCTAGATTTCTAAAAAATAGCACAAAAAAATCCTACAGGTCAGACCTGTGGGATTTTTTTGTGCTATTTTTAGCTTCTATCTTTTATCTCTTTTGTAATCTTTTCTATGAATGCTTCTTTTGTCATTTGAATCTTTTCTTTATTGCGAGTCTCGATGGTCAGCATGCCACTTTCTTTTTCTTTATCTCCGATGACTATGACATATGGAGTATGGTATTTTTTTGCTTCATGAATGCGACTACCTAGACTGTCTCTACCTGCGACAATATTTGTCCTTATAAAATTACCCATTAGTTCATTTGCAAGTTCATTTGCATATTCATCGTGAGCTTCTTTTACTGGAACTATACCCACCTGATTGATCGAAATCCAAGTAGGGAATATTCCTGCATAGTGCTCAATCAGGAATCCTGTGAATCGCTCGTGAGTGCCCAGTGGTGCACGGTGGATACATAGGGGAGTCTCTTGTTTGTTGTCGTGTGATGTATATGTGAGGCCAAATTTTGCAGGGACTGCAAAGTCTACTTGGTTTGTGGCTAGTGTGAATTCACGGCCGATAGCACTCCATACCTGAACATCAATCTTTGGTCCATAGAATGCAGCTTCATCTGGGATCTCGACATAAGGGATATTTGAATCGATGAGAACTTGGCGGACCATGTCTTCTGTTTTTTTCCAAAGGTCTGGCTGGTCTACATATTTCTTGCCTAGCTTTTCAGGGGCATGAGTAGAAAAGCGCATCACATATTTATCGATACCAAATATTTTGAAATATTTTATGTACATCTCATTTACAGCACGGAATTCATCTGCGAATTGTTCCTCTGTACAGTATATATGTGCATCGTTCATAGATAGTGATCGTACGCGCATCAATCCAAATAGTTCTCCGGATTTTTCGTGGCGGTAGCAAGATCCGTATTCAGCGAGACGTAGAGGTAGGTCCTTATAGCTTTTCTTGTGAGCATCAAATATCTGGTGATGATGAGGGCAGTTCATAGCCTTGAGGTAATATTTTACACCCTCGTACTCCATAGCAGGGTACATAGACTCTTCGTAGTATGGTAGGTGACCAGAAGTTAGATACATACTCTCTTTTGCCAAGTGTGGTGTGCGGACGCGCTTGTAGCCAGCTAGGAACTCTGTCTCTTTTGCTAGCTTCTCTAGCTCTTCTGTGATCACGGCACCATTTGGTAGCCATAGTGGTAGACCTGGTCCTACATAATCAGAGAATGCGAATAGCTCCATCTCTGTACCGAGCTTTCTATGGTCTCTCTTCTTTGCTTCTTCTTGCTGATATATATATGTATCGAGAGCTTCTTTATTTTCAAATGCTAGTCCATAGATACGAGTGAGCATTTTATTCTCCTCACTACCGCGCCAGTATGCTCCGGCTACATGAGAGAGTTTGAATGAATCCGCTGGTATTTCAGATGCGGGATTCTCTGCATGTCCTCCACGGCAAAGATCTGTAAAACCACCACAGGTGTATAGTGTGATTTTATCTCCACGATCTGCAATTTCATTTATCAATTCTGTTTTGTATACATTGCCAGTGAAAACTTCTAGGGCTTTTTCTTTACTTACTTCTTCATGTGTAAATGCTGTCCAAGAGGGGAGATTCTTGATCATTGTTTTCTGTATCTTCTCTAGGTCTTCGTCACTGAGTTTGTCTGTGGTTAAATCGATATCGTAATAAAAACCATTGTCTATGGCCGGGCCAAGAGTCAATTGTGAATTTGGGTAATGTTCTTTTACAGCTTGGGCCAATATGTGGGCCAGTGTATGTCTTATGTTTTGAATTTTTTGTTCCATAATTATTTTTTAGTCTTATAAAATAAAATCGCCCCGACAAAAATGAAAAAGCTTCATTCTTGTCGGGGCGAGTCTAACGTCGCGGTTCCACCCAACTTTGTTCTCTATTTATAGATTAGCCTCGCGGTCCTTTTTAGGGGATAGTGGTTGGTAGCCACAACAATCTCTATATCTATTTATATTATAATTTATAACCTTAAAAATCAAGCCTTTTTATGTATTGACTGATATACTTATTTATGATATAATACACAACAAGGAGAGGGCGCTAATTTGCCCTTTGAAAAAATTATGTTGAATTCAGTTGGTCTAAAAGATTTTTGGACACTAAACTTTGCATGCTTCGTTGCATGTTTTCGATTTCCTGAGACAGGGCCTGAAGTACTCATTGTTTATCACAATGAATCCTCGGGAACATATTCAGTAAGATTACCTGGTGGCTGTTGCAAATTCATCGACATTGTTTATGGTATTAATCAAATTATGCCACAAATGAGTCCGGTTGAATCTGATCGTATGCCCGGTGTCATTGAAAGAATTCATGAACTAGGTGTTGATTACGAGGAAGGCGTTACAAAACTCAAGTTGAAATTGAAAGAAGATGTATCTGAGAATGAAAAAAGTAATTTAGAAAAATCTAAAAAAGATTTAGCTCTAAGAAAACTTAAAAAGGAGCACTTCTTTTCAAAAAATTATTTATTCAATTTAAAGATGAGGGACGCTTATCAATTAATCAATTATGCTTTATTAAACAAAAGTTTAGTTGGCTTAATTATTGATAGTGCCCACATTGCTTGCGCTGAACGAGAGTTAGTGTTTGAAACATCTGCTTCAATAGGTGCAACTTTCTATGAAGCCTCGTCATCTCTTGTAGGAACTCATGAAAAGGTTTGCATGGTTTCTTTTGACTTAAAAGCACCGGATTCTTATTCTGGTTCAGCGGACAGTGAAATCGCTGGTTCTGAATGGATGAGTCTTGAAGATGCTGAGAAACAGTTATTTGAAGCAACAATGAGTAGTCACAAAGTTTTTTTTCAAGCTGCAATTAACAGAGCAATTACATTAAAGTTACCTAATTCTGAACAATTGCAACCTTATTTGACTGCTACTGATTCGTAATTTTTAAAACAAACACATTAGAGCCGGTTCGCTATGCGAACTGGCTCTATTTGCATTTTGGCTGAAAATCAGTATACTTGTATCTATGGTAGTACGAATGCGACATACACGTTCTCATACAGGGAATCGACGCTCACATCATGCTTTGAAAGGCACTGTTTTTGGTGCTTGTTCAAATTGTCAGGCTCCAAAGGAGACTCACTCAGTTTGTAAAAACTGTGGCATGTATCGTGGTAGAAAAGTTCTCGATGTAGTGAAGAAAGTTACAAAAAAAGTAGCAAAAACAAAAGCTAAATAAGCTGTTTGCTTTTAGCTTTTAGGTGTTAGAGTAAATTCTTTAACCTCAAAGCTAAAACCAACCAGCAACAAGCTAATTTATGGCAAACAGGCACCTTTCACGTTCAATTGTTCTCCAAACACTCTTTGAGTGGGATTTCGGTGTGAATAAAGATGAGGCTCCGAGCGACATGCTCGAGCGTAATATCGAAGAATTCGGTCCTGGATTAAATGATAACTCTTTCATAGAAGAGATTTTTAACGGTGTCGTAAAGAAAAAGACTATAATCGATGAGATTATAGAAAAAGCTGCGCCCGATTGGCCTCTCGACAAGATATCTATCGTTGACCGCAATATCTTGCGTATGGGTCTATTTGAGCTCCTTTTCGGTGACCGTACACAGGTTCCACCAAAGGTGGCTATCAATGAGTCTATCGAACTTGCAAAGAGTTTTGGTGGAGAGAATTCTAGTCGCTTTGTGAACGGAGTCCTAGGTGGTGTCTACAAAGAGATCGGCGAGCCAGGCAAGGATGATATGGGCAAGAAAAAGGTTGTAAAGCAATTCGAGACTGATCCTGCAAAATTCCCAATTGAAAAGAAAGCCGGTGCTGTAGTTTATGCACGCCATGATGGCAAGATACACTTTGCTTTTGTTCATGATGTATTCGGATACTGGACTCTTTCAAAGGGTAGTATCGAAGATGGCGAGAATGAAGAGCAGGGCGCTATCCGTGAGATAAAAGAAGAGATGGATCTGGATATCACTATCAAGGAGATGCTCGGACGCAATGAATACATCGCTAGTCATCCAGAAAAAGGCAAGATTCGCAAGCAAGTAGTATTCTTCTTAGCAGAGTCAGCTTATACAGAGATAACTCTCGAAAAGGGTACAGGGGGGCTCGACGATGCACGATGGTTCCCGATAGAGGAGATTGCCGGACTCCGTATTTATGAAAATATGGTTCCACTTTTGACAAAGTCTATCGAAATATTAACTAAGAAAAGTGAGTAGTAGGTAGATGGTAGTTAGTAGGTGTCTACTTTCTACTATCTACTCCCTACTTTCTATCCACTATGATTGATTTTACACAATTCGAAAAAGAAGTAGATATAATCTTTAACGACAAAAGACTTTTAGAGCAAGCTTTTATTCACCGCTCTTATATAAATGAAAATTCTGGTTCACGCCTTTCTCACAATGAGCGCCTAGAGTTTTTGGGTGATGCAGTATTGGAATTGGCAGTTACAAACTACCTATATTTAAAATATCCAAAGTGCGATGAAGGTGAGCTGACTGCTTACCGATCAGCACTCGTAAATGCTGTGATTATCGGCGAAGTAGCAGGAGAACTCGGCATGAATAACTACCTCCTTCTCTCAAAGGGCGAGGCCAAGGATACAGGCAAAGCTCGCAGTTATATCCTAGCGAATACTTATGAGGCATATGTAGGTGCAGTATATCTAGATCAGGGCTATGGTGTAGCAGAGGAGTTTATCGCTCGCACATTATTTGGTAAGATAGATATGATCGTGGCCAAGAAATTGTGGCGCGATGCAAAATCTCTAGTCCAAGAAAAATCCCAAGAATACGTAGGAGTCACTCCTTCATACAAAGTCGTAAATGAATCCGGCCCCGACCACGACAAACATTTTACTATTGCAATATTTTTTGGTGATGATCGTATCGCCGAGGGCAAAGGCAAGAGCAAGCAAGAAGCAGAGCAATCAGCAGCTCGCAATGCACTAGAGGCAAAGGGGTGGCTCGACTAGTTTTCCGTTTCAAGGAAAAATAATATGACATTAAAATCAATTGAGCTTTCTTCATTTAAATCATTTGGTAAAAAGAGCGTTGTGAATTTTACAACGCCTGTTACTGCTATCGTAGGTCCAAATGGTTCTGGAAAGTCCAATATTGTAGAAGCGATCAGATTCGTACTCGGTGAACAGTCTATGAAATCTCTCCGTGGAAAAGGCGGAGTGGATTTGATATTCAAGGGATCAAAATCTATGTCGCAGGCCAATCGCGCATCTGTGACTATCACATTTGATAATAAAGATAAAATATTTTCATTTACAAATTCTGGCCTTGGGGTGTCGCTCGACTATGATGAGGTGACTGTCACTCGTGAGGTATATGCTGATGGTGCAAATAAATATTTAATCAACGGTACAGAAGTCAGACTCAACGATATCAACGACTTGTTGGCCTCTGTAAATATTGGTAGTTCTGGCC
>JAGOUR010000001.1 GCA_018061145.1 Minisyncoccota bacterium | reverse complement strand
GAGGGAAGAAGTTTATTGACGGTACCTCATGAATAAGGGGCTCCTAATCTCGTGCCAGCAGGAGCGGTAATACGAGAGCCCCGAGCGTTATCCGGAATTATTGGGCGTAAAGGGTGCGTAGGTGGCACTGTTAGTCGATTGTTAAAACTTGGGGCTTAACCCCAAAGATGCGATCGAAACGGCAGAGCTAGAGAGTGTGAGGGGTGAATGGAACTCATGGTGTAGGGGTGAAATCCGTTGATATCATGGGGAACACCAAAAGCGAAGGCAATTCACTGGCACATATCTGACACTCAAGCACGAAAGCGTGGGTAGCGAATGGGATTAGATACCCCAGTAGTCCACGCCCTAAACGATGTTCATTAGTCTTTCGGAGTATCGACCCTCTGAGAGACGTAGCTAACGCGTTAAATGAACCGCCTGGGAAGTACGGCCGCAAGGCTAAAACTCAAAGGAATAGACGGGGACTTGCACAAGCGGTGGATTATGTGGTTTAATTCGATGATAAACGAAGAACCTTACCAAGGTTAGAAATCAACGTGAAAGCCCCAAGAAACTGGGGCCCTCGCAAGACTAGTTGACAGGTGATGCATGGCCGTCGTCAGTTCGTGGTTTGAATTGTTCCCTTAAGTGGGGTAACGAACGCAACCCTCGTCGTGTGTTATAAGTGTCACACGAGACTGCCCCGACCCAAGTTTTTGAACATATGTTCGAAAGTTTCGGTCGGGGAGGAAGGGGAGGATGACGCCAGGTCAGCATGTCCCTTGATACCTTGGGCTACACACATAATACAATCGCCACTACAACGGGCAGCGACGGAGTAATCCTGAGCGAATCCTAATAAAAGTGGCGTCAGTTCGGATTGGGGGCTGCAACTCGACCCCATGAAGCTGGAATCGCTAGTAATCGCGGGTCAGATATACCGCGGTGAATACGTTCTCAAGTCTTGTACTCACCGCCCGTCAATTCAAGGGAGCCGGGAATACCCGAAATCTCTCCAAAAGGAGGGCCTACGGTAAGCTCGGTGACAGGGAATAAGTCGTAACAAGGCACGGCTAGCGGAAGCTGGTCGTGGAATAATTCAATTTGAAATTAATCGATGTATCTTATTTATAAGTACAAAGATCTTATTGAGTCGATATTGTATAGCTCAATTGACTATACAATTGCTGCGTACTACAGCATAGCGAAGTACTGACATCTGGGAAAGACCAGAATCAACAAAATACGAACGGAACAAAATTAAGAATATTTTCAAAACTTCTATTTGTTTGATTGATTAGAGCCCTAATCCTAACGGACGGGCAAGCATAACCTATTAACTTTCAATAAAAAAAATCTCAACGCAAGTTGAGATTTTTTTTATTGTATTTAATATTGAGACAAAAAAAGAACGCTTCACATAGTGAGCGCTCTTTTTATTTGTGCCTACTTAGTAGGACTTAATTTTTTTGAAACTTGGCAAAACCAGTTTCAGTTTTGAATATGTAAATACCAGTTGGTAATTCACTTACATCAATAACTGATTGATTTGATCCAGTTTTCAAGATTTGACCCATCATGTTAGTGATAACATAAGAATCAAAAGAGGGTACATTAATTTCGTTTTCGCATGGGTTTGGATAAACCGTAATCCTCTTTAAGCTAATCTCACTAACTCCAGTAGTAGGAGTAGCTTTGACTGTAAAAGATACAACCTGTTTTACATATTGCCCATTAGCAGGGGTTATGTATCCTTGTACACGGGCGTAGTATACGCCAGTATCCAAAGAGAAAATTGTAGATTGGATTTGGCTTGAGCTAGTCATGCCAGTGAATCCCTGACTCTTTACAACATTCACAAAAGATGAATCTTTTGCGATGTCCACTGTAAAGTTTGCAATTTTTCCTACCGGAACTTCCGGCTTGAATTTGATCTGTGCTGAGAGGGTGCTCGCTGTAGCACTGAAACTCGATACAGCTAAATCAATAGGTAAATTTACTACTACACTTTTAGTACTCACTCCAGTTCCAGCGCTATTTTTTGCAATAGCGGTGATACTGTAAGGGATACCCTTGGTGGCACCAGTCTTGGTAATGTCCCAATTCTGTAGACTACCATGCGGTGGTAATCCTAGGAATAATGTGTCACCGATACCTAGTACTACCTTTATATTGGTAGCCAAGTTATAAGTGATGCATCTTCCGTAAACCTTGAAGTCATTGGTCGCAGCTATTTGCACAGCTGAGTCAACTTCAACCCAGGGAGTACCAGGAACATAATTAGTAACACCTGCTTTGATAGTGGAATCTCCACCACCAAGATTTGAGGCAAAGTACTGGATAGTGTCTCCAGTAAAATTAAAGTTAGGAAAACTATCTGTAAATGTAGCGTTTCCAGGATTTAATTTCTTGCTCAAACCTACAGGGAAGAATACTTTACCATCAGGTGAATAGTATGCCTGCACGGTAGCAGTATCTCTACTATTCACATTCACTGTACACATCATCTTGTTTGTAGTCACCTGTATAGGTGCTAAAACAAAGTTGATGCTAGGTGCGATAGGTAATGTCCTCACGGCAGAGGTGAAAACTTTTACATTTCCAAGAGTGTCCTTCCATGTTCTACGGATGTAGATCATTTTAGGTCCTTGATACAAAAGTGGGGAATAAGCTGAGTCCAAGAAAGTCTTGGTCTCGTTTGGATTCAATGTGTCGTACCTCATCGATACGGGTACATTGAATGTAGTATCGAAAGCCACGAGGCGAACCCCGTAAACCTTCAAACTTCCAGCAGTAGCTTTTTCGGCGAGTTTGTACCCGTCGATTTTAGCAGTTGCTGTAATAGTGTCTGTCTGGGCTACTACCTGTGAAGGGAACCCGATTGCGAAAACGATCGCGATGATGGCTACGTAAGCCATATTTTTTAATGAACGGAACATCTTTATCTATGTTTATTTGTTGCTAGTATTATAGCAAATTATAGTGTATTTGTCAAGGTAAGGTATTGACAAAACCGTTCAGATATGATACACTACCCATATGAAAAATTTATACAAAATTTTAGTCGTTTCAGCTTTAGTTTTCAGCTTATTTTCCGTAAAGGTATCTTTTGCAGCTGAACCTACAGTTATGACAGATCCAGCCTCAAATATCACTACTAGTAGTGCTACTTTGTCTGCATTTTACAATGCAAATGGCGAGACTATCACAGGAGCGATGTTTAAATACGGTACTGATCCATTGATGAGTCAGACTGCATATGTATCTACTCCTACATCAGCGTCAGGTACTATGTCTACTACTATCTCTGGTCTACTACCAAACACTACTTATTATTTTAAGACTGTTCTAGTTTCTACTTATGGTATGTCTCAGGGGTACTCTGCACCATTTACTACACTAGCCCCTGTATCAGTAAAGACATGTAGTATTGACTCATTTAATGCCAATTCTACTTCTGTAAATTCAGGCGCAACTGTAGTGCTCTCTTGGAATACTACAAATTGTAACAACTTGACTATTACTCCAAATGGCGTGAGTTCAATACTGGCATCTGGATCTACTAGTGTGATTGTAAACAATACTACTACATATACGATCACTGCATACGGTACAAACAACAATGATTCAAAATCTGTAACTGTGACTGTAAATGGTACTCCAACTAATTCTTGTGTTATCAATTCATTTACTGCTAGTCCTTCAGTTATTGATTTCTCTCGACTGATTGATTATGCTGATGTGACTTTGTCTTGGAATACAAGTAACTGTACTTATGTGAATCTTGGTCAGGCTGGTGGTGGATCATACCCTGCATCTGGTTCAACTGTAATTGCTGTTGGTGCTCCTACTACTTACACTCTGTATGCATATGGAACAAATAACAATGACACAGAAACTGTGAGTATAACTTCTGGTGGATCAAATACTGGTACATGTACTATCACATCATTCACTGCGAGTCGTACTTCTGTACGTCCTGGGGAGAGCACTACTCTTTACTGGAATACTAGAGATTGTTCATATGTAGGATTTGGTAATGGATACGGATACCAGACTTCTGGATCTGCAAATGTGACAGTAAATACAACTTCACGATTTACTATCTATGCCTACGGAACAAATGGCAATGACACAGATACACTAACTATTCGCGTAGAGAACAATGGTGGATGTGGGGCATACACTTGTGATAATGATGAGCCTGCTTGTACTTCAGATTGTAATAATAATTACCCATGGTACTCACCATGTAACTGGGTAGGATGTGCAGTAACTGCGCAAGTGCAGGCTCCTGCAGTCACAGCTCCTCAAGTAGTTTACTATCAGACACCTACGACAAATCAAGTAGCATCAAATCAAAATAGTAATTCAAATACTTCAACTACACGTAGCACTACAAATACATCAAAGGGTGTATACGATGCAACTGAGAATAGTAAATTGATAACTGGTACACCAGTAGATCAAAATAATTTGAATGGCAATATGCTCAGTGCTAGTGCGGGGGCTAGTGGATGGTCATTCCTACCTAGTACACTGTTAGGATGGTTGTTCTTCATTATATTTATTTTACTCATAGTGTTTATCTCTAGGAAGTACAGCAAGTCATCTGAAAAAGATTCACACGGCCACGGACACTAATAGCTTGACTCTGTATTATCGGAAAATATGATTGACAAAATATCTAGATTTGATATACTATCATTGTGAGTAAAGGGTTCCGATAATTTATATAAAACAAATGACTGACAAAAACCACCGCAAGGTGGTTTTTGTTTTGTCTGTATAGTGTTTTATATCTTTTTGTTATATAATAGTTCTTGTAGCCGTTATGTGTTCTAGTCAGCGGCTGCACTCACATAGTCATTTGTGTTGGAGTCAAGCACCCGCTGGCTTGAGCACAGAAAATAAAATCACTACGATGCAAATCGTAGTGATTTTATTTTTACTTCTAAAAAAAATAAATTAAAATAAAACATTTCTAAAAAATTATTTTCCTAAATATTTTTTTTCAAAAATAAAATTAAAAATATTTTTTATTTTATTAAAAATAAAAGTTATCCACAGTTTTGTTGAAAAAAGTATTGCACATATTTTTTTTATGTAAGATAATGTAGTAGTGAGTGTGATAAATTTTTTTACAAAAGTTTTTTAAAAAAATTTTGTAAGGTCGTGAATCACACATCCTTTAAAAATAATTTTTTTTAAAATATATGGCAGCAAAAAAGAAAGCAGCTAAAAAGACAGTTAAAAAAGCAGTTAAGAAGGCTGTAAAAAAGACTGTTAAGAAAGTTGCAAAGAAAGCAGTTAAAAAAGTAGCAAAGAAGAAGTAATTCTTTCGAGCATAAAAAGCAAACCCTCTCTCTATCAGGGGGTTTTCTTTTTGCGTCTATGTGTATTTACTTGTTTTCTGCACATTTTAAAAAACGTCTTATTGTGTTAAAATGGGTTCCTATGAGTCCCGTTAGAGATGTGTTGTTATGATTAAATGGGATGTTGCGTATATTTATCATAGGGTTGATTTTTACTAATAGATAATAAGATACGGAAGACTAAAGGCTTCCTATCTCTAACGGGATGAGTATTATAGAAAGTATATTTGGAACTGAGAGTGATGCTTTTGTCAAAAAGGCCCAAAAGACCGTTGTCCGCATAAATGAACTGGAGGATGGCATAAAGGCCCTGACAGATGAAGAGCTAAAGAATAAAACAACTGAATTTAGGAATAGATTGGAAAAGGGTGAGACTACCGAGGATATCTTGCCAGAGGCTTTTGCTGTGGTTCGTGAGGCATCTATCCGTGCCCGTGATCAGAGGCACTATGATGTGCAGATGATCGGAGGTATAGCTCTGCATTCTAAAAATATCGCCGAGATGAGAACAGGAGAGGGTAAGACACTCGTGGCTACTTGTCCTGCATACCTCAATGCTCTGACTGGGGAGGGTGTGCATGTGATCACAGTGAATGATTATCTTTCTCGCCGTGATGCTGTGTGGATGGGACCAATCTTTGCATTGCTCGGCATGACTGTAGGTATAGTGAATTCACAAAACACTTCTTATGTATATGATGCATCACATATCGATAAAGTAGAAGATGAAAATTCTGATAACAGTTCTTTTAAGGTAGAGTATGAATACATGCGTCCTTGTTCTAGAAAAGAAGCTTATGGTTGTGATATCACATATGGTACAAACAATGAATTCGGATTTGATTATCTCAGAGACAATCTAGCAAATAGGGTAGACGGCCTAGTTCAGAGGGGGCATCACTATGCTATTGTCGACGAGGTGGACTCTATATTGATAGATGAATCTCGCACTCCTATGATCATATCTTCAGCTACTGCTGACTCAGAGGATCTTTACTATACATTTGCAAATATTTCAAAGCAATTAGCAAAAGAGCAGGACTATACTGTAGATGAAAAATTGAAAGCCATATCTCTGACAGACGAGGGTATAACAAAAGCAGAAAAATTGCTCGGTATTTCAAATATTTATACTGAAAAGGGAATTAAATATGTGCACCACCTAGAGACTGCAGTAAAGGCTCGTGCTATATATGAGAACAATAAAGACTACGTAGTAAAAGACGGGGAAGTCGTCATAGTGGATGCATTTACTGGGCGCCTACAGCCAGGCCGTCGATGGAGCGAGGGACTACATCAGGCTATCGAGGCTAAAGAGGGTGTAAAGATTGAAAAAGAGACTCGCGCAGTCGCATCTATCACATTCCAAAACTATTTCCGTTTTTACAAAAAGCTATCTGGTATGACTGGTACAGCTGAGACTTCAAAAGAAGAATTCAGAAAAGTTTATGGAATAGATGTCATCGTCGTACCTACACACAGAGATATCGCTCGTGTAGATAGACAAGATCTGATCTATCAGACAGAAGAGGGTAAATATAAAGCCATAGTCTCAAAAGTAAAAGAGCTAAATGAGAAAGGTCAGCCTGTTCTAATCGGTACTGTTTCGATAGAGAAGAACGAAGTTCTTTCTGCCTATCTGACTCAGGCCGGAGTAAAGCATACAGTATTGAATGCAAAGAATCATGAACACGAAGGAGAGATTATCGCCAATGCTGGGCGACTAGGTGCAGTGACCGTAGCTACAAACATGGCTGGTCGCGGAGTGGATATCAAGCTAGGAGGTGTACCATTTAGTCAGGAATCTTATGATAAAGTAAAATCTCTTGGTGGATTGTTCGTACTAGGTACCGAGAGACATGAAGCTCGCCGTATCGACAATCAGCTCCGAGGAAGATCTGGCCGTCAGGGCGATCCGGGGGAAACTCAATTCTTTGTATCTCTTGAAGATGATCTAATGCGTATTTTCGGAGGGGACAGGCTAAAGTCTATGATGGGCAAATTGGGAGTAGAAGAAGATCAACCTATCCAAAACAGTATCATCTCTAGGACTCTCGAGAATGCGCAGGCTAAAATAGAAGGTTTCCACTTTGATTCGAGAAAGCATACTCTGGAATACGATGATTTGATGAATCACCAGAGAAATGTAGTCTATGCGAGACGTCGCACTATGCTATCAGGAAAAGAAGAGGAGATAGAAAATTTCCTCAGCACTCTATATCCTACATACCCTGATCTAGAGCAAGTTATTGCTCAAAAGCGTAGCGAATTTGGGGATACAGCATTCTTTGAGACTGTCCGACGTATCGCCCTATATACTACAGACAATCTATGGGTAGAACACCTAGAGACTATGGAATACACACGTAGCTCTGTAAATCTCCGTGCGTATGGTCAGCGAGATCCACTCATAGAATACAAAAAAGAGGGCTTGCGACTATTCCGGGATATGGAGGTAGTATTCAAAGAGCAGGTATATTCGCTAGTAAAAACTATCCATGTAAATGATGATAATAGGGTAGATGAGATAGAGGAGAACAAGCAAATCATCCTTTCTTCTGAAGAAAATAGTGGCCCTGTACAGGCCTCAGCAGGTGACAAAATCGGCCGCAATGATCCGTGCCCATGTGGTAAAAAGAAAGAAGATGGTACTCCTGTAAAATACAAGAACTGTCATGGACAAGACAAATAAAATAAAAATTTTAGAAAAGAAGCTCTATAAACATCTCAAAGATAGAGATTGGCACTTGCTCAGACCCGTTGATTTATCAAAGTCTATAATGATAGAGGGGGCAGAGTTACTTGAAATTTTTCAATGGGAGAATTTGTCTTTAGAAGAAATCAAAAAAGATAAAGAAAAAATCGCTCAAATAAAAGAAGAATTAGCAGATGTCCTTATTTATGCTATGGAGTTGTCCGTATTGCTTGATTTGGATACAGAGAAGATAATTAATACAAAATTAAGAGCTGTACAGAAAAAGTATCCTGCCAAGTTAATGAAGAAAAGTTCTTCAAAGGGCGGGTCCTCTGACTCTGAATATTGGCGTATTAAAAAAGAATACCGTCTCAATAAAAACAAAGCCTAATCTTATTCCCAAACCCCTGGGGTTTGGGGTACAATGTAAGTATGTCTATAAGAAAAACACCATTAGTTGAAAAAGAGTTTTATCATGTTTTTAATCGTGGAAATAGTAAACAAGAAATTTTTCTTGACGATAAAGATTATGAGCATTTTATAAAATTGCTTTATTTATGTAACTCTGAAAAAAGAATCAATTTTAGAGAAGATATAGTTCTTAAAAAGATTGATGTATGGGATTTTGAAAGAGGGGTACAACTTGTCAGTATTGGTGCTTGGGTTTTAATGTCGAATCACTTCCATATCTATATTACTAGTTCCCCAAACCCCTGGGGTTTGGGGAAGCAAAACAATATAACTGTTTTTATTGGAAGAGTTTGTAATGCATATACAAAGTATTTTAATAAAAAATACAATAGAACAGGGTCTCTTTTTGAAGGGCCTTTTAAATCTGTGCATATATCAGATGAAATACAGGCCAAGTATCTATTCTCTTATATACATCTAAACCCATTAAAATTGATAGATAAAAATTGGAAGACTGAGGGGGTAAAAGATATAAAAGGTTCCTTGAAATATCTTGAATCTTATAAATGGGGTAGTTTTACAGATTATATGGGTACAAATAGAAATGAGTCAAAAATACTTAATAGAGATCAATTTTTAGATTATTTTCCCAACTCAAGTGATTTTAAGAAAGAAATATTTGACTGGATTTCGCCCAAGGAGACTCCTTGGGGGGAGGTGGGGATCTTTTAGTTTTGATTAATAGGTTGCTTGTAGGATAGTGTTGGAAGCTGTATCTGAACACCCTGGTAAGTTTTTTGAGGGAGGGGGAGTCTGGAGAAAAGTGGCATTTTCGTTGATAAATATAGCTTTTTATAGGACAAAGAGCTAAATCTGTCAAAAAACGGCTAAAACCTTTACAAAATAGGCATAATTTGACCATTATAATATATAGATTGTCAAGCCGTATTGAACAAAAAACCCTTATTTTATAAGGGTTTTTTGTATTTGACACATACAAAAACAGTGGCATAACTATTGACTTTTCTGGCTGGATATGCTAATATATATCTAGTCCCAAGTATGTTATGTTTAGTTACATTATATACAAGGGTTTTTTGTTTTAAGTTATCACTTAATACAAAAACAATACTGACATACGTTTTGCGGAGCACAACCGCTATATTATGAAAAACAAAAAAATTACACAGTTTCTACAGTCTTTTGTGGCTATACCATTGTTTGCCACAACACTACCATTAGCAGGAGTGACAGCGATCCAAGATCAAACTGTAGCAATTCGTCAAGATATATCACAGATCACAACTTCACTGATAACTCCAGAAGAAGCAAAGATCCGTGAAGAGCGTGCAAAGGCAATCGATGATTTCTTTGAATCAAGAAACGCTCCGCTTGCAGGATATGGACGAAAGTTCGTAGACGAAGCGATTAAAAATGATTTAGACTGGAGACTACTAGCTGCGATTAGTATGCGTGAATCCACTGGTGGAATACAGGCATGTAAGAATCCAAAAGCCCCAAATAATAGCTTCGGATGGTTCTCTTGTAAGAAAGGTTTCCCTTCAGTGGATGCATCTATCGAGCATATATCAAAAACACTAGGTGGAAATAACAAGAACGCTCCTCACTACAAAGAGGATATGAATACAACACAAATTTTAAAGAAATATAACCCCGATTCTATCGTCCCTGGCTACTCAAAGCAGGTTGTCAAAATCATGAAAATGATCGATGACAAGGAGGAAGTAATTTAATTAAAATAGTGTATAGAAAAACCCGCGACGGTATCGCGGGTTTTTCGTTGCCTAAAAATTTAGAACCTAGACATTTTTGAATAGTTTTGATACATTTAAAATATATGAACAATAGTGCATTATTTGCAAAGAAAACAAAGAAGCCCCTTTCTGGGGTGTTTTGTCTTTGCAGGTGATGCTATTATTTTTTTCTCTTAAAATTTTAGAATATGCAACAAAACACCCCAACAAGGGTGCTTTTTATTTTTTAACATAAAATTATATGAATATAAACAATGTAGAAGTAGAGGAATTGGTACGGGATTATGGTACACCAATCTTTGTCTATGATGAATCCAGAATCAGAGACAATTTCCTGCGTGTGAAAAATGCATTTTTGTCTAGATATGAAAACTTCAAAATTTATTATGCAATCAAGTGTAACAATAATCCATCTTTAGCAAAAATATTGATCGATGAGGGTGCGGGGATAGATGCATCTAGTGCGAATGAAATAAAATTAGCCAAATACTTGGGGGTTGATGGAAGTGATATTATATTTTCTGGTAATTTTCTATCAGATGAGGATATAAAAGAGGGCCTAAAAGAAAAAACATTATTTAATTTGGACGATGTTTCTTTATTGCCAAGATTGTTGTCGTTTGGAAAACCAGAAATTTTGTCTTTTCGTATTAACCCTGATACAGGTAAGAGCAATGTTGGCTACTTTGATGTTACTGGTGGACCAGAGGCAAAATTTGGATTACATATAAATCAAGCTGTGGAAGCTTATAAATTGGCTCAGAATGCAGGTATCAAGAATTTTGGTATACATATGATGGCTGGTAGCTGTGTGACAGACCCTGAGTATTTTAAAGATATAACAATGAGGTTATTTGATGTTATAGGTAAAATTAAAAAAGAATTGGATATTGAATTTGATTTTGTAGATTTAGGTGGAGGGTTTGGTGTCCCATATAAATCAGACGAAAAAGAACTTGATTTAGATCGGGCAGTAGAAGGTATAGTTCAAGCCGTAAGAATCAAATGTGAGGAGTACAATCTGCCTCTTCCAAAGATAGTTGTAGAGCCGGGTAGATACTTTATGGCAGATGCTGGATACCTATTGGGGCGTGTGCTATCAAAAAAGGAATCTTACAAGGAAATTTGGGGTTCTGATATTAGTATGAATATAGTTCCGAGAGTCATACTTTATGAGGCTTTTCATGATGTGGTTGTAGTAAATAAGGAAAATTTAGAAAGATACCCCACATTCCTTTGTGGGCAAATTTGTGAACAAACAGATCTTTGGTGGAAGGGATTGCCATTACCTAAGCTCGATATTGGAGATCTGCTGGTTATGAAAAATGTTGGAGCGTATTGTTTCGGTATGAGCTATGAGTATAATGGTCGTATCTTGCCGGCTGAAATACTGGTTCAGTGTGACAGTACTACAAGAGTAATTCGTGAAGCAGAAAAGTTTGAAGATACATTGCGTGGAACAGAAAAATTCTAAATTCTCTTCATTTTTTCTATGACTAGACTCTTTTCTCCATTTCTCTCACTGACTTTTGCATTGATAGCTATAATGTTGTTCTCGATTAGGATATCTTTTGACCCTTCGAATAGTTTTGGGAATACTACTGCCTCGATAGTTCCGGTGTAGTCTGATATGGCTATGAATGCCATACGGTCACCCTTTTTGGTATTCACTATTCGGATAGTGTCTATGATGGCTGCTACTACGACAGGCTTTTCCTTTTCTACGCTCGCACGAATTTCAGATATGACAGTACCGAATTTCTCAATCTTTTCTTTGTAGATATCCAGAGGGTGTCCAGAGATATATAATCCTAGCAATTCTTTTTCCCAAGACAATTTTTCTGTCTGAGTAGCCGGAGTCTGGGGTTGTAATTTGAGCTGGGCCTTGATTCCTCCAATAGCGCCAAAGAGTGATTCTTGGGCTCCGCTACCTTTTGATTCTTTGTTGAATGCGATGAGTAATTCTAGATTTCCTATTATCATATTTCTCTCCTCAAGATCGTCCATTGCTCCTGATTTTGAGAGGGCTTCGACGGATTTCTTGTTTAGATTCTTGTGGTTTATTCTTTCAAAGAAATTCTCTAATGATGTAAATTTACCTCCGCGCTTTCGCTCTTCGATAATAGAATCTGAGATATCTGTACCGAGGTTTTTGATTGTATATAGTCCAAAGCGAATAGTGCGACCTTCTTCTTTGTCGCTACCTACGATCACTGTGAATCCTCCGAAACTGTCGTTTACATTTGGTGGCAAGACTTTTATTCCCATCTTTTCACATTCATGTACGATGTCTGCGATCTTTTCTACATCTCCGGATTCAGCTGTCAGGATGGCTGTCATATACTCGACAGGGTAGTTCGCCTTCATGAATGCTGTCTGGTAGGCTACGCGCCCATAACTAGCCGCATGGGCCTTGTTGAACCCGTACGCAGCGAATGGCTCGATGAGCTCCCACAATTTCTTTGCTTTTTGGGGTGTGAGTCCATGCTCGATAAAACCTTCATTTAGGTGCTTTTTCTGAGCCTCCATTTCTGCTGGAATCTTCTTACCCATGGCTTTACGGAGCTTGTCTGCCTCAAGCCACGAGTAGCCTGCGAGCTTGATGGCGATCATCATCACATCGTCCTGATATGTGATAACACCAAAGGATTGGTCGAGGATATCTCGCATTCTTGGATCGAGATATTTGACCTTGGATGGGTCGTGTTTACGCTCGATGTATTCTGGTATCATTTCCATCGGTCCGGGGCGATACAGGGCCACCATGGCATTTATATCGTGGATTGTACTGGCATGTAGCTCCTTTAGATACCTAGTCATACCAGAGCCATTTAATTGGAATAGTCCCATAGTCTCTCCGCGAGCAAGCATAGCAAAAGTCTTCTTGTCTTCTAGGTCTATCTTGTCGATATTTATATCCACATCATGAATCTGCTTTACCAGTCTGACTGCATCGGCGAGGATAGCTAGGTTGCGAATTCCTAGGAAGTCGAATTTTGGAAGTCCTGCATCTTCAATACTGTACATGTCGTACTGAGTGATCATATCGCCACCCTTTGGGTCGTATTGGATTGGAGTGAAATCCCAAAGTGGAGTAGGGGAAATCACGACTCCGGCAGCGTGCACAGAGATATGACGAACACAACCCTCCATTTTCTTGGCGAGATCTATTATCTCTTTTGTCTCTGCTTCATTTTTGTATGCTTCTGCTAGCTCGGGCACTATCTCCATCGCATGGTCGATAGTCATAGCCGTACCTTGTGAACCAAGAGGGATCATACTAGATATACGATCACCGACAGAGTATGGATATCCGAGAGCTCGGGCTACATCACGCACAGAACCCTTTGCCATCATCGTACCAAAAGTACCAATCTGAGCTACTTTGTCTTCGCCATATTTTCTCTTTGCATAAGCGATGATCTCATCACGACGATTATCAGCATAGTCCATATCGATATCAGGTAGGGATGGACGCTCAGGGTTGAGGAATCGCTCAAAAGGAAGCTTGTATATTAGGGGGTCCACATTTGTAATTCCGATAAGATAAGTCGTCAGGGATCCGGCGACCGATCCTCTGATATTTGTCAGAATTCCGTTTTCACGAGCGTATTTGAGTAGGTCTCCAACCACAAGGAAATAAGCGGGGTAGCCTTTTTGTTTGATGATACCCAGCTCGTACTCAAGACGCTTTGTATACTCATCTGTCACTGTGATATCACGAAAAGCAAAACCAGCGTAAGCCAATTCTCGGAGTACTTCGTCGGCTGTCTTGCCATTGTCTATAGGGAAAGCAGGGAAGTATGCAGTACCTAGTTCTAGGTCGTAAGCCTCGCACATGTCTGCTACAAATCTTGTATTGTCTACAGATTCTGGACAGTCCTTGAAATATTCTCGTGCAGTTTTTTCATCTATCAATGAAAAGTCATCTTCAGAGAATTCGAATTTACCCGCGTCTTTTACATCTGCCCCAGTATTCACCTGCAGTAGTGTATTGTGTGCCTTGTGGTCATCTTTGCATGGGTAGTGCGAGTCCTGAGTGGCTACTATTTTGATACCATGTTTTCTGGCTAGCTCGATTAATTTACCGCGTAGTTCTGCATCACGTTCGATATGAGGGTGATTTTGTATTTCGATAAAATAATTATCTTTACCAAAAATATCTTGGTGTGTTTTTATCAATTCCTCGGCCTTGTCCATATTGCCAGCTAGTATTGATTTCGATAGCATTCCTCCCATACATCCGGATAACGCTATGATACCCTCACTATGTTCACGGAGTAGGTCCATGTCTACGCGGGGTTTGTAGTAGTAACCTTCGAGGTTTGCCTTGGTCACGATCTTCATCAGATTCTTGTAACCCTTTTTATTTTTTGCGAGGAGTATCAGGTGGTAACGCTTGTTGTCTATGCCTGGTTCTTTGTCGAATCGTGTACGCTCTGCTACGTAGACCTCACATCCGATGATTGGCTTGATTCCGGCTTTGTGGCATTCCTTGTATAGCTCTATGGCCCCATACATACTACCGTGGTCAGTAAGAGCTACAGCATTCATCCCTGAATCTTTTGCGATCTTTACCATCACCTCTATTTTGGTCAAACCATCCAATAGTGAATAGTGGGAATGGGTGTGTAGGTGTATGAATTTTGAATCTAACATAGGGGTATTATACCAGAGTTTTAAGGGCTTTAAAAATTAAATATTTGGTATAATAAATACGTGGAAAATCATTATATTATAGGCATAGATGAAGTGGGGCGTGGCCCTATAGCTGGGCCAGTGATGGTTGGAGCTTTTATTTTTCTCGTGCCTGATTTTGAAAAAAATATTAAAGAATATAGTGTAGAAAATAAACTTCCTCTACGTGACTCCAAAAAATTAACTCAAAAACAAAAAGAGAAATGGGTAAAATATTTTAAAGAAGAAAAAGAAAAAGGGAATTGCGATTTTGCTGTGTCTTCTGTATCCGCCGGTGATATAGACAAGATAGGTATCGTGCCATCCATACAAAAAGCTTTGAATAATTCTTTATCTAGGATCACTGCGCAGGAGATACTTCTTGCGAGGTCCTCGGATGAGGGAGGACGAGGCGCCAGACCGTCACAAGAAGTATCTCCTGCTTCGTTCCACATATATTTAGATGGCGGATTGAAAGCTCCGGTTGAGTATGTGAATCAAGAGACGATAATAAAAGGGGATGAATTGCACCCAGTGATATCTTGTGCATCTATCGTGGCAAAAGTTACACGCGATAGTTTGATGGATAAATATGGTTTAGAATATGTGGATTATGGTTTTGAGAATCATGCAGGTTATGGCACGAGTGCGCACTATGCTGCGATTAAAAAGCATGGGCTGACTCCGCTACACAGAAAAACTTTTTTAAAAAATATAAAATAAAATACCTCCGGTAAGGAGGTATTTTATTTATTGAACTACAACTTGGCTTAATTTTGTGCGGGTGGTCCATCCGGCTACTCCGTCTGGTATTAGTCCATTTTTCTTTTGGAATAGTATGAGTGCGTCTGTGGTGGATTTACCCCAGACCCCATCTACTTTTAGGGGTTTGATTAATGTTGAAGCAAGATCCATATTTAAAGCTATCTGCATATTTTTTATCATTTGCTTTGGGCTCCTGTTATTCAGTGTGGTTAGAAATGAGAATGTCTTGCCTGTGAGCGTCGGTGCAGTATTTATCAGATTGATACTAGCCGCTATAGGATTGGATATATTATATGAGTCATCTCTGAATTTTGCGTACAAAGTTTTTACACCATTTGTTTTGTTAGAAAAATTCCAAGTAGTATTGTATACGTACGGCCTCCAATATTCATTTTTAAAGTATGGGTCTTCGGATAACATAACCCATGTAGCACCTGTAGCTAGTAGCTCTATGTTCACATTTGGACTATTTGTTATTCCTGCTTTTTTATTAATAAATAAATATGTATTTATTGGTGGAGTTGTGTCATTTGATCCACCTGTGTTTGATTTACCTCCCGTAGATACAGATCCTCCTGTGTATACATCTCCTCCTGTGTATGCTCCACCTCCGGTACTACTACCACCACCCGTCGTACCAGGATTTGTATTCCAAGACCATTTGTATGGAAGACCGTATATCGACTGGTTGTTTGTGGACGTTCCTTTTGATAGCGTCGCGCTCAATTTACTATTCACATCATATGCACTATGTGTCAGTATCAAAGTCTTGTTGCTATTTGCCCAGATTGGACTATGTATGTGATATGGATTGATCGTGTAGCTTATCGTAGAAATTTTTATTTCTTCAGAAAAATTAATCACTATATCTGCGCTTCTGTTTTGATTTGAAGAATTATTTGCAGGGGATACAGATAGTATTATAGGTAGTGCTCCGTCGGAAACTTTTTGATTATAATTTTCTATCATGTTACCGCTCTCCATCACTATCTGAGTCTGGCCTTGGTATTTGTAGCTGATGATCGGGTCTATCGGTCCACCTGTAGTACCTGATTTGGCTGTGACTGATATATCTAATATTGGAGTCTGTTCTTTACATGATATGCCGTTGATAGATGTTATGCCTATACTACCAGCATTGTTTATGACCCAGTCACCACTCTCGAATGGACAAGACATGTAGTATTCACCCCCGGTCTCTATGCGTATAGTATCTACTGTACCATCATTGTTTTTATCTAGGTATGTATACGTATCAGCTGCACCAAAACTCACCAGAGGGAATATAAACACTGCAAGAATAATTATTTTTTTCATATTAATTTACTGCTATAAAACTGGCAATGATTGCTGCCGTCTCGCCACGGAGCATGAGAGAGCCTAGTGAGGCTGTCTCTATATTATTTTCTTTTGCTTCAAATATTTCTTTTTCTGTGAATCCACCTTCAGGTCCGATAAATAATGCCACAGACCCGAGTCCCAGGCCCGGCCTGGGATTGAAGATTTCTCCTGAGATATCGAAGATTATTTGATGGTCTGTGTTTTTGCAATCTATCAGTGCATCTGTGTATTTCATAGTAGGGGCTATCTCTGTGATGCTATTGCGTCCGCATAGTTCGGCTGCCTCCTGAGCAATCTTTTCTAATCTGTCGTATTTCAACCCAGTCTTTATCGTGTGCTCTGTGATGATTGGGACTATTCTATGTACTCCTATCTCTGTGGCTTTTTGGACTACAAGCTCAAAATTCTCTCGCTTTAGTATGGCTAAGTATAGGGTGACTTTTTTCTCACCCTCTTTTGATACGGTGTTGACTTCTGCTACGGATAAGATAGCTTCAGATTTTGATAGCTCAGTGATACTACAAAGTGCCTCGCCATTTGTAGTATTGGCAAGAGTGAGTATTTCACCAATTTTGAATTTCAAAACATTCTTCCATTGGTGGATTAGTTCTTTGTCTTTTATTTCAATTTTGTTATCTATCACTTCATAGGAGGTGATAAAACGGTGAACTTTTTTCATATTACATTACTAGATAATAAAAGAATGAGACTATTGGGTCTACATCTGGTCCGTATACAATGGCACCACCTAGTGCCCCTGTGATAGTGATTGCTACTAGTCCTAGTATCGCTAGAATAATCATAATGAAGCTATTGTTCATTATTTTATTTGCAATCATCAATTTTAGATTCCAAATTTTAGCAAATCCACTCTCGTTTAATTTTTGATTGTATTCTGTCTTGCTGATCCATACGATCGCGTAGACGATAGCTAGTATTGCAAAAATCCAAGTAGAAATATTTGCAAAAGTAGAATGCATTTCGACTAGGTTATGTAGGCTACGAGCGACACTATCCTCGGCCATCTCTCCTGTCTGTAATGCAAGGGAAGAAGTCAGGATTCCTATTATTAACAGAGATCCTTTTATGTAAAAATAATAACCTAAGCTTGTAAATCTTTCAAAACGAATTAATTCTAATACTGCGTAAACTGTTAATAGTGCAATAGGGAAATGCACAAAAATTGGGTGTATATCCATATACACATTCTACTCCTATTTGTAGTTCTTTTCCAGCCATTTCTGGATATCCCTCTTGTCATCCTTGATCCAGGCTATGCTTGAATTGATCTTTTCGATTCCTTGCTCTATAGTCCTATCTGCTCCAGGAGCTTTGTTTTTTGCAAAGAATTTTTGGATATCTTTTAGATTTTTTGAATCTTTGTATATACCGATAGGGGCGAGTATCCTAGACATAAAATGCCCTCCAGAGCCCCAGATCTTTAGTATCTCTGCGTAATTCTTTTTGACGAAGCTCCATGTTAGATCTCTGCCGTAGAAATTGCTCCAAGTCATAGCTATGATAAACGGTGTGTCTTGATTACGGATTTCTGTGCCCATAGCAAGGGTCAATGTCTTCTCTAGTAATTTTACATCTTTGAATTGAGTCAGAGCTCTGCGGTATCGGTCCTGCTCTTCGTGCATTTTTTCTGTTTTGTGTAGATCTCTGAATGTGCGCCACTCCTTTTCGCCACCATTTGCAGCTACTATGCCATATACTACAGATCTTATGTCTGCACGGATAGGATTTGTGTCTCTTTCCTTGAATAGTTTTTTGGCATTCTTTATAACTTTCTCATCTCCATAGTGTGCAGAATTTGACAATGCGAGGCTACGTAGAAATACATATGAATGAGGTTCATTTTCTTTTGGATCCCATCCTATATTCACAGTTATAGTTGAGAATAATTCTTTTGCGTATGATTTATATTTATCGTTAAACTTTTCATCTATGATCAGATTGTGTACACGAGCGAGACCTGAAGAAATCTCTGACCATACTATATACTCAGTCTCATTTTTATAAGACAGTGCGAATTCTAGGGCTGTACTTGTATTCATCTCACCGGCTTCAGCTAGTATGAATACATCTCTAATCAATCCCAATCTATCTTTTACATTTAGATTTCCTTTTTCTATTTCTTGTCTTAGTCTAGACAGTGTCTCTTCGTCGTATTTTGTACGAATGAAAGAATTCTCTCCTAGATTGAGCTTTCCTATAGAGCTACCTACTAGGGGGATCTTCTTTTTTGTCATAAAAGTCTTTAGCACTTCACCATTGGATTCATAAGCTATTGGAATATTCCAAATAGTTTTGTCTTTGATTTCATTTTTTGAGACTCTACTAGATAGGAATCTCTCTTGTTCTGCAAAGTGAGTATGCTTTGTCTTTGATAGTGACACTAGTGGGTAGCCAGTCTTCTTTGTCCAGTTGCTCATCATCTGTTTTACAGGCTTCTTGCTGATTTTTTCAATTGATTCCCATAGATGAACTGTCTCTGTGTTTTTGTAGCTATGAGTCTTTAGATAGTGTCGTAGTCCATCACGGAATACATCGTGCCCAACATACTCTGCGAGCATGCGAATAACAGCTGATCCTTTTGAATAAGATATCATGTCGAAAACTTCATTGATCTCGTCTGGATGATGGACAGTGACTTCGATGGGGTGGGAGTGAGATAGGGCATCTAGCTTCAATGCTAATGTGTATCTGTCCGCTACGTATAGGTCCCATACATGCCACTGCGGGAACAATGCATCGATACATACGTATTCCATATAAGAAGCAAAACCTTCATTGAGCCATAGATCAGTCCACCACTTCATAGTCACTAGATTGCCGAACCATTGGTGAGCTAGCTCATGAGCGATGACGATAGCTACCCACTGTTTGTTTGATAGTGATGTGTGATTTTCATCTACCAGTATTGCAGTCTCTCGGAATGTGACTGCACCCCAGTTCTCCATAGCTGCACTCTCAAAGTCAGGAATTGCGATGAGGTCCAGTGTATCTAGTGGATAGGGAATATTGAAATATTGATTATAGAAATCCAGAGATTTGATAGCTACCTCGAGTGCGAAACTTGCTTGGTGCTTTTTACCGGGAGTGGTGTATACGCGCACTAGCGTAGGATTGGTTCCAGAAGTTTGACCCTCGAGGTATTCGAATTCACCGATGATAAATGCGAGTAAGTATGTAGACATCTTTGGTGTCGGTGCGAATGATACAGTCTTGTATCCGCCCTCGTGCTCGGCTACACGTACTGGTAGTGTATTTGATATTGCGATATGTTCGCCGGGAATCACTAGGTGCACATCAAAGACTGCCTTTTGTGCAGGCTCGTCAAAGCAGGGGAATGCACGGCGCGCATCTGTGGCCTCGAACTGTGTAGTAGCTAGGTGTTTTGTCATACCATCTATCTCGTAGCGACTTCGGTAGAATCCGCGCAAATTCTCATTGATAATTCCAGAGAAAACGATAGACAATTTTGCCTTACCTTTTTTGATAGATTTCTTGAAAGTAAAAGTCGCAGTTTCTGCCGCCGTGTCGTATTCTATTTTATCTGCAAATTGTATTTCTTTTCCTATCTTTATCTCTGCTGTAGATATGGCGATGTCTTTACTATGTAGGGTGATAGTCTTTACATCTTTGTCGAGGACTATATCTATAGTCTCACTTCCTTCGAATACAAAGTTCTCGAGATCTGGTTTGAGTGTCAGATTGTAGCGAGTAGGAGTGACATGTGAGGCTAGTAATACTGATATTTTTTTAGGTTTTTTTGTTGTTGGCATAGGGCTATTATACTCTAAAAATATTCATTTAAAAAATTGATACGTACTATTGACAAATAGTTATATTTATTATATTCTTTTTAAAAAATAAGGAGATTTAAAAATGAAAACATCTACATTAATTTTTTGGATTTATCTCGGTCTGATAGCCGCTGAACCGTTGGTTGTAAAAATAATTTTTGGAAACTTAAAAAGTTATGAAGTTAAATTATTGGCCTTACTTGTTTTCATGTGGGAAAACTTTTTGGACCGCGACTGCTCACTAAGAAAAGCCTTAATCAAATCAAGAAGAATCCTTTCAAATTAAAAAAGCTGTGGACCCTAGGGTTCACAGCTTTTTCTATATTGTATTATTTTGTGGCTTGTTCGATGCGTTCTAGTGCTACGATGAATGCTGTTCTGCGGAAGTCAGTATCTAGCTCTTTTGATCTTTCATAGATGATATTTGTCTCTTCGTCCATAATATTCTTGAGCTTGTTAAATACATCCTCTTCAGTCCATTTTTCACCTTTGAGATTTTGCTCCCATTCAAATGTAGATACTGTCACTCCGCCAGCATTGGCCAGGATATCTGGAATCACTGGGATTCCACGACTATATAGTATGTCATCTGCCTCGGGTGTAGTGGGGCCATTTGCGAGCTCTAGTACTAGCTTTGCCTTTACATTGTTCGCATTTTCTGCTGTGATCTGATTCTCCAATGCTGCAGGGATCAATACATCACACTCCAATTCTAGTAATTCTGCATTTGTGATTGTGCGTGATCCAGGGAACCCCTCTATCTGACCATTTGCTTTTTTGTATTCATTTAATGCTTTGATATCAAAACTGCTATTTTGGTCTTCTTTTACTATCGCACCTTTTGAATCTGATAGTGCGATAATCTTGTGTCCATCATTTGCTAGTATTTCGGCAGCATTGCCTCCGACATTGCCGAAACCTTGGATCACTACACTGCATGAAGCGGGTAGTCCAAGTTTTTCCTGCATGACTTTGAAAGTATAGAATCCTCCGAGGCCTGTAGCTGGTCCACGCCCAGCAGATCCACCGACATCTAGTGGCTTGCCTGTAAATGTAGCACCTGTAGTATCGCCAGAACTTTTTGCATATTCATCTGTCATCCATGACATTATCTCGGGAGTAGTATTCACATCTGGAGCGGGGACATCTACGCGTGGTCCGATATTTGGAGCCATCATTTTTACCCACCCACGAGAGAGTCTCTCGAGTTCACCCTTTGAGAGTTCTTTTGGGTTTACTGTGATACCACCTTTTCCTCCGCCCATAGGGATATTCACAACTGCACATTTCAGTGCCATCCAAAATGCTAGAGCCTTTACCTCATTTATCTCTGTATCTTGGTGATAGCGGATTCCACCTTTATATGGTCCACGAGCATTGTTGTACTGGACACGGTAACCTTCGAATATCTTTAAAGATCCATCATCCATAGTCACTGGGATAGCTACGTGAAGTTCACGATTTGGTTGATGTAATCGAGACATGAATTCTGCACTAAATGGTTTTACTTTGTTTGCACGGTCGAGCTGTGAGAGTGCATTTTGAAATGGGTTGTTCATATGATTTATAAGTTAAATAATAATAAATAAAAATTCAAAGATAGCTCTCTTCTCCGGGTACGGATTTTTTGAAGCTTAAAAAATCCTGAAGTTTGCTCGTCGACACTCGCAAAACCCCCTCCAAAGAGACTATCTTTAAATTCTTATTCTAAAGAGACTGAATTTAATTTTACACCCTAGATATTTTTGCGCAATAGGCTAGAGTGGAGGGTCTTGCCTTTGAAATCTTTCTCTACTCTCTTTATCTCAAATTCATATTTTAACTGCATATCGAATAGGGCATTCTCCATTCTACGCTGATCATATCCTAGGACTATCACATCGGGGACATTGTCTTTGATCACATTCCATACATTGGATTTATTGTCTCCGGGGATGACAGTAGCGCGAGGGTATTCCTTTTCAAGTGCGCGAATACGCTCCTGGAGTGTGTGGACAGGGGACACTTCTTTGAGCCATTTTACTGTGTCATCTAGGGTGACTACTATAGTCAATTCTGTGCCGTAATAAGAGGCTTCCTGCAGGAAAAAGCGGTGTCCATCGTGGATGCCGTCAAAAACCCCAAAAACCATTACTTTTATTCTACTATTGTTCATTATATGGGTATTATACCCTTATTTTCGTTAAAAAGCTATATAAATCAAGCCCAAAGTGGCAGGGTAGTGGGGTATTGACAAAATGGTATCTATTATGCTATAATACACGTATGAATAACAAAGCATACAAAAACCTAATAGCATTTACTTTTGCCTTTTTTGTCCTAGCAATTGCTAATAACGCTTTTGCTGCCGTGACATCTGAAGAGCGTGGAAGTACAAATTACAATTCTTATCAGTCTGGTTACTACATGTACAATCCTGGATACTCTCAGCCATACTCTATGAACCAATCTGCTGGATACAATCAGGTGACTCCTACATACACTCAGGCTCCGGTATACACTCAGGTCGCCCCAACTTATCAACAGCCAGTACAGTACATAGCGACACCTGCAGTAGCGCAAGCTCCGACAGTACAATATGTACAATCAGATGTGCCGACTACTTATGTAAATACTCCATCTACTAGTTCTACAAAGTCTACTACTCGTGTAGCTTCAAACACTACAGTAAAGTCTACAAATACAAGTAATGTAAGTCAGTCAAATACAATCCCAGCCGAGAATCTAGGTGCGAGTGCTGTAAACTCTACAAACAACCTGACTGCACTATCTATGAATGGTACAAACTCATTTATGCCGGACACAGTATTTGAATGGTTTATGACAGTCGTAGGAATACTTGCATTGATCATATTGATCCGCGTATTGTTTAAAAAAGAGGGTCACGGACATCATTAATCTTATTGAAATAGCTAAACAAAAAAGCCACTTGAAATAAAGTGGCTTTTTTGTTTTTTAATTACCAGTCGCTACTTTAATATATTTTTGTTTTACTTCGTCAAATCTTTTTACCCAACCGCTATCCTCTTTAAAAATAGAAAGCCTCGGTTCTATGTATTGTAAAAAATTATAAATCTGAGAAACAATAGCCTGACTCACCACTGGATCAGTTAATTTATTAAAATTTTTAGAAATAAAATCAGCATAATTCATACCATTTATGATTGGCTTTCTCAATGCAGCTCTCAGCTCAGCCAGCTCATTTTCTTTTCCTGGTAATATTTGACTTTCTAGTTTTGAAGCATTCAATGTAATAAAAAATCCAAAACCGTTTACTAGATCAAAATATTGCTCCTTTTTAACATCAACACTCTTATTATTGTCTACGTTATTGTTATCTTTGGGTTTATCAAAATTCATAATATGCATTATATCAAGTCCGTGTGAGTACATCAATTTAATACAAATAGGGCTTAAACTGATAAATTTCAAACCCCTTGAAATAATGTACTATATTTGATACTATATACACGTTCATTTAATTATGGATATATTCCCCTGTAGCTCAGCGGTAGAGCAATCGACTGTTAATCGATTGGTCGTAGGTTCGATCCCTACCGGGGGAGCAATATAAAAAGTCACACGAAAGTGTGGCTTTTTATATTGCTCCCCCGAGCAAGCAAACTGCTTTGCTTGCGTGTAGGGATCGAAAGGCTTTTCTGTAATTCTGTAAGAATTTAGAAAAGGCATACTGTCCTCGTAGAGGAAGATACCCTACCGTAGGGATCGAAAACCCATTCCTTCTTTGTGTTAACAAATGGAATGGGTGTACCGTCCATGTAGTGGAAGATACCCTACCGGGAGCATCGAAAAATCACTTTAGAAATAAGGTGATTTTTTGCTACCTTAGTAGAAGTTCGAACCTTTGATATAATAAAAAAATGATATTCCAAATTATGATTACAGTTGTTGCCCTAGTACTTATTTTTATTTTTAGCATAAACAAATTCAGCAAGCAGATCGAGCAAGTCGCGGGCAATCGATTCAAAAATATTTTAAAACGATTAACTAAAAATCCAGTAATAGGAACTCTCACAGGCACAGCAATAACTTCTGTCATTCAATCTAGTACTGCTACTACAGTAATGACAGTAGGATTGGTAAACGCTGGAATGATTACTTTCTATGAAAGTCTCAGTATCGTATTTGGTGCTAATATCGGAACGACAATAACTTCGCAGCTAATAGCACTTAATGTCACAGCGATAGCCCCATTTATAATTATATTAGGTTTTTTGCTATTAAAATTTGGTAAAAAATATAGCATATATGGTAAATCAGTTTTCTATTTTGGGCTTGTATTTTTTTGTATTTCGCTTATAACCCAAGTAGTAGCTCCACTCACTGGAAATCAAGACATATTAAATGCTATTTCAAAAATAACAAATATTCCTATCGCTATTGCTGTAGGTATTATTATCACTACTGTATTCCAATCTAGTAGTGTAACTGGTGGACTGATCTTGGCATTAGCCGCTTCAGGATTGATTAGCCTACCTCAAGGTATTGGCCTTATGCTGGGTGCAAATATAGGGACAACTACTACCGCACTATTTGCTGCTATACCAATGCAGATAGAGGCAAAGAAGACTGCACTGGCACACTTTTTGTTTAACATAATCGGGGTAATAATAATATATCCATTTTTGCCACTATTAAGTAATCTAATCTTAAAATTTGGAGGAAGTACAACTCAACAAATTGCTAATATGCATTTAATCTTTAATGTGCTTTCAGCAATCATCTTTTTAATATTTATTAAGCAATTCTTCTTTATAATAAACTGGCTTTCAAAATTAAAGATTTTACATACAAATGTAAAAAACTGGGAGCCCAAAATTGGTGTTTAAATAATCTAATTATTACTAACGATACTCACCCGAAATTCCTCCCACATTCGGAGCATAAGTAAAAACACCACTTTGTGTGGTGTTTTTTATTATTAAGAGAGACTAAATTGCATTATTCGCGTTTATTATTTTTCATCTGCTCCGCAGCTTTTAGAATCATCGGTAGGGCTATCGGAGCGATCTCTACTTGATCGAGTGTATCAAGATTGATAAATTCAGCTCCTAGTGAATCATGGCCATCTGCATCCGTCTTTACAGTGTCTGAAGAAATAGAGACGATGTAGTATGTACCAAAGTGGCGAAAGCGACTGCCTCGGTAATTCTCAGTAGTGTACTCATTTTCAGACAAGAAGGTCTGGTCTGTGACCTCAGATCCGACTTCTTCAATGAACTCTCTTCTGAGACCTTGCTCCATAGTCTCTCCAGCCTCCATTCTGCCTCCTGGTAGATCGTACATACCCTCGTACGGACCACGAGATTTCCTTATCATCAAAACCGCATTGTTTTTGATATAGATCCCATATACACCAACGTGTGAATAGGGTAGAGCATTTTCTTTGTTCATAAATAGAATTATATCACAGAGCGATAAGTATACATGGAGGCTCCTCTCGCATTCGGAGTAAAATAAAATCACCATCAATAGCGTTTTTATTTTATTGACAATGTGTCTTGTTTGTTATATTGTAATTAAAATACAATATAACAAATATATGACACAAGGTTTAATCACTGTCTTATTAGATGGTAAAGTTGCTATGAAAATAGTCACTGGGTGTAATGGAATGTATGCAAGAAAAGTCGCAAAATCTATCCGTAAATTAGAAAGAGTTCCAACTATAGAGGAGGCTTATGAAATAGCCATAAAGGAATTTGACTCAAAAGAAACTCTTGTGGTTCTAGATCATGAAAAAGTGAGATTTGATGGAGAAGAGGAATTGTCTTCATTGTATCGTTCTACCTTTGATCGGCCACGCTTTAATCCTAGGTGGGATATCGGTATTTGTGAACATATTTCTATCGTAAAATTTTTTATTTAAAAAGAGAAGGCTGGCCTACATAGGTCAGCTTTTTTATTTGTATGATTAAATTGTAGTATAATCCAATTATGCAAAATAAATTTTCAGCTATCATTTTTGATTATGGTGGTGTTATAGAAATCTCAGGAGTGAAATTGATTTCGGGTATTACTGATATATTGGGAGTGTCCAAAGAGGAATGGAGATCAAAATATCTGAATTATAATCATCTGACAAATGTAGAAAATAAGGCTTGGGAAGATGTGGCCCTAGTGGTAGCTCGGGAGTTCACATCTGACCCGGTAAAGCTGGAAAAACTCGCTAGATTTTTTGATGAGGGGAGTAAGAGTAAAAAATTAAATAGTGAATTGATTGATATGATCGAGAAACTAAAGGCATCAGGATTCAAGACTGCGATATTGAGCAACTACACAACCACACTAAGAGATAGAGTGAAAAATCAAAATATTGATCATCTGTTCGATGAAGTTGTCGTGTCCGGAGAAGAGGGGTATCAAAAGCCGGACAAAGAAATTTTTGAGATCACTTTTAATAAGTTGGGAGTGAAATCTTCAGAAGCTATTTTTGTGGATGATTCAGAAAGTTCACTGTCTTCATCTGGGGAGGTAGGTTATACACCTATACTATATACAGACAATGAAAGTTTAAGGATCAGATTGTCTGAGCTCCTTGGTTCCTCTTTTTAATAATTAGTAGTTCTACTAACAATCTTTTTGTCCGGATCTCTTTGTAAACATTAGAGGTTATTCTGTATGGTAAGGACAACAATCTGCTTCGAATACTTTTTTATGTTAAAATACAAGAATGAAGCTTGATACTCTTAATAAAATTTTTTTTGCATTGATATTTTGTACAATTTTTATTTCATCATCAAATATTGTACTCGCAGAATCAATTACAAATATTGAAATTGACCCTAAATTAGATGTGTCGATTTTTAATCCTTATAAGATCAAAGCGCAAATATCTGGGTCACCAGTATCTGTAGAAGCTGTAATACAACTGTTAAACGCAGACGGGTCTAAGAGTTGGGATTATGATGCAAGTGGTCTTCCGTTTTCAACAAAAATTCAAAAGACAATGACTTATGATCGTGACGAGGATAAGTATATTAGTGAAGATATATACCCTGATAGTATATATCCAGAGATTTTTTTTGTGCCATCTGATGTTACAAAAGAGAATCCTGCTTTGGAGACAAATATAACAAAAGATAATTATCACTTGTTTCATTTTAATAATCCTCTGACTTTGACAAATAGCAGTAGTTTTTTTATTGAATTTAATGCAGAACCAAGTTCTGGAAAATCATCTTCAGGTCTAAGTGTATATATAGTTAAAAAGGATACACCCGTTACTTTTTTTGATTCAAATTGGATGGATAGTCCGGATGTTGAGTTAGTTGGGACTTTTGATGGTAGTAGTGTTTCTAATCATACACACTCAGAAAAGAATGACTCTCAGCATCGTTTGATTTCACTGACCTCTAATGGTGATTCTACTTTAGGTTTGAATAATATTGACGTTAGTAATGATTTTTGGATTGTTTTGTATTCAGATGCAACAAAAATTGATCAAGGATGGGATTTGCGTTACCAGCATGAATCATTTTGTTCAGATATCACAGATAGATGGTATCAGGGTAGTAGAACGGTTGAATCGAAAGAAGACCAAAACAAAGAAACTTTTTCTACGAGTGTTGGAGTTGGATGCCCAGATGTTCATATTCATATTGCTAGAAGTGGCTTGGACTATTACGACAGTATTTCCCCAGAGATAACAGCTACATACGGAGATGGTAGTACCGAGGTGGCTAGTATGACAATTCCATTTGCTGAATTGCAAAATCTTGCTCCAAACCCAACTTCTTTTATTACACCAATACCTGGAAATGTTTACAACGGAGATGAATTATCAATCACCTGGAACCCCTCCTCAGATCCAAACGGTGGTAATCTAAATTATACAATTTATGCGAATAATGGTACGGAGACTTTGACATTAGTTTCGTCAACTAGTTTAAGTACCTTTGATTGGGATATATCATTAATTGATGATGGAACTTATGGTATTAATGGCGAGGTTTGTGACGATGACCCAAAACCTATTTGCACTAGTTTTGAATTATCAGGAACTTTTATGATAAAAAGGAGTTCTCCCATTTATACATTGGATAATATTAATGTCTACTCAAGTAATGAACTTTCATCGCCAACAGTATCCAAGGCAGGCGATATAATTACTTTGGAGTTTGATACTACTGGGGATATTTCAGAAACTTTACTTGTTGATTTCTATTCGGGTGGGGAAAAAGTAGTGGGAGGTGCTTTATATTCTAATATAGGGAATTCATGGGTTGTTAGTTATACTGTCGATCAAAATGATGCAGAAGGTGAAGTTAACTATGTGATATCATCTGAAAATCTTGATTCAGAATATTCTTATGATGCTGGGATCGTTATTGACAATACCCCACCACCTAGTGTCACAGCTAATCACGCGAGCGGGAGCTACAATGAATCAATTGAGGTTATTTTGAGTTCGTTTGGTTCGGATGTAATTAAGTATTCATTTGATGGGGATTTGATCAGTTGCTCATCTGGCGAAGAATATGTAAACCCAATTCCATTAATAGAATCAAAAAATATTAAAGCAATCTCATGTGATGTAGTGGGGAATAAATCGAATCTAGTAATTTTTGAATACGTTATTAACTCAAAAAAAACTATCGCTGATGAACCCAAAGCTATCCGAAATGGAAGTTTATTATTTGTAAGTAGTAAGGCGGGGTCGGGTGGCTCGGTCAATAAATATTCTAATAACATAAATGTAAATGCAAAAGAGGTGAATAGGGGTAAATTAACACTTTCAAGTAATTTGAAAATTGGAGTAAAAAACGGAGAAATTAAAGAACTACAGAAATTCCTCAATACTCATGGGTATATAGTGGCAAAAGCAGGCCCTGGGTCTAAGGGTTTTGAAACAAATTATTTTGGGGTTTTAACAAAGAGGGCAGTTATTAAATTCCAATTAGCAAATGGACTGATAGGTGACGGTGTAGTGGGTCCTCTTACAAAAGCAATGATGAATAAATAAAATAAATTTTTGCATTTATGAATCTTGTTTTTGTATGTGGAGCTTATATTGCCACTCATGACTGTTATTTGCTCCATAAAGGATACTATTCATGAAGATTTAGGTTCATTTTTGTTCATGCTACAATAAAACTATGTTAAAACAAGGAACAAAAATTATAGATTTTAGTCTTGTTGATCAAGACAATGTAGTTCATAAATTATCCGACTACTCTGGTCGTGTGCTTCTGTATTTCTACCCAAAGGACGATACTCCTGGATGTACAAAGGAGGCCTGCATGATCACCGAGGTATACGAGGATTTTAAAAAGGCAGGAATCACAGTATTTGGTGTGTCAGCAGATTCACCTGCGAGTCACAAGAAGTTTGCAGAGAAATACAATCTGCCATTTACACTATTGTCAGACCCAGATAAAAAAGTCATAAAGGAGTATGGTGCATCTGGACTACTTTTCACAAAGCGCATCTCGTATCTGATAGACAATGGGACAGTGGTAAGGGTGTATGAAAAAGTAGACCCTGCGAATCATGCTACAGAAATATTGAAAGATATAAGTACGATTCAGTAAAAATTTAATTACTAATTTCCTACTAAGAAATCACCCTGCAATGGGTGATTTTTTTATAAAAGGGACGAGTTTTGATATCTGTGATAAAATAAAAGAATGAAGATTAATACTATAAAGAAAACATTTTTAATTCTATTGCTACTAGCTACGGCTATTCCGCTATATGCTCAAAATAGCAATATACACAGAGCTCGGGTCCTAGAGGTAGTCAAAGAAGAAAATAGTACTATATTGGAAGAGTTTAACAAAGGGGGTATCGATAGCTTAAATCAGACCCTCTCTACGGAGATTATCGATGGCCCAGAAAAAGGTAAAAAGGTTGAATTGGAAAACGATTATATCAGACTAGAGAAAAACGATGTTTTCTTTATCGAAAAAGGCGATCTTGATGGAGAAGCTATATATAGTGTAAAAGAGAGAGACAGACAAATTCCAATACTACTTTTATTTTTAATTTTTGGAATTATCATAGTTGTCTTTAGTGGCAAGCAGGGCCTCCGATCTATCTTGTCTTTGACTGGGAGCTTTTTGGTGATCGGATATGTACTGCTACCTCTTTTGATAAAAGGTTATTCACCAATGCTAGTGAGTATCGTGGTGGCATCAATTATTTTATTTTTTGCAATTTATTTTACCCATGGTTTCAATAGGGAATCATCTGTCGCTTTTTCTGGTACGATCATCTCAGTCGTCTTGACTGGAGTACTCGCAGTTTTTTCTGTATGGCTGATGAATCTCACTGGGTTTGATAGTGACGAAGCGACATATCTCCAGGTGAGTAGTGCGATCAAGCTAAACTTTCATGGATTACTGCTCGGAGGTGTTCTAATAGGAGTACTAGGAATACTCGATGATATCGCTGTGACTCAGGCAGCAGTCGTGAGTGAGATATACCAATCAGCGAGCCACCTGAAGCCAAAAGAAGTATACAAAAAAGCTATGAGGGTAGGGAAAGAGCATGTGTCTGCACTAGTGAATACTCTTGTATTGGCATATGCAGGGGCATCATTACCACTGCTATTACTATTCTCTAGTTCTGAATATTCATGGCGCTTGATAATCAGCTCGGAATTATTCTCTACAGAGATTGTGCGCACTATGGTGGGTAGTATCGGCCTAGTATTGACCGTGCCTATCACTACACTCCTCGCAGTGTATTTCCTACGGGGATACAAAGGCAAGAGTGCTCTAGGGCATCATGGGCATAGTCACTGATTGTATTGAAATAGAAAATCAAACCATATTTTGCTATAATGCCTGTATGAAAAAATCAAAAGCAAGAGACGTTGAAAAGACCTATACAAAAGGTGAATTTGTAAAAAAATTGCGCCGACTCGCCGACTCTGTGGAAAAGGGCAAAAAGTTTTCTATTCAAATTGCAGGTGAAAAGATAAATGTACCAGAGAATGCACTGATGAATATCGAGCATGAAAAGAGCGGCAAGACAGAAGAGGTGGAATTCCAGATCAAGTGGGAGAATTAGTATTTATTAGATTTTAGTTTTAGGATGAATATCCTTGAAATAAAGGATATTCATTATTATTTTATATGATATATGTATTGTTTGTTTTAGGTTTTGTTTTGCTTATCAAGGGGGCAGGTTGGCTCGTGGATGGTTCTGCTTCTATTGCAAAAAAATTAAAAATTTCTAGTTTGGTCATAGGATTGACCATAGTAGCATTTGGAACTTCTGCTCCAGAGCTCATAGTAAATATATTTGCCAGCATCGAGGGTAATACAGAAATCGCAATAGGAAATATACTAGGTAGTAATATCGTAAATATTTTCTTGATCCTAGGTATAGCTTCGATAATCTATCCGTTGACTGCAAAAAAGAATACTGTATGGAAGGAGATACCTATGTCATTACTCGCAGCCCTGGTCCTAGGTGTAATGGTAAATGATATCAGGATAGACAATGCAATATTCTCAGGTTTGACTAGGCTCGATGGTATTGTCTTGATGGCGTTTTTTATAATTTTCTTGTATTACACATTTGGAATTGCCAAGGTTTCAGAAGAGGAGAGCTCGGAGGTAGATGAAGTCAAAGATTTAAGTTACTCAAAATCTTCTCTGTATATAGTCGCAGGATTAGCTGGCCTCGTATTGGGTGGCAAGTGGATCGTAGATGGAGCTGTCCATATAGCCACTATGTTCAATGTCAGTCAGTCTCTGATTGGATTGACGATAGTGGCCATTGGTACGTCTCTACCAGAATTGGCAACTTCAGCAGTAGCTGCATATAAAAAACAATCCGATATTGCGATAGGAAATGTCGTAGGTTCAAATATATTTAATATTTTCTTTATACTTGGATTTAGCTCATTGATAAGACCTCTGCCATTTAGTCCAGATTCTGATATAGATATAATCATGACAATTTTGGCTAGTTTGATTTTGTTCCTGGTCATGTTTATAGGCAAAAAGCATACACTACAGAGATGGCAAGGGGTAGTTATGATTATGATTTACGTAGCATATATAGTATTTATCATAAGTACTAAATAAAAATAAATATTATTAAATTTGATATAATATATCAATATAAATATAAACAAATAATTTATGTTAAAAGAATTTAAACAATTTTTGCTTCGGGGTAATGTGGTAGACTTGGCTGTCGGTGTCGTCATCGGTGCGGCTTTTGGTACTATCGTGACTGCACTAGTATCAGATCTGCTCACTCCATTGATCGCAGCTATCGCTAGTACTCCTGACTTTTCTGCGTTGTCATTCACTATAAATGGTAGCAAGTTTATGGTCGGTCATTTTATCAATGCACTCATATCATTCCTATTGGTATCATCTGCTGTATTTTTCTTTGTAGTAAAACCTATGAATGTGCTCATCTCAAGATCACGCCGTGAACCATCAGCAGATCCTACTACAAAAAAATGTACAGAGTGTATGAGTGAGGTTCCCATCGAGGCAAAGCGCTGCGCACACTGTACACAAGTCATATCAAAATAATAATATCTTAAATATCATATGGAATCACAAACTGCTTTAATTGTGCTGTTTTCTGTCATTGTCGTAGGGTTTCTCGTTGCCGATCTCGGATTTTTTAATAAAAAAAGTCACAAAATTGAATTCAAGCCTGCACTCTACCAATCATTGTTTTGGATATTGATATCTTTGGCTTTTGGATGGTTGATCTACATATTCATGGGCAGGGAACTAGCCGTTCAATATCTGAGTGCATATATCACAGAAAAGATGCTCTCTGTAGACAACCTTTTTGTCATACTGCTCATATTCAGTTACTTTAATCTCGAAGAAAAATATCACCACAAGGCTCTTTTCTGGGGTATCATCGGGGCTATTATGTTCCGAGCAATTTTCATCGGCGTAGGTGCGTATGTGATCAGCCAATTTTACTGGATACTATACGTATTCGGAGCATTACTAGTCTACACTGGTATAAAGCTATTGAATGATAAAAAGGAAGAGCATATAGATTTTAAAAACAATAAAGTTATAAAATTTGCTCACAAGATACTGCCTTTTACGGATAGTCATCATGGGGGAAAGTTCTTTGTGCGAGAAAAAGGCAAGTTTTATTTTACATCACTATTTATGATCGTGCTCCTAGTAGAGGCGACAGATATTATCTTTGCTGTGGATTCTATACCGGCTGTATTTAGTATCTCTCAAAATATGTTCGTAGTATTCACTTCAAATATATTTGCCATTATGGGACTACGAGCATTGTTCTTCCTCATTGAAAATATCTTGCACAAATTCCATCACCTGCAAAAAGGTCTAGCATTCATATTGCTATTCATCGGTGCCAAGATGCTAGCAGGGATATTTGGTGTCCACCTATCATCCATGCTATCACTAGGTGTAATCATGTTTGCTCTGGCATCTTCTATCGTGCTGTCTATACTGTATCCAAAGAAGATATAAATATTCTCAAACATAAAAAAGCTGGACACGAAAGTGTCCAGCTTTTTTATGGTATAGTAGATATATGAAAAAGATACTTATATTTTTGTCCGCAATAGTTTTACTAGTGATAGTCGCTGGTATTTATAAATTTAATTTTACCGATGATGATATTATCATCCCTACAGTAGAAGATAAAACAGAGATTAATCGGTCAGTAGAAAAAGAAAAATTGCCACCCTTGGTAGTCAAAGATTTTGAAGGAGAGGCAAATCCAGATATTATGAAGCTCGATATGACAAAGTGGAACTGGATAAAGACTGTGTACAGTGATGATAAAATAGTTACACCACTAAAAGATAAAAAATTCACATTAACATTTAAACATGACAATACATTTTCTGCGACGACGGACTGCAATGGTGTAGGCGGGGCGTATAAAACAAAAGACAAAAATATCACCTTTGATAAGATGATGTCTACTCTTATGTACTGCGATGGGTCACAAGAAGCCGAATTCACAAAGATGCTGACCGAGACACAGAGCTATATGTTCACATCAAAAGGGGAGCTGATACTGATGCTCAAATACGATAGTGGATCTGTCTACTTTAGGTAAAATAAAAAGAACCTTTTCTACGGAAAAGGCTCTTTTTATTTGTCTTACTTTTTTAGTATTTCTTTTTCGATTTTTTTGAAGTTGTATTTGTCTGCAGGGAAATTTTCTGTGAACATATTTATCATAAGATCACCATCATAATTCCCAGTCTCTTTTGCATAGTGCATTGCCAGGATCATCTCTTCGGGGACGCCTACACAGTCTAGTGGCTTGAATCCTTCGATACCCATTATCCTCTTGAATATAGACAGTAGTCTCTTCTTTTTATATAGATCCGCTCCAAAAATACTGACCACCTCTTCTTTTGGTAGAAAGGCAGAAAAACAAGTGAATAGGAATGCGCATTTGGGACATCTGTTGCACCAGTACCCATGACTCCTGAACCTCTGCTCTATTCGGGGTAGCCAAAAATATGTATTACAACTAGTCACATAGTGTAGATATTTTGGATACTGTACAAATTTCTCTACTATTTGTAGTTCGTTATACTTTCGGAGCATGGACACTGTCGAGATACTGGGTGTTATAAAATCATGAACATAATCATTTATCATTTTTTCAGCCACAGAAGATTTGCACCATTGGTGATTCACTTCTAGTCCTAGATAATTCATATTTCCAAAGTCTGCACTACTCTCATTTGAAAATACTATCGCATTGTATCCTAGTAGCTCTGATAGTAACGTAGCTATAAATGTAAATGTCGACACAGAAGGATAGGAATTTGATATCGCATATAATTCTTTTATTAGATCTAATCTAAAATCCATCTTGCGATTCACCTCTATGGTATTTGCACCTACTAATTTTCCTATACGCATGTGAGCGGGAGTAGGGGCAAAAGCAAAAAAATCAAAAGGGGTATTTGAAGATTTTAATATTTCAGCAGATAATATTGAATCTTTGCCTGCACCATTTAGTAATAGTGATCTCTCTGGTAGTTCCATGTCTGATGGGAGTGGGACTTTTTTATTTTCATCATAAGGGAATGCTATCAGATCACGAAAGTCCATCTTCATAAAGTAGAAGAATTCACCTAATCCATTCAGATAAAGAGAATCCCAAAATTGAGCTTGTTCGCGAGTCAGAGTAAAATCTTTTATCTTTATGTTTTTTGTAGGGAATGCACACCAATAGTTTATCCCCATCATCAAGGTCAGGGATTCTAGTGTGTGCCTGAGTATGTCCGCAGGTATTTTATCCCAAAGTTCAGGTGAGATATTTTTTAGGATAATTTTATCGTGATATGTTTGCCTGATCCCACTTTTGAATTCAACATGGTAGTCAAATGTGATAGTTCCACGTGATTTGTTTATCCTGTATGAACCAAATGTGAAGGATTTTACTTTTATCATTGTTTTATCATATCATCTGGGCTATACAGTGTCTATTTTTTAAAAATTGATAGCTTCATATATCTCTTTTGATAAATTAAATAAATAAGATTAAAAAGCCCGCAGGATTGCCTGTGGTTTTTTAATGATATTAATTCTGTTATAATCACATTATGAATATCACAAAGAATCATGATAGGTATCATATTATTACAGCTGTTGTTGCGATATTGACATTACTTTGTATTGGGACTTTTACCTTTCATGTGGTAGAGGGGTGGGACCTAGCAACTAGTTTTTATTTTTCTGTTGCTACTTTAACTACGGTAGGCTACGGAGACATACATCCTACGACTGATTTGTCTAGGGTAATAGTTTCTATCTACATATTAGTAGGGGTGGGTGTCATGCTAGCTTCTCTGACAGTCATCGCTACTGACCGCATCAATAAAACCGCCGGGAGGTTCAGGAGTATTAATGATTTTAAAAAATAATTATGAAAAATCACCCAGAAACTACAGTAGGGCACATACACCTAACAGTAGCAGATCTCGATCGGTCGTTGTTTTTTTATCGTGACTTATTGGGATTTGAAATTTCTGCTCGTTATGGCAAGTCAGCAGTATTTCTGTCAGCAGGTGGGTATCATCATCATATAGGACTCAATACTTGGTCAGGTCCTGATGCGGTTCCACCACCACAGGGGCACACCGGCATGTATCATGTGGCATTCCTGTATCCAAATCGTCGAGAGTTGGCTCGAGTTCTAAAGCACCTGATTGATTCTGGGTACCCTATTGATGGTACTGCAGATCATGGCGTGTCCGAGGCGATATATATGAAGGATCCCGATGGTAATGGCGTAGAGATATATTGCGATAGACCAAAGTCTGAATGGAAGGTGGGGAATGATGGTATGGTGGAGATGGTCACAGAACACCTAGATATAGATTCACTCCTTGTCGAATTGAAATAAATTTATTTATTGACATTTTGTGTGTTTTGTTATATTGTTATAAAAAAAATAAATTTTTTTATGGCACAATTTATATTAAGCTCCGAAAATATCGGAAAAGTTGTTGAAATGATTAATACTATTACTGCGGGCAAACAGTACTGGGTAGGTGTTGATTTTAAAATGTTGAATCAAGTGGAAGAATCTACTAGATGGTTCAATGGAAGTCGCAATTTCAATCGACTGGCAGAGCTGAAGGCTTCGATAGCTAAAAATCTTACAAAGTTGATTATTAGTCATTATTCTGTTATTAGAACAAAACCTTTTAGCCCAGATGAGCTACCAATTGCCTATGGTTCAAATATTCTTATTGAAAAGAATGATATTATCATTTTCAAGAAGGATGATTTTTTTACAGAGGGTATGTGTGTTCTGTATATGGAGAGAACTGAAGCTCGGTTCAATAAATATAAACAGTAACCACTCAAAATAAAAACTGCTCGCAAGATTAACCTTGCGAGCAGTATTTATTTTAGTGGAGCAATATTTTTTACATATTTACTATGTACCCATCCAGATACGCCCTGATCAAAATTCACCTTATGCCACAGGACCTTGTTCAGATACATATTCTCTACTACTGTACCCGTAGCCCCGTATCCTATGCGGGCATATAGTTTACCTGCTGGAGTCTTGCGGATATTTAATATAGGTGCAGTGGTGGCTATCCTATTTGTAAGTACATATCCAGAATTTATACTTGTTTGGATTTTTGTATTCTGGTAGTAAGTCGTCGGATTTGTGTATGTGGGGCTCGTATAAGACGGAGAGGGAATCTGATTGTAATTTTGAATATATGTGGGATTACTCTCCTGTGCTGTATATGTAGGGTTGATAGGGGGTAAATTATAATTTGGATTTACATATGTTGAATTGTTGTTTGAGTTATAATTAGATCCTGATGAATTTGTCTCTATGAAGAATGAAGGGGAGGACGTCACATTCACGAGAGTGTTGTTCACAGGAGTTTCTTTTCTTGTACTGCTATAGTCCCATTCACTACGATTACCGACAAAATTAAAAGGAAAAGTATAATTTGAAGACACGCTCTCACTCAGATCAGTAGTTGTTTTAGCCCAGAGTACATAAGTGAATTTACCATCTTCTCCTTCAAATGCTGCCCCCCGCATAGTACTAGGTAAATTCAATTGATTTGTTTTTGTCTGATTGTATTTCTTGCCGTAGAGTAATTCGCTGATAGTTTTCTGTGCTTTGTATTGCTCTGTCTTTGGGGCATTGGATACTGTAGCATTAGAAGAGCTGATATCCCCATATAGTCCCATCTTGTTGAAGCTGTCTGTGCTAGTACTATTTTGTCCGAGACCATATTTGTAAGTCTGCATAATCCCATTCGCCTGACCTAATACATGCATCTTTATAAAATAATTATTTGATTCTGTTGATCCACCCCAATCTGTGCCCACTGTGGCTTGGGGAATATCTGTTTCTGTGACGAGCCATTGCTTCCTAGGATAAGTTGATCCTTCATATCCATATTTTTCCAGTATTGTGTTGTGCTCTGTTTGATATTTCAAGTGTGCATCTGCTGCTGCATCTGAGTGTCTGCTGTAAACAAAGCCACCCTTCGCATTGTCCCATTTGTGTAGGTCATACATCGGATAAGTGTGGAAAGATAGTACGTCAAAATACGCACCAGCTTTTAGTGGATACTCGGTAGTGACACTACCATCCACAGGGTTGTCTGTATTTCGCATGAGTGCATCTAAGAATGATGGGTATCCTATACCACCTGTGGCTACATAATCACCGGGTTCGAGCGTCTTGATCACGTCGTATGCTACGCGTAGCTCGCGTATGTAGTATTGGATAGGGGCTTTTAGGTTTGTCAGATCTTCCGGATCAGGATTAACATTCCACCAGCTCTTTGAATCAGCACTCTTGTCTTGCCATCCATGTGAGCTGTATGTAAAGTCTGGCTCATTTACTATCTCCCAAAATTTTACATATTGTCCATAATTTTTTACTGTTTTATATACATAAGATGCATAAGTATTTGCGGGGTTTATCTGTGTCTTTCCTGTATCGAGCCACACTGGCTCATATAGACCCTTAAAAGTTTTTGCACGCTCTGAAGCACCGGAGAATATTTTATTTTCTCTATTGTCTGTGCCTGTAGTATTTGGCTCACCAAGGAATGCAGTTAGGTCTGTGAGTCCTAGATTTTTGTAATATTCAAATGCTGTTTTCCTGGCGTCTATTCCGTATCCTGTGATGAGCCAGTCTGGTAGTGATACGCGGATAGTTCGCGCTCCTGCATTGTATGCGAGCTCTGCGACATTTTGATCTGTAAGGTGGGTTCCATAATATCCCATATTTGTTCCGTAGGCATATTTACCATTGTATAGATTAAAAGAACCCATATCATTTGCAGTCAGAGCCGATGCGTATCCAGGGCTAGATATTGCTATAAGTGTGAGTAATAATATATTTTTTTTGACTATGTTCATATTTTGTAATATACCATATAATTTATTATTTTTCTGAAAAATAATGTGCTATATTGATAAAAATAGTTTATACAAATTCGTACGAAAATACGAATTTTTATATTATTTGTCATTTGTAATCAATAAATAAAAACCAAAAATTAAAAAATGAAGAAAGTTTTACTTGTCTTGTCTTTGTCAGTACTGGGTACTGGAATCAAGTCCTCTTCTGCTACTGAAGCAGAATTATTTGTGGATAGTCTTGTCGTGGGTAAAAATTCGATCTCTATTTACGGGGATTGTTCTGTTTTTAGTGTGCACACCCATCTCTATCTATTTCTCGGAGGAATTTTTTCTGATGGAGATACTCTGGACACTTATGGACTGACACCTTTTTCTCTACGTGCTGACAAGCTTTTACCAGGTACACCGTATCTGGTCAAGATTGTTATACGAGACTATTCTGGTACAGACACCATAACCATTGGTAGTATCACTACCTTGTCTGGAAACGGATGGGATAATGGCGGTAGTAATGGTGCACTAAAGATTAAAAATCAGTCACTGACTCGTTTCTCTGGGGCAGAAAAAATCGAACTAAGGGGTACTATTGAGCTATCTCCAAAGAGCACAGCAGTGGCCTATGCTGCGGTATTTTCTGATTCTTTATGTAAGCATGCCGTAGCACCCGTGAGCACAAAACTTAATTATAATAATGTAAATAATTTTAGTTCAATTTCAAATCTTTATTATAATTTTAATATTGATACGAATGCTTATAGTATGGTGTGGGGAAAGTTTTGGGGGAGTGATAATCTTGGTAACTCCACAGAGGATCCTTCTTCTGTGGGGATGAAAGTTATCACACTAAAGCCAACAGGGTTTGGGGAGATTGATCAAAAGAAAAAGATTTTTCTTTATCCTGTCCCTACTACAGATATCTTATTCTTTGAATATTTTTGTCAGTATTCAATTATTGATATTAATGGCATTAGGGTAAAAACTGGAGAGGGTACAAGTACAGATGTGAGTGATTTGCCTGCAGGCTATTATGTATTACGTAGTGATAAAGGTAGGTCGGGTCGTTTTTGGAAAAATTAGAAAAGGTGCTTCGGAAACGAAGCGCCTTTTTTTGTTGTGTTGAGTAAAAACACAAAATGATGTATAGTGTTTATATATCTTATTAAATAACCAAAATTAACGAAATGGCAAAAAGAAGTACAAATCTTGGGGTGCATCCAAAATCAATACATTCTCACAAGACAGCAAAGAGACTAGCTATCAAGAGAGAGATGCTTGCAAAGAAAGCTCTAAAGAATAAAAAAGGAAAAAAATAAAACTCCACTCGGAGTTTTATTTTTTTGCTATCTTGCAAAATTTATTTGTGGTAAAATATTTGTATATATAAATAACTATATTTAATCACATGAGACATCATATTAAAAAAACAATTCATATAACTTTTGGTGGAGTCGCTGTAATAGTCGGGCTTATTATTATATCTGGAATAATTGAATATCTTTTGATAAGGGGTAGTACCATAAAGCCCGGAGTCAATGCTCCAGATGTCGCCAATATGTCGTACGATATTAATGGTGCAGTATTTAATTTGAAAGATGGTGTATCCATGAATCAGTACACCTCTAGCTCTGCCAAGAAAAGCAATTTGTCATTATTTGGCGATCCTGTATATTCTGATTTTGACCAAGACAGGGACATAGACGCAGCCACTATATTAGTAGATGATACTGATTCGGATGGTGATTATTTTTACGGAGTATTGGTGGTAAATGAAAATGGTGTTTTTCGGCCTACAAATGTGATATATCTAGGGGACAATATAAGTGCTCCTGTAGCAAAAGTAATAGATGGTCATATCGTATACAGTTATACCACTGTAACTGATGAACCTGATCAATCTGATTCTGAGTTTAAAAAATCTCTCTGGGTAAAGTATGATAAAGCTATAAATCAAATAAGTGAATTTATAGACTCAAACTCAAGATAGGCTTTCTATTTAATGAAAAATAGTGTATTGTAAGTGTCTATATGGCTCACGGCGAAGTAGTAGTAAGATTTGAAAAAGTCACATTTGAATATGGGCACAACAAGACGATACTCGATGCGGTGGATTTTTCTATACGTCGCGGTATGAAGGTGACTATCATGGGACAAAATGGTGCTGGAAAAAGTACTCTTTTTTCTCTGATCACTGGGATGAATGAACCGGAAGATGGGCAAATACACCTGGCTCAGCGTACAACTATAGCTATCGCTCGTCAGGTCATACCTAGGGATGAGCTTGATCTGACTGTTCGGGAATTCTTTTCTAAATGTTTTAAGGAAAAAGTCTACGACATAGATCCTCGTATAGATGAGGTATTGGAAGTAGTAAATCTAAAGGGGCATGAAAAAGTTCACGATAGAATCGTGCGCTCTTTTTCTGGTGGACAGCAGGCCCGCATACTGCTCGCATCGGCCCTTATTCAAAATCCAGATATCCTACTGCTCGATGAGCCTACGAATAATCTAGACAAAGCTGGTATTGCACACCTGACAGATTTTCTAGTGAAATACAAAAAGACTGTTATTGTCATCTCTCACGATTCTCATTTTCTAAATTCATTTACTGATGCAGTACTATATCTAGATGTATATACGAGAAAGATAGAGCAGTACGTAGGTAACTATACAGATGTACGTGATCAGATCGCAGTTCGTATGGAGCGCGAGAATAGAAAAAATGCACTTCTATCGAAAGAGATACAGGCTAAAAAAGACCAGGCCAATGCCTTTGCAATGAAGGGAGGAAATCTCCGTGCTGTAGCAAAACGCATGCGTGAACTAGCCGAAGATCTCGAAGAAGAAAAAGTAGATGTAAGAAAAGAGGATAAAACTATCCGCCCATTCAAGATCCCATTCCAGGGTGATCTGATCGGTGATATTATCACTTTTGAATCTGTATCTATTTTAAAAAATCACAAGCCAAAACAAGTAAAAGTAAATGTAAAACTTCGCAAGAACAAGCACCTACTTCTCGCTGGGCCAAATGGCATAGGCAAGAGTACACTACTGGAAGCACTTGCAAATAATCGTGCCGAAGGTGTGACTATCGCTCCGGGCGTAAATATCGGATACTATCGTCAAGATTTCTCGACTCTCAATTTCGAGCATACAGTATTTGAGGCTCTCGCTGATGTGTCTCGTAAATACGCCGGACGTGTAGATGAAGAGCGCATCCGCGCTACGGCAGCATCATTCCTCATCACAGGGGATATGGTCAATACTCGTATCGGTAGTCTATCAGAAGGCCAGAAGGGGCTGGTCGCATTTGCGAGCCTGGTCATAGAGCGCCCAGGACTATTGATACTCGATGAGCCTACAAACCATATCAACTTCCGTCATCTACCAGTCATCGCCAAGGCTCTCGATGAATACGAAGGCGCGATGATCCTCGTATCACACGTACCCGAATTCGTAGATCAAATTCGCATAGACGAAATTCTCGATTTAGATAAGCATTAAGATGTTCTTAAATAGCCTAAAGGTAACCTTTGGGCTATTTTTGTATTTGCCTTGACAATACCCCCAGGGGGTATATAATAAGAATATGAACACAAATAAACAAAAATTAATAAGACGTCTAAAAATAATTGAAGGGCAAGTGAGAGGTCTTCAAAAGATGGTAGAAAGTGATAAATATTGTATAGATGTGATCACTCAAACATCAGCAATTAAAAAAGGATTATCAAGTGTAGAGGATGTATTGATGGAGGGGCATCTAGGTCATTGTCTGATAAATCAGATAAAGAGTGGCGAGACGACAAAGGCCACAAAAGAAATTTTGAAAGTCTATCAATTAAAAAGAAAGTAAAATTATTAATTTTTTTAAAAATATATGAATAAAATATCAACAAGTTTAGCAGTGTCACTCATGATCGTGACAGGTATAGCAGGTCTCGCTATAGGATACACTACAAACCCTCAATATAAGATCAGTATGTATGACAAGACATCTATGGATTTTGGTCGTGCGGATCGAACATTGGATCTGCGATATATAAATGCGATGATCTCACACCACAGAGGGGCCATGCTACTTGCAGAGCAAGTTCAAAATACTACACAGAGACAAGGTATGAAAGATTTATCTGCAAAAATACTCGCAGATGAGCCGGGAGCGATAGCAGAATTGTATCAATGGAAAAAGGACTGGTATGGTGATACACGCCGTGTAGCAGATCCAGTAGTACCAAATTTGGGTGCTTATGATGAAAAATTTGACCTGAGGTTTTTAAATGCACTCATTGCTCACCATGAAGATGGTCTGATTATGACAAGTGATATAAAAACAAAATCAAGTAGAACTGAAATATTAAACAATGCCGATGCTGTAGATACATTCCTAACTACAACTTTGAAATTGTTTCAAGACTTCCGAATGGAATGGTACAAGATTTAATCTATAAAATATATGTCTAATCAAACACTAAAAGTAAAAGGAATGCATTGTGCTAGTTGCTCGGCTATTATCACTAAAAAAATTTCCAAAATAGATGGAGTGGATAGTATAAATGTGAATTTTGCGACAGAAAAAGCTCAAATCAAATTTGATGATGCAAAAATTTCTGTTTCAAATATGAATAAAGAAATCGAGCCTCTAGGGTATTCTTTTGTAGAGGAGATGGATCAGGATATGGATCATCGGGACCATGCTGGTATGAATGATACAAAAGAACAAAAAGAAAGTGAAATTTTGGAAATGAGATCCAAGATGCAATTTGTATTACCTATCTCATTATTTATATTTATTCTAATGATGTGGGATATTGCGGCAAAATTCTGGAGTTTTATGCCAATACTACCGATACCAATGGATGTATTCAATATTATCTCTATGGTACTTGCAACTATTGTATTGTTCTGGATAGGTCAGCCATTTTTACAAGGAGTAGTAAAATTTATTCGTTATCGTGTAGCAAATATGGACACTCTGATAGGTATAGGCACACTCTCTGCGTATGTCTATAGTGTGATTATTGTATTGCTTCCAGAATTGCGAACATATCTAAAGTTACCAGAATATACTTATTTTGATGTGACTATTGTTGTAATAGGTTTTATTGTTTTAGGAAAATATCTTGAAGCAAGATCAAAACTCCGCACAGGTGAAGCTATAGAAAAGTTGATTGGTTTGCAGGCGAAAACTGCATTAATTTTTGTCGATGGGAAAGAAAAAGAAATAGCAATCAGTGAAGTAAAAATAGGAGACATAGTCATTGTAAAACCAGGATCAAAAATACCAGTAGACGGTGTGATAGTCGAGGGTTACTCATCTGTCGATGAAGCTATGATCACAGGAGAGCCTATCCCAGTAGATAAAAAAGTAGGGGACAGTGTAGTAGGAGCAACAATAAATAGACAAGGTAGTTTTAAGTTCCAAACTACAAAAATCGGCAACGATACATTCCTATCTCAAATAATCAAAATGGTTTCTGACGCTCAAGGTAGTCGTGCGCCAATACAGGCGATAGCAGATAGGGTATCTAGTATTTTTGTACCAATAGTTTTGATTATTGCTTTTCTGTCTTTGATCGTATGGATTATTGTCGGAGGGTATACTATTGGTTTTGCAAGTGCTGTATCTTATGGACTCATGTCATTTGTGGGAGTACTCGTTATCGCTTGCCCTTGTGCACTAGGCCTGGCTACACCGACAGCTATAATAGTGGGTGTGGGTAAGGGGGCACAGAATGGAATATTGATTAAAAACGCCGAGGCTCTGGAGATGCTAAGTAAAGTAAATACTGTAGTAGTCGATAAGACTGGCACAATCACAAAAGGAAAACCAGAAGTAACAGATATTGTAATTTTAGATAATAGTTTTGATGAAAATAAAATTGTAAAAATTGCCGCTAGTGTCGAGAATAAATCCGAGCACCCACTAGCTGAAGCTGTAGTTGTATATTCAAAAGATAAAAAAATTGTTTTAGAAGAAGTCTCAGATTTTCAATCGCTCGAGGGTGTGGGGGTAAAAGCTAAAATGGGAGGTAGTCTCGTATATATCCACAAGCCAAGTGGGGAAGAGAAAAATGATATAAAAATAAAAGAACTACAATCACAGGGCAAGACAGTGATCGTAGTGGAAATTGATTCTAAAAAAGTAGGGCTAATAGCACTGGCAGATATTCTAAAAGAAGAGACTAAAGATGCAATTTCCGATCTACATAAAAAAGGGATAAAAGTAATAATGCTAACGGGGGACAATCATTTAGCGGCTTCATACATAGCAAAACAAGCTGGCATAGATGACCTAATGTCTGAAGTCATGCCAGAGGAAAAATCTGGGAAAATAAAAGAGTTGCAAGATTCTGGATTGATAGTGGCTATGGTTGGCGATGGGGTAAATGATGCCCCAGCACTAGCCCAGGCGGATGTAGGTATTGCCATGGGTACAGGCACTGATGTAGCTATAGAATCAGCCGGAATTACACTCCTCCATGGTGATATGTCTAAACTTGTAAAAGCAGTGAAGCTATCAAAGATGACGATGCGAGGTATAAGACAAAATCTTTTCTGGGCATTTGTGTACAATATAGTAGGCATACCACTCGCAGCTGGAGTATTCTATCCGATATTTGGATGGACACTAAACCCTGCATTTGCAGGACTGGCTATGGCTATGTCATCTGTATCAGTCGTCGGTAATTCATTACGTATTAAGAGTAAAAAATTATAATATATGAAAAATATTTATCACGTATCGGGTACTCATTGCGCATCTTGTAAAATCCTCCTCGAAGATATTATCGGCGAGCAGGATTTTATAGAGAGTGTAATTGTAAATCTTAAAAAAGAAACAGTTGAGATTGAAAGTGAAAAGACATCAGAAGAAATTTTGAATATTTTAAATTCAAAAATAAAAGAAAATGGATATGTATTGAGTACTGAGAAAAAAGAAAAAGAAAAACAAAATCACAAAGATTTATGGACAGCATTACCAATCGGAATTGTATTTTTAATTTTATTCTTTTTGCTTCAAAAATCTGGAATATTAAATTTTGGTATTGGCGGGGAAGTCACCCCCACTACTAGTTTTCTCATTGGACTGATCGCTTCGGTGTCTAGTTGCCTGGCAATTATCGGTGGATTGGTTTTGTCATTGTCAGCAAAAATTTCACAAGATAATATCAGTGATAAAAAAACCTTCTTACTTTTCCATATAGGTAGGCTCGTTTCTTTTGCTGTGCTTGGTGGGTTATTAGGATTGCTAGGTAATGCTATAGGTATTAATTTTATACTCACTGCTATCTTGGGAGTTATCGCATCTATCATAATGTTGCTATTGGGGTTTAATTTAATTGGAGTATTTAGAAAAAATAAGATTACTTTAAACTCTGGAATTTTTAATTTTTTTAGAAAAATTGAACACAAAACTCTCACCCCATTAATTATAGGATTTGCAACATTCTTTTTGCCATGTGGATTTACTCAATCAATGCAATTCGTCGCGCTTTCAAGTGGATCATTTACATCTGGGCTCCTCATTATGTTTGCATTTGCTCTGGGTACATTACCAGTACTTCTTTTGCTATCATTTGGTTCAGCCTCATTCGCACACAGTAAATATGCACCAATATTCTTTAAATCTGCAGGTGTAGTCGTACTAGGTCTCGGATTATTTGCCTTACTTTCAGGACTTGCTAGTCTTGGTATTATTAACCCGATAATTAATATATAATATTATTATGAATAAAACAGCTCCAATAATACTAGGTATTGCATTACTGATAATTATTGCCATTTTATTAGTAGGCAATACTTCCAATAAAAAAGTCGTAGAAAAAACAGATACAGATAATATAAACAACGTAGAGATACGAGATGGCATACAGTATGTCACGATCAATGCTCGCGGGGGATATAGTCCACGATTATCAGAAGCAAAATCTGGTATTCCGACAAAATTGATTGTAAAAACAAATGGGACATATGATTGTTCTACTGCCCTCGTGATTCGTTCAATCGGTTTTCAAAAGATACTACCAAATACTGGTAGTACAGAGATAGATTTAGGTACACCAAAAGAAAACACATCTATTACGGGTATGTGTAGTATGGGAATGTATAATTTCAATATTGATTTTAAATAAAAAAAGCCGGTCCTATGAAGGGCCGGCTTTTTCTTTTTAGCTTGATGCAGATTGTTGCATCAATAATGGTCGTGGTCTCTGATTTAGAACCTTTGCTGGTGAATTTTTATTTTCAAAAAAAATGAGGTATTCTTCTTCCTCAATTTTTATACTTCCACTAGCTAGCCCATAGTTGGTATTTTTTGGGTTTGAATTTAGGTTTTCAATCTTAATTTTCTCCTCTATTGAGAGTGTAATTAATCTGTGAACTTTATCGTTCAAGACAGGGCACATTTTTCCATTTTGAGGATTTTTACTGATTTCAATTTTGCGTAGTCTACCTTTCTGCGTTTTGCCTTTAAAATTTAAAATGCATTTGTGGCGGAAAGATTCCAACTCAATAATACCTAAGTAATCAGTGCCAGATTTCTCTGTTGTTTGAGCCAAAAGATCAATTTTCTTTTTCATGTCTTGCGTTTGGTTTTTTGTTTTGAATAATTATAGCACATTTGTTTAATAATGTAAACAAAATAAGGGTTTTTATAGTTATGATATAATATAAACATGATAAAGAAAGAAAATAATGCCTCAGATGTTTTTGTAAAATGCCTTGAGAACGAAGGCGTAGAATACATATTTGGGGTACCAGGTGAAGAGAATCTGATGTTCGTGGAATCATTGCGTACTTCAAATATTAAATTCATAACTACTCGCAATGAGCAGGCCGCAGTATTCATGGCAGCTACACTAGGGCGCCTAACTGGTGCTGTAGGGGTGGCTCTGTCTACTCTAGGGCCCGGAGCTACCAATCTAGTCACTGGAGTCGCATATGCACAGCTAGCTGGGATACCACTGCTGGTGATCACAGGCCAAAAGCCAATAAAGAAAAGCAAGCAAGGAAAATTTCAGATTATAAATGTGGTAGAGATGATGCGTCCGATAACAAAATTCTCTCAGACTATCATATCTAGTGATCGTATTCCAAGTGCTGTCCGTGAGGCAGTAAAGCTCGCAGAGTGCGAGAGACCTGGAGCTGTACACCTAGAATTCCCAGAAGACATAGCGGAAGAAGTGTGTGATATGCAGCCGATACCTCGATACAGAGTGCGTCGTCCAAATGCAGATGAAAAATCAATAGCAGAAGCGCTGAAAGAAATCGAAAGTGCAAAGAGTCCCATGATCGTGGTCGCTTCCGGTGGTAATAGAAAATTGGTGCGAAAACAATTACATAATTTCCTGGAAAAAACAGGTATCCCTTTTGTATCTACTCAGATGGGTAAGGGGGTAGAAGATGAGACTTCTACTTTACATATAGGGACAACATCTCTCTCTGATGGGGACTATGTACACAAGGCTCTCCGAAAGGCAGATTTGATAATCATGATCGGTCATGACGTGAGTGAAAAACCACCAATCATACTAACTGGCGACCAATGTAAAACTATCCATGTACATTTCTATCCTGCTGTAGTAGATGATGTGTATGTGCCTACTATGGAGGTAGTGGGAGATATATCTCATACACTATGGGCTTTCGCTGAAAGTATAAAGATAAATCCAGATTGGGATTTTAAATATTTCTTTGAAGTCCGAGATGAATTGCAAGCTGATATTCAAAAATTTGCAGATGCAGATGATTTCCCACTCAGGCCTGAGCGAATTGTATCAGATATATCAAAGGTACTACCTAGTGATGGTATGCTGGCATTGGACAATGGTATGTACAAGATTTGGGTATCTAGGAATTTTGCCAGTCGTGAGCAGAATAGTGTTCTACTAGACAATGCATTGGCTACTATGGGGGCAGGACTATCTTCTGGTATCGCAGCCAAGATCCTATATCCTGATAAAAAAGTTCTCGTAGTTTCTGGTGATGGTGGAATTATGATGAACCTGGGGGACTTGGAAACTGCAGTTCGACTAGGTATTAATCTGGTAGTATTGATACTCGATGATTCAGGTTTCGGTATGATTCGCTGGAAGCAAAAGAATATGAACTTACCTCCTTTTTCTCTTGATTTCAAAAATCCAGATTTTGTAAAACTAGCAGAGAGCTTTGGAGCTGTGGGTCACAGGGTGGAGAGCGCAGATGGATTAACTACTGTATTAGAAAAAGCTCTGGTGAGTACTGGTGTGCATATCATATCTTGTCCGATAGACTATTCCTTTGCAAATGAAGATTTAGGAGATATTTCAATATAATTATTAATTAATTTTGGAAGCGTCGCACTTATAGGACTGGTGCGACGTGATTCCGCTGAATCAATGCCAATACAATCAAAAAATCCAAGCACAGAAGAAATAATAAAAGATTTCAGCGAGATATCTGAGTCAGAACTTGTAGACAAGATAAATTTTGCCCAAGATACTTTTATGGAATGGAGAGAGACTTCTTTCTCTCATAGGGCTGATTTGTTAAAAAAACACGCATCTTATATCCGAGAAAATATAGACAGTATGGCAATGCTCGCATCCATAGAAATGGGCAAGACCAAAAAAGCTGCAATCGTGGAGCTAGAAAAATGTGCAGGTGTCTGTGAATACTATGCAGAAAGTGCTGAGAGTATTTTGAAAAATGAAATACTTCATTCAAATGCTAGTGAGAATTATGTATCATTTGAGCCGTTAGGCGTAGTGCTCGCTGTGATGCCTTGGAATTTCCCTTACTGGCAAGTATACCGATTTATCGCTCCAGCACTCATGGCTGGGAATGTGGGCTTACTAAAACATGCATCAAATGTGCCCCAGTGTGCACAAGCCATAGAGGATGCTCTTACAAATTCTGGTTTTCCAAAAGGTATTTTCCAAAATTTATTTATAAGTTCGGGTAGGGTAGAGAGTGTGATTCGTAATCATCATATAAAGGCAGTGACTCTCACTGGTAGTGAAGGTGCTGGCCGATCTGTGGCGTCTATCGCCGGAGATGAAATTAAAAAAACTGTTCTCGAGCTCGGTGGTAGTGATCCATTTATCGTATTAGAAGATGCAGATATAGAGGCAGCTGCGATAGACGCTGCTATCGGACGAATGCAAAACAACGTAGGTCAGAGCTGTATCGCAGCTAAAAGATTTATAGTGCAGGATACAATAGTAGAAAAATTTACAGAATTATTTGTGAATCATGTGAGTAATTTGATAGTAGGTGATCCACTACTCGAAGAGACAACTGTAGGACCACTGGCTACTCTACAAGGCCTAGAGGATGTAGAGAGACAAGTAGAAGACTCTATCACCCTTGGTGCAAAAGTTATCTGTGGTGGGACTCGAGGCGAGGGTAGCGGATACTACTATCTGCCTACAGTATTGGATCATGTAAAAAAGGGGATGCCAGTATATGATGAAGAGGTATTTGGACCGGTAGCTCCTATTATAAAATTCTCAAATATTGATGAAGCGATAAAGATAGCAAACGATACTCCTTTCGGTCTCGGTGCTACTATCTTCACAAAGGATATTGAAAAAGCAAAAAATATAGCTACAAAAATCGAAGCAGGTAATGTATTTATAAATGGATATGTCAGATCAGATTCAAGGATACCTTTTGGAGGAACAAAGAGATCAGGCTATGGGCGAGAGCTCGGTAGCTATGGAATCAAAGAGTTTGTGAATATAAAAAATATTTGGATAAAATAATAAAATCCCTCACGGAAACCGTGAGGGATTTTATTATAGACTTTTTCTATTTGGACGGGTGATGTATTTTTCGGATTCTTTTATGATTCTCTCCATTATAGTCACTGCCTCGAGGGGGTATTTACCGCTGGCAGATTCCTCGGATAGCATGACGGCGTCGGCACCTTCAATGATAGCAAATGCTACATCTGTCACTTCTGCACGAGTAGGCTCTGGATTCTCCTTCATAGATAGCATCATCTGGGTAGCTACTATTACTGGTTTACCTGCCTCGTTGCATCTCTTTATTATGTCTTGCTGTGCAAAAGGGATAGTCTCGATGGGTAGTTCGCTACCTAGATCTCCACGTGCCACCATTATCGCATCTGCTTCTCCTATGATCTCATCTAGATTATCTATCGCAATTCTCCTTTCTATTTTGGCTATTATCGGGATTATCTTGCCCATCTCTTGCATATGAGCGCGTAGTTTCTTGATGTCAGATCCTGATCCCACAAAAGATAATGCGACATAATCTACTCCCTGGTCTATTCCAAATTTTAAATCAGAAAGGTCTTTTTCTGTGATCACTTCCACTTCTTGATTATATGTATGACCTGCGCCTTCTTGGATTCTAGGTCCAGATAAATCTTGGATGATAGGTATCTTTCTCCCGATTTTATCTGCAGATGATCTGATGTCTTTTATGTACTGTGCGTGCTCCTCATGTGTACCCCAAGAGAAATTTAAGCGGGCTACATCCATCTTGTGGTCTAGCATCTTTTCTAGGATTGCAATATCTTTTGATGCGGGTCCAATGGTTGCTACTATTTGTGCTTTTGAATTTGTTTCCATTTTATTTTTTTGATATCTGAATCAATCTTTTATATTTAATAATGCGTTCGTATTTCGTCGGAGCTCCGGCTTTTAATCCATAACATCCAAATGCATATGCGAGGTCAGCTATAAAGTCATCATCCGTCTCGCCACTCCTGTGACTGACTATGATGTCAATATTGTTATCTCGGGCTAGCTTCATGGTATCTAGTGTCTCTGTTAGAGTGCCTATCTGGTTTGGCTTTATTATTATTGTATTGATACTATCTTTTTGAATTGCTTTTTCCAAGAGCTTTACATTGGTAACAGTCAGATCATCACCGACTACCTTTATATTCATATCATTTTTTAATTTTTGAAAATCTGCAAAGGCTTCTTCGTGGAATGGATCTTCGATGGATAAAATGTTGAATTCTTTTATGAGGTCTTTGTATATATTCATCAATTCATCTCTGGAGATTTTCTTGCCATCTATGTCGTACTTACTCTCATCTTTTCCGAATATTGTAAATTCTGGAGTACAGAATGATGACGCTGCTACGTCCATAGCAAGGCGCACCTCGCACCCTAGGGCATTTTCATCTATCGCACGACGGAGGTATTCTAGCGGTTTTTTTATATCTGTTATTTTTGGAGCAAAACCTCCTTCATCTCCCATGGGTACTTCATTTATATCAAGGTCACGACATAGCATATCCTCGATAGATTCTTGAACTTTGATACCTATCTTTACTGCTTGTTTTACATCATTTGTAAAAGGAACTATGTGGTACTCCTGGAAAGCTAGATTATTGTTGGCATGCTTGCCTCCATTTATCAGGTTCATATATAGCAGTGGAACCATACGAGATGGCTTGATATCTGCGAGTGTGCGGAGATATTTATATAAATCCATATTTTTTGTTTCAGCTGTGGCCTTGGCTACTGCTATAGATACACCTATGAGTGCATTGCCACCAAGATTTTTCTTTTGTTTTGTGTCATCAAGTTCCCGCATTATATTGTCGATGAGTTTTTGGTTTGATGCATCTTTACCTAGTAGGGCGGGAGCTATTTTCTTGTTTATATTTTCAATTACTTTTTTTACACCTTTACCGTCTTTGTCACGGAGCTCGTATGCCTCGTGGGATCCGGTACTGGCACCAGAGGGTACAGAAAATGAACCAGTAGATTTTCCGATCTCTGCTGTTACACAGATGGTGGGATTGCCTCGTGAATCCTTTATCTCTGTAGCAAAAATTTTAGTAATTTTACTTTGGCTCATTTGTATTTTTAAATAATATCATGATGTCAGATACATTTGCATTTGTGGGGCCTGTCATAATTATATCTCCAATCATTTCAAATGCACTGTATGCATCAAAATTCTCTATGTAATTTTTTATATCAATCTCTTTGTTTAAAACTTTTTCTTTTGTATGTACATCTATTATAGCACCTGCGCCAGCACTATTATCCATACCATCAGATGCGAGAGGGATGAATACTGAGTGCTCGCCAATTTTTTCTATCGCTTTTAGTCCCATGTACATATTTCTGCCACCAGAGCCACCTTTTTTTGTGACTACTAGTTTAGGCTCACCGGCTGCTATGATCACTGTGCCGTCTTTTTCATTTTCCATTATTTTCTCTAGTGCAGAGTCTACTTCATCGTATAATTCATTTGATACAACTATGGATGGATATCCTAATTCTTTAGCTTTTTGCTCCATTGCTTCTGTGGCGGTCTTGTTTGATACTAGGACAAAATTATTTACTTTTTCAAAATATTTATCTTCCTTGGGTGTCTCATTTAGATTAAATTCACCAAGATTGTAGTGGGCTATAATCTTTTCGGCATCATTTATAGTAGTCGTATCTTTGTATGTGGGGCCAGATGCAACATCTTCAAATTTATCTCCTGGTACATCAGAAAATACCAATCCGATGACTGTAGCAGGGTAGGCGATCTTGGCCAGGCCTCCACCCTTGAGCATTGATATATGTTTACGTACTGTATTTATCTCGCTGATGGTGTTGCCTGTTTTTAGGAATGTATTGTATAGAGTTTCCCCTTGGACACACTCGCTCTCTGGGTAGCATAATAATGCTGATCCACCACCAGACACTATAGCTATGACCAGCTCATCTTCTTTTGCCCCTTCTGCTATTTCGTATATCTCTTTGCCGGGTCCCACATTGGCATGTGATGGTCGTGGATGTGTACCAGCAAAAGTACGTATTACGGGACAAATCTTTTGAGATAGTCCTATTACGGCACCTTCGGATATCTTGTCTTTTAGTATTTCTTCTAGGGTATATGCGGCTTCACAAGAACATTTACCAAAACCTACAACTTTTATTTTTGAGAATTTAGATAGATCAAAAGTTTGCCCCTGGATCGACAATATCTCGCCATCAAGTTGGATAGATCTCTTTATCACCATTTCTGTATTGATAGCATCGAGACCTGCCTCGGCAATAGCCAGAGCAACTTTGCGATTTTCTGTGGTTGCTATATCTTCATAATTTTTAATCCAGTGTTTGTGCATAGTTTTATATTTTAATTGTATTTTTTATTTGACCCTGCTGGAAAGAATTTATATTTTCTATCGTCGTATTTATTATCTCATTCTCAGCTTCTTCTGTGTAAAATGCCACGTGAGGAGTGATAATGACTTCAGGGATATTGATAAGCACATGATTCTCGAGTAGAGTTTTATAATTTATATTATTTTGTGCATCACTGTATTTTAGGTGGAATTCTTCTTTCAATTCTCTTTCACCTTCGAGTACATCCAATCCTGCTCCAGCTATGATGCCATTTTGTATGCCCAGCAAAATAGCTTCGGTGTCTACGAGCTCACCTCGTGCAGTATTCACTATATATGCACCTTTTTTCATCTTCATTATATTGTCCTTGTTTATCATGTGGTGGTTGTCCTTTGTGTATGGTGCGTGCAGTGTCACAATGTCTGCTCCGGAGAGCAAATCATCGAGTGTCACATACTTAACACTCTCACTTTTTGCATAATCTGTATTAGGGAATAGGTCGTAGGCCAGGATATTCATATTGAAACCCTTTGCCATGCGGATGACATTTTTACCTATGCGCCCCGTACCAACTACGCCCAATGTCTTTCCACACAGGTCAAATCCTTTTAATTCTGATAGATTAAAATTGCCACCTTCTTTGACCTGATGAGATGCCTGGAATATTTTACGAGAGAGATTCAGTATTAAACCAAAAGTGAATTCTGCTACTGTGTCTGAACCATAAGATGGGACATTGGACACTCCGATATTTTTTTCTTTTGCATGTGCACCGTCTATATGATCGTATCCAGTAGATCTAGTAACTATGTATTTTAGATTTGGTAGCGCATCTATGATATCTTTTTTGACTTCAGAATTTATAAATACACATAGTATATCTGCATCAACAGCCTTCTCTGTATTTTCTGTGGAGAGTTTTTCTTCGTAAAATTCAACATCTTGACCTGATAGTAAATTCTGATACTTTATCTTGTCCTCGGCTGATATTTCAAAAAATATTGTTTTCATCTTTATATTATATCAGAAAATATATATAGCAGGGTAGCAGTATTCGTGATAAAGATCTTTGACTTTAAAGGTTTTTTGTGCTATATTAAAAAAAAATTCCATTTTAAAAACCAAAACCCAAAAACCCATTAAGATGAAGAGAACTGTATTAGAAAAATTGACAGCTAATTCTATTGTTTATGTTGAATATGCTGAACGCGGAAGAGCTCCTGGTGCTGTATTTGTTAATCAGACTAAATCTGATGATTCAGAGGAGAGCACCTTTTTATTTTTAGGTAGGTCTGTTGACTACTTGATTAACCATTGTAATGTTGTCGACATAGAAGAAACAAAAGATTGTAATTCCTATTTTTTTGCTGAGAAGAATTTTTCTCTTGATTCTATCAAAATCAAAACATTTCGCCCTCTTACCCCTCCTGAAATTAAAAAAATCTGCGAGCGTGTAAAAGACTTCAAGAATGGTTCAAAAAATGCCCAAAAGATACACAAATTTTTTTCGTCGGCATTCTTTAGTGCTAGCATTGGAAAGACGGTCCAATACCATCAACCCAGCGCTTCTTCGTAATTTTTTGGTTTATCAAACATGTAGAGCTATCTTCGGATGGCTCTTTTTGTATATATACTCGAATCTTTGGTATAATAAAAACATGAAATTATTTACATCATCAAAAAACAAGAAAGTCCGCGTCGCTATTAATGGTTTTGGTCGTATCGGTCGTGCATTTTTAAAGATTGCATGGGATAGAGAGGATATAGAGATAGTCGCTGTAAATGATCTAGGTTCTCTTGAATCTCTAGCATATCTACTCCGCCACGACACTGTATATAGAAACTGGAATCATGAGGTAAAGGTAGTAGGCACAGATATGGTCATCGATGGAAAGACTGTAAAATTCGTATCAGAAAAAGATACTACAAAACTACCATGGAAAGATTTAAATATTGATGTAGTTGTAGAATCTACAGGACTATTCACTGCATTCGACAAAGCAAAATTCCACATCGACTGTGGGGCTCGCAAAGTAGTGATCTCTGCTCCATCAAAGGGTTCTGATGGAACTGTACCAGGGGAGACAATACTGATGGGTGTGAATGAAGATAAATTGGGCTCATGCGATATCACATCAAATGCATCTTGTACTACAAATGCATCATCTCCACTCATCGCAATTCTTCACAAGGAGCTAGGAATTGAAAAGGCAATATTAAATACTGTGCATGGATACACAGCCAGCCAATCACTAGTAGACGGTCCAAGTAAAAAAGACCTCCGTGAAGGTCGTGCTGCTGCTCAGAATATCGTACCTTCATCTACAGGTGCTGCGATCGCAGTCACAGAAGCATTCCCAGATCTAAAGGGGTTATTCGATGGTATATCTATCCGCGTGCCAGTACCAGCAGGATCAATAGTAGATGTGACATTCATATCAAAGAAGGAGACTACTGCTGAAGAAGTGAATGCGATACTGACAAAGGCTGCAAACGATCCACACTGGAGTAAAATCTTTGCAGTCACAGATGAACCATTAGTATCATCTGATATCCTAGGTAATTCACATGCATCTATAGCGGACCTAGCTATGACTCGTGTAGTAGGTGGCAATCTAGTAAAAGTAATGGGCTGGTATGACAATGAGTATGGATACACATCTACACTAGTAGATCACGTAGTAAAAACTGGAAGTAAGTAATATGTTTAAAATAAAAGCCCTATATATAGGGCTTTTATTTTTGCTAAAAATGCTATAATGGGGGTATGAATCCCGTTAGAGATTATTTATGTTTTATACTTACGTAATTAAAAGTAAAAAAGATGGTAATATGTACACGGGGTACACAAATGACCTACGGAAGCGCCTTATTCAGCACAACACTGGCAAATCTACCCATACGAAAGGACGCGGCCCATTTGTCATTATTTATTACGAAGCATGTTTAGATGAGCACAAAGCTCGGTCGAGAGAATTATATTTAAAAACGGGAATGGGCAAGCGTTATCTCAAGAACAGACTTGGCGCTTCCTATCTCTAAACGGGATGAAAATCTATATAGGTACAGATCATGCGGGATTGGAATTAAAAGAAAAAATAAAAGTATATTTAGAAGAAAAAGGCCATGAAGTGTATGATAAAGGGGCTTTTGGTTATAACGGGGAAGATGATTATCCTGATTTTATAATTCCCGTTGCAGAAGAGGTAGCGAAGGATCCGGATTGTATGGGTATAATCCTAGGTGGTTCCGGACAAGGAGAAGCTATGTGTTCAAATCGTATCCATGGGGTACGAGCTTGCGCATATTACGGTAGCTCATTTGAGATTCCAAAGCTCGCTCGAGCACACAATAATGCAAACATCTTGTCGATAGGAGCACGATTTGTGAGTGAATTTGAAGCTAAAGACGTCCTCGATATATTCCTTGGTACACCTTTTTCTGGAGATGAGCGACATGTACGTCGAATTAATAAAATAGATAACCTACTAGAAGCTAGAAACTAGCCACTAGAACCTAATCATATGGAAATAGTACCCGCAATATTAGTCAGAAGTTTTCGAGAGCTTCAAGATAGACTCGCATTTGTGTCTAGACTTTCAAACACAGTTCATGTGGATTTTTGTGATGGTCGCTTTGTGACAGCGCAGACTTGGCCATATACTTACGGAGGATTCGAGGAAGACGTACATGCGCTGCATATACTAGATGAAGAGGAGGGTATGCCGTACTGGGATACTATGGATTTCGAATTTGATCTGATGGTAAAAAATCCACACCTGGTGATGGATACTTTTATAAAATTAGGTGCAAAGAAATTGATTTTTCATATTGAATCTGTCTCAGATACTTCTGAATTCTTGGAATTCCTAGAAGGTATAGATATGTACACTCGTGAGAATACAGAGCTGGGTATAGCTATAAATACTACGACAGATGTAGAAGTGTTGAAGCCATTCTTAATTCATGTAGATTTTATTCAATGTATGGGCATAGCTCATATTGGCCGACAAGGCGAGGCTTTTGACGAAAGAGTATTTGATCAAATTAAAAAAATAAGAGCTATGGATCCGCAAATGATGATCGCAGTAGATGGTAGTGTGAATATGGCCACTGCTCCGATGCTAGTAGACCTAGGTGTCCGCAAGCTCGTAGTAGGATCTGCGATACTCGAAGATTCAGATCCTGTGAGTGTGATAGAAGATATGCGTGGCTTAGTAGAATAAATATGTTAAAATATATTTAATGAATCTTACTGACGAAAAAATAAAAGATCTTTCTCTTCGCGCGGAGAGAATCCGCGAGAGTATCATCGAGATGCTAGTTGAAGCGGGATCTGGACACACTGCAGGACCTCTGGGTATGGCAGATGTTTTTACTACGCTTTATTTTCATTCATTACGCCATGATCCAAAGAATCCAGAATGGAAAGAGCGCGACAGAGTAGTCCTATCCAATGGTCATATCTGTCCGATACTATATGCCACTATGGCGCATTCAGGTTATTTCCCTATAGAAGAATTAAAGACTTTGAGAAAATTTGGATCTCGACTACAGGGTCATCCACATCGTGAGTATTTGCCATTTTTAGATACTAGTTCTGGTCCATTAGGAGAGGGACTAGGTCAAGCCGTAGGTATGGCATTAGCTGATCGTATAGATTTTGGAGACAAGAGTGATAGATTCATATACTGCTTTTTAGGAGATGGGGAATTAAACGAGGGCTCAAATTGGGAGGCTATCATGCTAGCCGGTAAAGAGCGTCTCCGTAATCTGATAGTGATAGTAGATAGGAATAATATCCAGATAGATGGATACACAGAGGACATCATGCCATTGGATAATCTGATAAATAAATGGCAATCATTCAACTGGCATGTAGAAGAGATAGATGGGCACAATTTTGAAAATATCAGCAATGCTATAGACATAGCAAAAGCAGTATACGAGAGGCCATCTGTCATTATCGCCCGCACCATCCCAGGACGTGGGGTAAAAGAATTCGAGCGTGATTATCGCTGGCACGGCAAGCCACCTACAAAAGAAGAGGGAAGAATCGCATTACAAGAACTCCGCACCCTGGGTGGTAAAATAAAAGGCGAGCATCAATAATTTTTTATGCTAAATCCACAATTACATTTAAATACAAATTTGTTTGATCCAAATGTAGAACAATTACCAACTCGTAAGGGTTTTGGCGAGGGGCTACGTGAGGCCGGTATACGCAATGACAATGTTGTGGCTCTTTGTGCTGATCTGACTGAATCTACTCAGATGAATCTATTCAAAGAAAAATTTGAAAATCGTTTTTTTGAGATGGGTATAGCAGAACAGAATATGGCAGTGGTAGCATCAGGTATGGCTGCAATGGGAAAAATCCCATATATGTCTTCTTATGCTATGTTCTCCCCGGGGCGCAACTGGGAGCAGATCCGTACTACTATCGCATACAATAATCAAAAGGTTGTCATCGTAGGATCTCATGCTGGTGTGTCTGTAGGGCCGGACGGTGGTACTCATCAGGCGATAGAGGATATCGCTCTGATGCGCGTGATACCAAATATGACTGTGGTTTATCCAGCGGATTCTGTAGAAGCAAAGAAGGCGACTCTGGCTGCAATGTACAACAAGACTCCGATATATATCCGTCTTGCTCGTGAAAAGAGTCCGATAATCACTACACCCGAGACTCCCTTTGAAATAGGAAAAGCTCAATTAATGTTTATACCCGAGGTGGGCCTCGCCCAGGTAGGTATCCTCGCCACAGGGCCACTACTAGCACGTGCATTATTTGCAGCAAAGGAATTAGAGAAGAGGGGTGTGAGAGTAAAAGTATTGAGTCTGACTACTATAAAGCCACTAGATACAAATGCAATACTTGCTCTTGCTCAAGAAGCCAAGGCAATAGTCACAGTAGAGGAGCATCAGATAGCAGGGGGTATGGGTTCGGCTGTAGCAGAATACCTAGCCAAGGTTTATCCAGTGCATATGGAATTCGTCGGAGTAGATGATGCCTTTGGTCAATCGGGAACTCAGGACGAGCTCATCGCTCACTACAATATGGATACTCCAAATATAATCAAAGCATGCGAAAAGGTGATAGATAGAAAGAGTAAGATATATCAATAGAAAATAAAAAATAACCCTTGTCGTAGACTCGGGTTATTTTTTGTTTAGTTTTTTTGTGATTTTAAAAGCAAAAACCTCTTAGATTTAATCTACCTTTGTTCACAATCGAAGTGACGATGTTTTTGTACATTTCTCTACCCCCAATTTTTCCATCATCGGCAGCAACATCTGTGTCTTCGTTCGTGTCAGTTAGGTTTGCTAAATTTTGATTTGCTTCGTTTAAGTCAACCATCATTTGACTAGAACTGTTTTTTTCACAAGACAATCTTTTCTGGATTTTCTTGTAATTTTCTTCGATACGATCCATTGTGCTTGTTATTTTATTTGTGTGATTTTTCGTTACTATAATAAATTTAATACTTTTTGTCAAGTTCATGACTCAAATTATAAATTTACTTTATTTTCTTAATTTTATAATCTTCTGGGGCATTTTGCAAATATTCCATTATCTTTTCTTCAGAGATTAATCCCTTTTGCGCGCCCACTTGAAGGGTGACGGACATGGCATTTATCGGTGCGTATGTCAGTGCCTCGGCTAATGTATTGCCCTTGCATAGGAATGTAGCGACTGTCGATGCAAATGCATCTCCGGCACCAGTTCTCTCGTATGGGTCGTGTGGGTATACAGGCATAAAATAGCATGATCCATCTATGTCGCGAGCGTATGCACCCTTGATACCATCTGTGACTACTACAATCTTTGGTCCGAGTTTATTCAACCCTTCCATCAATACGCATGCATCGTGTTCATTATCTGTGCCTAGGATTCTCTGAGCTTCTTCTTTGTTGCAGAAGAATACCTCTGTATGTTTGTAAATAGAGCCTAGTAGTTCAGTTCCCAATTTCATCTGGAATGTTCCTGGTTGGAATGCTAGCTTTACCTCTGGGTGAGCTTCTAGGTATTCTGCGATTTGCACATGATAGTCTGTAGAGTTTGAAGCAAGTGATGATAGGTATATCCACTTTGGTGCTGGTAGGTTCATAGGGAATGCATATGGGAATTCTGTGTGTTTGACGAGAATTGTACGTTCTACATCGTACCAGAGTACATAGTGATAGTTTGAAGACATCCCCGGTACAGTCTGCATCAGGTCTATCTTTACACCATTGTGAGTCAGCTCTTCTAGGTTGCCTTTTCCGATATCATCATTGCCTATGTATGCCATCAGGTATGAATTCACTCCTAGGCGTGCGGCTGATACTGCTGCATTTGCACTATTGCCCACAGCGCGACATATCTCTGCACTCTCATATGGTACTTTATCTCCAAAACGAAGACATAATTTGCAGTGTTCTTGCTGTAGATCGCAATTCGCTTCTGCATCTTGTATTCTGATAAATGGTTCTGTGACTACGTCACCAATCGCTAAAAAGTCTATTTGTTTTTCCATCCCACTATTGTACAATTTTTACTTTTTCAAGTCCATTGACTTATCTTGATTTTATTGGTTAAATGAACAAAAAACTTTGAAAAAACAAATAAATAAGACAAATGAAAACACAAATCACACACCTTTTTTACCCATGTTCGGGTAAGGATGGTAACGTCGAGATTGCCTTTGTATTAGAAACACAGGGAGAATTGACAAATGAAGAACTGTTCAAGATTGCCAACATTTTAAATCAAAACTTTTCCGGTAGTATTTTCTCTATTGAGACTACGATTGAAAAGCCTCTTGGTTTTGATGTTGCCTATGTTGGGCCAAATTTAAAATTCGAGACACCAGAGAGTGAGAAGATCACAAAAATTTTAAATCAATCTGGTTGCGGTATCGTGCTTCGCGCAGAACAATTTTATGGATACCTTGTCTTGCCTGAAGATGTAGAAAATTTTTCTCGCAAAAAAGTAGATCCAATGTTGCAAGCGTTGTACCCAGTATTGCCAGTAAGTTTGAGTAATGACGCAGATCCCGCAATAACAAGAATCATAGACCTGAGTGTTGATGGTTTGGGCGCATTGCAGAGTATCAATGAAGAGCTTGGTTTTGGTATGGATGAATTTATCATGAGATATTATTTAGATCTTTTCATGAATAAATACAAGAGAAATCCGACCGATGTAGAGCTAGCTCAGATGGCGCAGGGGAATTCGTCCCATTGCCGTCACTGGGAATTTGCTGGCAAGTACATTATCGATGGAGTGGAAAAAGATGCCACCTTGTTCAAAATGCTGAAATCAACCCACGAGGTGAATCCTGGTGGTGCGATATTGGCTTTTAAAGACAATGGTGGTGTTATCAGAGGAAAACAGTCCGTAGTATGGTCTCCTGATGAGAATGGTGTGTATCGCAAGCGTGTAATGGTGATGAATATCACGGATACCGCCGAGACGCACAATCACCCATCGCTGATTAGTCCTGAACCTGGTGCTGCTACTGGTGTAGGTGGTCGCTTGCGTGATATTTCAGATATCATGTCTGGCTCACTCATCGGATGTGGCACGATTTATTTTCAAACAGGCAAATTGTTCAGTGGACATAACTATCCAAAGAATAAAGCAAATCCTGATGAACTATTACGCGGGGCTATTCGTGGAGCAAGTGGTTATGGCAATCCTTTTGGAGAGCCGACTCTGGTGTTTAGGCATCATGGTATCTCATTGAATGTAGGTGGAGAGTTTATGGAAACTATCAAGCCCATCATTTACACAGGAGCGATTGGTTCTATACCAGATAAAGCAAAACCTAAAAATCATGCACAAGCAGGTATGGTGGTATTGCGTATTGGTGGAAAGACCTATCGTATTGGAGTAGGTGGAGGTGCTGCGTCATCTATGGATGCAGGTGCAAACAAAGAAAACCTTGATTTTGCTAGTGTGCAAAGAGGCGAGCCTATGGTGGCACGTTCTGCATACAATGTGATTGAGAAATGTGTACTATTGCTGGATAAAAATCCAATTGAAAGTATTCATGATCAAGGTGCAGGTGGTGCTTCAAATATGTTGACAGAGTTGGTATATCCAGCTGGAGCGACATTGAATATGAAGAATATGCGTATAGCAGATCTTTCTATGAGTCAGCTTGAAGCTTGGGTTGCTGAAAGCCAGGAATTACATGGAATACTCATTAGACCAGAGAATTTGGAATTCTTCCAAAGTATCTGCGATGAATATGAGTGCCCTTATGAGGTCCTAGGTACTATTGATGATTCAGGTAAGGTAAGAGTTGTCGACGAGAGAGATAGTTCTGTTCCGGTTGATTTAAAGTTGGCTGACATCTTGGGTGATCTACCTCAGAAAACATTTACTGACAATACAGTTTCGCGTAAATTTGAAAAATTTGCGATTCCCAATTTGCCTTTAGAGGATTTATTTTGGAAAGTTGCGAATCTGACTGGTGTGTGTTTACCGACTTATATGGTGAATACATTCGACGGTAGTGTTGGTGGTAGGGTAGTACAAGGTCCACGTGACGGAGAGCATATGTTGCCAGTGAACCAATTTGGTATTTTGTCGAATGGTTTTCGTGGTACTGAGGGTACTGTGGTGACCTATGCGACTAGCAATCCTATCGCTATGCAGATAGACGAGCAGGCAAGTGCCAGGATGGTAGTGTCAAATTTATTGACTACTCTGATGTTTGCGCATATTCCTGGCGGTATTCCCATGATAGGTGGACGCCTAAATGAAATGTGGGCGTTCAGACAACCTGGTGGAAAAGCTAGATTGTACAATGCTATTGAGTCTATCACAGATACTATGAAGTCAATCGGGCTAGGTATCAATGGTGGAAAAGACAGTACCTCTATGAGCACTAGCTTTGATGATATGACTATCAAATCTTTTGATACATTAATATACAAAGGCGAAGCTCGCATGAGTGATTTCCGTAATTATGTAACACCAAGCGTAAAACATACTGGGTCATCTTTAGTTTTTATTGATCTTGCAAATAGAGATATGAGAATGGGGGGATCAGCATTGGCAGAAGCATTTGGTCAGTCAGGGAATATAGTTCCAGATTTTAAGCATGAAAACGTATACGCTCATTTTGAACGTTGTTTTACTATGATCCAAAAGTGTTTAACTCAAAGAGTTATAACCTCTGGAATTTCAAGAGAAAAAGGAGGACTGATAACTGCTATTGCAAAAATGTTTGTATCTGCGAGTAATAAAAATGCTAGGATAATTTTACCCGATGATTTAGATCACACGAAGATTCGTGAATTTTTGTTTAATGAAGAATCTGGAATAGTTGTTGAGACTAATAACTTGTTTAGATTTATGCGTATTGCGAAAAAATTCAAGTTAAACGCTTATACTATTGGTGAAGTTATTAAGGGTCCTGGAAATGAAATTGAAATATCTCACAAGGGTCGTTCTATCTCAACAATTTGTCTGGATAGGGTTCTGACTAGTATGAGCAGAGAAATAGAAGACAAGATTTGTGGTGTTCCGAGTGAATTACTTAGAAGAGAAGAATCAATCACACTACCTATTACAGACGGATTTATTTTAAAACATAATCCAGACGAAAAAGTAATTCAAAAATCAGGCCGAAAATATCGCGTAGCAGTTTTGTCTGCTCCTGGTACCAATGGCGAGAGGGAGTTGTCTTGGATGTTTGGTTCACTTGGTAGACAAGGATTCGAGGTTGTAAATATACCAATAAAGAAGATCAAAGACGGCGTCGTTTCTCTTGTAGATTTCGATATTATCGCTTTTGCTGGCGGGTTCTCTTATGGTGATGTGCTGGGTAGTGGAAAAGGTTGGTCTTCAATAATTTTACACAATGAAATATTGCGTGAAGAATTCAAGAACTTCCTAAAAAGACCAGATACTTTGTCATTTGGAGTTTGTAATGGTTTCCAAGTTGGAACACAGTTGGGGATTTTTGATGAAGATTTTTTATCAATAAATCCACTTTCAAAACCAAGATTGACACACAATGACAGTGGTAGATTTGAACACAGGCCAGTAGGACTCCTAATACCAGAGAACACAAATTCAATAATGTTCAAAGGCCTTGGTGGCTCTGTGCTACCTGCATGGAGTGCGCACGCCGAAGGTAAGTTGACTCTAGGTAATGAATCAAATTACGAGCAGATAATGTCTCTTGGTTTGGTTGCTGTGCATTATGCTGATGAGAATGGTGAGAATACTTCTGAATATCCTATGTGTCCAAATGGATCACCTCATGGTATCGCAGGACTCACTACTCTCGATGGTCGTCATACATTTATAATGCCACATATCGAGAGAGTTATCGCATCGAATCATCATTTGCCTTATTTACCGCAAGACTGGAAAAAGTTTAAAAAATCTATCTGGTTGCGCGCAGTTGAAAATATGTACCTATGGCTAGAAGAAAACAAAAAGTAGTCTTCATAAGCCTTTTAATTTTAAAAGCATGTCGAGAAATCGGCATGCTTTTTGTTTGCCAGAAAGATTAAAATATGGTTTACTAGGAAAAAAGTTCTAAAAACAAAATTATGATTAAAATTGAAAAACAATTGCCCTTTTTCGACCAGGTTGAAAAGGAGCTCACCGTCCTTGATTACAAATTAGTGCATAGAGGAAAAGTACGAGATATTTATACTCATCGATGCCCTGAGGGGAATGAAAGTCTTTTGGCTTTGACCACAGATCGCATATCTGCATTTGATGTAGTGTCAAAACAGGAAATCCCTTACAAAGGTCAGATACTAAACATGATTGCTGCCTTTTTTTTATTCAAGGTTAAAGCAGAAGGTATTTGTCCTGTGTGGCTACAAGATACACCGAATCAGAATACTTCTATTGGAGTAAAATGTACTCCGTTGAAATTGGAGATGGTAATCCGCAGATACCTCACAGGTACTAATATATGGGAAAAGTACAAAAATGGCCAGCGTAATTTTTGTGGAATTATTTTGCCTGATGGTATGTATGAGAATCAGATGTTTGATGTTCCAATCATCACTCCAACCACAAAGGCTGAAGAGGGACATGATGAGAATATCTCCCCAGAAGAAGCCATAGCAATGGGATTGGTTACAGAGGATCAGTACTCCGCTATGGAGGGTTATACCCGTGCAATTTTTGATCTTGGTGAAAAACATGCAATTAAGAATGATCTGATTTTGGTTGATACCAAGTATGAATTTGGCGCAGATCCAAGTGGAGCAGTGATGCTCATGGACGAGGTTCATACACCCGATTCAAGCCGCTATTGGGAGCTAGTTGGTCATTACACACGCAATCGAAACAGTGAACCACCAGTCCAGCTTTCAAAAGAATTCTTGCGTGAGTGGCTCGTGGGGCAAGGTTTTAAAGGTATGCAAGATCAAGTTTTCCCTGTGATGCCACAAGAAGTAATCGATGAAGTTAGTAATCGCTACATAGGTTTGTACGAGAGGATCACTGGTCAAAAATTTGTACCAGAAAATATTTCTGTACATGAATTTGTGGATAGAATCATTGCAGCATAATTTTTATTAAAGGATCAAAGTCCACCAACACCGTTGGTGGACTTTTTTGTTTTTTATTCTATATTCAATTATAATAAGACTATGAAAACATTGCGTGAATATATAAAAGAGGCAGATGAAAATGGTGTAGCTATTGGTCATTTTAATATTTCAAATCTAGAAGCCTTGCATGGTATATACAATGCGGCAAAAAAGCTCGGTGTACCAGTCATCATTGGCATGACGGAGGGTGAGGAAGCTTTTGTGGGTATGGATGAGGGCGTAGCGCTGATACGAGAGATTAGAGAAAAGGATAATTACCCAATTTTTCTAAATGGTGATCATCACTATAGTTTTGAGTCTGTAAAGGCTGCCATTGATGCAGGATATGATTCTGTCATTATCGATGCAGTCAAATTGCCGCTAGACGATAATATTGCACTAACAAAAAAGTGCGTTGAGTATGCTCGTGAGGTGGGCCAGAGAGAGAATCGTGATATTCTCGTCGAGGCGGAGCTAGGCTTTATCGGACAATCTTCTAAGATGCTGGATACTATTCCTGAGGGAGTTTCCGACGCTACTATGACTACACCCGAAGATGCAAAATCTTTTGTTGATGCTACTGGCGTAGATATGCTCGCCCCATCTGTGGGTAATGTACACGGTATGGTCCGTGGTGGCAATCCGAGACTTCACCCAGAGAGGGTCAAAGCTATTCGTGAAGCTACAGGAATTCCTCTAGTATTGCACGGTGGGTCGGGAACAATGGCCGAAGATTTTATTGAATGTATCAAGAATGGCATAGATATCGTACATATCAATACTGAGATACGTGTCGCATACAAAGAGGCACTAGAAAAATCTCTAAAAGATCACCCAGAGGAGGTGGCACCTTACAAATATTTACCAGAAGCAGTCGAGGCAGTAGAAAGAGTCGTCTACGATCGCCTTAAACTTTTTAGTGGAATAAAATAATAATATGTTCTTATTCAAATCAGATTTAAAGAGAGTATTCAAAGGGGATATTGAGGATAGCGAAGAAATTCTAAAGACTTATTCACGTGATGCGTCACTGCTAGTGGTTTTCCCTCAGGCGGTAGTGTTCCCAAAGGATACGAACGATATAAAAAATCTGGTTATATGGGTAAATAAAAAAAATATAGATATCAATGATGAAGCCCACAAGCTGACTCTCACTGCACGCTCTGCAGGTACATGTATGGCTGGTGGTGCTATAGGTGAGTCCATCATTATTGATTTTACTCGCTACATGAATGCGATAGAGGGTGTCAAAAAAGTTTTGCCATTTTCAATCACACCAAAATATCCAAATGCTCATGATGTAGAGATTACCGGCGAGGCTACAGTCTTGCCGGGATGTTATTATCGTGATTTCGAACCAAGGACCTTGGAGCACGGTTTATTATTGCCTTGCTATACTGCATCCAAGAGCCTCAATGCGGTAGGTGGTATGGTAGGCAACAATTCTGCAGGCGAGAAGACATTGGGTTACGGTAAGACAGAGGACTATATTAAAGAGCTTGATGTAGTATTCACTGATGGTCGTGAGTATAAGGTGCGACCCTTAAATAAAAAAGAACTTTATGCCAAGATAGCCCAAGGTGATTTTGAGGGTGATGTGTACAAGAATATTTTTGCAATCATAAATGACAACAAGAATGACATCAAGAATGCTAAACCAAATGTATCCAAGAATTCTGCTGGATATTATTTATGGAATGTGTGGGATGCTGAAAAAGAAGTATTTGATCTAACAAAATTGATTGTTGGTTCACAGGGGACACTAGGATTAGTCACAAAAATCACCTTTCATCTAGTAAAAGTAAAGCCCGCATCCAAGCTAGTGGCAGTCTTCATGAAAGATTTGACAGAGTTGGGTTCACTTGTAGACCGCATACTCACACACAATCCAGAGAGCTTAGAATCATATGATGACGCTACCATGAAATTAGCAATTAAATTCTTCCCAGATTTTCTGAAGAAGAAGGGAATATTTGGTATGATCAAATTCATGTGGAGCTTCTTGCCCGAGGCAATGCTTATGACTTGGAAAGGTTTTCCAAAGCTAGTATTGCTCGTAGAATTCGCAGGAGAAAGCGAAAAAGAGATTGATCAAAAAGCAAAGGATCTAGCTGCAGATATTAAATCTTTTGGTTTTGGTATGCGTATTACTAGTTCTCAGTCTGAATCAGAAAAGTACTGGGATATACGCCGAGAGAGTTTTGCATTGCTACGCAAGCATGTGCAGAATTTGCATACCGCACCATTCATCGATGATATCATCGTAAAACCTGAATTGTTGCCAGAATTTCTACCTAAACTACGCGCAATATTAGATACATATCCGATCACATATACGGTAGCTGGTCATGCAGGTAATGGAAATTTTCACATCATTCCACTCATGGATTTCAAAGATGAAAAAACTGTAGATATTATACTAGAACTATCTGACAAGGTCTATAATCTAATTCTTGAATACAAGGGCTCGACCAATGCCGAACACAATGATGGTATTATTCGTACACCTTTCTTAGAGCAGATGTATGGCAAGAAAGTGTATGGATTATTTGAACAAACCAAGAAAATATTTGATGAGAAAAATATTTTCAATCCAGGTAAAAAGGTAGGTGCCACAAAGCAATATATCCGTGATCATATCGTCCGCGAAGGTCACGAGCATAGTCATAAAATATAATTAATATAATACTAAAAACCACCCGAAAGTTACACTTTCGGGTGGTTTGACTTACGGTCAAAACATTGGTAATCTTGGGTTAAAATCGATAATTTAATAACAATAAAATATGAAAGCTAAAAATTTCGTAAAAAATGTTAGACCTCATGGTCTGACTTTTGATGATGTACTTCTGTTACCAGGGTACTCTGAGATTCTGCCTCGTGAGACTGATATCTCAACTCTTTTTTCTCGGAATATTCGATTGAATATTCCATTCGTTTCAGCTGCTATGGATACTGTCACTGAATATGCACTCGCTATTGCGATTGCAAAGCAGGGTGGTATCGGTGTGATTCACAAGAATATGAGCATAGATATGCAGGCTGCACAAGTATTAAAGGTAAAGCGTAGCGAGAATGCTGTTATTCTAGAGCCATATACTTTGACTCCTAGATCAAAAGTTTCTGATGCTATGAAGCTCATGAATGAAAATAAAATAGGTGGAATACCTATTGTTGGTGATTCGAGAGTGCTGCTGGGTATGGTTACCAATCGTGATATCCGATCTGTAAAAGATGTGAATACTCTTTTGGCTGAGATCATGACTCCGTACGAAAAATTAAAGGTTTTTGATGTAAGAGATAATCTGAGAGAGTTTACTAAGAACCAAAAAGATCAATTTGAAAAAATGTTGGAAGAAAATAAAATTGAAAAACTTCCTATTGTTGATTCGAATCATTGTCTCGTTGGTTTAGTTACATACAAAGATATCAAGAAAACAAAAGACCATCCTTTCGCTTGTAAAGATGCAAAAGGTAGACTCCGAGTAGCTGCTGCTGTAGGAGTGACTGTCGATATCGAAGAACGTGTGTCTGCTCTAGTAAAAGCCGGAGTAGATGCTGTTGTTATTGATACTGCACATGGTCACTCAAAAGGTGTCATTGATGTCATAAAACATATCAAAGAAAAATTTGGTAAAAAGATTGATATCGTGGCCGGAAATGTAGCAACTGCTTCTGCGACTAAGGATTTGATCAAAGCTGGTGTCGATGCTGTAAAAGTCGGCATTGGACCTGGTTCTATCTGTACGACTCGTGTGATTGCAGGGATAGGTGTCCCTCAATTTACTGCCGTTATAGATTGTGCTCGCGCAGCATTTGGTACAGGTGTACCAATTATCGCCGATGGTGGAATCAAACAAACGGGAGATGTACCAAAAGCTATTGCGGCTGGTGCTTCATCTGTGATGATGGGTTCTGCTTTTGCTGGTACTGATGAGAGTCCTGGTGAATCTATCCTTTTTGAAGGAAGACAGTTCAAGTCTTATCGAGGCATGGGCTCTATTGAGGCTATGAATGAAGGTAGTAAAGATCGTTATTTCCAGGAAAATGAAAGTGATTCAAAAAAACTAGTTCCAGAGGGTATCTCAGGCATGGTTCCTTCAAAGGGTCCACTTAAAGAAGTTGTTTATCAATATGTCGGCGGTTTACGTGCTGGTATGGGGTATACAGGTTCTATGAATATTGAATCACTGAAAATGTACAAAGATTTTATTCAAATCACAGCATCTGGTATTAGAGAGAGTCATCCTCATGATGTCCGCATTACAAAAGAGGCTCCAAACTATTCAAAGAATTAATTTTAAACTTTAAAAAACGACAGATATGAAAAAGAAAAATTATTTAGATAGACTATGGACTTGGTTATGTTCTCCATCATCAAATGCCCACAATGAAGTTCTAGATTCAGTAGAAGTAGTTCGTTTGGGCTCTTTGGATGTTGTACTGGGTCTACAGTGGGGAGATGAAGGCAAAGGAAAAATTGTCGACGTACTCACTCCAAAGTATGACACTGTTGCTCGTTTCCAAGGAGGACCGAATGCTGGTCACTCTCTGGAGATCAACGGTATGTCAGGTGTAGTAAACCAGATTCCATCAGGTGCATTTAATCCTGGTGTAGTTTTGTTTATTGGGAATGGTTGCGTTGTTGATCCACATGCTGTACGAAAAGATTTGGATACAATTTCTTCTATGGGTGGTGATGTTTCGGGTAGATTATTTTTCTCTGAAAGAGCAAAATTGATTCTCCCTATTCATATCATCCTAGACAAATTTTCTGAAAAACAGAAAGGTAAAGATGCCATTGGTTCTACTCTGAGGGGTATTACACCTGCTTATCAGGATCATTGCGGTAGAGTTGGGTTGCATGTTGGTGATTTTTACAAAAAAGACTTCACTCAAAAATTAACTAAAATCACCAATTTCCATAAAGAGATGATTCGTCTACAGGGTGGAGGAGAATTTCTTGAAAATTTTGATTTGGATGAGTTGAATGGTAGTTGGATGTCTGCTTTTTCTCTGTCTATTACAAAAGATATGATTGTAAGTTATGATTATATTTTAAGGAAATTACGTCAGGGGAAAAATGTTCTCGCTGAAGGTGCCCAAGGTTCTTTACTGGATATAGAAATTGGGGACTATCCATACGTCACTTCTAGTCACACGACTACAGCAGGCGCATGTGTTGGTTTATCTGTTCCTCCTACTTATGTACGCCGTGTATATGGCATCATTAAAGCTTATGCTACTCGTGTAGGCGAAGGTCCATTCCCAGGAGAGATTCTGAATATTGAAAAAGCAGAGTATCTTCGTGAAAAGGGTCATGAATATGGTGCTACTACTGGTAGAAAACGACGCGTTGGTTTTACTCATTTGGATTTAGTACTGCAGGCTATACGGATAAATGGAGTGACTGATTTGTTTATCAACAAGCTTGATGTTTTGTCTGATGAAAATTTTCCTTTATTGGAAGGGGACTCAGATCACCCTTTTGAGAAGATAAAATTCGACAAAAATGGTGTACCAAATATTTATGGGAAAACTTTTATCTCATTTATGCAGGAATGGTTAAAGGAGAATAATCCAGAAACCAATCTAGTAGGAGTGGGTACTAGTCCATCTCGTGATGGCATATTTTATTGCTAGTTAAATTTTTTTGTCAGAAATTTATAAAAGTCGTACACATATTGTGTGCGGCTTTTTTGTTTGTGTTATAAGGGTATTTTTAGGAAAGTTATCCACAGTTATTGTGGGATTTTTTGTTGCAGTGTGGGATAGAGTGGAGTATAATGTATACAAGTGGGATGATGTGGGATGATTAGATTTTAATCATTTTTAATTACAAAATCTTGCCTGCTGCCATGCTAATTGGAGAATACAAACACACACTAGATGAGAAGAATAGAATGTCTCTACCCGTTAAGTTCCGCAAGGAGATGGGCAAGTGTGTTGTTGTGGCTCCGGGACTAGATGGATGTCTTTCGCTCTTCACGGTAAAAGAGTGGGAGAAGATCTCTTCAAAGCTCTCGGAGTCATCTATGCTCCAGGCAGACAACAGAAGTTTCTCGCGATTTATGTTTGGTCAGGCCGTCCTAGCTGATGTGGACGCCAGTGGCCGAATATTGATTCCGGAAAATTTAAAGATTCGTTCAAAGCTTACTCGCGAGGTGATCGTCATCGGTGTGCAAAACCGTGCTGAAATCTGGAATGAAAAAGCTTGGAATGATTACAAGAAAGTGGTTGAAAAAGAGGCCGATGCTTTGGCTGATAAATTAGGACAGGTGGGTGTTCTTTAAAATATATGAAGCATATTTCTGTACTCCTACATGAGACTGTAGATGGATTAGGTATAAAGGCTGGTGATATCATCGTTGATGGCACACTCGGAGGAGGCGGCCATACACGAGAGATCGTCCACCGATATGGCAGTGCTGTAAAGGTGATCGGCCTAGACCTAGATAGTGATGCTATGCATCGTGCACAAGAGAGTCTGAAAGATATGGATCATGACACAGTATTCAAGATTGCAGGATTCCAGGATATCGACAAAATCTTAGATGAGATGAATACTCCGAGTGTAGATAGGATTATGTTGGACTTAGGGATTAGTTCATTTGAGCTTGATATTGGGGGTAGAGGATTCTCATTCCTTCGAGACGAGCCGCTCCTGATGACTATGAAGAAGGAGCCGACAGACGAGGATCTGACAGCAATGGATATAGTGAACAATTGGGATGAAGAAAATATTGCAGATATCATATATGGTTTTGGTGAAGAAAAGTATTCTAGAATCATTGCCGGATCTATAGTCGCAGCTCGCAAGATTAAAAAGATCGAGACAACATTTGATTTAGTTAAGATTTTAGAGGATTGCATCGGTCGTAGATACAAGAGTTTAAAGATTCATCCAGCCACGAGGACATTCCAGGCATTACGTATCGCTACTAACAGTGAATTGATTAATCTAGAGAAGGTAATTGAAAAAGGATTTCATAGGTTATCTACTGGGGGACGTATAGCGATAATCAGCTTTCATAGCTTGGAGGACAGGATAGTAAAGCGTGCATTTGTAAAGTTAAAAGAAGAAGGTGTAGCAACAATAATCACAAAAAAGCCAATTGTACCCACCACTGAGGAGATAAGAGAAAATAGTCGTTCAAGAAGCGCAAAATTGAGAGTCATCGAAAAATTATAATTAAGTAGATTAAAATCATGAATAAAGCAAAAGAAATAACACAAACATTAGGTACAGATATGAACATGCAGCGCATCGTTTTTAGAGTACTAGTTTCTTCTCTTGTTTTGCTGGCTATGGTTTATATCTATTTTATTGGTTCAATCACTTTCAATGTCATCGCACGCAAGACTCTCGAGACAAATATGCACGAGTTAGGTAGTCGTGTCAGTAATCTAGAGCTTTCATATTTAGCATCTTCAAACTCTGTGGATAAAAATTTTGCTTTGTCTGTCGGCTTTGTCGATGCCACTTCGCCAATATTTGCTACACGTTCTGTTGCATCTCGTGTTGCTCTTAGATAATGAACACTGCATCTTTTAAAACACGCATACGATTTATGTCGGGTTTTGTTTTATTCTTTGCTTTCATATTGATAGCAAAGCTTTTTTATGTGCAGATCATTCACAAGGATGACTATTTAGAGAAAGCAGACAAGCAGTACTCTACTCCATCTGGTAATATTTTGAATCGCGGCTCAATTTTCTTTACAAAAAAGGATGGGTCATTGGTTGCTGCTGGTGCTATGATGTCTGGATTCAAAGTTGCTATAAAAACAAAGGATGTAAAGGATCCCGATGCCCTGTATACAGCTTTGTCACCATACACAAAACTCGAACGTGACACTTTTATTCAAAAGGCAACAAAGAAAAATGATCCATACGAAGAAGTTGCCACCCATCTAACAAAAGAGCAGGCAGATGAGATAAAGAATATGAAATTGCCTGGTGTGTTTAACTACAAGGAAAAGTGGCGATTCTATCCTGGTGGTAGTCTTGCATCTCAGACTCTCGGATTCATATCATACAAAGGTGATGAATTGACTGGCCAGTACGGTTTAGAGAGATTCTATAATACGACACTCTCAAAGCCAAAAGATCAGGCTTACTTAAACTTTTTTGCAGAAGTATTTTCAAATATAAAGAGCACTGTTACAGGTACAGAGACCGGGGATATCGTCACTACTATTGAACCCACAGTACAGCAGACACTAGAAGACGAGATGAAAAAAACAGTAGAGAAGTGGAATGCAGATGCAGCTGGAGCTATCATTATGAATCCTCAGACCGGCGAGATCTATGCCATGATGGGGTATCCTGATTTTGATTTAAACGAGTTTGGAAAAGTTTCTGATTCAAAAGTATACCGCAATCCCTTGGTGGAGAATGTTCTTGAATTTGGTTCAGTTATGAAGCCTTTGGTTGTAGCAGCTGCCATAGACAAGGGCGTAATCACACCAGAGACTACATATACCGATACGGGTAGTCTGATTATAGAGAAAAGACAAATATTTAACTTCGATAAAAAAGCTCGTGGTAAGAATACTACGATGCAAAGAGTACTAGATGAATCTCTTAACACTGGTATGATTTTTGTGGAAAGACAGATGGGTCATGATAGTTTTCGATCATATATGAAAAGTTATGGTATAGGAGAGAAGACTGGTATCGATCTACCAAATGAGACAAGTGGTCTGATTAAAAACCTAGAGAGTCCCCGTGACATCGAGTATGCGACTGCATCTTTTGGGCAGGGTATAGCCTTGACTCCCATAGAAGCAGTGCGTTCATTTGCTGTATTGGCGAATGGGGGCAATCTTGTGGTGCCGCATCTAGTAAAGCAGATACGATACGAAAATGGACTATCTAAGAATATAGAATACGAGCCGACACGTACGGGGATACTAAAAAAAGAATCTACGGATACTATCACTCGCATGCTAGTCCATGTATTTGAATCATACGGTGGTGGCACATACAAGCAAGCGCGTTATAGTATCGCCACAAAGACTGGTACAGCACAAGTAGCCAATCCTACAGAAGGAGGCTATTATAAGGACAAGCATACTCACTCATTTTTCGGGTATTTCCCAGCTTATGACCCAAAGTTTGTTGTATTCATGTTTATAAACAACCCCAAGCAGGTAAATTATGCTTCACAAACACTTATCCCATCTTTTGTTAATACTGCAAAATTCCTATTAAATTATTATGATGTACCACCAGATAGATAGATATATGAAAACATTAAAACCAACTTTTAAAAAGATAATAGTTAATATACTTTTTTGGCAATCAAAAAAGATACTAAAAAAATACAATCCCAAAATAGTAGCGATCACTGGATCCGTTGGGAAGACTTCTACAAAAGATGCCATTTTTTTAGTGCTTTCGCATTTTAAATCAGTTCGCAAGAGCGACAAGAGTTTTAATAGCGAGATAGGTCTACCTCTGACTATCATAGGTGTTCCCAATGCATGGAGCAATCCAATCGCTTGGATTGAAAATATTTTAAAAGGTTTTGCTTTGATTATATTTAAATATGATTATCCAGAGTGGTTGGTGCTCGAGGTTGGTGCAGGTAAGCCAGGTGATATCACAAGTGTGGCATCGTGGCTTGCACCTGATATAGTAGTCCTCACTCACTTTCCAGAAAAGCCGGTTCATGTTGAATTCTTTGGTACAACAGAGAGGATTATAGAGGAAAAGAGTTCACTGGCCTTTGGTTTAAAGAAAGATGGATTGTTGATTCTAAACCATGACGATGAAAAGGTTTATGCTCTACATAAAAAAGTAAAGAATCGTGTGGTTTCTTATGGTTCAAACGTTCTTGCTACATATAGTGAATCAAACGAGGTATTGGCATCTAACAAGAGTCATGTTATACCCTACGGTGTCACGTTTAAACTTAGATATAATGGCAATGTATTTCCGGTGAATATGCCTCATGTGATAGGTATGCACTATGTTGAGGCAGCATTGGCAGCTATTGCTTGTGGCCAAGAAGCTGGATGCGATATCCTTCAATCTATCTCACAATTAGTAGAATATCGCACTCCACCTGGACGCATGTCCCTAATAGAAGGCATGAATCAATCCTTTATTATAGATGACACTTACAATTCTTCGCCTATGGCTGTGTTTGCAGCTCTGAGATTTTTAGCTGATACAAAGGGGAACAGGACCATATTAGTTCTAGGTGACATGCTTGAGCTTGGAAAACTTGCCGAGGAATCCCACAGGGAAGTGGGGTATGAGGCTGCCAAGATTGCAGACATGATAGTGACAGTTGGTCCTAGGTCAAAATTCATAGCTGAGGGGGCGCTTGAAAAAGGTTTTCCAATAAAGGAGATTTATAGTTTCGAATCATCTGTCACCTGTGGTAAGTTTCTTGCTGGAGTGATTGAAAATGGTGATGTGGTGTTGATCAAGGGTTCGCAGAGTGTACGCCTCGAGCGCGCCGTAGAAGCCATCATGGCAGATCCTAGCACTGCAAATAAGATTCTTTGTCGACAGGAGAGAGAATGGAAGAATAGATAATATTATGTAGAATACCCTAAAATCTGCAAGGTTTTAGGGTTTTTTATTTTTTGACTTAAGCCTTGATATAGAGTAGACTGAGCATAAATTCACTAAAAATTTAATAGTCATGCCACAATCAAGCAAAAAAACAAATGGATCCGATGATTCTACTGTTGCCCTTAAAAAAGTTTCTTTAAAAAGAACTAAAGGCCCTACAAAAAAGGCAAAAGTTCTTAAAGTTAAAAAGATCATGGTTCTGGATACTAATGTTCCATTACACGACCCCAATTGCCTCCGATGTTTTGATGACAATGATATTGTCATTCCACTTGTTGTAATAACTGAGATTGATCAGTTCAAAAAAGGTTCTGATACTATCAATCTAAATGCAAGGAGTTTTTTGCGTCAGTTAGATAAAATTTCATCAAGAGAGGGGTTCAATGGTGGTGTTTCTTTGGGTAAGGGAATGGGCATTTTAACTGTAGTTTTAAATAAGCCATACTCGGAATTTGTAAAAGTTCAATTGTATCCAGAGAGTGTGGACAATTCGATTATCAATATCGCCTATGAACTAAAATTAAAGCATCAAAATAGACAGGTTGTGCTGGTATCAAAAGATGTAAATGTTTTGGTTAAAGCCCGGTCCCTTGGTATTATTGCGCAAGATTTTCTTTTTGAAAAAGTTTCTAACGTGGACTTCTTGTCGGAAGAAATAAAAACAATAAAAGTGCCTGAGGAATTAATAGATATGCTTTATAAAAACCAGGAGGTTTCTTATCCTATAAAGGGTGCAGCTGCTAATCAAAACTTTATTTTAAAGTGTGTCCATGGGAACAAGACTGCTATGGTTGTTCATTTTGGTGGTGCTTTAAAGCTTATTAAAAAGGATGGCATGTATGCATTCAATATCAAGCCTAAAAATTCAGAACAGGCTTTCTCAATGAATGCATTAATGGATCCAAATATCCCAATCGTCACAATAGAAGGCGAAGCAGGTACAGGAAAGACTCTGATATCATTGGCTTGTGCGTTTGAACAGGTAAAGAAGGATAATAAAGGACGTTATCATAAGATATTTTTTGCTCGCAAGATTATATCTGTTGGTGCTTCGGAAATTGGCTTTTTGCCTGGTGATGCCAAAGACAAGATGAATCCATTTATGGGTGGTATGGTTGACAATTTGGAGTACCTCGAGTCATTGTCTGATAAAAGTAAAAGTCTTATTGCAGAGTTTAAGAACAAGGAAATTTTTTCAGTAGAAGCTCTTGGTTTTATCCGTGGTAGGAGCCTGAGAAACATTTTTTTTATTATTGATGAGGCTCAAAATCTGACTCCACATGAAGTAAAGACTATCATCACACGTGCTGGTGCCGGAACCAAAATCATTTTGATAGGGGATACTCACCAGATTGATAGCCCTTTCCTTGATGAAAGATCCAATGGTTTTAGCTATGTGATTGATCGTTTTCGTGGCCAAGAATTGCATACACACATTCATCTATTAAAGAGCGAAAGATCTCCACTTGCTGAGTTGGCTGGCAAATTATTGTAAATTGTAACTTTGTGTTTAATACCCAAAAGAGTCTTGATGAAAATCAAGGCTCTTTTTATTTCACAGGGAGTATCTCGCCCTACGGTCGCGGGTACTTTTCTGGCTACAAAGTAGCACAGAAAAGTCTTTCGATTCCCTGACGCAAGCAAAGCAGTTTGCTTGCTTAGGGTCACCAAACAAAAATGGCCCGACTCTCGTCGGACTCATTTTTGAATTGGTGACCCTACAGGGAATCGAACCCTGATTACCGCCTTGAGAAGGCGATGTCCTAACCGTTAGACGATAGGGCCAGTATTTATTTAGCCTTCAGGAGAAGGCGATGTCCGCTATATTCTAATTGGTTAGACGATAGGGCCAAGTTATTAGATAATAACATATTTTATTTAAATTTCAATGTCATAAATATATATGCTATAATACCCTTATATGAGTCTATATAAGAGAGTTTTTAATTATTTTGATAAATTAGAGGATAATATTAGAAGGCACCTTTCAAAGTACCCGATAATATATTCTATATTGGCTAGTTGTTTTCTGGTACTACTATGGCGTGGTATTTGGCATACAGCTGATCTGATCGAGGGGAGTGGTCATAGTATATGGTCATTTGTCTTTCATCCTGTCGTTTCTGCTGTCTGGGCCACTGCAGGGCTACTACTCACAGGACTGCTAGTATCTATGTTTGTCGGAGATATGATTATAATGTCAGGGCTCCGAAGACAAAAAAAGGTCACTGAAAAGACTGAGGAGGAGGTGGAATTGGCAGAAGAGATAGAGGAAGACATGCTCGAGCACATAGAACTACACTTAAACAAGATAGAGCAAGAGGTAAAAGAAATAAAATCAAAAGAAGGTAAATAAAAAAGAGTGGTACATAATGTGCCACTCTTTTTTGTTTAGCTAGTGCGAAGGTCTAATCCTAGGTACTTCTTCAATGAAGCTTGTGGTGATGTTGTAAACATAACCACCTTTTTCATTTTTAAGATATCCTAATTTTGTAAATTCATCAAAGCACGAGTAATGCGAATCATCAAATTGCAATCCATAATGATTACATTCTTCAAGATACTTGTGTGTAGTAAGGTCTTTGATCCAGGCACCTTCATTTTTTCTGGAAAGTCTGATTAAATTTATCATGAAATCAATCTGATTTTGACCCTTTAGTTTTGGGAAAATTTCTGATTCAATGATGTCCTTAATAATGGTGCTCGTATCCCGAGGTCCTTTCCTTTTGTCATTTTTTAGAAGGATAATTTCTTTTTTTTCTTTGGTCTCGTCTGTCATGTTTTAGGTTTTAATATTGTTTTTAATATACGAAAGTTTTTTTATATTTTACACTATTTGTCTTTGTCGTCAATATAGTGCAAAATGAGGAGATGTATCCCGTTAGAGATGTGTATGTTCTCTTTCTGATTTGGGATGAATATAAAATTAAGTCGTATTTTTTACTAAACATAAATAAGATACGGTAATGTAAACATTGCCTATCTCTAATGGGATGTATATCAAGGTGCAAGTCACAGCGGGAGCCAAGAGGGAGCAAGTTTTACGTGATCGAGATGATCACTATACTATATCTGTGCGAGAGCCTGCCGAGCGCAACATGGCCAATACTCGAATCCGAGAGATCATCTCTCGTGAGCTAGTCGTCCCTGTAGGTAAGGTGAGACTAATATCCGGTCACCAGAGCCCCCATAAGATAATCTCAATATTAGACTAAGCAAATCCCTCACAATATGTATTGTGAGGGATTTAACATGGTGCAAACCTGGTGGTATAATGTAGGTATGAATATTAATATAAAGGGTACACAAATGGAGTTGACCGATGCTATCCGTGACCATGTCACAAAGCGCGTCGAGTCTCTCGAAAAATTTATCAATGATGAGAGTGCGGTGGTTTATGTGGAAGTGGGCAAGACTACCCATCACCACAAGAATGGAGATTACTTCAAGGCCGAAATTGAGATAAGGAGCAATGGTCAGAAATTCTTTGCTGTGTCTGAAAAAGAAGATCTGTACAATGCTGTGGACGATGCAAAGGAGGAGGTACAGAGGGCTATGACTTATCAAAAAGACAAGAAAGAGAATCTGTATCGTAGGGGTGCTCGAAGTGTAAAAAAGATGCTAAAGGGGATATCAAAGAGGAATCCATTTACATCAAAATACGAAGATTAATAATAAAAATGAGCGAGGCATCTGCCTCGCTCATTTTTATTATTAATCTCGTAGGTGGAGAACTTTGAGGTTGAATATTTTCGGCTTGTCCTCCGCCACCTCCTTTTTGGCTTTGGTTGGGCGGGGAGTGGGCTTCTCTCCTGATTCCATTCTATTGATCAGCTTGTCGATGTCCTCCCGGAGGTAGACTCGGTAGTTAGATATCGGATGTCTACGAGCAGATAGCTTACCACTCTTGTCCCAGTTGCGGAGTGTCAGTGGGGTGACCCCTAGCATTTCGGATGCTTCTTTAATATTTATGTATAATTTGTTCTTTGTCATGTATATAGTATACATTAGTAAACCTTAATAAACAATACTAAAGATGTGAATAAATAAAGATATTTTATGGATACTTTATTAAGGTTTACATATCTTTATTAATTTATTTTTTTAAATATTATTTGAATTATTTTGTTTATATATAAAATATTTTTTACTTCCAATATCTTTCTCGGTTACACATAGCTTTGATTCATTACTTTATTCAAATTTTTTTGAATAAATAATAGGGGAGTCGGATGTTTTTCTGGTGTTTGATTGCTGTTTTATTCAGTGTCATTATTCCCCTTTTTGTTCGCCAGTTTTTCTTGTGAAAAGTGTATCTTATTTATGTTATTTGATTTATAATATATACATAACAATTTTGCTCATTCCGGAATCAAACCTTACAAAGTAAATATGAAATATTTTTTATGAAAATAAATTTTTTTAAAAAATATTTTTACAAATTAAAAAAGTTATCAACAGTTTTTTTATAAAAAAATTTTGTTTTAATTACACGTGAGTGTTATACTTTTTTGTAGAGAAATATTTTAGAACAAAAAAATAATTTAATGAAAAACTTTTTTCAAAAAACAATTAAAGAAAATGTTCTAACCACTCATCAAGATCACAAAAAAGATCTGACATACTTTTACAACCTCCGAGTAAAAATCAATCGACAAAAACATCAAACAAAAAACCTAGACGAAAAAAATATCCAAACAAAATTTTTAGAAAAACATATTAGTAAAAACTTACTCAGGCTACTCCCAGAAAAAATACAGAGAGGGATCAGTAGTCAAAAATTAAATCTCACAAAAATATTTACAAACTTTAAAAATCAAAATTATAACCAAATGAAAAATCCACTAACAAAATTTAATAGAAAACTGCGCAGAGGAATATTTACTCTCACTCCGAAATTCATAGCATTCGCAATTATCGTGTCCGTGGTCTTTTCTTCTTCGAACGCAGATATTGTTTATGCTGCTGTGATGGATACAACGGCTCCGACTGTTTCTAAAACTGGAAGCAATGTCATCTTGAGGAGTGGGGATTCTTCCGGAGCAAATACAGTCACCGCTACAGATGCAGGTGGTGCGAGTACTCTATATGCAAAGAGGCAGAATTATGGATCTTTAAAATTGAATTCCCCCGCAAACTTAACAGATCTGACTATTGATGGTGTCACAGTATCTGGATTTTCTGGTGGTCAGTATCTATATCCTAGTTTGACCGCGTCAGGGTCTACTATAAGTGTAGCTGCTACATTGGCTGGTGCGACAATTACAGTAAACGGGACATCTAGGACTTCAGGGCAGGCTTTGACTGGTATCAGTATCTCTTCTACGACTTCGACTGTTACGGTTGTAGTTCAAAAGGCTGGTTATATTGATACAACATATATTCTAAGAGTAACTCAGGTTCCAAGCGCTCCTACTGTTGTGGGTGCAACAAATTCAGGTAGTGGTAGTAATTATAAATATGTATTTAATTCATCTGGAAGTTTTCAGACGAGTAGTGCAATAAGCAACGCTACTATCTTAGTGGTTGGTGGTGGGGCCCCGGGTAACCTAAACTCTGGTGGTGGAGGTAATGGAGGTTCCGTGAGTGAGACTACGGGTAATACTATTGGAGTAGGGACACATACTGTGACAGTAGGTGCTGCTGGTTGGATAAATTCAGTTCCGTATCCTTGGGTTAGAAATAATGGAGGTACATCTTCATTCGGTGTTATAAGATCTGCTGCAGGTGGAGTTGCTGCTGATGGAGCAACCAGAGATAACTGGGGTAATGCTGTTGGAGGTAGTAGTATTATAAATGGAGTAACTACAGCGGGAGGTGCTATTGTTAATGGAACTTACGGTGGTCGAGGTGCTAATGGTTTTACTTCTACTATATATAATCCCTCATATGTCGGAATAACTACTTCAGGTGGTTTATTTGGTCGAGGTGGAGATGGTCATAATCAAACAACCTCATCTACTAATTTGGGTGCTGTTGCTGGTTTCGCAAACACTGGTAATGGAGGTGGAGGTGTAGATACTGCTCCAACTCCGTATTTTCAAGGTGGAACAGGTATAGTGGTAGTGGCGTTTACTTTGTCTGCAACCACAACTGCTGTTGATGCAATTCCTACATTCTCTAATTCAGGATTAGGTTCAGCGACAACAACTACAACAATTTCTGCTGCTTCTGGTACTAATATCACAGCCGGTGCTTGTATCGCTTATACTACAGATGGAACTGCTCCAGGAGCATCTTCGAATGCCACAAACGGTAGTAGTGCAACAGTAAGTAATCATGGAGCAATTTTAATAAGAGCTATATCATATAGTGGTGCTAAAAGTGGAAGTAGTTGTACTGGTACTCCTAGCGTAGAGACAAAAGTGAGCTATGTTGATGATTTTGCCACTCTAACAACCGCAAAAAATGCTTTTACTATACAATCTAATGCTGTTTCAGGAACAGCATATTCTGCTACTGTTCCAGCTTCTAATGCTATTAACGATGCTGTATATGACGTGGTAGCTGTAGATGCTTATGGAAATCAGTCTTCTAGTGTTCTTTCTGGATGGCTTACAATTGATAATACTGCTCCTACAATATCTGTAGTGACACCAATATCAACACCTACAACAGACAACACTCCTAATTATGTTTTTACAACAAACGAAGCTGGAACTATCTCATATGGCGGATCTTGTAGTTCAGCTACAACTTCTGCAATAGTGGGTTCAAATACTATCACATTTAATACTCTAACTGATGGGACTTATAGTAACTGTACAATTACTGTTACTGATGCTGTTGGAAATGCTTCATCTAGCTTGTCTGTAGCGTCCTTTGTCGTTGATGCGAACGGTCCAAATGTCTTGTCTTCAACCCCAACAGGAACAACTCCAACAAATGACAATACTCCAACATGGACTTGGACAGCTGCTACTGATGCTGTATCAGGTCTAGCTGCTTCTCCATATGTAATCCAATATGCTACAAACTCAGGATTCTCTACAGGTCTAGTCACTTCATCTGCTCAATCTGGAACATCATATACAGCGGCAAGTATGGCTGATGGTACTTGGTATGTACGCCTAAAAGCTACAGATGCTGCAGGTAACGAAAGTACTTCAGGCACATTTACTGTTGTCGTTGATGCGAACGGTCCAAATGTCTTGTCTTCAACCCCAACAGGAACAACTCCAACAAATGACAATACTCCAACATGGACTTGGACAGCTGCTACTGATGCTGTATCAGGTCTAGCTGCTTCTCCATATGTAATCCAATATGCTACAAACTCAGGATTCTCTACAGGTCTAGTCACTTCATCTGCTCAATCTGGAACATCATATACAGCGGCAAGTATGGCTGATGGTACTTGGTATGTACGCCTAAAAGCTACAGATGCTGCAGGTAACGAAAGTACTTCAGGCACATTTACTGTTGTCGTTGATGCTACAGCTCCAAGAGTCTCAAATATTACAACTCCTTTGAGTGCTTATGGTAACTATATAATAGGTAATAATGTGGGTATTCGAGTCCAATTTTCTGAGGAGGTGACTTCTTCTGGTTCAATTGTTTTGACTATGGATACAGGTGGCACTTGTACTATCTCAGCTATTTCTGTAGCTACAAATACTGCTGATTGTACTTATACTGTTGCTGAAACAGAAGAATCTGGTCAATTGAATGTGTCAAACATTTCAGGGTCTATAACTGATGAGGCTGGTAATGCGATGATCAATTTTACGCCTATTACAAATCTTGCAGCAAATGGTGTTATAGTTGTCGATGGAATAAAACCAACACTCTCATCTGTGACTCTTACTTCTCTAGGTTCAGACCCTCTGTATGCAAAAGTAGGCGATGTTGTCAGACTTACTTTTACTATGAGTGAAATGAGTAATTTTTCACCTGGTCCTACTGTATCATTTTATGTAAATGGCACACCGGCATATAGTGTATCTAATTCAGGTGTAGCAACAAATCTTAGTGCATCTAATTGGAAATCAGAATTTACTGCAAGTTCAAATGATGGTAATGGAAATGTGACTTACTCTGTATCATTTGGTGACTATGCTGGAAATGCTGGAGTAGCTGTAACCCAAAATACAAATGGAGTAACGGGAACAGTTCTATTCGACAAAACTGCACCTACAGCAGGAGCAGTTACTGACCCGGCAGCTACTCCTGTATATCAGGCTACTACTGAATATACAGTTACATATACAAGTGGTAGCGATGTAGGTGGTAGTGGTATGCATGCGACCCCGTATACTTTGACTACATACTCTACTTCTGGTGCGTGTAATTCTAGAACAGGTGGTACACTTCTAGGTACAGATACTGCGTCACCATATGCTGCTACGCTCCTAGGTGGCAATAACTATATAGGTATCGCATACACAGATAAAGCTGGAAACTCAAGTTATGTTTGTTCTAATACTTTTGTAAATGTGGACAATGTAGCCCCGGAAGTCCCACCAAGTAATCTCGCTACAACTACAGTTAATGGTAATTATACCAATGACAATACTCCAATTTTGACATGGGATGCTGCTACTGATAGTGGTGCAGGTTTGCATTCTACTACTCCATACTATATTGATGGCGCCCAGACTGTTGACTTTTCTGGCCCTACAGCGATAAGTGTGACAAGTGGTACAAATTCGTACACACCGTCAGCACTATCAGATGGTACATGGTACTTTAAAGTAAGAGCTAAAGATGCTGCAGGTAACTATTCTACATATTCAAATACACTAAATTTCGTTGTAGATACGGGCCTACCTCAGGCTTCTACTGTGAACTCTATCTGTAGTGGTGGTAATTCTTGTACTGCCCTAGGAGACGCTGCAAATCCAAAAGAAGCATACAATGTAAACTCTATATCTGGAACTTCAGCTGATAATACAAATGGTTCTGGTTTGCGAATCGTAGAGATTTCAATACAAGATAGAGGCACAGACAATGCTACTTCAGGAAATTATTTTGGGGGAAGTATATTTGATTCTGTTTCTGAAAATTATATGACTGCTACTTATAGTAATGGTTCATGGTCTTATGACACTTCTTCTGTGTTGTTTGATATAGATCATTATTATAGAGTTCATGTAAGATCTGCGGATAATGCAAACAATTCAGAATCTCCTGCTTTCTCTTATGTATTTAAGTTTACAAACGAACCACCTACTGTATCTATCGCAAGCAGCACAACAGAGGATAGTAATGGTGTATTGTCAGTGACATTTACCACAGACGATTCTGGGTCTACTCAGACTTCAAATGCAATGTTCTATCGTTCTGGTCTAACATTGGGCGCGAATATTACAAGTACTACATCTACTAGTGCTATAACTTTATCTACTACTGTTCCAAGTTATTTCCCTTCAGCTGGATCTGTATTGATTGATGATGAAATAATAACTTATACAGGAAAATCAGGATCAACACTTACAGGTATCACAAGAGGAACAGCTGTAAATGGTAATGTGGGTGATCGTACAACAAAAGCACTGCATACTGCAGGTGCAGTGATATACGTATACGCAGCGAGTGCTACTGGGGATGGATTGTCAAATGTAGGATCAGGTAAAACAATATCTTGGACAGTATCAGATGATGCTCCAGGATATCAATATGATTCTTCAGTCGGAGCACCATCTATAAAAATAGTGGTAAATGATGGGGCTTCAGGAAATATGCTCGCTACAGATACTGCAGATATTGATCTGGATGCTGCTGCGGCTTCTATGACATCAAGTTCAATGCTCATAGATAGTAGCGCAAGTGCTGTAGAATCTACTGACTCTACTATTTCACTGTCCCTCGCTTCTATCACAGGTATACCTAGTACTGAGACTATATATGTACAATTTTCAAAAGATCAGACTAATTGGTATGGAGCAAATTCAAATGGTACCCTAGCAACACTTTCTTCACCTGGTGATGGGTTTGCTGCAAATACCGCTACAGCTAAATCATGGCCTTGGATCATGACAACTCGTGATGAGACTATATATGTAAAGATAACTGATGCATTTGGTAATGTGTCTGTTGGAGATTCAAACACTGTTAGCTACAATGCTGCTCCAGAATTTGACTCAAGCTTTGGTGGTGGTAATGGAATAATAGTTGATCAGATTTCTGATATAGAGGCAGGTGGTGCTGATGTACTAGGTACTGTAAAAATCCAATACAGGATTAAAGATACAGATTCTGATGATACATCAATCACTCCTATATTCCAATATGATCCTGCTGGTGGTACGAACTGGACAACAGTGAGTCTGCCTAGTGCTGGCACATCTGTCACAAATTCTGGATATACTACACATACTGTGTATTGGACTCCAACAGCAGAATCCGTATCTACATCTACCGCAACATTCAAGGTAACTATTGATGATGGTCACACTACAAATAACACAGCGAGCGCTACTGATAGTAGTGTAGTGATAGATAGCACAAAACCAGCTTCTGGTATTGCTACTTTCGATGCTGGTGTTGGTGGGTTGTCTGAGTCAGGAGTTGTAACAATTACAAAGCCATCAGATGCTTCTGCTCTTAAATACAGAATTCAAGATACAAATACAAATAGTACACCTGTCGATACTGGCTGGGTATCTATTACTGAATCTACTACGATACCTTGGACACTCGATTCAGATGAAGAAGTGAAATCTATTAAATATCAATTTAAAGATATTTATGGAAACATCACAACAGAGACTACTACTTCAACTCTCGCTCCGATCAGTGCAGATACATTTTTGATTCAAGATACTTCAAATATAAATGTTTCTCCTTTGGTAAATCAGCTGTATGTCAGCTGGCAGCAATTAAGTGCTCCTGCTACAGGGTTTGATTCATATGTATTGGAATACTCATATTCGACAAATGGATCAACTTACTCTGACTATGCTTCTGTGCCAGATCCACTAGACACACTGTCTTCTTATAGTACAAATTATTATATACATAAAGAGTTGACCTCTACTTACTATTATAAATATCGTCTAGGTGTAAAAAATTCATCAGGTAATACATCTATGCGTGTCGGTGAATCTATCCTTGCAAAGCCAGATGGAAGTCCAAACTATGGTGAAGGAGCTGGGTCTAGCGTGAATGCTTCTGTAGTGGATAATGTGATACCTACACAAGATTCTGATACAAAAGATGTGACTATTACATACAAGCTGACAGACTCTACAAATAACAATAAAACTAATCCAAATTATGATGCACGTGTGTTTTACAATGTGGGTACAGTCCTAGGATCAAGTCCTCTTGTAAATTCAACTACAATCAAGCTATCAAGTACAGCTAAATTAAAATCTTCAGGGTACATTAAGATAAATAATGAAATTCTTAAGTATACAGGTATAAGTGGAAATAATTTAACTGGAGTCACTCGTGCTACTTGGGCAGATGATATCAGGGCTACTCGTACTAATGGTAGTAATTTGCTTGCGGGTACGCCTGTGTGGATTATGGCTACAAGTACAAGTAACAATGCTCTGACTGATTCTATGTCTGTAAGTAGTTCTACTGTAAAAACTGGATACAGTGGATCTATCGTGTGGACTGTATACGGTGAGACAGCACTCGCTGGTAGTTTGTACACTACTTTGCCTATAATGGTCCTAGTTCATGATGGTCAAGATGCTCTGTCTGCTCCACTTTCTAGTCAGAGTGATTACTCAGAAACTGGAACATTGAATGATTTTGACTTAACTGTGCCAACCATTACTTTTGGTTCTGATGCTTCTTCAGGGGCTGAAAATTCTACTCCTGCGACATTCACATTGTCACTATTTAGAGCTTATCCTGTAAATTCAACTGTATCTTATGCTATTACAGGTACAGCTACAGGATCAGGTACAGACTATACACTAGCATCTGGTACAGCTACAATCACAGCAGGACAGACTGCTACAAATATCGAAGCTGTAATAAATAATGATTCAATAAAAGAAGGCGATGAGACTATTATCGTTACAATATCTAGTCCTACAAATGCTAGTCTTGGTGCAAATACAACTCATACTTATACAATTACAGATGACGATAATGCCCCTGTGCTGGCTTTCGATTCAGATACATCTTCAGGTTCAGAGAGTGTGTCTAGTGTAAATATTCCTATTTCCGTAGACTCTGTTTCTGGTAATGACATAACAGTGAGTTATACAGTTACTGGTGGTACAGCCACAGGATCAGGTACTGACTATACTCTCGCATCTGGTACAGCTACAATCACTGCTGGGCAGACAAGTACCAATATCTCATTGGCAGTTGTCGGAGATCAATCATATGAAGACAGTGAGACTATAATAATCACAATATCTAGTCCAAACGGTGCAACATTGGGAGTGAATACATCTCATACATATACAATTACAAATGACGACAGTGCGCCCGAGATCTCTTTCTCTGCAAGTACATCTTCTGGTTCTGAGGGTACTACAAGTGTAACTATTCCTGTATCTATAAACTTTGCTTCTTATCAAAATGTGAGTGTTGATTATACTGTTACTGGCGGTACAGCTACAGGATCGGGTACAGATTACACACTCGCATCTGGTACAGCTACAATCACAGCTGGGCAGACGACTACAAATATATCTGTAAATGTTGCTGATGATTCCATAGATGAGGAAGATGAAACTGTAGATATAACTCTATCTCCTTCACCCACAAATGCTACACTAGGAAGTACTTCAGTGCATACATACACTATCGTAGACAATGACACATCTACTACTGTTGGTTTTAGTTCTGCTTCTTCATCTGGATCAGAAGGTACTACATCGTTAAATATCCCAGTTGAAATATCTGCTGCTTCTGGATTAGATGTAACTGTGAACTACGCTGTTACTGGTACCGCCACAGGATCAGGTACAGACTATACTCTAGCTTCTGGAACAGCTACAATCATAGCTGGTCAAACTAGTACAAATATATCTGTAACCGTTGCGGATGATTCTATTGATGAAGACGATGAAACTATAATCGTTACCTTGTCTAGTCCAAATAATGCAAGCTTGAATTCTAATACTGTATATACTTATACTATTACTGATAATGATAATGCTCCTACTATCGGATTTACAACTGGCAGTGGTAGTAGCCTTGAAAATGCTACACCAGCAGCAAAGACTATACCAGTATCAATTTCTAGTGCTTCTGGTAAAAGTATAACTGTCGCATATACTATCACCACAGACGGTACAGCAACTCTAAATTCTGATTTTACTGCGACAAATACAACTGGAACTTTGACCATAGTACCAGGAGCTACAACTGCAAGCATTCCATTTACTGTCATTAATGATGCAACTTTTGAGCAAGATGAGACAATCATAGTTACACTAGCTAGTGAATCTAATGCAACACTTTCAACATCAACATACACTTATACTATAACTAATGATGATGCTGAGGCAGATACTACAGCGCCTACATTTACTTTTGATGCAGATCAGGGGATCACAACTGTCAGTTCAAATGTGTACTCTGTAGACGTAGTAAAGGGTGCTAGTTTTAGCTTCCCGACATACACAGTCAGTGATAATGTGACTGCGACAGAATCAATCACAGTTACAAAATCTACAGATACAATCTCTACTGCAAATGTAACTACAACTCCAATAGTTGTCACATATACAGTCCAAGACGGCGCTACACCAAAGAATACTAATACAGTTACACTAAGAGTGAATGTAGTACTAGCAGCTTCGTATACAGTCACAGTGACTGCCGGTGCGAATGGAGCAGTTGACGCAGATAACACAACAAAAGCTTTACCTGGGTATTCATCAAGTAATGGCGTGTATACAATACCAAGAGCGAGTGCTACTACAGGTAACAATGCTACATTTACCATAACACCAGCTAATGGGTATAGTATTGATTTGCTGACGGTAGATGATTCTACTCTTGCAAGCACTTCTTCTGTGACATTCAGTAATATTATTACGAATCACACAATTAATGTTTCCTTCACTGCTACTCTAGATACAACTGCACCAGATATCACACTATTAGGTGAATCTCCTGTAGACGTGACACTTGGTGATACGTATACAGATGCTGGCATAACTGCAGTAGAAGATAATAATGTGTCTTGTACAGAGGGAGATACTACAGCTGCCCCACAAACTGGCTGTCTATGGAGCAAGAGTGGTACGGTAAATACATCCGCGGCTGGGGAATATAAAATAATTTATAAAGCTATAAATGCAAGAGGATTGATTTCTACGGCAGAAAGAATAGTTAATGTTGATTATGCTGATACATACAGCCTTACTCTTACTATTACAGGATCAGGAACAGTTAAGGATGCAAATGAAGATACTATATCTGCTGGCAACGTAGTGGTGGACTCACTGTCTACACCAGCATATACATTTGTACCTGATACAAATCTGCATAAAGTAAAAACTCTATCTGTTACTGTCGGAGGTACGACTACACCTTTGAATGTAGACGATTACCAGGCTGGATATACATTCTCACAAATCAAAGGAAATGTATCTTTGGCTGTTGGCTTCGGTTTGATTAATGAACCTACACCACAAATTACTTTTGATAGTAGTGAAGTCACTCTTGATCTAGGAGCTACATATCCTACTACAGACTGGGATGCATATATCTATGCTTCTGATGGTGTGACACGTACAGAACTCGTCACGAACGGTGTGGCAGTCGCTAATGGAGCTACTTTTACAATAACTGGCAACAGTACTGCTACTGGTATAACTGGAGCAGATGTGACATATACAGTGGTTTATACAGGAGGTGAAGACGGCACTGTCACAGGTACAGCGACCAGATTGCTGAATGTCACAGATAATGTAGCACCTGTTATTTCCAACATAGCTACACCTGTAATAAAGAGTGATGTTGTGATGGTTAGTTGGAATACAAATGAAAAGGCTAATACTCAAATTTATTGGGACACTACGAGTCGTGGAGTAAATGGAGAAGTAACAGAGCAACTATTGGCAGATTATGCATATTCAAGTGCTCTGCGCGATGATGGAGACAAGCAAGCTACTCACTGGGCACTGATGGATACACTCACTGCTACTACTACATACTACTATGTCGTTGTATCAGAGGATGGGTCAGGTAATCTAGCTATATCACCAGAACAAGAAGTAGAGACTGTGGCAGCTGGTCAAGTAATAATCATAAATAGCGGTGGTGGAGGTTCATCTGGCGTAGCTCTATCTGTGTACGAAGCCCTACAAAAAGAGCTTGAAGAACTCAGAAAGAATACTATGGCTGGGATGACTACTCTACCTGTAATATCAAATATAAAAGTATCTGAGGTTACAGCTTTCGGTGCAACAGTATCATTTGATACAGATCGATTGACTGTCGCTGGAGTGGACTACGGAAAGACAAAAGATTTCGGCAAGACAGAAGGTAACTTTAAATGGGCTACAAATCATAAGATAAAAATCGGAGGGTTGACTGTAGGTACGGATTATTACTACGGTATAGCAGTGGTAGATAAATATAGTAATGTAGCTGTATCTATAGGAGATAAACAAGTTTTCAAAACAAAATTCTTTAGTGAGAATCTGGATGAGATAAACAAGATTGAAAATGTCGAGCAATTCCAAAATGAAATAGAATCAAGTATCGAATCAATATTGCCATCTCTTGTGCCACCATTTGTAGAGGCTCCGGTAGTCACTGATATTACTGAGGATAGTGCGGTGATTACATACAAGACAAATATAAAAGGATTTTCTCTTGTTGGTTATGCTACAGATGACTACTATGATGAGACAAAAGAAAATCCTTATAATGGTGAAGTGTCAGACACAACAACAAAGGTCACTACTCACAAGGTAAAGCTTATAAATCTAAAATCAAATACAAAATACCACTTCTCTGCAAAAGCATTCTCATTGCCTCAGATAGTGGGTAAATCAAAAGATTTTACTTTCATAACAAAAGCCTCAAAGATAAAAGTTTCTGTGACAAACCTTACAAAGAATTCATTCACTGTATCGTGGAGTACAAATGGTAAGACTTCATCAATTGTGGAGTACAAGAATCTAAAGACTGGCAAAGTAAATAAGAGAACGGATGATATCAGGAGTACTGGTCACGTGGTGAAGATAGACAATCTTGATCCCGGAACTCTTTACCAAGTAGATGTGTCAGGGCTCAATGAGATAGGTAATACTGTGGAATCAGCTGGTACAATAACAATCAAAACTTCTACAGATGTGACAGCTCCAGCTATATCAAAGGTAAAAGTAGATAGTTCACTGGTTGTAGGTAGAAATGACAAAACTCAGACTATTATCTCATGGAAGACTGATGAGCCATCTACATCTGTGGTCTACTACGAGGAAGGATCTGGATCACCTGATAAGCCATTGGCAAATAAACAAGAAGATCTAGAGCTTACTCTGAATCACGTAGTCATACTAACAACATTAAAACCCGGTACTGTGTATAGATTCCAAGTTGCTTCATCTGACGATGCAAAGAATGTGAAAAAACTTCCAATCCGTACTATAATAACACCGAGACCTAGTGAGTCTATCGTTGATGTTATCTTTAAAAACTTCAACGAATCATTCAACTTTATCAATAACGTAAAATAATAAAAATATGACACCACACAAACACAATAAAAATATTCTTATTGTGTTTGTTGGCGTTATATCGTTGCTTTTTGTCTTGGTAAACAAGCCATACATAATAAACGCCTCTACTACTTTGGGTACCATAGATGCTGTCCATAAAAATGCAAAGGGGGTAGACAATAAAGATATCAAAATTAATTTTGGATTATTTAAGGGTAGTATCAATGTTAAAGTTACAGACGGAGGATTGTCTGGCTTCGCATGGGGTGAGGGTATAGGGTGGGTGAATCTAGCCCCTTCGGATGGAGGAGTTGTTAATAATGGAGAGGGAATACTCTCTGGTTATGCGACTTCAGAATTTGGGGGATGGATTAATTTTAAAGGAGTCAATATAACTTCTGATGGTGAATTTATGGGCTATGCTACTTCAGAAAAATTCGGGAGAATATCTTTTAATTGTAAGAATGATAATTCTTGTAATCAAGAGGATTATAGTGTGTCCACTGACTGGAGACCTATATCCATCAGGGCAGATGGTTCATCGGCCCCAGATACAGTAGCATCTACTACGCCCCCATCAAACAAGCCAACATCCAGTACGAATACCGACACGACAAGTACTATTAAACAAAAACCATTGCCTGTATTGGGAGATGGTGAGTATTACTATGGCGGGGATGTTATAAAGATAAATAATGGCACAGTTACGAACCCCGATGGAGGTATAACCTATATTATGCCTACAGATGAAAAATCTATACCCAATAATAAAAAAACTTTAGATGTCGAAGTAGAAAAACCATCCGGAATCATTACTAGTGTAGCAAAGAAGACAGCTCAGATTACAAATAATATCATTCAGGAAAAGCAAAATGATTCAGGAATAGAAGAGACTGTTGTTTCGTTTGCCCCAGGGCTTGATATCTCTACAAAGACTGTTACGACGGCTGGAGTAGTCGGAGGTAGTACTACTATCGTATCTTCTATGATATCTAGTGCTCTGTCTATATCTGATTTCTTTTTAAACTTTATTAGATTGTGGAGTCTATTCCTGTCTGCTGTTGGTTTAAAGAAAAAGAGGCAGTCGTGGGGGACTGTATATGATAGTGTGACAAAACAACCGCTCGATCCGGTGTATGTAGTCTTGTTGGACAAAAATAATAAAGAAGTATCTACTGCCATCACAGATATGGATGGGCGTTTTGGATTTCTGGTTCCATCTGGTACTTATCGTATATCTGTAAAAAAGAATAATTATATTTTTCCATCACTGAAATTAAAAGGTAGAGATACTGATGGTGTATATGACAATCTGTATTTTGGGGATGATATGTTCATAGAGCAGGGAAAGATAATCACAAAGAATATCCCTATGGATCCAGAGCGTTTTGATTGGAATGAATTTACAAAGAAAGATAAGAATCTTTTGAAATTTAATTCACCTTATGCATGGATATTGTCTGTTGTATCTAATTTTCTTTTCTATGCAGGATTTCTCCTTGCTATATTTTTACTAGTTGTTAACGGATTTAATCTTTATAATATTGTCGTTATATCGTTCTATGCAGTGTTGATGGTTTTTAAGAAAGTAAACTTGAAAACAAAAACTCATGGAGTAATAAAAGAAAAAGATACAATGTTTCCACTTTCTTTTGCTGTTGTGCGTGTATTCGCAAAGGGTGGTACAAAAGAAATATTCCACCGTGTCGCTGACAAGTATGGTAATTATTATTGTTTGATTCCAAAAGGTGAGTATTATATAAAAATTGATAAAAAAAATAATGACGAGTCATATACAAATGTTTATACTTCAGAAAATTTAGTTATCAAGAATGGTATTTTAAATAAAGACTTTGTTGTGTAATCTATATTTGTTATAATTAAATAGTAAAAATAATTTTAATCTAAATGGAAAATAATCAAAAGAAAATAAAAATACTTCTGATCGATGATGATGAAATGATGCGGATATATTTTCGTGATATTTTCTGGATTCATGGTAAAAGTAATAAATACGAAATCATCATGGTATCATCCCTTGAAAAGGCGGATGATGTTTTAAAGGACCCGAAGACTAGACCAGATACTATATTCCTAGACGTTTTGATGTCTTCAAAAGGTGCGGGATGTAGTGCCCCTGCTTATCAGATGGCTCTTTCTCTAGGTTTTATTAGTCGTGTAAAGAAGAATAAAGATTTTTCAAATATTAATATAATTATTTATTCTGGGCAGAAAGATGAGATTTTAAAAGAAGAGGCTTTGAAGTTGGGTGTAGATGGGTATCTTGCAAAAGGCGAGATAATGCCTAAAGAAATAATTTTATTCACAGACAAAATGCATGGAACCAATAATTAAGTTAAACAATGTAAGTTTGTGGTATGAAAAGGGGAAAGATATTGAAGTAAAAGCCCTAAAGAATATCACCATAGATATAGCCAGAGGTGACTATGTCGCTTTTTTCGGTCCATCTGGTTGTGGTAAGACAACTATGCTCTATGCTATATCCGGAATTGATCACTTCCAAGAGGGTACTATCCATATTAATGATAAAGATATTTCAACGCTGACTAATCAAGAACTAGCTATATTCCGACAGACTGGGATAGGTATAGTCTTTCAGCAGTTCAACCTTGTACCATCTCTAACTGTGCTAAAAAACGTAGCATTGCCTATGTTATTCGTAGGTATATCATCGGAAAAAGCCGACGTGGAAGCGGCAAAATTATTGGAACGTCTGGCTCTAACTGAATATGCAAATCGTTATCCTTTTGAATTGTCTGGGGGTCAGCAGCAACGTGTAGGTATAGCAAGAGCTCTCGCCAATGATCCACCGATAATAATCGCCGACGAACCACTAGGAAACCTCGACTCTGTAAACGCTAAAAAGGTTTTGGAGTTTTTGAAAGAATTAAATGAAAAAGATGGCAGAACTATAATAATGGTTACTCACGAAGCTTGGAGTCTGCGTGATGTAAAGACTATCTATCATATGAAAGATGGTTCTGTTACTGAGGTGGAGCATGTCACCCCGAAGACTCTCGAAGAATCTGTCGTATCTCATATGAATGCACAGCTTTCATTTGTAGATGACAAGAAGACAGTCTCTCCACCTAAAATAGAGCCAATAATTGACCCCAAGAAGGATGAAAAAATTGATGAGACGACAGGGGATGATATCACTGCTCATCAACTGGCAAATTCTCTTATGAGCGGATACTCCCTAGAGGAAATGTCTAGATTTGAATCTATAGTTAAGTATAGATTTGCGAATAAAATAGATGCTATTGATTTCAAAAGGTTGCTCCTTGCGTCATTTAATCAAAATGGATTAGGCTTGAAAGATAAAAAAGCTGACAAAGTGCTGTTCTACGTAGAGGATGTAATCGCCAGAAGAAAAGATATGAGAAGAATACACAGAATGATGGAAAAGAATCCTGAGGTAGATATGTTTTATGAAGTTCAAAATTTACGTAATTGGCTCGTAGAGGGGTATACTCGTGAGCTCACAAATCCAGAGGTCAAAGCCCTAACTCAGATAGTGTCTGATCGTATTCGTAATTTTATATCAAGGACAAAAGTTGTGGATCTCCTGACTTTGTCTATCATTCGAGGAGGCTTGGGTTTGTCTTTTCGTGCAGCAAAGATATTTGGTGATAAATTGGAGCTTGTGCTGGAAGGTATAATAGTTGATAATGTAAAGAGTGGCACTGTTGCTACTTCGAATAATTCCTCTAATTCCGCATCTGATATTCAAGATGTAAACTTGAAAAAAATATAATAAATTATGTTAGACAAGCAATTAAAATTTAATGAGCTGATAACTCTTTCTTTTAGATCTTTCCGTACAAAGCCACAGAGAGCTTTTTTGACGATTATGGGTATGTCTGTGGGTATCGCTACTGTGCTATTGCTCGTGTCTCTGGGCTATGGGTTGCAATATATCTTGATCGGAAAGCTGGTTACTACAGAGGACTCTCTAATTACGATGGAGGTATCGTATCCTACAGAAAGTAATATCTTAATAAAAAAATCTTTTATAGATGAGCTGAGGAGCTCTCCTGATGTGGCAGAAGTCAGCCCTGTCGCTGAATTCCCCGGTGAAATAAGTGCTGAGGGTACGTCTGGATTGATAGTAAATACTCAGATAATAGAACCATCATATTTTAGACTAGCAGGACTCACTCCAAACATAGGTAAAGTTCTGGATGTAAATACAAAAGGGACTATAGTTTCTAGTCAGACCTTGTCTGCTCTTGGTTTGCCTATTGAGCCTACATTACTACAAAAACCTTTTACACTCAAGATGTCATATCAAGATGAAAAAGTGGATCTAGCAGAAGAGGAGTCTTTTTTTGTGGAGACACTTCCGCTACAAGGTGTGGTTGTCGATGAAAATATGCAACCTACATCAATGGTATATTCAACGATATTCCCCCGAGACCCACCTTTTTATAGAAAAGCATTAGTAAAAGCAAAAGATATTGATACTCTCGAAGGTTTGCGTGATAAATTAATCTCACAAGGCTTGCTGGTCTCTGCTCGTATAGACTTAGTGACGCAGGCTCGAAAAATTACAAATATTATCACTATGGTTCTTGGAGTTTTTGGAGTGACGGCTCTGGTCGTATCAGCTATCGGAATGTTCAATACGATGCTCGTAGCATTCCTGGAGCGTATATATGAAGTAGGTATATTGAAATCAATAGGTGCTACTGATTATGATGTACGAAATCTGTTCCTCGTGGAAGCATCATTCATGGGATTACTGGGGGGTGTCGGAGGTGTGACTATCGGATTTGGATTAGGTCAATTATTCAATTTTTTACTCTCTGCTGTCGCTAAGAGATTCGGAGGGGAGTCTCTAGAACTATTCGTAGTACCGTTCTGGTTCGTACTCTTGATTATGGGATTCTCTATTCTCATCGGTTTTGTCTCTGGTTGGTGGCCAGCACACCGCGCAGCAGGACTCTCTCCAAAAGAAGCATTTACAAGAAAATAAAATCTCTCATTTATAAATGAGAGATTTTATTTTAGTAATTTAAAATCTATTTCTTTTTTACCTTCTGGCACTACTCTCTCTATGACAAACTTCTCATCTTCATACTTTGCTTTTTTTATTTTAATTCTCTTTCCATCTATCATAAAGAATACACTAGGCCATCCTTCGTAGGCTCTGTATTTATTGTAGTTGGTCCACCCGTCGTCTGATGGGTTGATTAGACCGTCTTCTTTTTTTATCTTTTTACAATATGTAGCTTTTTCTTCTTCTTGTTTTTGTAACTTTATTTTTCTATCAAAAATATCTGGAAGGGTGGATACCAATAAATTTCCTCCTTCATTGATAAGCTTTGTTCGTAGTGTACTCTTTGTGTCTTCAATATCTATCGGTACTACAAGATCTTTGATGATATCACCTGCGTCCATCTTAAGAGCCATCTGTTGTATCGATACCCCTGTATCTTTATCTCCAGCTAATAATGCACTCTCTACTGGTGATGCACCTCTGTACAGTGGTAGTAGTGAATAATGTATATTTATAGTGCCAAGTTTTGGCATATCTATAATGCTTTGAGGCAATATCTTGCCATAGGCTACTACAATAAATAGATCAGATTTATACTCGGATAATGTATTTATAAATTCATCATCTATTTTTTCAGGCTTGATGCAATCTATCATATGGTCCTCGGCCCATACTGATACTGGGGATGCTGTCATGCTCATGCCACGTCCTGATGGAGCATCTGGTGATGTGACTATCAGCTCTGGGATAAAACCTGCATCATATAAAATATCTAATGTGCGACTTGCTACATCTGGTGTACCCCAAAATATAAATTTTTTATCTTTATTCTTCATTATGAAAATTCTCCTTCGCCGTCCGACTCGTGGATGTCTTTTGCTTTGTCTATAAACAATATTCCATCCAGATGATCCATCTCATGCTGGAATATGTGTGCGAGTAATCCCGTGCCATCAAGTGTAAATTTGATACCTTCTTCATTGTAGGCTTCTATCGTGGCGCGAGTGGCACGACGAACCTTGCCATACAGCGGTCGTACAGATAGACAGCCCTCGGCCATTAATTTTTTATCTTTTGAAACTTTTTTAAATATAGGATTTATACAGACTACGTCCTTGTGCTTCTTTTCTTTTAAATTTTTTTCTCCTCGTATAAATTCATCGTCAAAAACACGTCCGGAGATTGTGAATATGCGGAAAGCTACTGCTATCTGAGGGGCAGCAATAGCCACCCCATCATCTTGGGATGCTAATGCTTTTGACATATCTCTTAAAATCTTTTGGACCTTTTCGGATTGGATGTCTTTTATTGGGATAGCTTTTGCTATTTCTCTCAATACGGGATGCCCATTTTGTACAATTTCAACTGCCATAATTTATTTTAGATTCTTGACGTAATCAAGGAGTTTGGATATCTTGACTGTCTCTTGGGATCGAGTAGTCATATCTCGGACGATAACTGTATTTTCCATTGCCTCTTTTTGTCCAAATATGATCGCGTAGTGTAGTCCCATCTTTTCAGCTACTGCTAGCTGAGAACCCAGGCTATCTTTTGAGAGAGATTGGGCTATAGGTATCTTTGCCTTACGTAATATCTCTATAACATTTAGTGATTTTAGTTTTGCCTCAAATCCTAATTGGATAAAATACATTTTAGGTTTTTTTGATACTCGCGGTAATGGTCTGTTATACCAAGGGGACTCGATGACTCTGTCTACTCCAATACCTACACCCATACTAGGTACATCTTTCTTGCTACCGAGCATTCTAGCTAGGTAGTCGTAGCGACCACCTCCAGCGATAGTTAGTGGTGGAAGACCTTCATCTTCTGGTATCTCTATAATCTCAAACACTGTGTGAGTGTAATAAGAAAGACCTCTTACAAGATTCTTGTTTATACGATACGGTACGCCCATCTCTTCTAGGTACTCTAATACTTGCTTGAAGTGCTTTTTTGAATCACCAGTCAAAAACGAGACGGCATCTGGTGCCCCTTCATTTACCAATATAGTCTTTGGGTCCTTGGAGTCGAGTATTCTTAGTGGATTTGTCTTGAGTCTATCTTTGTCTATAGCGCCTAGCTCACTGAGGTGCTTTTTGTAATAATTTACTAGCTCTTTTACGTAAGCAGGTCGAGATTCCTTGTCTCCAATAGAATTTATATCTACAACAAGATTTTTTGCGCCTACTTCTTCTAGAATTGCAATTGTCGTCTTTATGATCAGTGCGTCGGCTATACTCTTTTCTGTACCCATGATCTCGAGTCCGAATTGGTGTAGCTCACGATAGCGACCACGCTGAGGGTTGTCGTGGCGGAAAAATGGTCCATAGTAGTAGAGCATCACAGGCTGAGGTAGTGATTGCATTCCATGCTCGATATATGCACGCATGGCACCTGCTGTGCCTTCTGGGCGTAGGGCGAGCTCATCGCCACCCTTTGTCTTGAAGTTGTACATTTCTTTGTCTACGATATCTGTACCTTCACCGACTCCGGCTGTGTAGACATCCTTGAATTCAACTATTGGAGTTTTGATCGGCTTGAATCCGTAGTAAACAGCGATCTCTTGTGCTTTTTCAAAAAATCCCTGGTATAGGTAATACTGCTCATCTATAAAATCACGCATACCTTTTACCGATACGGGAGCTTCTTTATTTGTTTTTTTATTTGGTGTACTCATTTTATTTTTCTTCTTTATATTCTCCTGGTAAATAATCTATCGAATTAAAAGGTAGTAATCGGAGATATGCTCTTCCTATTAAGAATTTTTTATTTACAACACCCCATGATCTTGAGTCTGCACTCCTGTTTCTGTTGTCTCCCATTACAAAATATTCATCTGGGCCTGTGTTATATTTTTCATTGGTGATGAAATCTTCATTTATATACGGTTCACTCAATGTAAAACCTAGAGGGTTTTCCTTGTTTGTGATTTTCACTGACTTGCCTGATATCTCGATCTGTTCACCTGGTAATCCTATGATTCTTTTTATAAAATATCTAGATGTGTCGTGGGGGTATTTAAAGATAACTACATCTCCTCGGTTTACATGACCCATACGGTAAGATATCTCGTCTACTATGAGATATTGACCATCTTGGAATGTGGGAACCATGGATTCACCGGATACTATAAATGGCTGAGCTATGTATGTACGGATAGGGATGACTATTATAAGGGCTAGAGCTATAAACTTAACCAAGTCCCAAATATTGAGTAATTGCTCTCTTACCCATACTTTTCTGTCTTTTTTCAAAATTACCTTTGTTTCTTCGGTATTATTTTCCATATATATGCTATTTTACCACATAAATATATTTGACGGAATAGGGGAATATGTGTCGTGAATCGGATTAGCTAGTTTTGTCTATTTTTGATAAAATAATTAGATGAAATTAATTATCGGCTTAGGTAACCCGGGGGAGAAATATCTTCAAACTCGTCACAATGTGGCGTGGATTATTTTTGATAATTTGAATAAAAATCTTGATTGGAATTTTAATAAATATGCGAATTCAAATTTGGCCCACATTAATTTAGACGATGAAGATATAATTTTTGCAAAACCAGAAACTTTTATGAATGACACTGGTAGCATCCTCCCGTATTTAGTCAAAGAATATAATTTTACAAACAATGACATTATCGTAGTGCAGGACGATATAGATCTACCTCTCGGCAAGATAAAAATCTCTCATGATCGGGGTGATGGTGGGCACAATGGTATCAAATCTATAATGTCACAGCTCTCATCTCGGGAATTTGTACGTATACGTGTAGGTGTATCGATACTCGATGATACCGGAGTCCTGCGCAAGCCAGATGTCTTGGGTAATTTCTCAAAAGAAGATCTAGATATTCTAAAAGACAATATCTCACCCTTAGTTTCTGATATTTTGACTACTATAGTCTCTACTGGATACGAAAAAGCAATGACAAAATACAATTAATAAATTCTCCGCCACAATGTTGGCGGAGAATTGCGTTTAGGGTATTTTCGGAGTATAATTTTTGCATGGAAAACACACAATTACCAACATTAGAATTTATCCTTAAGAATTACAAGAACTTTAATTCACGCGCTACTCGGGATGCGACTATTGCATACTGGCGCCATATAGAGAATGGTGGCAAGATGTTTTGGGCTGTCGCTGGAGCTATGTCTTCTGCTCAGCTGGGTATAACACTCGCTCCGGCTATACGTGCAGGACTAATACACGGTATGTCCGTGACAGGTGCAAACCTAGAAGAATCACTATTCCGTCTTGTTGCGCATAGTAGTTATAAAGATTTCCCAGATTATCGTTACTTTACAAAAGAAGACGATACAAAGATCCTAGAGAATCGTATGCGTCGTGTCACAGATACTAGTATCCCAGAGGATGAGGCTTTTCGTGCTGTTGAAAAGCATATCGTACCAATGTGGGAAAATGCTACAAAGAATAACGAGCGCCGTTTTTGGCATGAATATTTCTATGAGCTTATCCAGGCCCTAGACAAGGAAAAGCACGAAGGTAAAGCTGAGGAATGCTGGCTACTAGCTGCTGCGGAGAATAATCTGCCAATAGTAGTCCCAGGATACGAAGATTCTACTTTTGGAAATATCTTTGCTTCTCATGTAAAACATGGAGATGCATCTGCGTTAATCGCAAAGTCAGGTATCGAATACATGGGTGCATTCTATGATCAATATCAAAAACTTTCAGAAGGTGCTGGTATTGGATTCTTCCAAATCGGAGGAGGTATAGCCGGAGATTTCCCAATCTGTGTAGTGCCATCTCTTAAATATGATATGGAATTGCCTGCAAAGCCATGGGCATACTTCTGTCAGATCTCTGATTCTACTACATCATACGGGTCATACTCGGGAGCTACTCCAAATGAAAAAATCACTTGGGATAAATTAACTCAAGATACACCTATGTTCGTAGTCGAGAGTGATGCTACAATCGTAGCTCCACTGATGATGACTGCACTACTAGAGGCAAAAGCAAATCCTGCAAAGGCAAATGAATTGATAGCAAAGTATATCGGATAATATATGCAGATAACTATTATTTCAGACTGTGCTGATGCAAATGCTCGTGGACGCCAAGAGATAAGATACAAATCACTAATAGGTGATAGTGCTAATTTGAATTTCATAGGAGTATCACACGACCTAGAGGCTGCCGGCTGTCTAGTCGATGCACTGGATGCCTACAGTGGTACATCGGGTATCATCGTGGTGAATGTAGCTCCTAGGGGAACAAAGGAAAAATACCCAAATGGTATACCATTTTGTTTTGGTAAAGCAGGGAACATCACTGTAGTAGGTACTCCAAATTGTTTTACGCTCGCAAAGAAGCTCGGCCTAATGTCCGAGATTCAAGAGACAGATGTATATACTGTATGCAGTCAATTTCTCCCAGAGGAAGAAGCTATGAGAATATCTGAATCACAATTCCGAAGTTATGAATATCTGCCTCATCTTACAAATTGGATTTTCCAAGGCAAAGATATAAATGCAAAAATAGGGGAGATATTTGATTTTGGTAATGACAATTTTGTCTGGTATGTGGATTGCTTTGGTAACTGCAAGACTACTATCGTATATGAGCACGATCAAGAATTGAGAAACTCTACATCTGATTATGATTTTATCGAGAGGCTCACCGATGTGCCCAAAGATGGCAAGGCATACTTTACAAAGGGTAGCTCCGGATATAAAGATAAACGATTTATCGAGATAGTATTGCAGAGACAGAGTGCCGCAAAGAACCTTAATCTAGAAGTTGGAAGTAAAATATAGATATAAAAATCCCCAAAGGTCTATCCTTTGGGGATTTTGTTTGTGTGGATATTTTGTGTGTATTGTGGTATTGTGTTAAAAAATTCTTATCAATTATGAAGTATTTATACATTTTACCTTTTTGCTTGTTTTTCAGCTCTTGCATGGGCCCAAAAACAAATGTCACTCCATCATCTGTGGCTACCTTTAACTTTGGTGCCAAAATTAGATTACTGTACGACAATCAAGACGTGCAGATTAATCGTAGAGATACGCTTCCTCTATATAAAAGATCATCGTATATTGCTTATGAATGGCATACTGCATGCGGTGATTTTGCTGTAGTGAATTTCAGGGGTGAACGAACATTCTCTGTCCTATTTGAAAATAAAGGATTTGATAGTGTGAGTAATTCTTTTATTTTTGAAGAGATTGTAAATCCTACAAATGATCCGTATGGATGGTACTATCCACAAGATATGGTCTACCTTTTAGACAGCTTTAATTTTCAGTTAATGATGAGAGCTGTAGGAAAGAATGAACTGTATTATGTGTATAATTGCCAAAGTAAAAAATGGCAAGTACCTAAAAAAATGTGACGAAAATAAAAAATCTGCAAATCAAGAAATTGATTTGCAGATTTTTTCATTTTACTTTAATTTATTTCTGTATTTGTGAGCTACCATTCCGTAGAGGAGTTGAGCTGCGCCGTATTCTGTCAGGATTGAATCTTTCATAGGAGAGACTTCTACTATGTCTGCACCTACGAGTTCCTTTGCCTTGATAACTTTTTCTATCAGTTCTACTCCGTACCACCACTCCAGACCTCCTTGGACAGATGTACCTGTACCTGGCATGTGAGCCGGATCAAATCCATCTACGTCGATAGTGATATATACATACTTTGTCTTGATTGATTTTATTATCTCTTCTACTGTCGGCACCTTTTTGCCATTGCCCCATTCAAAAGTTTTGATATTGTTCTTTGGGTCAGAGAAGTATTCGTATTCACCTTTGAAATATGTGCGGATACCTACCTGGACCAATGGGTAACCTAGCTCGTTTACACGGCGTAGTACGCATGAGTGAGCTAGATTTGTAGGGTCATCGCTGTAGTCACTGTCATCATTGCGTAGGTCACAGTGTGCATCTATCTGGACTACTGTTACGTCTTTTGGATTTACCTTTTTAGAGAGAGCTGTGAGGAGTCCTAATGATACAGAGTGCTCGCCACCGAGGAGGAATACAAATTTATCCTTATCCAATATCTTTGTAGATTCAGCCACTATTTTGTCTAGAGCTTTTTGTGGAGTCATCTTGCTGATATTGCCTACATCTTTGTGACCTATCTTTACATGTTCGCATACATTCTTCTTGTAGTTACGGTCAAAAAGCTCAAGCTTGCTGTCGAGCATCTTCATGACTGCAGATGGACCGCTGGCTGTACCTTTGCGACTAGAAGCAGTCTTTTCATATGCAGCTGATAGTATGACTACATCTGCATCATCGATTTTCTTTGCACTTATTATTGAATCTACCATGTTATTGGGTATTGATTAAAATTACTATAAAAGCATTGTATCAAAATACTATTGTTTTGCAATAAAAATATGAAGAAGAATGATTGACTGTGAACGTCCGTTCACAGTACAATGTATAGATGGTGTCACAAGAAAAAATCTCTCATGAAAAAGTGATCCTCCACATAGATGGTGATGCTTTTTTTGTAGGTTGTGAGATCGCCAAGAATCCAAAATTAAAAGGCTTGCCTGTGGTCACTGGTGAAGAGCGTGGTATTGTGTCTGCATTATCGTATGAGGCCAAGGCTCTGGGTGTGGTGCGTGGTATGCCAATATTTCAAATCAAGAAGAAATTCCCAAAAGTTATAATTCTACCTGGAGACTATCAGTGCTATGTCATGTATTCTCGAAAAATGTTTGAAATCGTACGCAGGTATGCCGATGATGTCGAGGAGTATAGTATCGATGAATGCTTTGCCGATCTGACATATCTGGATAACTGCCTCCATATGACCTATCTTCAAATCGCACAGAGGATTAAAAAAGAAATAAATGAAGAGCTGGGACTATCTGTATCCATAGGGCTCGCTCCGACCAAGGTCCTGGCCAAGGTGGCATCCAAGTGGGTAAAGCCAAATGGTCTGACTGTGATAGAAAAGAAAAATGCCCCAGACTATCTTGCAAATTTTTCAATCGACAAAATCTGGGGCATCGGTCCTCAGACTTCAAAATTCCTAAAGGATCGCGGTGTACGCACAGCCGGAGAATTTGTAAATAAGGAATTATCCTGGGTAGAATTAAACCTCGCAAAACCTTACCAGACAATCTGGTATGAGCTACAGGGTGTATACATAATTCAGTTGGATCCAGAACCCAAGGCACTATTTGCGTCCATCCAAAAGACTCATAGTTTTCACCCAGCTACAAGTGATCAGATATTCCTATTGTCGGAGTTATCAAAGCATGTCGAGGATGCATGCAGAAAGATGCGACATTACAAGCTGTATACAAATAAATTTTCTTTCTTCCTAAAAACAAAAGATTTTAAATTTTACATTTGCAAAGTCACTCTACCTGAGCCCACCAATACACCGGAAGTCATTATTGAAAATATTCGTGATAAATTTAAAGAAGTGTACAACGGGGATCTGCTGTATCGGACCGCTGGTGTGACATTTCAGGATCTGTTCATAAAGACAGTCACCCAGGATGACCTATTTGGTAGTGTGCCCAAGAGCAAAAAGTATGAAGACATATATAGTCAGATAGACAGCCTAGAGAGTAAATATGGCAAGAGGGTCATCTATCTAGCTTCGACATCCAGATCTCTAGGTAGACAAAAAATCGGCACCGAGGTGGGAGACTTGGGACAAGATTTATTATTTTTGTGATATAATATATGTATATGAATTGGTTTTTAATTGCATTGGGGGCTCCATTTTTATGGGCATTGGTCAATATAGCCGATCAATATCTAATAGCTAAATATTCAGACAGGGAAAAGGAACATAGCTCTGGGGGTCTCGTGCTATTCTCTAGTCTCATAGGATTCTTCATTGCATTCTTTATCGCATTTTTTGTGCGAGGATTGTTTGAAGTATCGATAATAGATGCACTACTACTCGGACTCACTGGATTCATCACTATCGTATGGATAGTCCTATATCTATATGCATTGGAGATCGAAGAGGTATCGAATGTGGCTCCATGGTTCCTGACAGTGCCGATGTTTGGCTATATCTTTGGCTATCTATTCCTAGGCGAGACACTCAACAATAATCAGATCCTGGGTACTGTCATCATGCTACTAGGACTAGTATTCCTATCTATTGATTTTAGTGCGGAGAAGAGACAGATAAAGAGAAAGCCAGTATTCTATATGCTCATCGCTTGCGTACTAGTAGCCATCTCTGGGATTATATTTAAATATGTGACTATCGAAGGGGATTTCTGGGTGTCATCATTCTGGGAATATATAGGGCTCGGAATATCTGGTCTCATCATTTATCTATTCGTGCCAAAATACAGAGAAGAATTTATGAATATGAACCACAAGGGTGGTGTAAAGATTTTTATCGTAAATACTGTCAGTGAATTAGCCACAATATCCGGGAATCTTTTGACTAACTTTGCACTATTGCTAGCACCTGTGACTATGGTGTACCTCGTAGGTACATTCCAGCCTGCTATCGTACTATTCCTGACTATCGTAGGGACAAAATTCTTCCCGCATATAGTGAACGAGAACATCACCAAAAAAGTCCTGATCCCAAAAATCATCGCCATAGTGGTGATGATAGTAGGAAGTGTGTTCTTGCTAATGTAATTCTATGGTAAAATAAATACATGCCTGAAGAAGAACCAAAAAGTCATAATGTATTTCTCTATATATTATTAATAAGTTGTGCTGTTGTTATCGCTACTTCTTTTTATTTTTTCTATTTCAAAAAAGACTATAATTTTATAGTCGAGACTGCTTGTGATAATACAAAAGAAACTTGCTTCTATCGAGATTGCTCCATAGACGGAGAATGTCCTCCAAATAATCTATCTTATTATAATCAATACACGATCAAAGCTCGTGATTTTTCTGCTTGTGTAAATGAAGATTGTACTTCTGCTATACAATCTGGAGCAGTACAGGGTGAAAAGACTGAATGTACAGAAGAAGATATTACAAACGAAGTTTGTGTAGCCCCAGAGCCTGCAGAAGAAGAAATAGTTATTCCTGTAGTCGAAGAAGTAAAGGTTAATAAAAAGAAATAATATATGTCATCCATAGGAGATTACAATACTATAATGTCTGATCACAATATCTTTAATCAGATTGTATATACTCCTTTATCTGATGCGCTAAGACTACTTGAAGAAAGGCAAAAAGATGTTGATTTGGTTAATAAGATCAAAGATCTTTTTGCTGGAGAAATACCTGAAATTTTAAATGACAAAAATTGTGCTGTTATTGCTAGGCAGTTAGCTACACCAAATCACGAGTGTAGAGCTTTTGTTGGTTTGGCGCGTGAAAACAATTTGAAGCCTATATTTTTTGAGTATTATGATGATAAATTTACATCAAACAATAAGTATAAGCATTCATTGGGTCAAATTCATGTCAGTGACGGTTTAGATAAAAAGGGAGATGATATTGTTGAAAAAATAAATATAGTAGACTTTAATATTTATAACGGTAAAAAAATTAAAGAAATTAAAACTAAATGGGACGAATCACTTATAGATTTTCATCATAAGTCGTTTGGATTGTATGGTTTAAGTGATATTTATTTTCATGATGAATCAAGTTGGTATAAAGAAAACAATGCTGATTCTATACATTTTGTTTATTTTAACTTTTTTTTATTTTTTGTTTGCCACGGTATATTATTTGAAAATTTTCTAGTTTCTACTGACAGTGAAGGTGATTTTACTAAGGAAGTCGTTTTGCCTGCGTTGGAAAAAGTTATAAATTTGACAGGTCTTAAACCTCTGATTGTCCCTATTCCGCCCATGGATATTGAAACTGAAGATTTTTGGTATTCGCACCTCTCTTTAATTAAAAATAATATTAAATAAAATATGAATGAAATAATTAATACTTGTACAAGTGTGACTGGGGGAAGTCTTGAGCTTTTGGCAAAATACTCACACATAGTTCCAATATTGCTATCTTTGTCTTTGTCTTTATTTATATTATTTAAAGCTAAATTTAACTTATTTTCTAAGCTATTTTTAGCATTTATTTTCTCTTTCTGTGTTTGGCTTATTGGAGATGTTGTTATTTGGACATCAACAAATTACGACCTTGTTTATTCTTTCTGGTCTGTTTTGCCTTATATTGAGATTGTTTTCTTTTTGCTGTCTCTCTATTTTGTGCTTACTTTTATTTACGAAAGAGATATACATAAGTATACAAAAATATTATTTATATTAGCTCTTGTAGTACCTTTTGTGATTACAATTACAAATAATTCCGTTACTGGTTTTGATCACTCATTTTGTGAAGCATTAAATAATAATACTTTAGATATCTACAAGCTTGTAATTGAGGGTCTCGTTGGTCTTACAATATCGGGCTATATGATCAGAGCATTTTTTATTGATCAACCCAAGGAAGATAAAAAAGCAGATTTAATCGTTCTAGGATCTATATTCTTGTTCTTGTCTATTTTTGGAATTACAGAATACATAGCGTCTGTTACGGGTGTATATGAATACAATCTGTATAGTTTGTTTGCTATGCCTCTTTTCCTTATCGCTATTATCTATGCTGTATTTGAACTGGATATATTTCACTTCAACATGCTGGGTACTCACTATTTAGTAGGAGGACTTGTTATTCTCATGGGTGGGCAATTATTCTTTATCAATGGAGGTGCAGATACATTGTTGACTATTGTAACTGTAGCTCTGACACTAGGGTTGTCTATCATCCTATACAGAAATCTAAAGAAGGAGAGTGATCAGCGTGTGCGTATCGAGCAATTGTCTGTACAGCTGGAGTCTTCAAAGCTCAGACTCGAAGAATCAAATATCAAGCTCGAAGAATCAAATGCAAAATTAATAAATGTTGATAAGTTAAAAACAGAGTTCCTTTCACTGGCTTCACATCAGCTCCGATCACCGCTCACGGCTATAAAGGGTTATGCATCTATGGTAGTCGAGGGTGACTTTGGAGAGATTGGACCAAAAGCAAAAGAAGCAGTGGATAGAATATTCCAATCTAGTCAAAATCTGACCCTTGTCGTAGAGGACTTGCTCAATGTGTCCAAAATTGAATCTGGTGGAATGAAGTATGTGATGGTGGATTTCAGTATGACAGAGATAGTAAAGACTACATCCGAAGACCTGTCTATTACGGCAGGCAAGAAGGGATTGAAATTGACTTATAGTGAAGATGGGAATAATCACAAAGTTCATGGAGACAAAGAAAAGCTCCGCCAGGTGGTACTAAACCTGATCGATAATTCTATTAAATATACAAAACAGGGTAGTATTGAAGTAACTTTATCTAATAAAGACAATAAGGTTCTCGTAGAGATAAAAGATACTGGTATGGGAGTATCCCCAGAAATCAAAGCTACACTATTCCAGAAATTTGCTCGTGGCGAGGGTGCTCGCATGAACACTAGTGGATCAGGACTCGGTCTATATCTAGCAAAAGAGATTGTAGATGCACACAAGGGTCACGTAGGGGTGAATTCAGAAGGTATGGGTAAAGGTTCTACGTTCTTTATAGAATTGGACGCTGTGAAATAAGTATAATTTTAAAATCCACCAGAATTTACTGGTGGATTTTGTTATTTAATAATACTTTTTAATATACTATTTTCATCACTTTTCTTGTTTACATAGTCAGCAAAAATTTCATCTGACCAAATACCACCAAATGGTAATGTAATATCTTCCACAATCTTTTTGTACTTACTAAATTGTATTTCCTCACTCTTTTCATTTAAGCAGCTCGTATATTGTTTGTAAAATTTTTTATACTTTACTTCCATGAGTAAAACAGCCCACTTTTCACCACGCCAAGGTATTTTTTCTATACAAAAGAATGAATATAGAATATTATTGATACTATGTGTAAATTTTATTCTATAGATCTCTCTAAATTTTTTACCTCGCATTTTGAAATATCTAGAATCTTGTATGAAATTATGATTTATTTTGTATATACAGTTATTTAGATTTTCAGGAGTGAATACCCGTTTTATCACTTTATTTTTAATACTTTTAAAAACATTTTCATTTTCAAATATAATTTTACCATTCTGAATCCAGCTGACGAGCCAATCTTCTTTTGTATTTGCAATTATTACAGTGGGTATTGAAATCAACTCATCTTTTGTGCAATAAAATATATCGGTCGGGATTCCTTCTATGTAAGTAAAAGATGAATCTATTTTATTGTTTTCATTTGGTAAAACAACCAAAATGTCATAATCACTAAATTTATTTTCAGTATTGTCTGATTTTGACCCATAAAGAACTAGCCCCAAAGCTTTATTAGACTGTTCTATTTTTTTAAAAACCTCACTAATTTTTTGATTTGATCTCATCCTTTGATTATATTAAAAAAGCCCCTGCATCAGCAAGGGCCTCTTTCTAAAGTTTTTCAAGATAGGACTCAAAATAGCACTCAGTGCATTTATGGTTTTGGTCATCTTGAACTAGTAAGTGTAAAATACTTTTACAAGAATCAATGCTATTATTTAGTATTTTCTTAATACTATCAGCATTTTTTCTTTTCATCTGAAATTTTTCTAAAACACCCGGGTTGTAATCTGTAATCATTGCAAGTGTTGAGTAGCACATTCCAAACTCTCGAGCAAAATAAGCTTCTGGGTATTGTGTCATGTTTATGATATCCCATCCATTGCTCATGTAAAAAAGACTTTCCGCTAATGTTGAAAAGCGAGGCCCTTGAATAATTACGGCTGTACCTTTATTTTTAGATTTTACTCCTTGCTTTTTGCATGCCTTTATTACTTGATCTTTCAAATGAGAACAGAAAGGTGAAGCAAATGCAATATGCTTAAAGTTTTTATCAACTTCAAAGTAATCATCTCTTCCCCAGGTAAAGTCCACAATTTGATCAATAATCACAAAACTTCCAGGTAGAATACTTTTCTTAAGGCTACCAGCAATGCATGTTGAGTAAATATTTTTAACTCCTAGTTTGTTTAGGGCGTAAATATTAGCCTTGTAGGGTATTTTGTGCGGAGGGATTGTGTGGTCCTTGTTGTGACGGGGAATAAAAGCAAATTTTTTCCCACCATCCTCGTAGATTGTAATCTCATCTGATGGACTACCATAAGGTGTATTCATTGGTATTTTTTTGACAATATTAAAATTGTCTAATTCGTACAAACCAGATCCACCGATAATTGCGCAGTTAATATCTCTCATATTAATTCCTCCTCTTGTGTTTTAAAGATTAAATATTTTAAAGTTATTTCACTAAAAATAAACTGATTTTCATCTATTGTTAGCATTTCTTTATTTTGATCTAATTGACTCCAGGTACATCCACCACCACATAGACTCATAGATGATTCTTTTAAATATTTATCATTTAAAAGTGGTAGACGATTTCTCCAGTCTTGCACCTCTTTTGTTTCGTGAATAAGAAAGTTCTTATCAACCTCAGAAATGTGCTTAATGTCATTTCTGTAAAATGGGCAATTCGTAATGTAACCATCAGCCTGTATTACTATTTGATTGCCATAGCATGTGCAGTCTGCTGGGAAGGGTAAGTTGTCATTGTAGGAATTAATTTTACGATTAATCTGAGCATCTATAGATTTTCCCTCCGACATTTGATAGTTTTCAATAATTGCATTACTTGCTCTTTTGAAATACTCTCCATTGGATATTTTAAGATTTTCGAGTGCTTTACCTTTTAAAAAATTAAAACCAAAATCAGTTACGCCAATTTCATTTAACTTAGTTGAGAAATTTTTAATTTCATTCAAATTATCTTCTGTAATGCTAACTGATGCTCCAATCGTAATTCCCATATCTGACATCGTTTTAATTTTGCTTATTAAGTTAAATGAGGTGTCATTTTCGGCAGAGTTTAACCTTTTGGAATTTGTTTCTGGGGTAAATCCATCAATTCCAATACTAACAAAAAAATTGTACTTTTTGAAAAAAAACATAATCTCTTCGTTAATCAGTAATCCATTTGTTGCAATCATTATGTTAATGTTTGGAAAGATCACTCTCTGTTTTTTTTCTTGTAGGTAGTCAACAACTTCTTTAATTACTGTGAAATTTAACAACGGTTCACCTCCATAAAAAATAAGCCAGAGTGGTCCAGTGTAATTTGTGGATTTAATATGATTAAACCATAATTCTAGACCCATAATTGCATTTTCTTTGGATAAAAGATTGTTACCTTTATTTTTTGCAATCTCTGGGATAGGGCAGTAGTCACATTTAATATTACAGTGTTGGGCTGTCATTAAATACAAAATCTTCGGATCATTCAATCTATTAATGAGTTCCATCTTTGATTCATTAATCAATTTTTCATCCTCGAAATCGTCTTTAATAATTAGTCCTCTTTCTGTAAATATTTTTTTTAATCTAGGGTAAGAAGATGGGTCTTTTTTGAAAGATTCCCAGTTACTCTTCTTCAAAACAATTGGATCAGGGTTAATCTGATGAAAAATTCCAACAGATTCTTCGTTCTCATAAAATTTAAGAAAACGAGAAAATTTTATCGCATTCATATTTTTTTTGGGTTTAATTTTCTTTAAAAAAAGCGTGAATTAATAAAAATCAATCCACGCTTTTTTGGTTGGCGGCAATTACCTTGTTTTTAACATTGCCATAAATTGTTTTCTGGTGAGTTTTACTGAACCACCAAAATCATCCTTGATTACAATACCTTTTTTAAAAAAGGATACTGTAGGGCAACAGCCCTGTGACCCACAGAGAGTAATAACTCTTGTAGGTGCTTGTTTTTGTTTTGAATTTGCCATAACTGTAACTTTTTTACTTGCATACAAGCTTTCCCGTCCTTTAACGGGGTGTTTTAGAAAAATTGTCAAAAAACTACTCTTAGTAAAAGAATATCAATATTTTTCACTCAATGTCAACATTGACATATCGTAATATTATACTTATTATATTTTTGAGATTTTGTATCCTGTGTCTGTGTCTTTGATTTCGTAGCCGAGATCTTTGATCTGGTCGCGGAGTTTGTCACTCTCGGACCAATTCTTTTCATTGCGAGCCTGCGTACGAGTCTCTGCCAATTTTGATATTTCAGATGGTATCTCTATATCTGTCTCTTCTTTTATATTTTCAAATCCAAAACCGAGGACTTTATCAAAATCAAGTAAGGTAGCTTTTTTATCCATAGGGGACACACTTTCATCTTTTACCAATTCCCACACTAAGGCTAAAGCTTTTGGAGTATTTAGATTGTCACTGATAAATTCGGTGAATTTTGTCTTGTAATCCATATTCGGAAGTCCGACTTCCGAATTATCTCCTAAATCTCTATATGCAGTATAAAGGCGTTCTAGGGCAGTTTGTGCGCCAGACACAGCTTCGATCGTAAAGTTCACTTTCGTGTCGTAATTGCCCATATAGAGCCAATAACGATACGCCATAGGTGTGATACCAAGCTTTTCAATATCACGGAGGGTATAGAAATTGCCAGCTGATTTACTCATCTTCTTGCCATCTACCATCAGGTGCTCATTGTGCATCCAGTATTTTACAAATTGGTGTCCTGTGGCGCATTCTGACTGAGCGATTTCATTTTCATGGTGGGGGAACATATTGTCGACTCCACCGGTATGGATATCGATATGGTCACCGAGCTCGGCTATACTCATCGCAGAGCATTCTATGTGCCAGCCAGGGCGTCCTTTTCCTAGACTGGTCTCCCAGAATACTTCACCATCATTCTCATCCCAAGCTTTCCATAATGCGAAATCTTGGGCATTTTCTTTGTCGTATTCATCAGCAGACATGCGACCCTTTGCATTCTCTTTTAAATCAGAGAGGGTAAAGTGAGATAGTTTTCCGTACTCGGTATCCTTTGCGATGTCAAAATACACAGACCCGTCGTCTCCCTTGTATGCAAAACCTTTCTCAATCAGAGTCTCTATCATCTTGACCATCTCATCGATGTAATCTGTAGCCTTTGTGTATTTTTCTGCACGTACGATATGGATTGCTTCGATATCTTTGTAAAATTCCTGTGTGTAGAATTCTGTGAATTCTGCCAGAGTCTTGCCCTCGGCTATGGAATCACGGATAGTCTTGTCGTCTATATCTGTGATGTTCATGATGTGCTTCACATTGTAGCCTAGATATGAAAGTGTACGCTTTAATATGTCGCCAAAGATATAGGCACGGTAGTTTCCTATGTGGGGATAATTGTAGACTGTGGGTCCACAAGTATACAAAGATACAGAGTCTTTATTGATAGGCTCGAAAACTTCTTCTGTCTTAGTTAGTGTGTTTTTTAATTTTAGTGGCATATAGTTAGAAGTTAATTGCAGTTATACGCAATATCAATATAGCTGATAATGCTAGGATTGCAAAAAATGAAAAGACAAATATCAATCTATAGATACGCTTGTCCATCGCTATATTTATCATATTTGAGATGTTGTCGATAGTGCATGATTGCATATTTATAATGCTCTCTAATTTTGAATACTCTACAGCCATCTCATTTGTATATCTCCTAGTGTCTATCTTGAAAAAGCTCTCTGCGTAGTAATCAAAATACGACAACATATTTTTTTGTATCTCTGTATTGTATTTAAAATCAATCAGTACCTTTTTAAGATTCATTATCTGGCTGATCAGCTTCTTTGAATGTTTTTGATGCTTTTTCTGTATGTTCTCAATCTGTATCTCGATTTCTTTTTGATCGTCCGTATTGCTACTGATTAGTGTTTTAACAATAGAAAAATACACGAGACTAGCATTCGATACCGGGAGTGGCTGTTCCAGGGACAGCTTTACCTCTAGCTTCTTTGAAAATTGGGTGAGTGTGTCTATCTGGTGCTCGTGCGAGGTAATTATAAAATTGTGCCCCACGAGGAATACTATCTTTTGATCGATTGTATTATTCTTGTGATTTTTGATTTTTGGGAAGTTTAATACTACCTCGACAATGTCTTCTTGGCCTGTTATTCCTATCTCTGGGTCGTTATTGAGTAATTCTTTGGCAAAAACCGAGGGAATATTGTAGTCTTCATTTATATGGTCAACCTCGCCATTTGTGGGGTTTACTAGGTCTATCCAAGTGAGTCCTTTATAGGTGTATTTTGAAATCATATGGATATTATACCGCCCCCCTTGCATTTTTCAAAACTTTTGTGTATTATATGTGAACTATGGAATTTGCAGTAATTGAAACAGGTGGAAAGCAATATAAAGTCGCTGTAGGCGATGTTCTTAAAGTCGAGAAATTGGCTGGAGAATTTAACCTTGGTGACAAGGTATTATTTGAAAATGTACTACTAGTGGACAATGGTGCAGATACTACAATCGGTGCCCCATACATAAAGGGTGCAAAAGTAGAAGCTCTATTCCAAAAGAATGGTAAAGGTAAGACAGTAAAGGTTGTTAAATACAAGCAAAAGAGCCGATACCTAAAGAGAAACGGTCACAGACAAGAATTTACAGAAGTGAAGATCTCAGCTATAAAATAATCACACTCACAAGGCAAAGCCCCCACCATCCGGTGGGGGCTTGCTTTTTCTGTGGGATTATGTTATAATACAAGAAAGTTAAGTTGTCAAATGGAGAGTTGTTTGGTTTTACTAGATCTGATGAACCACATAAGGTTCTATAAAACCAAACAACACATATGCACATTAAAAATTTACTCTTTGCAGTTTTGGCGCTTGGAGCGCTAAATCTATCAGCTCAAGATGACGAAGATCGTCACTTTGACTCTATTCCTCCAGATACTGAACATCATTCTGATGGGCATCCAAAATTCCCGTGGCTAAAAATAGCCGAAGGAGAATTTGCTTATTCGCCAGATGGCCATCAGTTCATGGTAAACACTAATGGATTGGTTAAATTTGACCTCATTCAAACTAGGTGTACTTGGTTCGCTGAGTACAACTTTACCCATGGCTTTAAGGATTACTCTTTTACTGTAGATCCAAAAATTTTTGGACCACTACATGCCTCCTTTTCATTTGAAAATGATCTTTTCGGGATTCATCCTGGAGCAAATCATGTTCAAAGTGGGTTGAAATTATACATGCAAGATATTGCATGGTTCAGAAAGCCTTTTCTGAATTTCAACATTGGTTGCAATTACTCAGTGGTTGGATCAGCCGAGCATCGCATTGGTGGTATCGAAGCAACCTACAGCTTTTTAACTAATCCTATTTGGGTTAGAAAAGGTGTTGGTATTATTTTTCAGTCATCTGCTCGAATTAGAGAAGGTCATGACTACTTTCTTTTTCAAGGGGGTATTGATTTATCAAAATGGAGGTCAAATTTTGTAGTTGGTACAGGTAAGGTGTATGAAGGTAAGGTGGAATTTTTCATCGGTTACCAATATTCATTTGTGCCAAACCATAATAAATTTGCTCTGAGATAAATTAAAATCAAAGAAAACACCCTACGTAATCAGGAACGATTGCGTAGGGCGTTTTTTATTGTCTCACTGTCGGCATATTCGAGCTCGGATCCTGTGGATAGTCCACGGCCCAGGCTCGATATCTTTATCTTGCCATCATAACTATTTAGTAATTCACGAATATATGTGTCAGTATTCTCGCCTTGAGGATTTAGCGATAGGGCAATGATGATTTCTTTTAGACCTTCATTCTTGAATCTATTCTCAATCACTCGCATCAGTTCGTTCACTCGGACAAAGTTCGGTGTGTCTTTGGTGACGATCGGTATCAATCCGCCTAGGATGAAATACATACCACTATAATTCTTGCTCTTTTTAATGCTCTCGTGATCTGCATCTTTTTCGATGATTAGCAGGGAAGTATGATCCGTCTTTGGATCACGGCAAGTATCACACAGACTATCGCGCTCAGACTGAAAGAATAGATAGCAGGATGGGCATTGCTTTATTGTATTTTTGACTGCGACTATCGCATCACTGAGCTCTCGGATATATGTAGGATTTTTGTGCAATAGAAAATACACAAAACGCTTGGCTTGTCTTTCGCCAATACCTGGGAATTCCTTGAAAAGTTGTGCGAGTATTTCTATTTGGTTCATCCCGTTAGAGATAGGTAATGTTTACATTACCGTATTTTTTTAATTTCTAGTAAATAATACGACTTTATTTTATGTACCAACTAATGTTAGAAATATGACAAGCACATCTCTAACGGGATTCATATCCTTACTTTCCGCTAAAATCCATCCAATCCATTTTGAGGTGATGATATTTGAGAATTTGCCATTGCTGCAAAACCATTTAGATTACCTTTTTCAAGGTCTAGGAACGCTCCGAGTTTATCATCAAAGTATAGCTGTACATGACCCACTGGTCCATTACGGTGTTTTTCCACTAGTATCTCGGCGATATTTGTACGCTCACTCTCATCCTTGCCCTTGTCTTCGCGGTGGATGAACATCACGACGTCGGCGTCCTGCTCGATGGATCCAGAGTCACGGAGGTCAGACAGACGAGGCTTGCCTCCACGCTGTTCCACCGCACGAGATAGCTGTGATAGGGCGATGACTGGCACGTCGAATTCTTTAGCGAGAGCCTTGAGAGAGTGAGATATCTCAGTCACTTGGTTCACCATATTGTCATAGCTCTTTGATGTAGACATCAGCTGTAGGTAGTCCACTAGTATCAGTCCTATGCCATGCTCGGCGTGCACACGACGGCATACAGAGCGCATACGGCCGATAGTGTTACCGGCGATATCATCGATAAAGATCGGAGCCTTGGCTAGCTTGTCTAGGGAGTCGCGAATCTTTGAAAATTCACTCTCTGCTGAGATATTTCCAGTTCTTAGATTCCATGCATTCACATTTGCATCAGCGGCGAGCATTCTATCTACTAGCTGCTGCGTTCCCATTTCTAGTGAGAAGATGACTGTAGGTATCTGGTGCTTTGATGCGGCATGACGGGCGATGTTCAGAGCAAAAGCTGTCTTACCGACAGATGGACGAGCCGCGAGGATTACGAGGTCAGACTTTTGAAAACCAGAAAGTAGGTTGTCCAAATCACGGAATCCTGTAGGTACACCGCGGAGCATACCACGATTCTCGTGGAGCTTTTCAAGACGCTCCCAAGCCTCGGGTAGGGACTCCTTTAGAGATTGAAATGTTTTTCCTTTTGAGAATCCACCTACTCCCATGATGCGCTTCTCTGCCTGGTTCACTACATCTAGGATATCCTCGATGTCTTCTTTGAAACCGAGCTCGGAAATATCTGATCCAGCCTCGATGACTTTTCGGAGTACGTGCTTTTTATTTACTATATCTGCATAGTGGCGGATGTTTGTAGAAGCGGGGACTGCATTGGTCAATTCAGATAGATATCCGATACCACCCACCTGATCGATCATGCCTTTTTCTCCTAGTCTATGTGATACAGAAATCAGATCGATAGGCTCGCCCTTTGCAGAGAGCTCATTCATGATATTCCAAATTTGAGAATGCTTGCCAGCATAAAAAGAATCACTGTTTATAATATCTGTGATTTCGTGTATTGCACCAGGTCGGAGCATGATAGATCCGAGGACTGCTTTTTCTGAATCCACACTCTGTGGGGGGACTCTGAGATTTTCTTTTTTGATAGCCATCCTTCCATTCTATTTTATCTAATCAAATATCGCAAACAGCTAAAGTAGGATAATTAAGTGAATAATATGGGGATAAAATTCGTTTGACATAATTATGAATTAGATGTAATGTAAAGAAAAAATACATAATTATGGTACTAATTGATAAAATGATTATTCCAGAAGAGTCTGAGATAAAAGATTCTTTTGTTGACGAGCAGCTTGCTGTTGCATTCAAAAGTTTAAAAACTAGGCAAATTGAATCATTGTATGTGTCACAGAAAGATAAGGAGTTAATCTTATTCTTCAGGGAAATACTGATGGATAAATATCAGTCTGATCTTGCTAGTGACGACGATAAATATTCAAATTTGTTTTCATTAATTCATGGTTGTTATCGTGATTTGAGTGAGAATAGTAATGAATTATTTTCGAGAAGAAGCGAGGCTGTGAATAATTATCTTAAAAAACAATCATTTGCTCAGCTTTCAGAAATGTATAAAGTTTTAGCAGAAGATAGGGATGATTATGACTGTTTGTCATTTATTGTAGATTCATTTTCTGATCTATTGTTTGAAAAAGTTTCAAATGAAGAGACTTTGGATACAATAAAAAAAGCATGTACAAACTTTAATGAATATTGCGAGGAACAGATTACAAGCAAGATTCAGGAAAAATTAAGCATAACGCTTAGTTAGAAGAAATTCTACGAAAGGAAAGCAACATTATAATTGCTTTCCTTTTTTGTTGTCATATGTGCAAAAGTTTTGGTTTTTTGGTATTATAGGATATATGAAAAAAGTTTTACTTTCAGGTATAAAACCAACTGGGGACATGCATCTCGGCAATTATTTTGGGGCTATTCGACAGTTTGTGGACCTGCAGGACAAATATGAGACATCTATATTCATAGCTGATCTCCATGCTATCACTACAGTCCAAGACAAGGAAAAGCTATCAAAATCAATACTAAATATTACTATGGATTACCTGGCTTGTGGACTTGATCCAAAGAAGGTATGCCTATTCAAGCAGTCCGATATACCCGAGGTGACAGAGCTATGCTGGTATTTTAATTGTCTGGTCACTGTACCATTCCTAGAGCGTGCACATGCATACAAGGATACTGAGGCAAAGGGCAAGGAGGCTAGTGTAGGACTATTCGACTATCCAGTTCTCATGGCGGCAGATATCCTGATCCAAGATTCAGATATTGTACCAGTAGGGCAAGACCAAAAACAGCATATCGAATACGCACGTGATATCGCACAAAAATTCAACAATGCATACGGAGAGACTTTTAAATTACCCGAAGCCTTGATCATGGACAATGTAGCAGTCGTGCCAGGTATCGATGGCCGCAAGATGAGCAAGAGCTACGACAATGTCATACCACTATTCGGCACAGATGAGGAGATAAAGAAGGCAGTGATGAGTATCGTCACAGATTCTACCGGAAAGAGACCAGAGAATGTATATGCTATCCACAAACTTTTCCGCGACGAGGCATATCTAGAAGATTTATATGTAAAGCACGAGGGTAAATACAAAGATCTAAAAGAGGCACTCCTAGCTGACGTTATAGCATTCATAGGTCCGATGAGAGACAAGAGAAAATACTACGAAGACAATATCGATGAAGTAAAGAAGATATTACAAGATGGTCGCACAAAGGCACGAACAGTGATTGAAAAGAAGATGAAAGATGTTCGTATTAAAGTCGGAGTAGACTTTTAATTATATGAATCCCGTTAGAAGCCGCGATCGCAATTTAAAAAACAAAAATATGGAAAAAAGCTTTAAAAATATTATTAATATAATCAAGCAAAAAAGCGAGCTGATCGCGATCTGCTTCTAAGCGGGATGAAATTCTTCCTTAGTATTGTGCTGATACTTTTAAATGTCATAAACATACCTTTGTCTATGCTATTTATGAAAGTTCAGGCGTGGTATCTGCCGATGTGGAAAAAAGACAAGATTATCTATTTTGCTTTTGCTCCATTTTACTGGATACTCGTAGCATTGACCTTTATCGTAGGATATCCGTGTGAACAGATTCCTCAATATATACATTAAAAATATGAAAAACAGAACATACATAAAAGATTTAAATAAGAAGATGGGTGAAGAGGTGACTATCGCCGGATGGGTGGATGTGCGCCGTGATCAAGGAAAGATGATATTCCTAGATTTCCGCGATATGACTGGCCGAGTACAAGGTGTGATACTCCCAAACTACACAGAAGCATTAGAAGTAGGGAAAACTCTGCGTGGTGAATTCGTAGTAAAAGTAAAAGGCAAGGTAAACCCTCGCCCAGAGAGAAATGTAAAAGTGGGAGTACTCAATGGTGAACTCGAGCTTGAAATACAGGGTATAGAGGTGCTAGCAGAAGCCGAGACTCTACCTTTTGATATGTCTTTGACTGGTTATAATCTCGAATTGACTACAGAGCTAGATAATCGTGCTCTAGTGCTACGTCAGCCTAAAATCCAAGCAGTATTCAAAGTGAGTGAGACTATCATCGATTCATTCCGTGAATTTATGAAGCAGAATATGTTCTTTGAATTCCAGGCTCCTTCTATAGTACCTGCTACTGCTGAGGGTGGCGCAGAAGTTTTCCAAATAGATTATTTTGATAAAAGAGCATACCTCTCACAATCTCCACAGCTCTACAAGCAGATAGTCATGTCTGCTTTTGAGCGATGTTTTTCTGTGAACAAAGTTTTCCGTGCAGAGCCATCCTCTACTACTCGTCACCTTACAGAGATAGTGTCACTGGATGCTGAAATGGGATTCATCGATTCTTGGGAGGATGTACGTGATATGGCCGAAGATACTGTGAGATATATATTGAAGCAAGTAGAAGAGAAAAACGCAGATCACTTAAAATTACTCGATGCTACTTTGCCTGTGATGATAGAAAAGACACCTACATATTCATTACGAGAAGTTCAGCAAAAAATATTTGAAGTCTATAATCGTGATGTCCGAGGCGAAAAAGATTTGAATGCTCAAGATGAAAGAGAGATATGTGAGATAGTAAAAAATGAGACAGGTTCAGACTTTGTCTTTGTCTATGGTTTTCCAACTCGTCAAAAACCTTTTTATGTTTACGCAAATCCTGAAGAGCCAGAATACAATGAAGGTATGGACCTATTGTGCCGTGGACTCGAATGGCTGTCTGGTGGACGTCGTGTAAATAAATACGATCAACTGATGGAAAATGTAAAGACTTGGGGTATGGATCCTGCAAAGGTAAAGATGTTCCTAGAGGCATTCAAATACGGTGTACCACCCGAAGGAGGTTTTGCTTTTGGTGCAGAGCGTATCACAATGCAATTGCTTGGACTTAAAAATGTGCGTGAAGCATGCATGTTCCCACGTGACATGAACAGAATCGACGAGAGACTAAGCGGTGACGGAGAAGGATATTAAAATAATATGGAAGAAACTGCTACATTTTACAAAGTAAAAGCAGGTTCATTTGAAGGGCCACTAGAGCTCCTACTTTCTCTTATAGAGAGTAGGAAGCTTTTTGTTAACGAGATATCACTGTCAGACGTGACGAATGATTATATATCTTATGTCAAAAGTATGTCTGATATCCCGACTGAAAAGAGGGTGTCAGATGTATCGTACTTTATACTGATCGCTTCTACTTTGATCTTGATAAAATCAAAATCTCTACTACCGAATCTCGCTTTATCAAAAGATGAAGAGGAAAAGATTGTGGATCTAGAATCAAGATTGTCTCTATATAAAATCATCAAGGATGTGAGCGTAAAAGTCCGTGAGAATTTTGGCCAGCAGATTTTCCATGCACCAATGGATAGGAATTTCAATGAAGTTATCTTTTCTCCGGATAAAAATATCACTATTGCCAATATGGCAAACTTGGTAAATGAAGTATTGCAAAATACTCCAAAGAAAGCCGAACCATTACCCGAAGTAGAGATCAAAAAGGTTATGAGTATAGATGAGATGATAAATAGTCTGACGGATAGAATACAGGATGCGATGAATTTATCATTTCGGGATTTTACAAAGAGTCATGGAGGAGGGGATCATCGAGAGGTCAAGGTTCATGTTATCGTTTCATTTCTCGCCATGCTAGAATTGGTAAGAGAAGGTGTGATAGACGTGATACAGAATAATCATTTTGAAGATATGAGTATTAGTAAGCAAATCGTTCCTTAAAAGTAATTAATCTCCGGGTACGGATTTTTCAGAAAAAATATCGATCTTAAAAAATATCTGAAGTTGGGGCTCGACAGCCTCAAAACCCCCTACGATTAACAACTTTTAATTCACTTAATTAATTTTATGCATTTAGAACAAAAAATAGAAGGATTACTTTTTTATAAGGGCGAGAGTATGACGATAAAGAAAATCGCCGATATTTTGTCTGTATCTGTAGAGGACGTAGATAGTGCGTGCGCATTACTCGCAGAAGCACTCTCTACTCGAGGAGTGGCCCTTGTTCGCAATGGCGACGAGGTCATGATGTCTGTATCAAAAGAACTTTCATCAATTATAGAATCCCTACGAAAAGATGAAATTACAAAAGAATTATCAAAGGCGTCACTGGAGACATTGTCTATCGTTCTATATAAAAATGGACCTAGTACCGATGGACGGTCGGGCGTGACTCGTAGTGAGATAGATTATATCCGTGGAGTGAATTCTAGTTTTATTCTCCGCAATTTGCTCGTTAGGGGATTGGTGGCAAAAGAATCTGACACAAAAGACACTAGGAGGGTCCTGTACAAGCCGACGATAGAGACTCTGTCTTATATGGGTGTGACAAAGATAGAAGATCTACCTGATTATGGGAGTGTGGTCGCTCGATTAAACAATACAATCAACAATCAAAACAATGACTAATGCAATAAAAATATTATTACCGGCTACGATATCTTTTATCTCAGGTATTTTTTTGACACCAATTCTGACTCATTATTTTTTTAAATATAAAATGTGGAAGAATACTTCTCGCAATGAAAATGTACCAAAAGGTGAATTCCAAAATATCCATGATGGTGTAGCCGAATTGTCTACTCCTCGTACAGGGGGTATGGTTGTGTGGATGTCTGTATTGTTTACTATTTTTATATTTCTTATTTTAAATATTTCTTACAATTCTCTCTGGACAGAGAAGATGTACTTTATCTCTCGTGGGCAGACTATATTGCCATTGTTCACTTTGATTGTAGCGTCCCTAGTAGGGTTGGGAGACGATTTTATACAGATATTCGGTAGAGGTGTCTGGAGAAAAGATCCAATCATTTTACGTTTTATAAAGTTGTCTATAATTTTAGTATTAGGAGTGATCATTAGCTGGTGGTTCTATAGCAAGCTAGGGATCAGCTCTCTGTATATACCGAGCTATGGATTTATAGAACTTGGATTTTTATTTATACCAGTTTTTATATTTGTTATGATCGCAGTGTGGTCCGGTAGTGTGATCGATGGTATCGATGGACTCTCTGGTGGAGTACTGGCATCTATTTTTGCTGCTTATACATTTATATCGTTATTTAATGGGCAGATAGATTTAGCGGCTTTTTGTGCTGTGGTCACTGGGGGGATACTTGCATTTCTCTGGTTCAATATACCGCCTGCGCGTTTTTATATGGGTGAGACTGGCATGATGGGTCTGACTGTCACATTGTCTGTCATTGCATTTTTAACAGATACTGTTCTATTGTTACCAATTATTGCATTCCCTCTGTTTATGACTTCACTATCTGTGATTATACAGATGATTTCTCGTAAATTTAGAAATGGTAAAAAAGTATTTTTATTTGCACCATTGCATCACCACTTTGAAGCTCTCGGTTGGCCTAAATACAAAGTTGTTATGAGGTACTGGGTGGTGAGTATTATCACTTCTATCTTGGGTGTCATATTGTATCTCGTAAGTTAGATATGAATCCCGTTAGAGATGCGTTTGTTTTATCTCTAACTACGGTTGTTTAAAAAATAAAGTCGTATTATTTACTAGAAATTAAAAATATACGGAAATGTAAACATTTCCTATCTCTAACGGGATGAAAACAAAACACATCGACAAAGTATTTTTTGGTATAGTTGTAGCCCTCATAGTGGTGGGGGCTGTTATGTTTACATCTTCATCTCTGGGGATACTTGCCAAGAATGAAGCGAAATTCTACGGAGTCATGTTCAATCAATTTGTCTTTGGACTACTTGGTGGATTGGTGGCTATGTTTTTTACTATGAAGATTCCGTATAAATTCTGGAGGGCATACTCACTATATATATTTATCGGGGCTATCGTGCTGACTTGTCTGGTCTTTGTGCCACATGTGGGATTCTCTCATGGAGGTGCTAGACGCTGGATCAATGTATTCGGATTGTCTTTTCAGCCTGTGGAATTTCTTAAGATTGCTTTTGTTATTTATTTTTCTGCCTGGCTATCATGGGTGAAGACAAAGGTTTCTGATTGGAGGTGGAGCGTACTACCACTAGTGGTACTACTCGGACTGATCGCTACTATCTTGATAAATCAGCCTGATACAAAGAGTCTGATTCTCATGTCTGCGACTGCATTGGTTATGCTATTCGTGTCTGGTATGCCGTGGAAATATATATTGATGATGGTTATGGTGGCGATGCTCGCTTTTGGTGGACTAGTCATGACAAAGCCATATCTTCTCGAGCGAGTAAAAACTTTTATGGACCCATCGTATGATCCATCCGGATCTTCGTATCAGCTCCAGCAATCTCTGATCGCCCTGGGATCGGGTGGTGTGGCTGGTAGAGGCCTGGGTCAGAGTATACAGAAATTCAATTACTTGCCTGAACCACAAGGGGACTCTATATTTGCAGTCATAGGTGAAGAAGTAGGGTTCATCGGTTCTACTTTACTCATATTCCTTTTTGTAGCTTTTGCTTTGCGTGGATATAAAATCGCATACTATTCGCCAGACTCTTTTAGTAAAATATTTACTATCGGTATCATCACTCTATTCACTGCTCAATCATTTATGAATATCGCATCGATCATCGGAGTATTCCCACTCACGGGAGTTCCACTTGTTTTCGTATCTCATGGTGGTACGAACCTACTCCTAGCTATCGGTATCATCGGAATAATCTTGAATATCTCACGAGAACAAAAGAAAACTGCCTAATTTTAAAAAATTAACAAAATAAGCTATACTAATACTATGAAAATATTGTTGACAGGGGGTGGTACAGGTGGTCATTTTTATCCGCTCATCGCTATCGCCGAAGAGATAAATAAACTTGTAGATAAAGAGAAAATACTAGACGTAAAGCTATACTATATGTCCGATGCACCTTATGATAAAAGGATGCTTTTTGAGAATAATATCGAATTTGTAGGAGTGCCTGCAGGCAAGATGCGCACATACTCATCTATCTTGAATTTCTTGGATTTATTCAAAACTGCTACTGGTCTATTCTATGGCTTGATTAGACTCTTCTCTATATATCCTGATGTAGTTATATCAAAGGGTGGATATGCTTCATTCCCAGCTGTATTTGCAGCAAAGATTTTGCGCATACCCGTGATCGTACATGAATCAGATTCTAGCGCTGGACGATTGAATCTTTGGGCTTCAAAATTCGCAAAGCGTATCGCTGTGTCATATCCAGAGGCAGGTGAGCAATTCCCCAAAGATAAAACTGCATGGGTGGGTCAGCCTGTCCGACGCGAAGTATCTGCTGCTGCGACTACTGGCATGTTTGAATTCTTTAAACTCAGTCGTGATGTGCAGACTATATTTGTAGTAGGCGGGTCACAGGGTGCAGAAATCATAAACAGTACATTGATCGAGGCATTGCCAGATCTGATATCAAAGTATCAGATTATACATCAGGCTGGTCCAAAGAATTTTGAAGAAGTAAAATTGCGCTCTGATTTGATGCTAGAAAAGAATCCATATAAAGCTCGCTACATAGTGTATCCATATCTGAACAATCTAACTACAAAGATGGCTGCAGGCGCAGCGACACTAGTCATCTCTCGTGCAGGGTCTACGATATTCGAGATTGCAGCTTGGGGTGTGCCATCTATCATCATACCGATCACAAATTCAAATGGTGATCACCAGAGGAAGAATGCATTCTCTTATGCTCGAGCTGGAGCTTGTGATGTACTAGAAGAAGCAAATCTAACACCACATGTACTCGTAGCCGAGATCGACAAGCTCATGAATAATACAGATAGGTTGAATCAGATGAAAGAAAAAGCAAAAGCTTTCTCTACTCCAGACGCAGCTACAAAGATAGCCCAAGAGGCGATAGATATGGCCCTTGCTCATGAAGCTTAATTAAAATATATGAATACAAATACAGATAATAAAAAAATAGTTACACGTTTTGCTCCTTCACCTACAGGTTTTATGCATATTGGAGGTGTACGTACTGCACTATACGCATGGGCATTTGCTAGGCAAAACAATGGAACTTTCATTTTTCGAATAGAGGATACAGACAAAGAAAGAGAGGTAGAGGGTTCTATAGAGCACATTATACAATCATTAAATTGGCTAGGTATCACTTGGGATGAGGGTCCTGATATTGGTGGACCACATGCACCATATCTACAATCACAACGCCTAGATTCATATCAAAAATATGCACAAACTTTAGTTGAAAAAGGATTAGCATATGCAGATCCATATACAGAAATAGAGATTGATGCTTTCCGGAAAAAATCTGAAGAGATGAAAAGACCTTTTCTTTATCGAGATTATCGCCCAGAAAATCCCCCAGCTTGGGATGGTTCACAGCCACTTCGATTAAAGATTACAGATATAAAATCCTATGAATGGCACGATGAAATAAGAGGTAATTTAAAAGCTGGAGCGGAAGCTCTTGATGATTTTATTTTGATTAAGAGTGATGGGTATCCTACTTATAACTTTGCACACATTATTGATGACTTTGAAATGGGAGTTACTCATATTATGCGTGCTGATGAATTCATCTCGTCAACTCCAAAATTCCTTGCATTATATGAAGCTCTAGGAATAGAACGTCCACATCTTGCAACCTTACCTCCTATAATGAGCCCTGATGGTAAGAAAAAATTGGGTAAACGTGATGGTGCTAAAGATATTCTTGAATATAAAAAAGAAGGGTATTTGCCTGAAGCAATGCTCAATTTTCTTGTATTTATCGGATGGAATCCGGGGGATGAAAAAGAAATAATTTCTCCCGAGGAATTTATTCAACTTTTTGATTTGAATAAAGTTCAACACGGTGGAGGACATTTTAATGAAGAAAAGCTTGATTGGATAAATCGTGAACACTTAAAAAAACTTTCTTATGAAGATCAAGAAGAATATATTTTGAAATTCATACCAGAGTCTATTAAAAATCTACCTGGATTTTCAAATGAAATAGTTCACAACATCACTCCTGTTGTAATGGAGAGAATATCAAAAGGTACTGATATTATAGAGATGGCAGAGGCTGGAGATCTGTTATATTTTTTCGGAAAACCCGTATACGAAAAAGATGTGTTATTTTTCAAGTCTTCAAAAATACCTCAAGAGAACAAATACGAGACTCTGGCTTCTTATTTGGAAAAGTCTATATCTATAATCGATGGAATTATAGAGGAAAACTTCAATAAAGATTTTATAAAGGAATCTATTTGGCCACATGCAGAAGAAGTGGGACGTGGGGATATTCTCTGGCCTATACGATACGCTCTATCAGGTAGAGATAAATCACCGGATCCATTTGTATTAATGGGGATACTCGGTAAAAAGGAAACAATAGAGAGATTGAAAACGGCAATTCAAATTTTAACAAAATAGTAGTATACTGTAGAGGTGAAAATTAAATTTTTACCTCTATTTGTTTTTTTAACCATAGGCATTTATATGTCTTTCTTTTCTTTTGATGTGAATGCAGAGACTGCAGAGCAGATGAGGGAGCGCATAGATAGTGCGAGTGCTGAAATTGCCAAGATAGACCGAGAGATTGCCAGGTACCAAGGTATGATAGACGTGACTTCTTCAGAAAAAACAACTTTAGCGAGTATAATAAAAGAATTAACTCTGACTAGATCCAAATTACTCGCAGAAAAACAAAAGATTGAAAAACAAATCAAAAAGACTGGCCTAGTCATAGGATCTCTGAATACTGAGATAAAAGAGACTCAGAGCGACATCGATATCAGCCGTAGGGTAATAGCAAAATTACTATACGAGCAGTATCAAAATGAAAATATTACACAGCTGGAGAGAGTATTATCGTCTGAAGATCTCAGTGATGCTTCTTTTAATTACAATTCTGTGATGTCTGTCAGTGCAAAGCTCGATAAATCCATCGAAGAATTGTCTGATGACAAGGATCAGCTCCTAGTATCTAAGACCAAAAAAGAATTAGAGGAGAAAAATCTAAAAACTCTAAAGAATACGCTAGTTCAAAAACAAAAAACAATTGAGATAACAAAATCAGAAAAAGATAATCTTTTACAGGAGACAAAGAACAAGGAAGCTGAGTATAAAAAGATGCTAGCCGAGCAAATCAAGATCCGTGATCAATTTGAAAAAGATATAAGAGATTATGAATCAAAACTAAAATTCTTGCTAAATCCTAAATTGATACCATCTGCTGGTTCCGAGGTATTTGCATGGCCATTGGATAAAGTATTCATCACTCAATTATTCGGCAAGACTTCTGCCTCTGGGCGCCTGTATGCATCTGGATCTCACTCTGGCGTGGACTTCCGTGCTCCTATCGGTACACCTGTAAAATCTATGGCAAATGGTACGGTGATGGGCGTGGGAGATACTGATCTTTATTGCAAAAAGGCTTCTTTTGGAAAGTGGGTATTTATAAAGTATGACAATGGTCTGTCCACTACATACGGACACCTTTCGTCTTATACAGCAAAAGCTGGGGATGAGGTAAAAACTGGTGATGTTGTAGGATACAGCGGCAATACTGGTCACTCTACAGGTCCACATCTGCATGTGACTGTATATGCATCTCAGGGTGCCCGAGTAGATACTGTGCCTAGTATATCTTGTGCTGGCAAGACATTTATCATGCCTATCGCACCTACTAGTGCATATCTAGATCCGATGCTATACCTACCAAGAGTCACATCAACAATGGTCAAAAAATAATCATAATGGTATTATTTATTTATGAATAAAAATCGTCAAAAGGGAAGTGCTTTATTTATCTTAATCGTAATAATTGGTTTGATTTTGGTTACTCAGTATAATCTAAAAAGTATTTTCGAATCTCCTCAGTTTAAAGAAAATATGGCATATTTGAAATCTATCCCTGCTATGGTTTTTAAAACTCTAGTCATTGACCCCACAGTGAATAATCTGAAAACGCAGGTAGATAGCCTGGGTATAAATCAGAATACAATTGATAAATTAAATAAAGGTGAAATCCCCGAAGACCTAAAAACTAATTTAAATATCAGCAAAACTTCGAATTAAGGAGGCGGGGTACCGGTCACAAGTATTTTTCTGCTGAAAAATCTCGCGACCCCGACTCGGCTCGTCAGCCTCCGTCTTTCGACCCTTTGAAAAAGTAAAACAATTACTTTTTCAAATCACAAATTAAAATAACCTCAAAAGAGGTTATTTTTATTTGTGCCCGAGGCGGGGGTCGAACCCGCACGTCATAAATGACAAGAAATTTTAAGTCTCTCGTGGCTACCAATTACACCACTCGGGCTTTTCTGTTTTTACCTCTATGTGTTGATTGCATGCTGTGACAGTTCGGACATAAAATTCTTAAATTATCTATCCTGTTATCATGCCTATTTCCATTAATATGGTCTAATTCCAAAGGAAGTCTACCATCTGGAGATATTCTGGCCCAGCCGCATTCTTCACATTTAGGTTCTTTTAGTTTAACCGAAAACAGTCTTTTTTTCAACTTATGACTTTGGTAGGTGCTATTTAGAACAAGAATGTCTTTTAATTCTATATAATTCCGATCGGGGAATTTTAATCCTTTATTCCAGACTTTCCCAGTAAAATGTTTAGTTGAAAAACCATATTGATTAATATATTTCTTTACTTGATCATAATTTCCACCAGTAGGCCTTAACCCCAAAAGACTAATCACATTTCTGTAACTCTTAGAAGATTTAACTGCATCTTTAAGTTGTGTTTCAGACCAAGTTCTTTTCTTGTTCATAAAGGTATACGTATATTCTAGCAAATATTTATATGTATACCAATAAAATACAGAAAACCCACAAACGAGCGGGTCGTCTGTGGGTTTAAAATTTTAAACATCCAATCCATCTGGTTCTTCAGGCAACAATTCCCAGCCTGCATTTTTCATCATTTCAATAATGAACTCTACAGGGACTTCATCTCTTTTTTTGTTGTAATTGTGATCGTTCAAAATACAAGTTAAAAAGATGTTATCTTTTTCGTTGAATTTGAATTTTGTTACTACTCCAAAATAGAGCTCTTGTCCGTTAGGGGAATACTGTGTTCCAAGTGGTAATTCTACGAGGCTTTCTTTTAAGAAAAAATAATTCTTGTCATTGATAGTGAATTGGAATCTAATAAACTTTTTCATACTATTTGTTTTTGGTTTGTTTGTATTATATCACTTATTTGTATAATGTCAACCCTTATTAAACCTCATATTTTTTGGTAAAATACTCAAATGGAACATAATCCCTTTAATCAAAAACTAGAACCCGTAGAATCTAAAAAAGATCAAATTGTTGAGAATTTACAAATTTCTGAACAAGAAAAGAACATACAAGAAGTTTTTAAATTAAATCCTGAACTTGCAAGAATTGGAACTGAGCAGCAATATATTGAATATCTAAAAACTATTTTTCCTGATAGTAAAATTAAAGATATTGTTTATCATGGTACAAATAGAGATTTTGATGAGTTTAAAAAGAAAGTGGGCCTAGATGAACTTTCTAGTATAAAGGGTATTGATGACTACTATTTTACAGATAATAAAAAATTAGCTGAAGGTTTTGCCACTAAATATAAAAAAGTTTTGTATGCGATTTTTGATTCATACGAGTCAGACAATCTTGACTGGTATCACAATAGACAAAAGCCTGCAGGAGATTTTGAAAAATTTAACAAAGACACAATAGAAATGTGGGATAAAATTAATGCCGAATTTTTGTACATTGTCAAAGAAGTAAATTCGGGGAATGAGTTAAATGCAGTTCTAAATTATGAAAAAATTAAGTATTTTAAGAATAAAGAAGGTCTTGGGTTCCAGTTTGGAAAAATGTTTCTACCTTATTATTTAATTCCAGATTATAATCATTATAAAATATTGCCAGACGGGAGAATTATATATGCTTTGTTAGATATCAAAAATCCTCACGTTGAAAATGGTACTAGAGATAGTATGGATAGTATTCTCTCAGAAGCTGCGTATTTAAAAAAATTTGATGACGATACAATAGATGGTGGAATTCAAGAAGATAGTGATGAAAAGAATATTGTAGTTTTTAGCCCCTCCCAAATTCATATTCTCGGGTCAAAAGCTGATATTGAAAAATTTAATGAATTTGCCTCAAATATGGTAAGATAAATAAACAAAAATATGGAAAAAAAATACTACACAACAATAGGTCTTGAAATACACGCGGAGCTGAATACAGTATCCAAAATGTTTTGCGGGTGCAAGAACGACCCCGAGGAGAATCACCCAAATTACAACGTCTGCCCAGTATGTATGGCCCACCCAGGAACACTCCCAGTATGCAATAAAAAGGCCATAGAGAGCGTCGTACGCGTAGGAATGGCTATAGATGGGGAAGTTTCCGATTTCACTGAATTTGACCGTAAAAATTACTTTTATCCAGATATTCCAAAAGCATATCAGATTTCACAATACAAATACCCAATAGTCAAAGGTGGTAAATTGGCAGGGGTGGATATCACTCGTGTGCACCTCGAGGAAGATACAGCGACTTCATCCCACAGTGCAGATGGATCCCTCGTAGATTTCAATCGTGCTGGAGTGCCATTGATGGAGCTAGTGACCGAGCCTGTGATTCATGATATCGAGCAGATCGGAAATTTTGCAAAGGAGCTACAGATGCTACTACGATACCTGGGCGTATCAGATGCCAATATGGAAAAAGGTCAGATGCGTGTCGAGGTGAATATCTCTGTATCTACTGATCCCGATAAATTCGGTATACCAGTAGAGGTGAAAAATATTGCTTCATTCAAATCAGCTGAGCGTGCTGCTATATACGAACAAAAGCGCATGATAGATCTAATAGAGGAGGATAAGATTGATGAGATAGTAAAGGAGACTCGTGGATGGGACGATGCAAAGCAAAAGACTTTCTCTCAGCGTCGCAAGGAGACAGCAGATGACTATAGATATTTCCCAGATCCAGATATCCCAAAATTCTATTTGAGTAAAATGTTCAACATGGAGGAACTTCGCGCTGATCTACCCGAACTACCGAGTGCAAAGCGTGCTAGATACCAAAAGGATTATGGTATTAAAGATGAAGATATTGAGAGCTATGTGGGTGATATAAAATTAGCAGAGTGGTTCGAGGGTGTGGCTGCAAAATTAAATGGCCCTGAGCAGATCAAGACGGCATCGAACTATATCACCTCAGACTACCTAGGACTGAAGAAATCTAATCCAGAAATAAATCTACCGAACAATGAGCACTTTGCAGAATTGATCCGTATGACTACTGATGGACTAATATCATCACGTGCAGCAAAAGATATCCTAGCTATGATAGTAATTGCAGACGAGAGTCCGATGAAGATCGCCACAGAAAAAGATTTGATTCAGAAGAATGATGAAGGCGCACTCAAAGAAATCGCACAAAAGATCATCGATGCAAATCCTGCTGTAGTAGCAACCTATAAAGGTGGCAAGGAGAATGCACTGATGTCACTAGTAGGACAAATCATGAAGGAGACAAAGGGGAGTGCCAACCCAGCCCTAGTGCAAAAGATTCTAAAGGAACTCCTCGCTTAAATCTAAATAGTTTTAATATAAAAACCTCAGTATTGCTGGGGTTTTTTGTTTGTTGAATGCAAATATTTGTATGGTATACTGTATGCATATTAACAGTTAATCGGATAGCATCGCGCACGCGACGTGATTCCGTAGAATCAAAATCATTATGATGGCATTAGCAATATTGGGACGTGTTTTGTTTGGAGCGTATTTTCTTTATTCAGGTATTAATCATTTTAGGAATCAAAAGAGTCTTGCAGGTTATGCAAAGTTTAAAAAGGTGCCTATGCCAGAATTGGCAGTTCTCATCACTGGTGTGATGCTAGTAGTCGGAGGTGCAGGTATTTTGCTCGCTGTAAGTCCTGCCTATACTAATGCTTCAGCATTGATTTTGACATTGTTCATGGTACCTACTACATTCATGATGCACAATTTCTGGGAAGAAAAGGATGCTCAAGCGAAGATGAATGATCAAATCGCATTTATGAAGAATGTAGCCCTCATCGGCGCACTTCTCATGTTTCTTTAATTTAAGTTTTTCAGTTTAAAACCAGTCCTAAGCCTTGCTTAGGACTGGTTTTTATTTATGCTTATGATTGGTTTTTATGCCTTTTTGCTATATAATCCACATATGGAAAAAGGCACACTATACATAGTAGCGACACCGATCGGTAATCTCGAGGATATGACCCTCCGGGCTATTCGCATACTAGGAGAGGTAGATACTATACTATGCGAGGATACTCGAACTACACGCGTACTCCTCAATAAATACGATATACATACAAAATGTGTGAGTTACCACGCCCACAGTACAAAGAATAAAGAAAATGTAATTATTCAAATGCTAGAAGAGGGTAAAAATCTCGCACTGGTATCTGATGCTGGTACTCCATGTATATCAGACCCAGGTGTGATGTTAGTCGCCCAAGTATATGAATCTTTTGGTTCCGAAGCTCGTGTAGTACCTATACCAGGGGCTAGTGCTCTGGTATCTGCTATCTCTGCTTCTGGTGTATCTGCTGCCGATTTTATATTCCTCGGATTCTTGCCTCACAAAAAGGGGAGAGAGACTCTGTTTAAGGAAATTGCAGGGAATGATCGCACTTATGTATTCTATGAATCAAGTCATAGGATAATGAAGACTCTCGAATCACTATCGAGTGTACTCGATGAAAAGCGTACAGTTGTAGTTTGTCGTGAATTGACCAAGACTTTCGAGCAATTTATAAAAGGTGACGCCTCTTATACCCTTGACTACTTTACAAAAAATACAGATAAAGTTCGCGGAGAATTCGTCGTCATTGTAGCTCGTTCTTAAATAGTTTATAATCAAATAATGAGAAAAGAACGCATACTTTTAATCGTAGGAATATTAATCGCTATTTTGCCTTACATGGGAATACCTAGTTTTTTCAGGTCACTATTTATTAGTGTCTTTGGTCTGCTAGTGTCATTTATTGGTTATCACTTTTACAAGAGCGCAAAAAAGAGAATTTTGAGTGAAGAAAATCACATGCAATCATTTGTAGAAAGTGCAAACATAAATCAATAATATGGCTATCATAATAAAACGAAGACATTTTAAAATTTTTATAACACTACTGATCGTCGTATTGGTCTTTTTCTTGTCTTATTTGTTTATTTCTTATAAAAATAATTTACCCCATGTGGATGACTTGAATATAGCTTCTGTTTCGGATTCTTCTGCATCCGTGGGTACTATATCTACACCAGAAAATGCTGCGACTCCTATAATAGCCACACATATAACTACACCAGAAAAAGTAAAAGCCCTCTATATGTCCAGCTGGATAGCCGGGGTACCTAGTAAGAGATCAAGGCTCGTGGATATTGTAGACAAGACCGAGCTGAATTCTGTCGTAATAGACATAAAAGACGCCACAGGAAGAGTGTCATTCAAGACAGATGATCCTTTTATCAATGAGTTAGGCTCAGTTGAGAATCGTGTTCGTGATATGGCTACTTTTATCGAAGATTTACACAAGAAAAATATCTATGTTATCGGGCGCGTGTCTGTGTTTCAGGATTCATATCTAACAGCAAAAAAACCAGAATGGGCTATAACTCGCAAGAGTGATGGCAAGGTTTGGAAAGACAGAAAAGGTTTATCATTCCTTGATCCTGCACGAGAGGAAGTCCTGCATTATACTGTAGCCATTGCAAGAGCTTCGTATGCTGTTGGTTTTGATGAGATAAATTTTGACTATATTCGATATCCATCTGACGGAAACATGAAAGATATTAATTATAAATTAAAAGAAGGTGTGACTCGTTCTGATAACCTTGAGAAGTTTTTTACAAATCTAAATGCTGAAGTAAAAAAAGAGAATCCCATCATGATGTCTGCTGATGTATTCGGCCTGACTACTGAGGCAAAAGACGATATGGGTATCGGTCAATTATGGGAAAAGATAATTCCTCACTTTGACTACATATCTCCTATGGTATATCCGTCTCACTACCCAGCGGGTCAGTATGGATTAAAGAATCCTGCTGCTAATCCTGGTACTGTAATAAATAATTCCATAGTAGGTGCAATAAAGAAAACAGAAGCTATGGGTCTACCAAAGACAAAAATCCGTCCATGGCTCCAAGATTTTGACCTAGGTGCGAATTATGATGCTACTATGGTAAAAGCTCAGATAGACGCTACCGAGAAGCTAGAGGTGGGTGGCTGGATGCTATGGGATCCTAAAAATATATATACTCCTACTGCTCTTAAAGTGCAGAATTAATCAATCTTTATGGTACAAATAAATTTTAAACAAAAATATTTATTTATCGCTACTTCTGTTATTTTGATAGTAGGTGTTTTTGCTGGTGGATACTTTCTCGGCAATAAAAATCAGCCAGAGCCAGTGCCTATAATAAATATTACAAACTCTACAGACTCCACGGTATCTACGAATGCAGATTTTGCTCCTTTTTGGAAAGTATGGCAAAAGATAAATGAAAAATCTATCTATGCAAACAAAAAAACAGATCAAGAAAAGGTGTGGGGCGCAGTCCAAGGACTAGCATCTTCGCTAGGAGATCCATATACAGTATTTTTCCCACCCGAAGAGAGTAAGTTATTCAATGATAGTATTCATGGTTCGTTTGGCGGAATCGGAGCTGAGATTAGTATAAAAGATAAGATTTTGACGATAGTTGCCCCATTGAAAGATTCACCCGCATTTAGAGCTGGGCTGAAATCAGGAGACAAGATATTGAAGATAGGCAAGACTGATACTACAGATATGACTGTCGACAAAGCTATAAGTCTGATTCGAGGAGAAAAGGGTACAGTTGTTAATCTAAATATTTACCGTAAGGGAGAAAAAACTTCACGAGACATATCTATAACTCGTGACACGATAGAGATACCTACTATCGATACCGAGGCTCGCGATGATGGTGTCTTTGTCATCAGTCTATATAGCTTCTCTGAGAATTCAGCTGAACTTTTTAGGAAAGCATTGTTGGATTTTAGTAAGACAGGATACAACAAATTGGTGGTAGACCTGCGAGGCAATCCCGGTGGATATCTTGATTCTGCTGTGAACATTTCAAATTGGTTCCTTGATGCTGGAAAAATTATTGTTACTGAAGATTATGGAGACAAAAGAAAATCTGATGTTATAAAAAGTCGTGGCCCAAGAGTATTTACTGATCAATTAAAATTGGTGATATTGGTAGATGGAGGTTCTGCTTCTGCCTCAGAGATCCTTGCCGGCGCCCTACAACAAAATGGATTAGCTACTCTAGTAGGAGAGAAGACCTTCGGTAAAGGTTCTGTTCAAGAGGTCATCGATATCACAGATGACACGTCTCTAAAGGTCACTGTCGCTCGATGGTTGACTCCAAATGGAGATTCAATATCTGAAAAGGGTTTGACTCCGGATCATATAGTCCCGATAACAGAAAAAGATTTACTGGACAAAAAAGATCCTCAGCTAGAAAAAGCAGTAGAAATATTAAAAGGTAAGTAGAAAAATGAGACTCCCAGAGTCTCATTTTTCATATTTGCATGAGCTATTTTATAGTGTTATATTCTATATATGAATCCCGTTAGAAGTCATATATGTTGTTTTAGCTACGGGGTCTATTTAAAAAAATTATTTATATTCGATATTATTAGTTAAATAATGTACGATAATCTAAAGATTATCTACTTCTAATGGGATGAAAGTTATATTATTGGCAGACATACAAAAGATTGGTAAAAAATATGATATTAAAGAATTTGCAGATGGATACGCTCGCAATGTCTTAATAGCAAAAGGCCTAGCGGAGCTCGCTACTCCCAATGCTATAGCTGTAGTAGAGAGCAAGAAAAAATCTATGCAGAAAAAGCACGATGAAGAAGTGGCTATATTCCATAGTATGGTAGACAAGATAAATAATGAATCACTATCATTGACCATAAAAGCAAATGAAAAAGGACACCTATTTTCTGCTGTTTCCCCAAAAGATCTCGTAAAATTAATAAAAGAAAAAACTGGTAATATTGTAGACGATCATTCTATCGTCATACCGAATCCAATAAAAGAATTGGGAAGTCATTCTTTTAAGATTAAAAAAGGTGACGAAATAGGGGAGTGCAAAATTCAAATAATAAACAAATAGATAATAAAAAACCTCTCACACGAGAGGTTTTTTATTATATTACGTTTACAACTTTTTTAACTGAAGTAGTTCCGTTAAAGTTTATTTTTCTTTTTGTTGTAAATTTAATTTTACCTTCTTTGAGTGCAAAAAGGGTATGATCTTTTCCTGTATCAACATTTGTACCAGCTAAGATTTTTGTACCACGCTGACGAATGATGATTGAACCAGCTTTTGCAGTTTGACCAGCATAAAGCTTAGTACCTAGATACTTTGGATTTGAATCTGTTAAGTTTTTAGCGCTACCGCCAGCTTTCCTATGTGCCATAATGTTAAAACATATGTTTTCAGGGCCATAAAGCCTAGAAAACTTTTGATAAATACCTTATAATTAAACTTGTATTAGTATACCTGAATTCTCTGATAAAATCAAGGGGTAGATGGGGCCTTGTTTTATATGGGAAATATCCCTAAAAATGCTAAAATATATAGTATATTTATAATATAAATCAAATGCGCACACTTTCAAATATAATCATAATAGTATTGGTTTCTATGCTTTTTTACTCATATAGGGTAGAGATAAAAGACTTGTATGTGCATACCCTCTCTTTTATCGATGAGAATAATGTTGATTTAAAGTCTGATACTAGCCCCGTATTTGACCTAAACCCAGAGCCTCAGTCAAAGATAGACATCATCAAAAAGATTGTGAATGAGCCAGAGCCTCTGCGAGTCATAGACCCACTAATCACAGGTACGATCAACAATCAATCTCTGACGGTAGGAGGCATACTAAATTCTACAAATGTTTTTAGAAAAGACACTTCAGATCTACCCCCACTTTCTCTAAATAAAAAATTAAATACTTCTGCTGAGATTAAAGTAAAAGACATGTTCGAAAAGCAATACTTTGAACACAATTCTCCTGGAGGTAAAGGAGTGGGAGATCTGGGTAATCAGGTAGGATACGAGTATATAGTGATTGGCGAAAATCTAGCCCTCGGAAATTTTAAAGATAATTATGATCTAGTTAAAGCATGGATGGATAGCCCAGGACACAGAGCAAACATCCTCAATTCTAAATATACAGAGATCGGCATAGCCGTGGGTCAAGGTAAATACAATGGTCGCAATGTGTGGATGGCAGTACAACATTTTGGTACACCAAAGAGCCTGTGTCCTAGTATAGACAAAGTACTAGATACTGCTATCAGTCTAAATCAGAAAAAAATAGATAATTATCAAAAGGAATTGGATACCCAAAAGAATAATATAGACAGCGGGGGAGTGTATGGGGGTAAAACCACAAATGAGCAAATTAATGATTACAATTCCCTAGCGTCCTCTTATAATTCACTGCTCCAGAAATTAAAGTCCCAGATTGAAGATTATAATATGCAGGTAATTAAATTCAATGCATGTATTAATGGTCTAGATTCTTAAAATAATATATTGAGGGAAGGGCTGAAAAGTCCTTTTTTCATAGGTGTTTTTTATATGTGAGTGTCGCACAATATATCTTTTACGACATTACATATAAAAAACAACGCGGAACAAGATATATAATCCTGCGCCCGCGTTGAGTGTCTGATTCCTACTTAGACTGTTTTCCTATTAATGGAATTTTGTCATGGTCTGGATCTAATTCTTTGAATACTTCAATCCCCTCATAGATGCTAAGGTAAATTTTCTGGTCCTTTTCAGTTTTCATAGTGTATGGATAATCACCTATGTATCCATATGAAAACTTAAGAGACTTGAACTGCATAGATAGCTCAGTTGGACCTTCTTGTCTTTGAGGAAATACTTCAGAGTGGTACAACCAGTGGTGCTTTACTAGTTCGCTTATCAGTACTGTGTGTTCAATCTCTGATACTGATTCTAGCATTGTCTTGAATCTCTTGGATGGTTCTACTAGTAATAAAAATTTATTTGGATGATAAATTCTACTGGTATTTTCATCTTCTTTTTTTACGATACCTCTGTTTGGTATGTGAAATTTTCTTAATGTTGGGTCAATCTCGTTGGACTCATAAGATATTAATTCGTCCTGGTCTGTTTGTTTTTTCATTGTAAAGACTCTCAGTTCACCATCTTTATCTTTTGTAAATTCAAAGCAGATTCCACAGAGCGGACTCTTAACATATCCAGAAAACAATTTGTCTAAAAGATCCTGTAGCGGACCTTGGTTTTTGGGTGTATTCATAATGTGAAATTTTTTTGTATTATAATACAAAATACACCATACCGTCAATGGCATGATGTATTAGATGTCACATATTAAGCTCTGTCTAGTTTATGCATTTTTACCAGCTACATATCCTGTAGTCCAGCAGAGTTGTAGTGAGAATCCTCCTGATCGTCTGTTTATGTCTAGCAAGTCCCCTGTCACAAATAAATTTTTTATGATCTTTGAATTCATGGTTTTCATATCTATCTCGGTCAGAGTGACGCCTCCATCAGCCACTACAGCGCGCTCGTAGCCCATCAGACCCTCTATCTCGATCGGCAATGCCTTCAATGTGTCTATTATTTTTCTTCTGTCTTCTTTGGATACACTATGTACCTTTGTATCAAAATCTATATATGTAAATAGTGAATGAAGAGATTTATGCATCCCCTCTGGGGCTATCAATTTAAAAATAGTTCCAAAATTTTTATTTTTATTCTCATCAAATATTTTTAGAATTTTTTTGTCTAGCATTGCTATGTCGTGATCTGGGTATAGGTCTATCTTTGCAGTTACTATACCGTCGTATAGTAATTCTTGGACTTGAGCTGAAGAATTTAGTATCAATGGCCCAGATAGCCCAAAATGAGTAAAGAGTATCTTCCCTTTCTTTGAAAAAGATTTTTTATCATCAAGATAAAACGTAATCTTCATAAGGTCTACAGATACTCCAGCAAGCTCCTTGACCCAATTATCCACTACAGCTAGTGGCACTATTGTAGGAGTAGGATTTTTTACTTTATGACCTAGATCCCGAAGGAAGTTGAATCCATCACCAGTAGATCCGGTTTCTGGATGTGACAATCCGCCGGTAGAAATTATAAATGATTCCGCGCTATATGAACCTTTTGCTGTTTCTACTTTTTTAATTCTAGATTCTGTGTGGATTATATTGCGAACCGCATTGCCCATAACCAAATGAATGTTGAGCTTCTTTACTTCTTTTTCCATTACGTTCAATACATCTACCGCTTTCTCTGTATGAGGAAAAGCACGCTTGCGCGCCTGTACTACTAGTGGCAATCCTAAATCTTCAAAGAATTTAAAAGTATCCATGTTGCTAAATTGAGAAAATGGAGAGTATAAAAAGTCTTTTGCATCTCCATATATAGATAGTAGCTTGTGTATGTCTTCTTCGGCATTTGTCACATTGCACCTACCACCACCTGTTATCTTTAATTTCTCACCAAGCTTTTTATTCTTTTCGATTATGCATACTTTTCGTCCTGCACGTGCAGCTGTAATAGCCGCCATCATCCCTGAGGCGCCACCACCGACCACAATCACATCAAAATCTAGATTGTTGTTCATACTCATATATTTAAAAAGCATCCAATTGGATGCCTTTTAAATATAACATATTATAGAACTTTTAGCTCTTTATCAATGGATTCCATGTCTACATCTAGCCCAGATTCGATATCTATCTCTTTTAGAGATGAATCGATAGATTCTGTTGTGTCAGACTCTGTCATTTGGTCTAACGTATTTACTTCTTCCTTTTGAGTCATCCTTTCTTTTTGTGTAGACGCATAATAAGCAAGACCTGCTATAACTATTATCAACACAATAGCTCCAATAATTAATTTATTTTTATTCATATTTTTATATTATCTTTTTAATTATATTAATTTGTTGTGTTTACTGTAGCTTCTGTTGTAGCGGGTGCTGTTGCTGGGGCTTGTTTTGGTGTTGTCTTCTTTAGGACATCTGCTGCTTTCTTTACTCCATCACGAGCTAGCTTTACCTTTTCTTGGACAGCTTTTATGTCTGCATTGAAGGTGTCACGAGTAGACTTCATGGTTTCTTTGGCTTTTGTAGGATCTGTGATATCTATAGTGTAAACTTTTGCTGACTGAGTAGATATAGCTGTGCGAGCATCAGATATGAGAGTCTCTGCTTTTGCTATCTCAGCTAGAGCAAGTGTAGTGTCTGCGCCAGTAGCCCCAACTTTTTCTGATCTAGACTTAATAGAAACTAATACATTTTCAACACTATTGACAGTATTCGTAAATCGTGTGCCAGTATTCTTATTTGCATTATCTATTATGTTTGCAATATTTTCAACTGAAGCTTTTTTCTTCTCGTCTTTTATCGCACCTAGTGATTTTTTCAGCGCTTCTTTTGCTGCTTCGGCTTTGGCTTTCATCTCTGTCTTCATCTCTTCTTTCTTTACCTCAAACTCCTTTCTCTTTTCTAGGACATTTTTCAACATCTCTTCCCTCTTTGCTTCTATCTCGACTTTTTTCTCTCCTGCTTTCTCTGTAATTTTTATTTTTCTATCTTCTATCTTTTTATCAAAATTAACCTTCTTTTCTTCCATTTTGATTTTTCGATCCTCTGCCTTTTGTTCAAATTGTATTTTTCTGTCTTCTATCTTTCCCTTAAATCTTAGGCGATCGTCATTCATATCATCTATATCCTCACCATCAGCATGTTCTACCTCAACTTCGCTTTTCTGAGAGTCATCATTTGAGGATGTTGAATTTTCTTCTGCATTCACTACTCCAGAATAAAACATTAAACCAAAAATGGCTAAGAGTGCGTACTTTTTAATAAATTTTTTTTGCATAATTAAATTTTATTGGCACTTTTTAGGTGTCAATGATTAAACTACTACTAATACATATATTATATAACAGTGATATTATTACACAATAAAAAAATCCCCATTTCTGGGGATTTCTCTCTACCAACCAAAGTCTTTACCTACATCTTCGGGAGTTTCTCTCTTACGAGCTATTACTACGTGACCATTCTCTATTATGATCTTTGCTGGTGAGGATAGCATACAATGGTGCGCCGCTAGAGGATCCTGGTATGCACCAGTATCGAATACTGCTATGTACATAGGGTCTCCACCTTCATTGGAATCATAATCTGGCAATGAAACTGTGCCATTTACCCCAGTGTATATGTCATCGGAATCACAAGACGATCCTGCTAGCCATACGTCGTTTAATTTATGATCTCTCTTGGCTGAGACTGGAGCTATAGACCATTTTTGACCTATTGCCCAAGTGTCTAGGAGGTCATTCATAAAGCTACCGTCTATCACATACCATTTCTTTGCAGCAGCTTTTTTGTGGTTTATTGTTTTTGTATCGATAATCTTGAAAACTGTGATCTGTGCAGGAGCTACTATATAGCGACCCCATTCACATACTAGGTTTGGCTGAGGCATCTCATGCTTTTCAGATTCTTTCTTGATCAATTCGAAAACCTTTTCCATTAGCTTGTCTATAGGATAACTCTTTGTGCGAGTATATGGAATAGGCATACCTCCACCGATATCTAATGTATCTAGAGACGGATTCTTTTCCTTGAGTTTAAAGTACACATCCAATGCATACTTTATAGGACCCAGGACGTCAGACAATTTTTCAATTTGTGAGCCAATGTGGTAGTGAACAATCTTTAGATTTTTGAAGCTACCCATCTCTAGTATTTCTTTTGCAGAAAAACCAAAACGGTCAATCGGCTTGTTCCAGTACGAATCTGCCTTTACTGGCATATCTAGGCGAATACCCACATCATATTTTGAGTGCTGTAGGAATTTGAGCTCATTTGGGCCCTCGATTAGTGGGAATATCTTGATTCCTTTGTGCTGTAGATCATCGATAAGATTTATGTATTTGTCTGTTTTAGGTCCTGAACAAAGAATACGGATGTTTGGGTTGAAAGTCTCTTGCTCGAGCATCTTCTTTATCAAATATAGGTCATTAAATGATGAAGTCTCTAGGTGCGCACCTTCGCCCACGATAGACATGACTACCTCTTTGTTCTGATTCACTTTCATAGGATAGTGGTAAAAGAATTTACCTTTGTATCCCACCTTTTTAGACATACTCTCTGCTAGGTCAAGGAAGTCCTCCAATCTCTCTTCAACAACAAAAGGCATCAGTATCTCTAGTGATGTTCCGAATTTTTCTGCAAGGTATCGTACGTTGTAAATATTGTGACCTTCTTTGATAATCAGATCACCCTCTTTACTATAATCAAAATATTGAGTATTAAACTCTTTCATTCCGAGCTTCCAAAGCTTCTTAGAAGCGGATACATTTTTGTTCATCTCTTTATGACAAGCGGGCTCTTAACCAACCTGAGATAAATAATAATACTGATAATTATACACGAATTTGACAAAATGTAAATATATACCTATTGGTATTTCCTTTTTATTTGAAATATGGTTTAATTCTAAAAAACAAACAATTTGAACTATGGATAAAGTAATACGCATTATCGAAGCTGGACATTATTATTCAGCTTATGGACCAACGATCTGGTCTACTACTGGTGTTGAAATACTAAATAAAGTAAGACAGCCCTCCGACAAAACAATGCTCTTTGTTGATGATTTCCACCCTCTGGCCAATGTTTCTCATTTTGAAAAAAGTGAGGATGTTGTCGAACTATTATTTGATCCTGATATTTTGGTTTTTGAATCAAAGATGGTAGACAAAGCAAAGGAGATCTTGGAAAAATTGTTGAATTTAGAACAAAAAAAGAAAAGAGCTCACCTAAACCAAAAAGATGGAAAGTATTATATTTCAGGTTTTCCTATTACTAATAGTAGCGGAATTCCTCTATGTGTACTCCTTGATGCAGCTTTAACTGTCTATAAATATGAATTAGGGTATAAAAATATTATAAATATACTACCTTCGTATTACGGGACAGAACAAGAGCATCTCATTAAGATTTTAGGTAAGCTAAATCTAAAAGATTTAAATTTTTCAATTATTCTATTTGAAAGAGATGGTAGCTTTCATCAGGTTGATCATTATCCGCCACAGAGTCATGTTCACCATGAATCCATTCCGATACATCAATCGGCTTAAAAATAAAAATCCTTGTACTATTCTAGTACAGGGATTTTTTGTTTCTATTTGTATGCTTCGTCTACAGAATATTCAGCCAGGATCTTGATCGTATTAAAAAGCTTTGTACTGGAATCAGATTGATTTATTGCTAGTGGTAGCTCTGTGCAGCCTAAAATAACACCCTGGACTCCTAGTTCACTCATCCTGTCTACCATAGCATTCATTTCTTTCATTTCTTTTTCTCCTTGAGTTCCAGACATAACCTTTAGTACTATGTTGTCGAGGTGTTGTTGCTCATTTTCGTCAGCTTCGAATACGTTAATTCCCTCATTTTCAAGTGCATTTTTATATAGTGATAATTCTCGAGTACTTCTAGATGATAATATTCCTACACTCTTTATCTCATTTTTCTTTACACTATCTACAGTGGATTCAATAATGCTTATTATCGGAATTTTTATAGAATCACGCATTTCTTTTGTGAAGTGGTGGATAGTATTGCAAGGTAGTGCTATAAAATCAGCACCCCAAGACTCAAGCTTCTGAACACCTGATATTAGTTGACCTTTTACTGATTCAGGATCAGCAAAACCAGTCTCATTGAACCCTTCCATCGGCATGTTGTACAGAATAACTTCAGGGAATTCGGTATCTTGCTCTGCTCCGTATTTAGTCTGAGAAATTGTGACTATATCATTGAAAAAGTTTGCAGTTGCCGCTGGTCCTGCGCCTCCTAGTATTCCTATTTTTTTTGTTGGTTTTTTTATCATATATTTAATGTGTGCAATCTATTTTAGAATAGTATCAAAATATTTACAAATGTAAATAGTTGGATATTATTAAAAAAGCCCCAATCTTTATGATTGGGGCTTTTTTTAGAAAATATTTCTAAATTCGATTTGACTGTAAATGGCATTTGGTTTGTTGTAAAACCAGGCCCATTCTCTGTCACCATAAGAATAATGCCACCACTCACCATAAAAAGGTGCAAATTCTTCTGTGATCATAAGATCGCAAAGTAATTTCCTGTTGCTTTTTTGTGTTTCAGTTAAATGAGGGCAATACATTTTTATTTCTTCTGGCATTGAAAAATCAGCATACTCTGTACCCATATCTAAGTCTCCATTTGGCGTAGTGATAGTTAAGTCTACAGCTCCACCCGTAGGATGGCCTGCTGTTTCCGGATTTGCTACCATTGTATTTGCGAGCTCTAGTAAATCTTCTTCGTTCATTTCAGGATTTGATTCTTTTAATTTGTCTCTCCTTAAATAAAAACGTTTTGTTTGAATTTCTAGATGACGATATCCGTATACAATCTTTAGTCTGTACGTTGGATATTTTAATCTTAATTGAATAGAAATTCTTTCAATTTTTAAAGCCACACTCTCTCTCAGCCACAAATCACCCCCGACATAATTAATCATGTCGTTTGACTGTGGTAAGTACACACAAATACAATCCTTTAGTAACTGTGAGATGTTTACCATTTTCTCGGCAGACTCTATAACCTTAATAGGTTTTAGATCTGAATAATTCGCGATTTTAATATCTTTTTTCATATGTATTGGATTTTCTTAATTTTTAACATATATAATAGATTAAGTCAAAAAACAGCTCATTGATATGAGCTGTTTTTTTATATAAAAATATTCTTATATACCCTCTTCTTTTAATTTCTCTACTGCTTCGTGAGCTTTTTTGGATAGCTTGCTAGGCATCTTTACTTGAATGCGGATTATTATATCCCCTCTGTGTGAGCCGTTTGGCACACCTTTGCCTTTTACCCGTAGTAGTTCACCGTGATTTACTCCTGCTGGAATTTTGATGTCTAAGTTTCCATCCAATGTCTCCAATTTGTACTCAGTGCCGAGCATCGCATCTGTTAGCTTGATGTGGATATCTGTCATCAGATTGTTCCCATCTCTCCTGTATGTCTTGTGTGGTTTTACATTTAGTCTGATGTATAGATCGCCAGATGGTGCACCCTTCATCGCCTCGCCATATCCGGTCATCCTGATTGTCTCGCCATTGTGCAATCCGGCTGGGATGGCTACATTGATAGTCTCTTGTTTATGAAGGACACCCTTGCCACTACATTCACTACATTTCTCGTGAGGAATCTTACCTGTACCAGTACAAGTATCACAAGATTTTACACTTTGGAATGATCCGAGGATTGATCTTTTTATTTCTCTGATTTGCCCCTGACCATTACAAGTTTTGCACTCGTCCATCTTTGTCCCCACCTTTGCACCAGTACCTTTACAGATAGCACAAGAAGATTGTTTTGAGAGCTTCACAGCCTTGTCAGCACCAAAAATAGACTCTTCGAAACTCATATCTATTTCTGTAGATAAATCACGTCCACGGCGATTCTGGGCCCCTCTACGGCCACCTCCGAACATGTCTCCAAACATCTCGCCTAGATCACCCATGTCGAATTCCATACCGCCCTGACCCTGAGCAAATCCAGAGAAATCGAATCCTCCAAAACCTTGACCTCCTCCGAATCCTCCTCCTTGGCCTCCACCAAAACCAGCTGGACCCTCGGATCCAAATCTGTCGTATTGAGCACGCTTTTGATCATGAGAAAGAGTCTGATAAGCTTCATTCACCTCTTTGAATTTAGAATCATCACCCTTGTTTTTATCAGGGTGGTATTTATGCGCCATCTTATGAAAGGCCTTCTTGATCTCATCTTTTGATGCACTCTTATCTATTCCTAGTATATTGTAGTAATCTTTTGACATATGTTTTTCTATTATATAGATAGACACCAAAATCTCCAAAATTAACTTTTGGAGATTTTAGGTTATTATTTCTGTTCTGGATTTTCTTTTACTTCTGCATCTTTGATCTCATCTGGCTGAGCTTCTGGTGCACTAGCTGGTGCTGGCTCTGCTCCTGCTTTTTGCATCTCTTCACCTATCTTTGACATCTCTGCAGATAGCATCTCTGTAGCATTTTTAATAGCTTCCATATCAGTGCCCTCTTTTGCTCTCTTTACATTTTCGATGACACCTTCTACTCGTGATTTTAGATCACTTGATATTTTGTCTCCATAATCTTTTAGAGATTTCTCTGCAGTAAAGATCATCATCTCAGCTGTATTTTTCATATCTACAACCTCCTTCTTCTTCTTGTCTTCTTCTGCGTGAGTCTCGGCTTCTGCCTGCATCTTTGTGATATCCTCCTTTGTGAGGCCTGAAGAAGCTTCGATACGGATTGATTGCTCTTTTCCTGAAGACTTGTCTTTAGCTTTTACATTCAAAATACCGTTCGCATCTACATCAAATGTCACTTCTACCTGAGGCATACCTCGGGGTGCTGGTGGGATACCTTCTAGGATGAATCGTCCTAGAGATTTGTTGTCACTTGCCATTGAGCGCTCACCCTGAGTGATGTGTATTTCCACACTAGTCTGGTTGTCAGCGGCAGTTGAAAATGTCTGTGATTTAGATGATGGGATTGTAGTATTTCTCTCTACTAGTTTTGTAGATACTCCGCCTAGTGTCTCGATACCGAGAGATAGTGGGATAACATCAAGTAGGAGCACATCTTTTACATCTCCTTGTAGTACACCAGCCTGCACAGCAGCACCTAGGGCTACTACTTCGTCTGGGTTGATACTACGATTTGGTTCTTTTCCGAATAGGGCTTTTACAGCTTCTACTATTGCTGGCATTCTTGTCTGACCTCCTACCATGATTATCTCATTGATCTCATTCATGTTGAATGGTGAGGCTTCCATAGCGCGCTTTGTGATCTCGATAGAGCGCTTTACATATTCATCTGCTAGAGATTCTAGAGTCGCACGAGTCATCTTTTCTACAAGGTGCTCTGGGCCCGATGCACCAGAAGTGATAAATGGGATATTTATCTCTGTTTCAAATGTTGTAGAAAGTTCTATCTTTGCCTTTTCTGCAGCTTCATCTAGACGCTGTAGAGCAAGAGGATCCTTTGATATATCGATACCTGTCTTTGCTTTGAATCCATCTGCTAGCCATGAGATTATCTTTTGATCGATATCACGACCTCCCATATGAGAGTCTCCGTCTGTAGATTTCACTTCGATCACATCATTTGATACTTCGAGTACTGATACATCGAATGTACCACCTCCAAAGTCGTAAACTACGATCTTTTCATCTTTCTTTGTGTTGAATCCGTATGCTAGAGCAGCAGCTGTAGGCTCGTTGATAATACGCATTACTTCTAGTCCTGCGATTGCACCTGCGTCTTTTGTCGCCTTTCTCTGTGCATCATTGAAATATGCAGGTACTGTGATGATAGCCTGAGTGATTTTCTCACCTAGCTTCATCTCTACATCTGCCTTGATCTTTGAAAGGATCATAGCTGAGATTTCTTCTGGGCGCTTTGCTTCATTTGCTAGAGTCACTTCTACCCCATTATCCTTACCTTTTGTAGTCTTGAAAGATGCAGTTCTCACTGTCTTTTGTATTTCTGGATCGTCGAAATTGTGACCCATAAAGCGCTTGATTCCGTAAACTGTATTTGATGGATTTGTCACAGCCTGACGCTTTGCTAGTAGTCCGACAAGACGATCACCATTCTTTGCGACCGCTACGATAGATGGAGTCGTACGAGCACCCTCTATGTTTTCTATTATTTTTGGCTGACCACCTTCGATGATCGCCACTGCACTATTTGTTGTACCCAAGTCTATACCTATGATTTTTGACATAATGTTATATATAGTTAATTATAATAAAATTTTTAATTCAAAATTATTAATTTTTAAAATTAAGACATTTAGCCTTATTTATAAAATTAAAAATTACAAAATTAAGAATTGTGTACCCAGTATATACGAACTAAATATTTTTGACAAGTATTTAGCGACCACTAAAACTATGTTGATATTATATTTAGATATGATAGAATGTCAACATGCTAAAGAAGACTGATTTTTCAAAGAAAATCATCAAAATGCTGGCTGGAAAGAGTGCTGTTTCGGTGGAAGAAATTAAGGATTTAATTCACCTCTCCTCAGTCCTCCCCTTGCAAATGGGAGGAGGAACTCAATCCAAATATGCTATAAATCGCTCTATAAAAGGCCTGGAAGATGCTGGATTTGTAGAGATGGTGCCTGGAGGTCAGGGTTTTTTCGCTCGTCTGACAAAAGAAGGCAAGAAGAAGGCTCATAGTCAAAAGCTCGATGGAGATGGGGCCCTAGTAGATACATCTTGGGATGGATATTGGAGGATGGTCATCCTGGATATCCCCGAGGATCGCAAGAGTGAACGCGAAGCCCTAAGATACCTACTAAAAAAGGCAGGATTTACCTGTGTGAAGAATTCAGTATGGATATCTATGCTCCCATTTGAGAATCTATTTACGAATATAAAAAAGGATTTGAGCCTGACTACAGAAATGATGGTCATAGTCACAGACCGAATCGATGAAGACACAGAGAAAGAATTTCTAAAGTTGATATAAAAAAGACTAGATTAAAAATCTAGTCTTTTTTATTATTTAGTGATGTATACTTTTACTCGGGCTGGGCGGACTACCTTGTCCCCCATCTTGTATCCTGATTGGATTACCTGTGCCACTGTGTGATCCTTTGCTGTGTCTTCTGTATCTACATTCTCCATGGCTTCATGGATATTGTGATCAAATGGTACGTTTACTGCATCTATCTTGGATAGTCCGTATGATTCGATAGTCCGGTGGAATTGCTGGTATACGTATTCCATACCATTGCGCCAGTTTGAATCGACTTTTTCCCAGACTTCTTTATTTGATATAGCCATATCAAATGCATCTAGTGCTGGTAGCAAGTCCTCTATCAATCCTGCTGTGATAAAACCTCGGAGTTCTTTAAGCTTGTTATCTGTGTCCTTCTGGGCATTTGCATAGTCGGCTTTTGATCTTTGCCATCCGGTAAGATATTCTTCTTTTTCTTTACGTAGAGTTTTTATCTCTTCGCGAAGCTTTTTAACAATATCTTTTGTTGGTAGTTCGTCGCCGTCTTCTGTACTCTCTACAAAAGTGATATCATCTACAATTTCCTCTTCTGTATTTTGTTTTATTTCATTTTCATCTTGCATAGCGAGTAGATTATATCATAAAAATTTAAATTTGGGAGTCTGAATTCCCCTCTTGAGGGGTGGAATTTGTAATCAAAGGACGGGGTGGAGGAATTCAAATACGTCCACCTCCCCCTACGGGTACTCCTCAAGAGGAGAATAAAAAATACTTCCCGAAGGAAGTATTTTTTAACACTAACGTTTTGACCATTGTGGTGACTTTCTTGCTTTCTTGAGTCCGAACTTTTTACGTTCAACGACACGAGGATCACGCTTCAACATCTTTGCTTTCTTCAAAACTACGCGTAGTTCTGGGTCTGTCTCTACGAGAGCACGAGAGATTCCATGGCGTACAGCTTCTGCTTGAGCATGACTTCCACCACCCTTTGTAGTAGCAACCATTTCAAACTTTTCTGTTGACGCTGCAGTCTCAAATGCACCAGTAACGATCTTCTTTAGCTCTGCTGTCGGAAAGTAAACTGCTAGTTCCTTGCCATTGATAGAGTAAGATGTCTTTGCTGCCTTGTATAGACGTACTACAGCTGTAGCTGTCTTGCGGCGACCAATTGCGCGAATGTATTCTTTTGTAGATTTCTTTTCACTCATATAATTAATCAGTTATTGTTAAACGCTTCATCATACGAGGGCGAAGCTTGTTGTTTGGAAGCATATTGTAAACAGCAAGACGGTAAAGCTCGATAAAACCTTTTCCTTTTTGAGAAATGATTTTAGCATTTGTCTTGAACTTCAATCCACCTGGACGACCAGAATAAGTCTCGTGTAGAGTCTCAAGCATTCTCTTTTCTGACATCTTTGTCTTGCTCGCATTTGTGATGTATACGAGTACATCTGCTACATTGTTCTTTGTGAAATCACTCTCGTTCTTTCCTAGGAGTGCGTGTGCAGCAACAGAAGCCACTCTTCCTAGTGTCTTGCCTTCTGCGTCGATTTTGTGTGTGATAGTTGCCATATATTTAAAAATTATACAAATTCAATAACAGACATTTTACTTGCATCACCTGCTCTCTCACCAAGCTTTGTAATACGAGTATAACCTCCAGTGCGACCCTTGTACTTTGGAGCAATCTTTTCTATAAGTGTCTTTGCCTCTGCTGTACGTCCATATAAACGAGACACGATCTGTCTGTGTGAGTGTAGAGTCTGTTCGTTTGCCTTTGTGACTAGCTTTTCCATGTATGGGCGAAGTTCCTTTGCTTTTGCTTCTGTAGTCTCAATGCGTCCGTGTTTTATCAAAGATAGCACAAGACCCTTCAACAATGCTGATCGTTGACTCTTCACTCTTCCAAATTTTCTATTGTGATTTCCGTGTCTCATAAATAAATTCTAATGCTATTAATTATTCTTTTAGTGTAATACTATAATTTGCCAGTGCCTTCTTGATCTCGTTGATACCTTTCTCACCGATACCTTCGATCTCTAGTAGATCCTCCTTTTTCTTTCTTGCGATTCCTCCGATTGTTCTAATGTTTGCTTCTGTTAGAGCATTTAGAGTACGAGTAGATAGGTCTAGTGTGTCGATTCTTGTCTTTAGGATGTCTGTGAATTCACTACCTGTTCCTTCTCCGCCAGTTGTCTCACCTTCTTCTTTATCTCCTGATACTTCACTCGCAATAGCTGGTGTCTTCTTTTCTACTGTGAATCCTACGATTGACTGTAGTTGTTCTACCATGATTACGATCGCTTTCTCTAGAGATTCTCTTGGAGTTAGTGATCCGTCTGTCTCGATAGTCACACGTAGACGGTTGTGGTTTGTCTTGTCTCCTACGCGCATGTCTTCTACTTCATAAGAAACTCGGCGGATTGGAGTAAAGATTGCATCAAGAGCGATAGCTCCTACTTCCATCTTTGTCTTCTGGTGTACATCCTTTGGGATAAAACCAAGACCTTTTTCTACTGTCATCTCTATTGTTAGAGTTTCTTTTCCTGTTAGTTCTGCTATATATAGATCGCCGTTTAGGACTTCGATCTGACCAGAGCATTTTACATCTGCTGCTGTCACGATCTTTGGACCCTTAGCTGTTAGAGTTACTGTCTGAGCTTCGTCTGTTAGTAAACGAAAACGAATCTGCTTTAGGTGTAGCAGTATTGTGATAACGTCTTCTTTTACGCCATCTAGAACTGAAAATTCATGATCCACTCCGTTAATTCGAAGTGATGTTATTGCAGCACCAGGAAGTGACGATAGGATAATGCGACGTAGTGAATTACCTAGGGTATGTCCGTACCCAGGGTAAAGTCCGTCAATTTCATAAGTGCCTTTTGTTGCACTTTCTGAAACTACATTCATTTTTGATGGTAATATGATATTTAAATCAGACATATGATTTGCGCGAGTTACCCCGCAATATATTAATTATTTATTAAAAAATAACTCATACGCTATTAATAAAAACTAACGACTATAAAACTCAAGCACAGTGTCCAAATCCAAGTATGCATCTGCATTCTTTGGCTTACCTTGTACAGTTCCAGATAGAGTATCTGCTTTGAATGTCAACCAGTTAGGCATTGTGTATTCTTCTAATTTCTTTGCATAGTTAGCGAATAGTACACTCTTTTTACTTCCCTCACGAACAGCGATAATATCACCTACATTAACACGCTGAGATGCTACTGTTGATTTCTTGCCGTTAACTGTGATGTGACCGTGAGATACCATCTGACGAGATAGTCTGCGTGTGTGTGCTAGACCTAGGCGGTAGACTACATTGTCCAAACGACGCTCCATAAGTTCAAATAGGTATTCTGTAGCGGGAGTTCCCTTGTGTGATACTGTCTCTTTGATGTAGTTAGCAAATTGCTTTTCAGAAAGGCCGTAAGTAAAACGAACCTTTTGCTTTTCGATGAATTGTAGAGCATAACCTGAAAGAGCTTTTGGACGCTTGTCCTTCTTACTCTTTGCGTGGCGAGCCTCAGATGCGACGAATTTAGGTGTTTGACATTTTTCAAACACTCCTGATCCTAGTCTTCTGCAAATTTTATATTTTTGAGCTGTTTTCATATATTTTATACTCTTCGTGGTTTCTTAGGTTTTGGACCGTTGTGCGGTACAGGTGTCATATCCTTTATAGCTGATATCTCGATATCATAAGCCATAAATGATCTGATTGTTGGTTCACGACCACTACCTACACCTTTTACAATAACATCAACCTCTTTTATGCCTAGAGCTTTTGCTTTTTCTCCTAGAACTGAGCCAGCCTTACCTGCAGCAAATGGTGTACCCTTCTTTGCGCCCTTGAATCCTAGTGCTCCTGCTGAAGTCCAGAATATAGTGTTGCCTTCTTTATCAGAAAGAACTACCTTTGTATTGTTAAAAGTAGCTTCTACGTGCAGAGTACCAGCAACTACCTTTTTCTTTGGTACTTTTACTGTCTTTGCTCCTTCTGTTTTTTTGTTAGTTGTTTTTGTTGTTGCCATATAATTTGAATTAGTTATCTAGTGATCTTATGTCTTACTTTCCTTTCGGCGACCACTAGCCATTGTCTTTCTTACATTTCCGCGTACTGTACGAGAATTTGTCTTTGTTCTCTGTCCATATACTGGAAGTCTCTTCATATGACGAACTCCTCTGTGTGATTTGATATCTTTTAGGCGCTTTATGTTTGAAGCTATTTCACGCTTTAGTGCCCCCTCGATAGTCATAGACTCTATAACTTTACGGATTGCATTCTCTTGGTCAACTGTTAGAGTATCACCCTTTGCACTTGCGTCTACTCCTGCTTCTTTTAAAATCTTCTTTGAACGAGAAAGACCAATACCGTATAGTGCGGTAAGGCCGATATCAAGTCTCTTGTTATTTGGTATTGTAATTCCTAGAATTCTCATAACTCAATCGTTTTTCTCCTCCGAGGAGGATAGGTATTAACTATTAATTTTACTGCTTTTGTTTATGCTTTGGATTTGAACAAATAACGCGTAGATGTCCTTCACGCTTAACCATTTTGCATTTTGCACAAATTTTCTTAATTGATGCTTTGATTTTCATAAATTTATTCAAACGACAGACAAAATCAAGGGCCAAAACCCTGTACTTTTTCTTGTAAGCGTATATCGGGTAATACTACACTATATTAATAAAAATTGCAAGCCCTTATACGGGCGTACAATGTGTGGATTTTAAAGTCTCTTTGTTATGCGACCCTTACCACCGTATGGATCGATCAAAACCTCAACTTTATCCCCCACTAGGACCTTTATTCTGTTCATACGCATCTTTCCAGACAGATAAGATATCAGAACTTTGTCATCACCTAGATCTACTCGGAACAATGTATTGGGTAGAGATTCAATCACGACTCCTACCTTTGTATTTTCATCAGTTTTAATTTCGTTCATGTATGTACTGCCATTATACTTTAAATATCTTTTCCAGTCAAATTAATATGTTTTAACATCAACCATATGGGTTTTGTTTGGTATTTTGTCTTGGAAAGGTAGCAGGAATTCTACACTAGAACCGACCACTCCGGGATCCTCTTGAGTCTTTTGGCCTAGGTCTTTAACATCCAGACCCAGGATGGATTGCCTGATCTGATCTATGTCAGGGCTCCAAATCAGGACACTACCACCAGTCAGACTAAATGATACCTCATTCATGTCTTTTGATATGATTTTGTTCTTATCAGAAAGCTTTAGAATAAAAGAGTCCATATTTTCTACTGATATTTCAGAGTACTCAGAATCTTTTATGTTCGGACCAGCTCTCTTTATAAATACCTTTTCCAAATCTTCAATTTTAAAGATAATAGCATTCACTACACCAGATATCTCGACTTCACCTATTGCATCTTTAGATTTTGAGTCCTGATTGAATGAATAAGAGAAATTTGTAGCTCCGGGATACAATATGTACCCAGGGGGTATCTGAGCCGAGAGTTTACGCATTGCCTGTTCTCGAAAGAATGTATTCGCTTCGGCATTTAATGTGCCAATCTCCACTGGACCCAGACTGTATAGCTTGCCTAATGCTCCGCCTATGATGGGATTGAGAGCTGTAGCATAAATTTTTGTATATTTATCTGTCTTTTCAAAAGAAGGTATCAAGAAATTTTTTGATGAGGTGTTGTGCTCCTCCCCAGCAGAAACAGCTGTGACTTTTACAGCGGTCGATCCAGGGATTACTTTATCTTTTACTTTTGTAAAACCAGGCACTGTCACAGTGCTATCTGTAGTGTATAGCCTCCCGTAATCATCGGCTATTTTAGTATTTATCAGTATTTTTTGAGGCTTTGAGCTGTATTCGTTCTTTATAAATACGACACCGTGTGCCTTTATGGATACGTCTTTGGGGTCGATAAAGTTAATCTTTCGACTATATACATCATTTAATATCATTATTTCAAAATGAGGTTTTTTTTCATTTTGCTTGTATGCAGTAAAGACCTCTTCCTTAAAAGTAAAATTCTGCTTCCTTGTATTTATAGATACTGTCGCTTTTTGGAGAAAAGCATAAGATACATATACTAGGGATACAATCACCAAAGCTACCAAGATCCAGACGAAATATCTAGGCAGGAGCTTCTTTCTCTTTACCATGGGTGTACTAGGTATGCGTCTTCGTCTCTGCATCTGAGATATAGCAGAAAATTTCTGCTCGGTATCTAAATCCCCAGAAATAACTGAATCATTTGGTTCATCAAATTTTAGTAATTTTGGTTTTTTGATATTTATATCTTGTACAACTTTTTTTACCATATATTATTTAATATATTTTCTCTTAACAGATAATGCTTGTATCATGAGCATCGGGTCGCACATGCCATCATCTACCCTGCATAGACCCAAGAAGTCTGGACCATTTAGCCCCAGGACATTGCACTCATTCTTGAATATCTTGTAAATAAAATCATTCTTTTCTGCAAACATCTGGAAAAACATAGGGTGAACGTCCTTGTTCATAACCAAAAAAACTGAGTTTGGTATCATGCGAGGCTCGGGAATACTCATCAATGCTAGCTCAAATTCACGGGCCCAGGATCTTTGTATGTTATTCAAAGCTTTCTCCATCTTAATTTTCTGACTTTCCTCCAATGACCCGTCTAGGTATAGAGAAAATAGAGACATCACCTCGGCTCTGTTCTTGATTAGCTCTTTCTTTAGGTCTCGGTACAGATTCTGTCTACCGTACGGGAAAGATATTATATTTTTAGGTATTCCACCATCTACGATGAATACATCTGTAATCTCCCCACCAAGATCCAGGATTAAATATGAATCCATTTTCATGTACTTTTCTCGGATTACAATGAACAGGGCTGACATATTTGAGTGAAAATATGTATCTACGTGATGAAATACAGAAGATATACAATCTTTGACCAGGTTCATACATGTACTGGATGACAATATGACTATTAGATTCATCTCTGCGCTCAATGCCTTTTTCCCAATAGGATTCGTCACGGGGTATCCGTTCAAGGAAATCTGGACTATCTCCTGCTCGATAATATTGAAATCATCAAGGTTGCCCCCATACTTTTCGTGGTGGATTTTTTTTAATTTTTCAATTTCATTTTTTACCAAATTGTCAGATATTTTCTCTGTAAAAACAAAAGGAGTTTTTTCTGAGACTACAATGTGCCTATTTTCAGACACATACCAGGGCGAGGATAGGACTATATGTACATCTGATATAGCACCTACACCAGAAGATGCCACATTTAAAGCGACGCTCTTTAGTGTCTTGACCATGTCATCCATAAAAATCATAAAATCAAGCTGCTCTCTGAACATGATCTCCTCTCTAAAGGATTTTAATATTTTTGGTGGATCATTTGGAGATAGGTATTGCACGATGGCTACACCAATAGAATCAGACCCTACATCAAAAATAGCTACGATTTTCTTTGAATTATTTATAAATGGAAATTGCATATTGTAGTTTTATTATACTACAAATTAGGTTCTAGTAGCTAGGTTCTAGTGACTAGAAGAAATATTTTCTAAATGTTAAAAAAATAATTAAAGGACATCATTATTGACACACTCAAATAATAATGTATTATTATAAAAAACCCAAAAAAACAATACACAATGGAAACATTTTTAGCTATCTTTGTGGTATCTTCTATTTTTGAAAGATTCCATAACCACGAACAATGGATAATTTTATTATTAATATTCATTGTATTCATTATTCTTGTAAAGAGTATCAAAAACAGATTAAATCGTAATCAACTCCGTAACATCAAGAAGGCAGAAGAAAAAGAAAGGGGGGAAAGAAAAGAGAAGGAAATCAGAATTGAAAATGAGAAGAAAGCCCAATTAAAGCTTGAAAAAATGGAAGAGACCAGAGATCTGGTTTGGTCTGGTACTGACATTTGCGTCAACACAGACTTCACGACAGAAAACTACGAGGATTTTTTCGCTGAATTTGGAAATCACCCTCCGATCGACCTATTATTCAAGGAGCTACTTCAAAAAGAAAATACAGAGATAATCAGTAGAGATGTTCGTATTTTCAATATGAAAGAAAAGTATGGTGGTAACGGACCTATCTATTATTTCTATTCATTTAAGAGAGAGCCCTCTATTTTAAGTATGTCTGCAAAACAAATTTTGAATTGCTTTATTATTTCTATGTTAGCTGAGAAAATATCTACTAGAAATTGGTTTGTTTTGAATACAAAGTACCCAGAAATTCCAACAGGTATTGATGATTTAAGGATGGTAGACATACGCCGTTTTGAAGAAAAAGGCAAATTTATGCTCTATTGCTACCCCTACCAAAGATGGTCATCGCTCGGTGGTAGCTGGCTAGATTTGGAGTCTACTTTTTTTATACCACTTTTAACAGAAGACAATATGGTATATGAAGAAATAACGAATGGTTAAAAATTGATGAAGAAATGAAAAATGCTCTAGATAATACTAGAGCATTTTTTTATTCCAATATTCCCTTTATTCTGCGTACACCGGCAGATGATGCTTCTTCTTTTTGAAGTTTAAAGTGACCGATCTCTTTTGTATTGGTCACATGCGGTCCACCACAGAATTCTTTTGAGAATTGATTACCACTCTCATCTTCTATGAAGTATACAGATACCATATCTGGGTATTTTGCTCCGAATTCCATCTGAGCACCGATCTTCTCGGCCTCCTCACGAGGTAGTTCACGTCGAATCACATTTAACCCAGCATTTATCTTTTCATTTACTATGCCTTCCACCTTTTGCTTCTCTTCATCTGTCATTTTTCGATCAAAAGTAAAGTCTATGCGTAGTCTCTCCTCTGTGATATTACTACCTCTTTGCTTTACTTCTACTCCGAGTACCTCCTGCAGTGCAGCTAGCAATAGATGGTGTGCTGTGTGGAGCTTTATAGTCTTGTCATTATGGTTTGCGAGACCTCCTTTGAACATTCCTGCAGATGCTGTCTGAGAAAGCTTTTGATGTTCAGCCATTTTAACTTTAAAGTCTTCCAAATCAATAGTCTGACCTTTTTCAGATGCCAATTCAAGAGTAAGCTCTATTGGGAATCCATAGGTAGTCGCAAGAACAAAAGGATCTGTGCCTTTTTCAAATTCTTTTTTACCATCATTTAAAGTTGTAGAGAATTTTTGTTCTTCGGTTTTAAATATAGTAACAATATCAACAACTGCAACACTTGGATATGTATTTGAGTAAAAATTAATGAAATAATTAATTATTTCGTTTGCGATACCGTCATCAAGACCTAATTTCTTCATATAAAAAACAGAACGGCGAATTAAACGACGTAAAACGTAACCCTGACTTTTGTTCGCAGGAATAACTCCATCAGAAATAAGCATTGTTGATGCACGCACATGATCTACTACAATGCGAGCAGAAAGATCATCTAGGTGCTTAGCATTTTCACGTATCATATCCATAACTGGTTTCAACATATCTGTTTCGTAGCCAGTTTTCTGACCTTGCATTACTGCAGATATTCTTTCCAACCCTGCTCCTGTGTCTACATTCTTTTGCTTTAATTTACCAATTACTTTTCCGTCCTTCTTTTCATATTCCATGAATACGTCATTCCAGATTTCAATCACAGTCTCCTTTTTTACTGCAGATAAAAATCCTTCATGGTCAAGGTCACCAGTACTACCTACCATATCGTAGAACATCTCAGAACAAGGGCCACATGGACCATTATCTCCAGGACTCCACCAGTTATCATCTGCAGGTAGTGCATAGATACGATTCTCTGGAATACCTTGCTTCATCCATATATCTTTTGATTCTTGGTCGTATGGAGCATTTTCATCACCTTCAAAGATAGTCACATACAGGCGACTCTTATCTAGCCCAAGACCTTCGTCTTTTGAAGTTAGGAATTCATAAGACCAAGCAATAGCTTCATCTTTAAAGTAGTCTCCCAATGACCAGTTCCCCATCATTTCAAAAAATGAAAAGTGCCGATTGTCCCCGATGTCTTCGAGGTCTCCTGTGCGGACACATTTCTGAATATCAGCGATTCTTTTACCCATTGGGTGCACCTCCCCGAGGAGGTATGGCACGAGGGGTTGCATTCCAGCTGTATTAAAAAGGACTGATGGGTCGTTCTCGGGCACGAGTGATGCACTAGGTATTATTTTATGGCCTCTTTTTTCAAAAAAGGCTAGAAAACGTGAGCGAATTTCATTTGATTGCATTTACATAATATAGCAAAAATAAGGACAAATTAAAACACCCCGACCTGGGCCGGGGTATCTTAATTAATTTATATCATTAAAAGAATCGTCTTGGAAAAATTCTGTCTTTTTTAGTTGTTTTTCTATGAACCAGATTACGATAAATATAAATAGGGTCAGGAACGTAGCGATGATTGCTAGTTTTGTTAGACCAAAACCTGCAGCCATACCGATACCTGCAGATACCCACAGCCCAGTAGCAGTAGTCAGACCCATGAGCTTTGAATCTTTTGTGACTATCAATCCTGTACCGATGAATCCAACCCCTACTAGTATATTACCAGCTATAAATAGTGGATTTAAACCTGCAAAAGTAGAGTAGGCTTGTACCATCTGATCAGATATGATGACAAACAATGCAGCCCCCATAGATACGAGCGCGTACGTACGCATGCCGGCAGTCTTGTGTGCCCACACACGTTCCATACCAATAAACATCCCCAAAAACAAAGCTATTGTTAATTTTGTTACGATATCCATCGTCTGTGCATCAAAAAATTGTTCTAACATATTATTATTATACTATTATTTATATTGATTCGTCTATTTTTATTTCACGATTCCACCCCCGAGACAAATATCTCTATCGTATACTACGATAGACTGACCTGGCGATACCAGGATAGGATTATCAAATGTTATTTTTGGATTAACATCATCAAACATCACACTACAATTCAAAAATTCTCCGTGATACCTGATCTGCGCTGTATATTTTTTGGTTTGATCAATATTTTCTTTTAAAATATTTGAATTATTCAATACATACTCCGTATTTGATCCTTCCTCCTCCAGTCCCAGGCCCGGCCTGGGACTGACATAGATTGTATTTTTGTCAATATCTTTTGATATTACATAGTATGGAGTATCGGTTGTCCCCTTTTCCGTAATATGAAAACCGTGGCGCTCGCCAAGAGTAAAGAATACGGCGCCATCGTGGTGCCCAATAATATCTCCATCTTCATTTAAAACATCACCCTTCTTTGGCTCGATATAGTGAGAAAGGAAATCCTTCATATCGAGTGGTCCCAGGAAGCATACACCCTGAGAATCTTTTTTTACTGCAGTAGGTAGTTTGTATTTTTCTGCCAATTTACGCACTTCAGTTTTTGGTAGATGGCCAATTGGGAAAAGTGTGTGCTCTAGATCATCACTATTTAGAGTCCACAGGAAATACGACTGATCTTTGGATTCATCATTACCTTTTACTAATTTATTATTTATATTCTGCGCGTAGTGCCCAGTAGCGATAAAGTCTGCACCATGAGATTTTGCAAAATTCCAAAATACACCGAATTTTACTTCACGATTGCACATTACATCTGGATTTGGAGTTCTGCCTAGTTTGTATTCAGAGATCATATAGTCTGCTACGCCATTTTTGTAGGCCTCCTCACCGTCGCATTCTAGGAATGGGATATCTAGATGTGCACATACACGCATAGCATCCCGTCGCTCATCGCGCCATGTACACTCTATAAAATCAGGTTGCCATGTACGAATAAATACCCCGACTACGTTGTAGCCTTGGTCTTTTAGTAATGCTGCAGATACAGAGCTATCTACTCCACCACTAACACCGACAAATACTGTTTTTTGTTTGTTCATAATAATAAATCGAATTTAAAATAGTCCTTGAAAAAAGTCTTGCACAGGAGATTAGAAAATAAATGAGTTTATGAATATTATTTTCTTGATCGACGAGCAGAGAAATTTTTTACCAAAAAATATTCGTGCTTTTTGAAAGGAGCTATTTCGAATTCGATCTCTCCCATCTTGCAAAAATACCACAAGGCAATAATTTATCACTACCAGATTCTGCGATAGCTAGCTCTCCACTCTCTATCTTTCCATCATAATTTGCCATCATATCCTTTAAAATATTCGCATATGCGATAGCAGAGTATCCTGCTGTATAACCATTGAGTATTATCGCTATTGGATTTTCAGATAGTACTTGCTGACAGAGGTCTATGAGCTCCGCAAAGTGCTCCTCGATCTTCCAGAGTTCATCTTTTGGACCATGACCAAAAGCAGGAGGATCCATGATTATACAATCATATCTATTTCCTCTCTTTATCTCACGTCGTAAGAATGCGATACAGTCATCTACGATCCATCGGACAGGAGCATCAGTGAGCCCCGATACATCAGCATTCTCACGAGCCCATGACACGGCGGACTTTGATGCGTCCACATGGACAACCTCGGCACCAGCACGTGCTGCAGCGAGTGTAGCCCCACCAGTATAGGCAAACAGATTCAATACTTTTGCAGATTTACCAGACAGTACTTTATCTAGCCATTCCCATTGAGCTTTTTGTTCAGGGAAAATACCGATATGCTTGAATGATGTAGGCTTGATGATAAAAGTAAAATCACCGTATTCGATATTCCAAGAATTTGGCACAGTCTTGCCACGGCCAACCTGCCACTGCCCACTATTGCCACGGCGAGTATAGTATAGATGAGCATCGTCCCAAATACGGTCGTCTGTCTTGTTCCAGATAGCCTCGGGATCAGGGCGAGCTATCACGATATCACCAAATCGCTCGAGTTTTTCACCTCCACCACTGTCTACTAATTCGTAATCTTTTTGTTTTTCATTTATTATTATCATTTTAAATATTTCTTTATATTATTCTTGTGCTCTGTGTATGTAACTGCATAGTGCACCCGTCCGTCTTTATCGTGAAGATAGTATAGATAAGGACTATTTGACGGTTCAAGCGCTGCTTTTATAGCAGAAATTCCAGGATTTGCTATTGGCGATGAGGGTAGTCCTTTTTTGCTGTATGTACCCCTGTCTACATCAACTTGGAGTAACATACCATTTTTAAGCCTTTTCCACAAAATTCCGGATATAATATTTATATCATTCTCGCCCCGGGCTTCGCCTTCTAGTATTGA
>JAGOUR010000005.1 GCA_018061145.1 Minisyncoccota bacterium | reverse complement strand
CGGTATCAAATTGCACGGTATTTTGTTTTCAATGATCGCCCCTCATTAAAGTATGAGGGCTACTTACATACTAGCACATATTGGCCAAAAAAGCCAGTACTAGATGTACATCCATTATATAACACCCCTCTGTATATATGCAAGCAAAATCAAGCATATCTGTGGATAAATGGGTCAGGTTCTAGTAGTTAGTTTCTAGTTACTAGGGGGTTAGGTTTTAGTAGCTAGTTTCTAGTGACTAGGGGGTTAGGTTTTAGTAGTTAGTTTCTAGTGACTAGCCCCTAGCTACTAGCCACTAATCGACTGATATCTACTCCATCTTTTCTCCCCTGTTTTTTTGATCTGTCCTAAAGAGACGAGAGTGTTCAATTCGCGCTGGATTGTCTTTTCTGAGCATTCAGAAAATGACACAGATATGTCCTTTATAGACAAACCGAACTCCCCTCCTTTGTCCTTTATTATATCCTTTATTTTTTGAGACCTGTCTTCTTTTGGCTGAGACAACTCAAGGTGTCCTTTATCTTTTATCTGTCCGTTAAGCCTAGCAGGGAGATTGCTGAGTCTGTTACTCAACCCAGCAGATAATCCTGTCTTTTTGTGTCCTATTAAAGCCAAAGACTCTGGAGAAGTTACACCCAGGGATGGAGACTCCGATTTATCGATCTTGAACATTTCATCGGACAAAATAAATTCTGAAATCTTACGATTCTCAAACCTGTCACTGTCTTCATTTTTGACCCCGGTCCTACCCTGATGGAGCCCTAATTCGTGTATCAAAACATTGAACTCTCGTCGCAAGATATTAGCATTCATCTCTGAGATAAAACCGATCGTTGCAGATATGTCCACCAGAGATACAATCTCATTTATCTCGAGTCTAGTAGATGTAATGTGTGCATGTTTTTCTGAGGGAGAAAGGACAGGTATTTTATGTACAGCAGATAGGACATCTACCCCCAGCAGTCTCATCTTCATCTTTATGGCGTCATCAGCATCCATACAGTCCGTGACCATATAAAGGGCTGCCACTAGCTTCTCTGTCTTTTTCAAGACAAAAGCATAAACATCTTTATTATCAACATTTTTATCATTACGGACGAAGTCACCAGTGTACTTACTTTTGGTATTTGTCTCTTTGTTTTTTAGGTTGTCTTTTTGGTCGTTCATTGTCTTTTTTATAAAAAAATAATACTAGATACTGTCTTTTTGTGTGTCCATTATACACCTAAAATAGTTTCTAGCAACTAGGAACTATGGACTAAAAAATGGGGCGATTTGGAGCCCTAATAGCAACCAGAAAATAGCAGATGGATACTGTTTTTATGATATAATAAAGGTATAAATTTATGGCAAAAAAAGATATTGAAGATGAATTTGAAGACGATGAAGAATTCGAAGATGATGCTCCTATTCGCAGAAATTCTAGCAACGGAAAGAGGAAACCGGGACCCAAAAAAGGATCAAAACATCGCAGAAAAGTCGAACTAAAAGATGAAACCCGACAAAGTATTTGGGGTGTAGTTTTTTTTGTTTTCGCAATATTAATAGTATTATCAATTTTTCATATAGGAGGCATCGCAGGTGATTTCTTGATGCAAGTATTGGGTTCATTTCTAGGTATCGGATACTACATACTACCCGTAGTTTTAGGAGTGCTCGGTGTATCATTTATGAGACGAGGTAGACCAGAAGTTGCTACTCTGCACGCAGTAGTCGGGGCAACTCTCATACTCTCTATTCTCGGTATCTGTGACATCACAGCTAACGGCGCAGGAGAGTCTACAAATCTCGTCTGGGGTGGATACCTAGGTAGTATCGTCGCATGGCCTTTCATAAAATTATTCCGAGAGATCGGAGGTATCTTGGTGCTGGGGACAGTACTGATTGTTTCTCTTCTCGTACTCTTTGATGAGCGTCCAAACCTCATGCAAATCTGGGACAAGATAGTCGCATTCTTCAAGCAAGATATCCGAATAGAAGGCAACGCGGAGACAACAGAAGATATACAAAAAGAAGATGAATCCCCTACACCAGCAAAGAAGACAAAACCTCTCGAGGAAGAATACGAGGAGACAGAAGAAGAAATGGAGCTGATAGAAAAACCTCTACCAAAATCCAAAAAATTCGTATCGAAAGCTTACACTCCTCCACCACTAGCACTTCTTGAAAAAGATAGCGGAAAGGCAAATGTCGGAGATGTGAAATCAAACATGAATGTCATTCAAAAGACACTTCTTAACTTCGGTATACCAGTAGAGATGGACGAGGTGACCATCGGTCCGACAGTCACAAGATACGCACTAAAGCCGGCCCAGGGAGTAAAGCTATCTCGTATAGTAGGACTACAAAATGACTTGGCCCTATCTCTCGCTGCTCACCCTATACGTATCGAGGCACCTATCCCAGGTAAATCTCTAGTAGGTATCGAGATACCAAACAAAGCAAAATCAACAGTCGGAATGGCGACACTGCTAGCGGATGATAAATTCCAAAATGCACCAAAGCCACTGATGATCGCGCTAGGACGAGGACTCTCTGGCAAGGCCCTATTCGGAAACCTAGCCAAGATGCCTCATGCCCTTATCGCCGGAACTACAGGTTCAGGAAAGTCCGTCACTATCCACTCTGTCATCGTATCTCTACTATATAGAAATGGCCCTGAAGATTTGCGATTTATCATGGTGGACCCAAAGCGTGTAGAGCTCACCCTTTATAACAAGATCCCGCACCTACTCACACCAGTAATCACAGACCCGAAGAAGACGATCCTAGCCCTCAAATGGGCAGCAAAAGAGATGGACCGAAGATATGACATCCTAGAATCTCATTCAGTTAAAGATATCACTAGTTATCACGAGAATATACTAGCCAAAGACAAGAGTGGTGAATTGGAGCGTATGCCGTATATAGTCATCATCATCGATGAGTTGGCAGATATCATGCAGACATACCCAAGAGAGCTCGAGAGTGGCATTGTACGCCTCGCTCAGATGTCTCGTGCTGTCGGTATACACCTCATACTATCTACTCAGCGTCCATCTGTAAACGTAATCACAGGTCTGATCAAGGCCAATGTTCCTACTCGTATCGCTCTCCAAGTAGCCTCTCAGATCGACTCCCGTACAATTCTAGACCAGGCAGGAGCTGAAAAACTCCTAGGTGCCGGAGATATGCTATACGCAGGGGCAGAGATGAGTCAGCCCGAGCGTCTACAATCAGCATTTATATCAGAAGATGAGGTCAAGAAAGTTGTAGAGTATCTAAAAGATGCATACATGGACGAGCTACCAGATACAATAGAGCTTTCAGGTTCAATAGAAAATGGCAACAACTTATTCAACGGTAGTCTGACAGACGAAGGTGGTGATGATGACCTATATGAAGACGCAAGGCAGATAGTGATAGAAACTGGAAAAGCCTCTACTTCATTCCTACAGAGAAAACTAGGGGTAGGATACGCCCGTGCAGCAAAACTGATAGATATGCTAGAAGACAGAGGTATAGTTGGTCCAGCCAATGGATCAAAGCCTCGTGATGTATTAGAAAGACCAGTCGATCATATAGGCAACGAAGAACAAATCTAATATGACATCAACTATCAAAAAAAGATCAGTAAAGTGGTGGGTCGGAACAGGGCTATGTATGGCTCTGTTCCTATCTATCTCTGTATATTCATATGCAAAGATGAGAGTCGTGATAAATGGAGTCAAAGTAAAGGCAGAGATAGAAAAAACATCTGAATCCCCCCTTGCCTTCATAAAAGGAAATGCGAGGAATGCCATATATATCAGTCTAAATGGTAGAGAGATATTCATAGACAAGGACGGCACATTCAAAGAGCCTATCGCCTTACTAGATGGCCTGGGTGTTGTCACAATAGAAGCTCAAGACAAATTCGGTAATACCTCAAAAAAGCAATTCCAAGTAGTCTACAAAGATAATCAAAAAGTCGCATTATTAGAAAAGTAATACAAAATTTTTAATTACAAATTTTTAATTTTTAAATAATAAACAAATGTTTTAATAAATTAATTCATTTAAACATTATTTATAAAATTTTTAAATTATAAAATTACAAAATTATAATTTTATGCAAAAGAAAGCAAAGAAAGAACCAAAGACAACAGGCAGTGCCATCGAAGATACAATCAAATCTATCCAGACTAAATTCGGTGAAGGTGCCATCATGACACTCGGAGAGACAGCAAAGGTAGATGTGAATACTATATCCACTGGTTCAGTGGGATTGGATATGGCACTTGGCGTCGGTGGACTACCCCGTGGACGTATCATCGAGATATTTGGACCAGAGTCATCTGGTAAGACTACTCTTGCCCTACACGTAGTAGCAGAAGCCCAGAAAACTGGCGGTGTATGTGCGTATATCGACGCAGAACACGCTATGGACCCAGATTATGCAGCAAAGCTCGGAGTAAAGATAAATGAGCTCCTAATCTCTCAGCCAGATACAGGAGAGCAGGGCCTAGAGATCACAGAGAGCCTAATCCGCTCTGGAAAGATCGATGTCATCGTCATCGACTCTGTCGCAGCGCTCACTCCAAAGGATGAGATCGAGGGAGACATGGGTCAATCACACGTAGGTAAACAGGCTCGTCTAATGTCCCAAGCATTAAGAAAGCTCACAGCAATTGTTGCCCATTCCAAGACAGTCGTGATATTCATCAACCAGATCCGTATGCAGATCGGTATCATGTTCGGTAACCCAGAGACTACTCCAGGTGGAAAGGCTCTAAAATTCTACACATCTGTACGTCTTGATATTCGTCGTATCGCCCAGATTAAAAAAGGTGAAGACGTAGTCGGCTCTCGTACTCGAGTAAAGGTGGTCAAGAACAAAGTAGCTGCCCCATTCAAACAAACAGAATTCGACATACTATATGGCGAAGGTATTTCTCGTGAAGGAGAAATCATCGCATTAGGTGAAAAACTAGGATTGATCGACAAAGCAGGTGCATCATACTCTATGAAAAATAAAGAAGGTGAAAAGGTTCCTATGGGTCGTGGATACGATGCTACTCGCGTATGGCTACGTGAGAATAAAAAGGTATCGGATGCCCTACTCAAAGAGATCAAATCTCGATTCAATGAAATCCAGATAACCAGTGCAGGAGAATAATTAAAAATAAAAATTCGTAAGAAAATGAATCTTGTGAACACCCTCTTCACAGCGCGACTGGCGCGAGAAAAGCAATTTTTCAGCAGAAAAATATGCGGGGGTTGAACAAGGTTGCATTTTCTGAAGAATTTGTCTAATATAAAAACATTATGGCAATGCTAGAATACAGCGATATACGCACAGGAAAGATTATTATCCACGAAGAGGAGCCTTGTTTGGTGGTGGACAACCATGTTGCCCGCACTCAACAGCGCAAACCTCAGAACCAAGTAAAGCTCAAGAGTCTACTCTCTGGACGCACATGGAATACTACATTCCATGCCTCAGACAAAGCAGACGAGGCCGAGATTAGTAAAAAAGAGGTAAAATTTCTATTTGCAAACAAGGGTGAATACTGGTTCTGTGATCCAGAGAATCCAAAAGACCGATTCCAATTAGCAGAGAGTGTCATCGGTGACCAGATCAAATATCTACAACCAAATGAAAATACAACTGCAATCTCATGGAACAATGAAGATGATGAAGAGCAAATAATCAGCATCAAGCTCCCAGTAAAGATGGAGTTCATCATCAAAGATTGCCCTCCTACTATCAAGGGTGCCACAGCTAGTGGTGGAAACAAGATCGCAGTATTGGAAAATGGTACTACAGTCAATGTCCCCCTATTCCTAAACCCAGGCGAAAAAATCCGTATAAATACAGAGACTGGTGAATACGTAGAACGAGTCCAAGCTTAATATGACGCAAAAAAATCCTGACCAGCCGGCCAGGATTTTTTATTTAATGAAATTCTTTTTGCACGGTGAGTTCATTGAACCCGTTCGGCAGTGACAGAACAATCTTCTTCCATTGTTCATATGAAGGTATCATACTGTTTCTTTTAAGAGTCTCCTCATTATGAGGAGTAGCTCTTAATCTTCCATTCTGGAAATACTGCATCATATCCCAAACAGAAAACTGAAAAAATGGATTCTTTTGTGCTAATTCTGAATCAAACAAATCCTTTATCAAAGGGAATTTTTCACGCCGAGGTATAAAAAAATCTTTTGGATAATTCATAACAGGTTCAAGAAATATATCATTCCCTGCAAGTTTTTCATGAATTGATTCACACCACCCGTCATGTTTGTCGGCAAACGAAACCAATTGAGCTTCTCGAGAATTTTTATGTAATGCATGCATGAGTATTTCCTTAGTTTTATATCCTTCAATCTTTTTAGGATACTCACGACACAGTATATTGATAGCTTGCATCTCTTCTTTATCCAATTCTAGTCTTTGTTCATCATCCATCTGGATTTTCAACTGCAGAGAGACATCCCCCCGCTTACTAACGAGTTCATTGTCATCATGATAGATAGGTATCAATCGTGCCAATTTTACATCAAAATTTTCATAATGCGCTTGTGCAACAGGAATTAAAAAATCTACAATTGCAGAAACTTTACGGGTATGAAAAAGTAAATTGGAACGATACATCATAATTTCAAATCTATGCTCGGGGTCATAGTATCTGATTTTCTTTTCAAGATAATATTCCCTATTTTCGAAGGTTATAATATTTTTTGCCATAATTTTATTGTTTTTCTTTCATCTTACTAATCCCCCACAATTAGTCAACCCAAACAAAAACACCCCATACGGGGTGTTTTTATATATAAAACGATTAGTCTACGATTGTGATTCCTGCTGAGCGAGCACTACCTTCTACTATTTTCATAGCACCTTCAATGTTTTTAGCATTTAGGTCTGGCATTTTCTTTTCTGCGATCTCACGGACTTGCGCCTTTGTGATCTTACCTGCCTTTGAAGTGTTTGGCTTACCTGAACCCTTTTCTATACCTGCAGCTTTGAATATCAATCCTGCTACTGGTGGAGTTGTGACTGTGAATTCGTATGTACGATCATCAAAAACTGAGATCTTAACACCTACGATATCACCTGCCATTGCCTGTGTTGCAGCGTTGAATTTTTGACAGAATTCAGCGATGTTTACACCTGCCTGACCGAGTGCGGGTCCTAATGGTGGCGCTGGAGTTGCTTTCGCAGCGGCAATTTGTAGTTTTACCTTTTTTGTAATTTTCTTTGCCATATAGTCATACAATTCTTAATTTTGTAATTTTTAAATAATGCAAAAATGTCTAATTTTTAAACATAAATACATTATAAAATTATTTATAAAATTAAAAATTTTAAATTAAAAATTCTTAATGTTTTGAAGCTTTTTGCGTAACAGGTCTACTTTAGCATAAAAATGCTTATAGGTAAAGCTAGAACTTTTTAACCTGTAGGAAGTCTAATTCAACTGGAGTCTCTCTACCGAACATAGAAACCAATACCTTTACCTTGCCTCTTTCATGATCTACATCACTTACCTTGCCTTCTAGATCCTTGAACGGGCCGTCTCCGATGCGTACAATCTCGCCAACAGATAAATCTATCTGGTGCTTTGCCTTGTTCTCTGTATCCATCTTTCCGAACAGTGCATCCACCTCAGATTTTTCAAGAGGAACTGGGTTCACCCCTGCTCCTACGAATCCTGTGACACGTGGAGTATTGCGGACTACGTACCAAGAGTTGTCATCCACGATCATATCCACTAGGACATAACCCGGATAAACCTTTTCTTCTACCTCTGCGCGCTTCCCACCCTTGATCTTGATCTTCTTCTCAGTAGGAACGATAACATTGAATATCTTGTCATTCATACCCAGACTGTCGATACGCTGTTTTAGATTTCTCAAAACTGCATTCTCGTATCCGGCGTATGTGTGGATTGCGTACCAATTGCGCTCTCCTTTTAATTCTTGTTTTGCCATATTGATTCAGCGGAATCACGTCGCGTAAGTTGATTCTGCGGAATCATGTCGTGTAAGTCTATTAGACACGACCCTCGCGACGCTATCCGAAATTAGATTTATAAAAATTTAATAATAATTATCTATTTAGTAGCAACCATTGCAAACCTGTCGCAAACAAGTAATCAAAAAGACCTAGATAGTAAGCTATCCCTACTGATATGACTAGGACTGCTATTGTAGCGTATACAGCTTTTGTACGACTTGGCCATGTTACGTTCTTTATTTCGGCCTTTGTTTCTTTAAAATATTCGATTAAATTTTTCATTTTGACTCTATTATTACTCTTACTAAAAAACACCCCGCGGGTGTATGTAAATACATAATACGCCTTTTGGCCCATAAAGTCAATATAAAGAAAAAACCTCCATTTAGGAGGTTTTTTCTTTATATATCTATCTTATACTATATGTGATAGTCACATTTGAGGTGATTTTATTCTCCCCCTTTGGTAGTACAGGAGCTGCTGCACCCATCGCACTATCCATCATCATAGAACTCTTGGCATACATAATAGGATATCCTCCTCCATTCTCAGAGAAGCTAGCGACTTTACCCAACTTTACTCCCAATTGCTTTGCTAGTATCTCAGCCTTCTCACGAGCATTCTTTATAGCTATGCCACGAGCAGTATCTTTTAGTGCTTGCTCATCATCGATCATAAATGTAGGACCACTGATCATATCTACACCGATCTTTGAAAGACCAGTCTTGATATCATTTGCAGTATCTACATCACGGATTTTTACTGTGATAGATTGTGTTGCTGTGTATCCTGTGATTTTTGACTCAGGCTGTGGACAAGGTACTGTCACACAGTAGATAGGTGTATTTGAATACTTTGGATTCACTCCACCATACTCAGCTTTGATATCTTTTTCTGCAATCTTTTGTTCTTTTAGATAATTCAATACAGCTGTAGTTATCTCATTTAAGTTCTTTGAGGCAGTACCTGAAGTAGCTGCATCTTTTGAAAGAGTAAAATTGATACTTGCGATATCCGGCACTGCAGTCACCTCTCCATCAGCAGATACACTGATAGTATTTTGAACTCCATCTTGACCATAACGACCCATCATACCCCTACCACCGTATGAATGAACACAGATGATAGCTAAAACTATTAATCCAATAATGACGTACTTCTTGTTATTTTTTAATGTTTCCATATATACATTATAGCATATATGCAAAAAGTCTAATTTAAAAAAACACCCAAGATTTGGGTGTTTCTATTTCTTATTCAATTTATCACTCATTATTTTTCCGTCAGCTAGGTGTATAGTGCGGTCAGCCATTTGTGCATACTCCTCTTCATGAGTCACCATGATGATAGTCTGCCCTTCTTTGTTTAATTCTAGGAATGCTTTTATCACAGAAGCAGAAGTTTCAGAGTCTAGATTCGCAGTAGGCTCATCAGCAAAGATAATCTTTGGGTCATGTGATATAGCACGAGCGATAGATACGCGCTGTTGCTGACCACCAGAAAGCTCACTAGGAAGATTACCCATCTTATCCCCCAGACCAATCTTGATCAATGCTTTCTTGGCTTTTTCTTCAGCCTCTTTCATATCATATCCCTGCATTAAAAGTGGTAGTAGTGTATTCTCGAGTGCTGTGAGGGATGGCAAGATCGCATAGTCTTGGAATATGTAACCAAAATCATTCAGGCGAACCATAGTCCTATCCTCCTCTGGCATATTCACTAGTTCTGCACCATCGATATGAATAGTCCCACTATTTGGTAAGTCGAGCAAACCAAGCTGGTACATCAGAGTAGATTTACCAGATCCAGACTTTCCAGTGATAGTCACGAACTGACCTTCTTTTATCACAAAAGAAAGATCATTTACTGCGATCACTTCTTGATCTCCACTCTTAAATTTTTTTGTTAAATTTTTTACTTCAAGCATTTTATTTTTATTATCTTACTATTATCTTCCGAGTATAGCACTGAGGGTATTTTGTTTTATCACCATACGAGCTGGGATAAATCCTGCTATCATTGTCGTCACTAGTAGTATTCCCGCTCGGATCAATGCACCCGGGAATGTAGCCACGAGTATACCGTCAGAGAATGGGAAGTTTATAGGGTTGGCAGTAAAATATGGTTTTATAAAGAAGAATATGAGCACCATACCTATGATGATTCCAAGTATCGCATATATAAAAGCCTGATACATATAAGAATAAAGTATGGCTTTTTTATGGACACCTATACCCTTTAGTATTCCAATAAAACGACGACGAGTTATAGCATTGACGAATATCACGATAAAGATAGTGATAGAGGCAACTACGAGCCCTATAGCTGATATCATGGAACCGAGTAGAGAAAATGTGCTCTTCATATCTTTTAGGAATTTAGGAAAAGCCTCTTCCGCAGTTTGCACACGAGCAAATTCTCCTACACCAGAATCAATCAAAAAGTTTTTTGCAAAAACAGGATCTGTCCCTGGTTTTAATAGGACTGCGATAGTGGCAGCATTCAAGTCTGTACGCCCCGTAAGTTTGCGCACTTCTGAATCAATCATAATGATAGAGCTATCAAAATCCACCTTACTCTGAATAAAACCTTTTACAAAATATTCGCGAGAAGTACTACCTACTGTTATTTTAACCCTTGATCCAATCTGAACATTTTTGAGCGTCTGGAATCCTGGAGCTTCAATCGGGGTAAATTCATAGAGTAGGTTTTTGCCGAGCAGTACACTATCTCCATCCTGAGGACCTAAATATGAACCTCGAGTCACAAATTTTGAAATTCCAGAAAAATTTTCTTCTTGTATTGGATCAATTCCTAGTAGAGATCCTCCTGCCCCGTCACGTTTATCTCCGGGCTTCACAGTATCTCGATAATTAGATTCCACACGAGCAGACCCAGAATACCTAACCGTATGATTTTTATAACCAGGAATATTTTTTACAATATCTACAACCTGCGGTGTCTGATCTATGGCACTACGATTTAGGAATGGTGATATCAGCACATCCCCTATGTCATACTTTTTTGCCGCATCTTCGGATCCTTGGATGAGTCCCACGAGGATACCAGACACAACAATCAGATTCAGAAATGTCAGAGTCATAACAAGCACGATCAACCCTGTAGTCCATATGTTTGCACGCTGAATATCACGCTTGGCCAAAAACCAACCGACACGGGCATTTAACTTGAAAGAATTTTCTATTTTTTGTAAATTATCCACCATTTAATAAATTATTCAGGTCGAGATAGTATAATCTCATCACCTGCGACAAGCCCACTCTGTATCTCAATCAAACCACCATCACCAGACATCCCAGTCACTACATTTTTCTTTACTGATTTTTTATTTTTCTTGTTTATAACTAGATCAACATAACTACCCGTATCGTCTTTCTTTACTCCAGCCTTTGCTACGGTCATCACGTTAGACTTCTCCCCTGCATTAATCCTTACATCGGCATTCATGCCTGGACGAATAGTATCATTTTTTTCATTAATAGAAATTTTAATTTCATAGTTTACGATACCGTCTTCTATCTTTGCGGCAGGGTCCACCTGGACCACGTTACCAGTGAATTCTCCTGGGAATGCATCAAACGACACCGCCACATTTTGACCAACAGCGACAATTGCGATATTTGATTCATTTATCTTTGTCTTTACATAAAGATTACTTACATCCTGCAACATAACAACCTGCTTTGAAGCAGTCGCCAGCTCGCCTACTTTTACATCGATAGAAGTAATCGTACCATCAGCTGGGGCCCGGATTATAGTATTCTCATAATTTGCCTGAGCTTGTTCAAGGGTCCCTTTCGCCTGTAGTATATCAGCCTCCGCCAGCGCTACGTCAGCAGGTCGAGCAACAGCTTTCTTAAGAGCAAGCTCTGCTTCGGCAGATGACACAGTAGCCGACTTTGTCTGCAGGGCAGATTGATAAGCATTATAATTAGATAAATAATTTGAAGCCTTCTTATTTGGTATCTCTATCTTCCAATCAGCGCTCTCTACAGTACCAGTAGTTGGTAGTTTTATATACAAACCAGAATTCCCAATAGGCAAAGCTACATCATCATTCAAAGGCCCAAATCCAGTAGTAAGTCCAGAAACATCAAAACTCTTACCATTTGAAGAATTATAAACTTTCAAATTAATTGTTCCTTCTTTACCCAAAATATAACTTCCAGAGATAACAGGTGCTACATAATCTTTGGAAGAATCAACTGGTATTGCTTCTGGATATGAACTCAATAAATTATTGAGGGCATTTCTTACTAGAACTTCTTGGGTAGCTTTTGTATTCTCAAGATTTATTTGTGCTATCGCGATTTCCTCATTTGAATAACCGTCAACGATCTTTTTATATCGCGCTTCTGCAGCAGCCACAGAACCCCTAGCAGAAGTGAGCGCTGCACCCACAGACCCCTGCTCTAGAGTCGCAATAATATCACCTTTTTTCACCTTGTCTCCCACCTTTACCTTTACAGAAGACACATTGCCATTACTATTAAAAGATAAACCCAGGTCAACACTAGAAGTCACCTGCCCCGTTGCGAGCACGGTCTGAGTCAGTGTCTTGTTTTCAACAGTTACCACGACTATACCCTTTGTAGGATCTTTTAGTAAAAAAGAAAGAGCGATAAGTACGATTATTATTGCACTCATCCAATATCTTTTTTTACTCAAAAAAATACTAATAATATTTTTAATTTTATTTATTTTATCTTGATCCATTTAATTTATTTTATATTAACTAATTCTACTTCAAATATTAGAGTTGAATTTGGAGGTATTATTCCGGGTACACCGTTTTCTCCGTATGCCTTTTCTGGTGCTATAGTTAGAGTCTTCTTTTCCCCCACTTTCATTCCGACAAGACCCTCATCCCACCCTGCTATGACCATACCTGCACCTAGCTTAAACTCAAAAGTCTCCACATGATTAAATCTTGGATCCACATTTGAATCAAATACAGTTCCATCCTGTAGAGATCCAGTATAATTCATAACCAACACATCACCATTTTTTGCAATTTTTTCCATATTTTTATTTTTATTAATAAAAAAGTAACCCACCCCACACACCACACCGATAATCAACAAAGAAGTTATTATTGTATTTATATTTTTCATTTTCTTAAAAGTTAAAATTAAAATGCTACTATATTTATTATAGTAGCATTTTCCCTGTAATTTTGGAATTAGATAAATCCAAGCAACAAAGCAAATGTAAATGCGACACCCAATATTCCGAGAACTGGGTGTATCTTCCACAAAATAATATCTATCAAAACCAATATCGCAAAATAAAGATATCCGATAGTGCTAATCTTGAGTAAAACTTTTGAAAAAATTGTATCCATATCTATATAATATCACGCCCTGCACGTAGTGCATAGAGGATAACGATTATATCTATACCCTCTTGGATCAATGCCCCATACAGAGGCTCCAGATACCCAGCAAGAGAAAAGAACATACACACAACAGACATTCCTATACCTATTAATATTCCTTCTCGAGCCACCCTTACAGTACGACTAGCTATTTTGTAAGCTTCGGGCACTTTTTCTATGGATCCAGAAACTATGACTATGTCTGCACTCTCTGATGCAGCAGTAGCCCCATGAGACCCCAGCGCAATACCAGCATCAGACTGAGCCAATGCTGGGGCGTCGTTTACCCCGTCACCTATCATCGCTATCTTCAAACCACTCTTTTGAAGATCTCGAATCACAATCAATTTCTCATCAGGAAGACACTCTGCTTTGTATTCATTTATCTTCATATCAGAAGCAATAGCTGATGCAACATTTTCTTTATCTCCAGAAAGTAGCATAAATCGCTTTACCCCGAGAGTAGACAGGTCAGAAAATACCTTTCGAGCCTCGGGTCGGACTTCATCTCGAAAAGCAACCACCCCTAATAGTTCCCCTCCTTTACCTAAATACACGGGGATTACTCCTTCATTTCTAATTTTTATATATTCTTTATTTAATTCATCTGATACTTTTATTCCATTTTTTACCAAATATGCCAATTTACCAAAATAATATTTTTCACCATTAATCAAACCCTCTACCCCATCACCGAATACTTCCTTGAAATCATTTGGGTAAATTAATTTATGAGTATTAATATTAGCATGTGCATGATCCACTAGGGCTCTTGCAAAGATGTGCACAGACAGCTGGTCTAATGACGCAGATATTTTTATAATCTCGTCGGATGAAATACCTGAGAGTGACTTTACCTCATGAATAGCCGGCACACCCATAGTGATAGTACCAGTCTTATCAAAGACACACATATCAATACGTGATAATAATTCTAGTGCTCCACCATTTTTTACGATTATACCCGCACGAGAGGCCCGACTCATGCCAGACATAAATGCAATAGGAGTAGCTAGTATCAATGGGCACGGTGTTGCTACCACTAGTACGGCAAGCATTCGAATTGGCCCACCAAAGTAATATGCGAGTCCTGCCATAACAATAGTAAAAATAGTAAAATAAACACTATACTGATCGGCCATACGCACAAATGGGGCCTTGTTCTCCTCAGCCTGGCGGACCATATTGATTATCGTCTGAAGCCTAGAATCAGCCAGTTCTTTTGTGACACGAACCTCAATAGCAGAATCAGTATTTTTTGTACCAGCCAGAACGACACTGCCTGTTTCTTTTTTAACAGGCACAGATTCACCCGTCATAACAGACTCATCAATGTATGATTCTCCATGTTCAACGACACCATCAGCGGGTACAATCTCTCCTGCTTTTACGATGATAAGATCATTAATTTTTATTTCATTACTATCTACGTCGATCACACCATTTTCTTTTTTAACGTGAGTCTTTTGTGGAATCAAATTCAAAAGATCAGACAATGCACGACGTGCACGATTCATGGCGTATGATTCTAGTGCCTCACCTCCTGATAACATCAAAAGGACTATCACTCCTGGTAAATATTCACCAAAGACAAGTGATGTAGCCAGAGCGAGCCCCGCGACCAGATCCACCCCAAAATTACGACGTACAATATTCGAGATTATCTCATACCAGAGTGGAACAGAAAAAATACACAACACGACTAGAGATAACTGTTCGGCGAATAAATTTATTTTAAAAATATAAGAAACAAGCACCAGCAAGAGCGCCCCCAATGCGACAAAAGGGGTCCATCCTCGGACTTTAGAAATAATGTTTAGAATCATAAAGGCATTATAGCACAACTATTTTTGGGGCCGAAAAATCCACCATCCTATAATTAGATAGGACAATATTGTTATCCAAATTGAAAAATTATGAATTATGATACTCGCTAGCGGGATAGAAGCGAAAACGTGAATAATTTTCAAAATATAATAAAGCGGTATGTAAGCTATATATCCAAATAAAATTGCAAAGTCTAAACTCACAAAACCAGCAAATCCAGAGACAAAAGAAGCGAGCATTGTAATCGGAATAAAAGGTAAAATTAAAATATTCGCAGGAAAAGACACAAAGGAAAAAACTCCTGTGCCATACAATAGCAATGGAAGCACTGCGATCTGTGCTGATATCGTAGTCCCCGCTATCTCCCGCAAGCCAAATCTCGCTGGGATAAAATACACCCAAGATATTACACGTGGAGTGATATAGAGTATCCCAAAAGTAGCCAAGAATGAAAGCTGAAATGATATATCTGTAATTATTCGTGGGTCATAAGCAAACATTACTAGACCCGCCACCACCAATGCCCTACCTGCATCGTACTCTCTGCCGTGCGCACGTCCGAGTAGTGCGATACAAGCCATCACCCCAGAACGTACAGCGGACGCACCACTACCAGCCATAATTATAAATAATATTATTGTTATGGCTCCTAATCCAGTAGATACAATTTTCCTAAAAAATAAATTGAATAAATGAATAACCGACGAAGCAACGATAGTGATATTGTAACCGGACAAAGCTATGATATGTATCGTGCCCGTAGTCACAAATTCATTACGAGTAGTCTCATCAAAGTCCCCTTTTGTGCCTAGAAGCAGGCCCCCAGCCAGATCGCTCTCCGGACTTTTAATTGCAAGATTGATATTTTGCATAAAAGATTTTTTTAATTTAAATAAATATTTTTTTACAACAGACCCATTGTCGTGTGACAACACATCCACCTGTGCATACTGCACAATAAAATAAATATCTCTATTTGATAAATATCTCTCATAATTAAATTCCTTGCCTGTATTGGTGATAAAATTCTCTGGGGTCTCAAGTTTGCCTGTAACATATATTTCATCGCCGTATTCTATGTCAATATCATTTGGAGCTACGACCAAAATATTAGTCTCTGAACTTTTTGGTTTTACTATCAGCCTCTGATTACTTGTTCGCATATCTGGCAAATCTACAACCGTTCCATGAAATTCAACTTTCTTGCCTACACTATCAAAATACCCACTCGGTGGAGTAGGTATAAAATACAAAAAGCGTATGATTCCAATCATCAAAAGAATTCCAATAATTAAAATTTCTTTTTTAGGCATAAAGTATCTTTACCCACCCAATTTAATGATTACTAAAAAGTAAATGTTTTATGCCATCGCACAAAACATTTACTTTTTATTTTATTAAGTCGCATTTGCCAGTACTTGAAAAACTTGTAGCTATTTGATCAGCGCGTTCATTGTAGATATGACCACTGTGGCCTTTTACTTTCTCCCAAGAAAGCTTTCCCTGATATCCTCGTACGAGGCCGATGAGCTCCTGCCAAAGATCCTGGTTTAGGACTGGTTTTTTATTGGCTGTCTTCCATCCATTGCGCTCCCAGTTAGCAACCCAAGAATTCACCCCTCCTAGTACATAGGCGGAATCAGCACAGATATTCACCTCAGGGAAACTTTTCAAACTAGATAAATAGTGTAGTGTCTCAATCACACCTTTCAATTCCATTCTGTTGTTAGTAGTAGCTTTTTCATAGCCACCTAGCTCGTATACAATTTTATCCCCTTCCACCATGACAGCTCCATACCCCCCAGGACCAGGATTCCCTAGTGAGGATCCGTCTGTATATACATCAATTTTTTTCATAATTGCATTGTATCAGAAATATACTCACAATTAAACTATATCAACAATACGCAGACGGAGTTCTGTGCGCCCTGCAAAAAAGCTTTTTTCAAAGGTAGCTAGGAGATTTATTCTATCCCCATCATTTAATTTAAAAGTCTCGCGAGTTTTAAAGAATGCGATAGCTTTAATTGTTCGTCGTCTTGAATCTAAAAATACAAGTTCAAGATGATTTTTTTCTTTTCCAAATTCTTTTAATCCAGCGATTTGAATATTTTCAAATTTGAAAATTGGCTTTGGATTACCCATCCCAAACGGTGCCATCTTTTCTATGATTTTATAATTCTCATTATTTACATCATCGAGTGTGATTGATGCATCTATCATATAAGAATTATTATTTTCTTCTGCCCCTTCTGTTTTATTTGAAATAATATTTGAGTGTACAATATTTAATCTCTCTTCAAGGAAATGAACCTCTGTGTGAGAGACAGCAAATCCCCCTGCACCCACGTGACCACCATATTCAAGCAGACTATTATCAGGTAGCCCTGTCATCAGCTCGACAACATTTACAGACCCCCATGTACGACAAGACCCACGGATAGTATCACTACCCTCTTGTCCCCAGACAAAGACTGGCTTCTTGTATTCTTCAGCGATCTTTGAGGCCACGAGACCGAGCACTCCTACTCGCCAATCAGGATTACCAATTACTATTATTTCTTTTTCTTCACGGGCAGACATTTTATGCTTCACATCTTTCATAATATGCGCAACGATAGTCTTTCTCTCTGTATTTATTTTATCTAAATGCGTTGCTAGAGTTTTTGCTTGAACTAGATCTGTAGTTGAAAGTAGTTCGAAGGCACGCATCGGACTATCCATGCGACTGGCAGCATTGAGCTTTGGTGCGATAGTAAAACCGACATCATCTTCAATAATATTTTTTGGGTCTACATTTGCCTTCTTTAGCAATTCAGCGAGGCCTGGCCTTCGGGCTTTTTGTAGTACTTTTAATCCATAATATGCCAGCACCCTATTCTCATGCAGCAGTGGCACTTGATCAGCAATAGTAGCGAGTCCTGCCATATCGAGCAACCATTTCTCCCAGCCATTTTGAATACTCCAATACTCTCCGTATTTTTTTATTAATCCTTGTACGAGCTTGAATGCGAGTCCTGCCCCGCAGAGCATATCATCTGGATAGCTACAGTCACTCTGTTTTGGATTGATAATCGCATAGGCCTTTGGTATGTGCTCATGAGGCAGGTGGTGGTCTGTTATGATCACATCTATACCATTGGCCGTAGCAGTAGCTACTTCTTCAACTGCTGTGATCCCTAGGTCAAAAGTAATCACGAGTTTTACCTCTGTCTTTATAAATTCATCTACAGCTTCTTTGTTTAAACCATACCCTTCGAGGTGTCTGTCTGGTATATATACTAGAAAATTCTCATATCCGATCTTTGTAAAAAAATCGTGCATTATCACAGCAGCAGGGATACCATCGCAATCATAATCACTGTAAACGACTATTTTTTCTTTTGCTTCTACTGCTTCAAATATTCGCACGCAGGCACGCTCCATATCTTTTAGTAGATACGGATCATATATATCAGTCTCATAATTTGGATTGAGAAATTTATCAGAATCTTCAGTCTTGATTCCTCTGTTCTTCAATAGTATCTCTAGTAGTTCAGCATGGTTTGGCATAAGAGCAATTGTAACATATAATATCTTTATGAATGAACAAACGATGGAAAACTGTATATTTTGCAAGATTATAAACAATGAAATTCCTTCATCTAGAATATACGAAGATGAGAATGTTTTTGTTTGCCTAGACATACATCCTGTAAATATTGGGCATGTGCTTGTAATTTCCAAAAATCACTTTAAAAATTTATATGAGACTCCAGATGAAGTAGTTGGTAAAATATTTTGCATGGCTAAAAAGATAGCAATCACTCACAAAGAAAAATTAAAGGCTGACGGAGTAAATATTCACATGAATAATGACATAGCGGCAGGACAAGTAATTTTTCATACCCACGTACACATTATACCTAGGTATGAAAATGATGGATTCCAACATTGGCATGGTAAGCAATACAACGAAAATGAAATAGCATCAGTTTTTGATCAAATAAAAAATGCCCTATAGGGCATTTTTTATTTTATATAATTACTTTAAAGCTTTGATTCCAGGGAGTGTACCTTTGGCCAGGAATTCAAGAGTAGCACCGCCACCGGTCGATACAAAAGTAAAATCTTTTTCCATCTTAAATTTAGATATGACTTCTACCGTATCCCCTCCACCGATTATAGATATAGCTTTTGATTTTCCAATTGCTTTGAGTAGAGATTTAGTTCCGGCATCAAAACCATCTTCCAATTTTCCAAGTGGTCCATTCCATAGGATCAGTTTTGCTTTGGAAATTTCCTCTTCCATCTTTACTATTGTCATCGGTCCTGAATCGACAATTGTCTCTCCTGATGAAACCTTGTTCGCAGATACTGAATGTGGCTTGCCACTACCAGTAACCAATACATCAGTAGGTACGATTATTTTTGGATTCTTAACTAATTTTGGTAGATTAAAATTCTTTTCTTCTACTAGAGAGTGCCCTACTTCATACCCCTGCTCTCGAAATACCTGATCTGCGAGAGCCCCTCCGATAAACAGAGAGTCGGCTATTGGCAAATATTTTTTAATCAAAGGTAATTTTGTCTCAAATTTTGCCCCTCCGAGAATAAATAAAAATGGATGCTTTGGCTCATTGAATACAACAGAAAGATGCTGGACTTCATCCATCATTTGCAGACCAGCAAAACTCGGCAAGAATTTAGGTAGTGACACGATAGATGCATGGGGACGATGAGATACAGAAAATGCATCATTTACATAGATATCTCCTAGCCGAGACAAACCACGCGCAAAAGATACATCATTTTTCTTTTCACCCACCTCACGGCGTATATTTTCGAGCAATACCACACTGCCAGATTTCAATCCTGCTATTATATTTTCAGTTTCGTCTGACAAGATACTAGATTTTATAAAGACAACTTCCTTTACATATTTCTTTAGAGTCTTGGCTATCAATTCTAGGCTCTGACTACCATCATCCCCTGCGTGAGCCACCAATATAACTATTGCTCCCTTTTTTAAAAGAAAGTTAATAGTAGGTAATGATTTTTGTATCCTAAAGTCATCGATTATTTTACCGTTCTTTATTGGCACATTAAAATCCACTCTTACTAGAACTTTCTTACCCTTCAAACTTTCGATTTCTTTAATTGATTTCATTTTATTTTATTTGATCCGCAATAGATATTATTTTTACAATCTTTTTTGGATTTAGACTATCTCGGCCAACTAATAAACCATCAGCACTACCCTCCACCAAGAAAGACAATGCATTTTCTGGGTGAACAGACCCCCCGTACAACACTTGCATACCATGTGCAGTTTTTATGTCGTACATATCAGATATAACTTTTTTAATAAAAATACTCATTTCAATAAATTCAGGAATTTCAGCATTTCGCACAGCAGAAGATCCTATGGCCCACACTGGTTCATAGGCAATAACAATATTTTTTATTTGAGATTTAGACACAGAAGACAGACACTCATGTATCTGATTTTTTACAAAAGACAGATAGAAACCATTATGGTCTCGCTCTTTCTCCCCTACACACAAAACTGGGGTCAGTTTATTCTTTAGGGATAATAGTATTTTTTTATTTACCAGAGCATTGTCTTCACCCATAGCTCGACGCTCTGAGTGACCTATGATTGCATAAGTGGCCCCGATACTACCTGCCATCTTGGCTGATACTTCGCCAGTATAAGCACCCTCAGATTCAGAGGAAATATTTTGTACTCCAATAAATATTTTTTTATTTTTTAATTTAAGATTAGATATGAATGGAAATGGTGGACAGATAACAGTAATACTATTTTTAAAATTTTTAATAGCACTTGAGATTTCATTTGAAATCTTGTCAGAATCCTTTTGAGTTTGAGGATTCATCTTCCAGTTAGCAATTATAAGTTTTTGAGCCATTTATCTATTATAGCACAATTAAGTCGTTTCTACTGAGACTCTTTCCAAGAGGCTAGGCTCCAAGAACCACTCGCGCTCGAAGACTGAAAACCTAGACTAGACAAGGCTGATTTGAAATTAATCTTTGCACCGTTTGTAATAGCCATTTGATAAGACACCACAGTATTGAGCTCTGAGCCACCAGCCACCCATATCTCTCCATTAGGTGCATAGAATGCGTCTACGTCTCCACCGTTATCAAGATAGCCAGCAAATTGTTCTTTGTTGCTTATAGATCCGGAATGGATTGTACTACTAGTGGTAACGAGAACTAGGAAACTATTAGAATTACCAGAACCACGAACACTAGCTCCGCCGTATACATATATAGGCCCATCAGAGATCATTATCCCATCATTCACCCCAAAACTAGAAGCTAACTGTATTTTTCCACCATTACTTACTTGTATCTTACCTGTAACATATACAGGGCCATTGATAGTCAATGTACCAGAAGTAATAATAAGATCTCCTACTATTTTTCGTGGACCAAGAGATCCCCCAGACCAGTTGATATTCACACTGCCATTAGTGACTCCTCCTGCAGTTGCCTGTTCTTTCCATGAATCGATGAATTCGTTTGTCACGGGAAAAGATAGTGGCGGAGGGTTTGAAGATGCTTCTGGTGTAGTCACACAATTTTTATTATTTCTACCGGCTTGGCAGTATAGATTATAATTACTATTTACATTTACACCTCCAACCGTCTCTGCATAAGCATTACCCTCTAGATTAATAGACCCATAAGACTCCCCCTGAATATAAGAAGGAACTCTATCTAAAAATACTTTATAGTATCCAGTAGAAGCAGGTGAATTAGCAACCCAAGCACTACCGTCATTTGATCTGACCTTACCCTCTCCGCCGGAGGTTAGACCTAGAGTATGATGATTCCACTGAGATGTGGCATTATTAAAAACAATCCAATATTTTGTATTTGCCAATAGTGTTGGTGTAGTAGCAAAATCTGCATTAACCCATCCAAAATCGCTCATAGTGCCGAAACTATTCTGCGGAGTTGTCCAAGTAGCTAGTGTGGTTGTTCCAGGTGAACCATTGTTGTTGTTAACGACACTCACAGTAAAATTACCAGCAGACTGATTCGTCTTCATGTACAGAGACACTCTTTTCAAGACACCGCTCCCAGTAGTAGTAAAACTCTGAGCAAAATCTTCCTTGGGACTGTAGCCCAATATCACACTTGATGGTGGAGTGCTCGCGCCTATATTTGAGACATGAGCTGGAGCTGGGACTGGACTTGCAGCATAGATATTGCCATGAACACTCACACTTTGAGCGGTCAGATTACCGCTGACATATATGTCCCCACTCTCTACTTGTACACCATTCCCCAGGAATAACCCGCCGCCGCCAACTTGAGCCCCATAACTAAAAGATAAGCCAGGTGAAGTCGTTAAGCTAATGTTATTCTTTCTTTGCAGTGACCCACTATCCCCCAGAGAGCTAATCTCTTTTTTATTGGCAGTGATGCTATTTATAGTTGTCGTGGCAGTAGAACTTCCCAGGACTATTGTCTCACTAGCCCCAATCTGTTTATTGTTTTTTATACGATATATGGCATCTTCAATCCCCGACTCAGAAGCAAAATAAGACTGCCTGGAAGTTATAACATTTGAAGCAATCTTAAACTCTCTCACGACGGGCGTAACTATCCCTATCAAAATAGTAATACTAATAAACATAAAAAAGAAAACGAGTACCAGTGTCGCTGCCCCCCTATGCCCTTTTTTATATTTAATTTGTAATTTATAATTTATCATCTTATTTTAATACCCACCTCTTAATATTATAGTACTATTAAAATTGCGGGGTATTATGTTTTGAGTATTTGTATTTACTACAGTCATTTCTATCTTTACGGCTTCTCCCGCTGTAGTTACGATACGCCTAAATATCAAACTGGAAACTGAGACATCTGATCCGAGTAAATTATCTACAAGAGCACCATTTTGATATAGATTCAAGGACCCATTCTCTATTATAAATTTTACTGTTCGAGCGTTCCCTGATTCATCTGTGCTATTCAACTGCAAAGACCCAGGGCTACTACCCAGTACACTATTGGAAGTATCTACACCAGATGATTGCCTGATCTCACGAGTCATCCTCTCAAAAACAACATTACCAGTTTCTAGTATATTGCGTATGTCACGGGTTTTACTAAAAGAAGAAATAACTACCACAGATGAAGTGATAACAGCGATAGATATAATACTAAAAATACCAACATAAATTAAAATTTCTATCAAAGAGAAACCCTTATTGAATTTTTTTAAATTATTGGTCATTTAATTAAAAATATTAGCAACATAAAAAGACAAACTCTTTGAGAGAGTGACTCCTCCGGAAGGCCAAGATACAGTGACGGTCACCTTCTTGGTGCCGGAGTCAACAGTCCCAGACGTAGCAATGTCGTCATTGGAATCTCGAGATACAGTAGAAAATACAATTGTTCTCGTAAAAAAATTATCGATAGTATTGGGGGTTGTAGATAGTGACACCGTATTATTACTGGTATTAAAAGATGTGTAATAATTGGTATTATTACTAAAACCAGAGATGTTTGACCAATTATTATCTCGTATTATTTTTACACTCTCTGCACCCTCTTCGAGAAGGAAACTAGCCTGCACTTGTCTGAGTGCTACATTTGAAAGATTTATACCTTTATTGGTGGCAGAGATTAAACTAAAAGATAAAATCGAAAATATGGAACAAGCCACCATCACCTCAACAAGAGCTGAACCATAATTGTATTTATTTTTTAAAAAAATATTAAACATTTTTAATTTGATGAAGAAACTCCTGTTTTTTTAATAGTGATAATCTTTTTTTGATTATTGTCACTATTTAATTGTAGCACGATATTCCCATTTTGATTTGTATCTCCAGTCAGTCTTGTAAATGTTACATTTGCCCCACCACCAGTTAGATTGATCCCACCACTAGATGGAATAGAAATAGAGCTATCAAAATTTACAACATAGTTATTTGAATCACCACTATTAAATACACTCCCAGTGAACAGCACGGCCCTATTTGTTTCAAAGTGAACACTGTAGTAATTTGAATTCTTTGAAGCTAGTGTTTCCATACGAGCTTTATTTAAAAGAGACACGACGTCTTCTGCTGTATTAACCAGAACTTGATGATTCTTGAAGCTAGACAAAGAAGGCACTACAACAGCCGCGATAACAGCCATTATCGCTATTGATATCAATATCTCAATTATACCTATACCCTTATTGTAATTATTTTTTTTCATATTATTGAATTGTGTCTAATATAGAGTACATTGGCTGCAACATAGATACAGCAAAAAAACCAACAGCCGCACCTATAAATACCATGAGTATAGGCTCTATTATAGTGGAAAGATCTTTAGTCTTGGAATCAACTTCACCTTCGTAAAACGAAGCAATGTCGAGCATCATATTAGAAAGATTACCAGTCTCTTCACCCACTTCTATCATCTCGCCCACCATCACAGGATAAAGATCGTTCCGCTCTTTAAAGACAGAAGATAGGGGTATTCCTTTTTCGATGCAGACAATACCTTTGTCGATAACATTCTTGTAGTAAACATTCTGAAGAACTTCTTTTGTAATCTCTAGAGCTTTTGACATGTTTACCCCTGAAGACAAGAGCGATGCTAGTGTGCGTGTTGTGCGCGCAGCATTCATCTCTTGAACGATAGAACCAATAACTGGCAATTTTATAATAATAAAATCAAGGATCTTTTTTGTAGAATCAAAAGTAGTCATAAAATAAATAAGACTAAGTATTCCGGATATAAAGCCCAAAAATAGAATCAAGTGATTACTAACAGTGTCCGACATCCATATTACGAATTTTGTAGAAGCAGGAAGCTCGGCGCCCACATCTGCAAAAGTCTTTGTTAGAGTAGGCACGACGAATACCAGCATCAGCACACCAATTAAAATCATCGCCGAAAAAATAATCCCGGGGTACATAAGCGCTCCTTTTATCTTCTTATTAAGAGCATAAGTTTTTTGTAGATTTGTACCAACTTCAACTAGGGCTTTTGGGACAGACCCTGACTCCTCCCCCGCACGAACCATAGAGACGAACAATGAAGAAAAAGTGTCCGGAAATTTTTTCATACCATCAGACAAAGACCCTCCCTTACTGATAGTCTCTGATAGCGTCTGTAAAACTTTTTTGTATTGATAATTCTGAGTTTGTTTTTCTAGTACAGCAAGAGATCGAGCCAATGATAATCCAGCCTGGAGCATCCCTGATAAATTTTTAGTAAACATAATACGTTCTTCTAAGCCGATACCTCCAAAACTGACATGAGAGAGCCAAAACCAAAAACTCTTATCGTTCGACTCCTGTATTGAAAGTGGAGTCTCATTCATATCACGGATTTGTCTAGCAGCCAAAATACTATCGGATGCCTCTATGGAACCCTTGTGAATCTCACCTATTTTATTTTGAGATACGTAATTAAATTTCATATTATTCGGAAACAACACGGAGAACCTCTTCTGTAGTTGTCACACCTTGAACAGCTAGAAAAATACCATCCTCGAGCATAGTCATCATACCCTCACTTTTTGCTTGCTTTTCAATTTCATCCGCAGGGGCGCCTTTTAATATTAACTCTTTGATTGGCAAAGATACTTTCAATACTTCATGTATACCTATTCTACCTTTATACCCTTCTTTATTCTCTTCAGTAATTTTAGGTCTATAAAAAGGAACTTGATCCCAAGTAGCATCCCCTTTTATGATATTTTCCTTTTTCAAGATAGAGAGCATTTTATCCATATCTATCATACGCGCCATAGCCTGTTTTTCATTTTCATTTAAAAAGTATTGTTCTTTACCCTCTGACAATCTACGAACAAGACGCTGTGCGATCACCGTTTTTACTGTAGATACAATCAAAAATGGCTCTACTCCCATATCTACGATACGAGGGATGGCTCCTGCGGCAGAGTTAGTATGGATAGTAGATAGTACAAGGTGACCAGTCAGAGCTGCGTTAACAGCCAGTGACGCAGTCTCTCCATCACGAATCTCTCCTACCATTATTATATCTGGATCCTGACGGAGTAGCGTACGCAATCCATTTGCAAAAGTTAAACCAATTTCAGATTTAGTCTGAGTCTGATTTATGCGAGCCATCTGATACTCGATAGGATCCTCTACTGTAGAAATATTCACATCAGGAGTATTTAATATGTCTAACATTGTATACAGAGTAGTTGTCTTACCGGATCCAGTAGGTCCAGCACATAGCAACATACCCGTTCTCTGCTTCATACCATCATGTATTTTCTCCAATGCTTCACCGTGAAATCCCAGACCTTCTAGGGTAAATCCTTTTGCATTTTCTCTGAGAATACGGATCACAGTTTTTTCTCCAAAGTATGTAGGTAGTGTAGACACACGGAACGAGACTCTCCCTTGTTCATTTTCCACCTTGAATCTTCCATCTTGAGGCAATCTCTTTTCATCCAATTTTAAGTTAGACAATACTTTTATACGAGCAGTTATACCTGGAGCCATATCCTTTGGCAAGACCATCGCATCGTGAAGAATTCCGTCAATACGGTAACGAATCAGTAATGAGTCTTCACAGGGCTCGATATGCACATCAGAAGCACCTTGTAGTATGGCATGGGAGATTAGAGTATCTACAATCTTTATTATAGGGAGATCTTCTACTAGCTCGCGCAATTCCTTCTCAGTCTTTTCCGAATCAGGAGAACCTCCCGTATTACTCTTTGAAGCTTCTACGCTCTCTTTTTTGATTATATCTTCAAAGTCTGCCTGTAAACTCTTTTTATATTGAGACAATGCGCTCTTGATAGAGTCACTATCTGTCAGGCGAGGCAAAATTCGAAGCCCAATCTTTTTCTTTATAAAATCAATAACAGTCAGATTGGCCACATCTAGCATGGCCACTTCTAGAGAATCCGGACCATTTTTATAGGCAATAATATTATTGTTTCTCGCAATAGGCTCTGGGATCAAGGTCAACACTTCTGGGGAAATTTTTATATTCTTAAGTGATACATATGGAATACCCAGGGCCTGAGCCTGCATATTCATCCAATCTTTTTCCGTCAAATTACCCATAGAAACTAATATCTCTCCAATAGACTGCTTCTTTTCTAGAGATTTTTTATAAGCAGTTTCAAAATCAGTTTTTGTAACCAATCCTGAATCACGTATCAGATCCAATATTTTAGTGTCGCTAATATACATACGCATATTATATCATAGCACTCAATGTTTGAACCAATAAAAAACATCTCGACCCAAGATCGAGATGTTTTTTATTTTAACTTCCCCGGGTGATAACCACCCTCCCCTTCATATTTTTCTTTTTTACTTTCTTCGTCAGGCGTTATAAACTTACCTTTTTCTTCCAGGGTTCTCTGCATCCATAATCTATACAGCTCACTAGTGTAGATAGTATTTGTAGATACAAACATTGGCACATCATAAGAATGCAGTTCACCAAGAAAAATAGTTAATTTTTCAGATAATTCCCTACTTGTAGTTAGCATCAGCATGTATTGGTCTACGTCTTCGAGTACTCCATGCCATGGATACACTGACTCGACAGACCAAAAATCTCCACACACTGCCATATGATTCTCCACAGCAGATCGGGCCAGATCTCGAGCCTCATCCCTATCCCTGCATGTAGTGTATACAAACACTGTACCTTCTAAATCTTTATTTATTTTATCTATGATCATATTTTTTAAAATCACATACTATCGACGCGATATTTAATGTTAGTAATAATTAAATCACTTCCTGCTGATAACACTTTTCACAATAAATAATCTCTGGGCGATCTGGGGCGTAGCTAGTCTGGAATTCATTATCACAACCTTCGTGCATGCATTTTCTGTTCCAGAGCTTTAAAGGATTTCTCATTTTAAAATATTGAGCAAATCTACATCCGTAGCATAAACGAGGAATCGGTATATCAAACCTCTTGTAAAAAGATAGTTCGTCTCTCGTTACTTTAAAGGCAGAGGTACACCTGTCGGCACATTCCCCTTTATGACCACATAGAATAATATCATTTAAAATATCTTCTGAAGCGTCTTGTATGTCGTCAGGTAAATCTGCGGAATTAATTGTAGGCATATAAGAACGCACCTCTTTATCTTTCCATAAAAAACCTTGAGATATTGCTTGCTCTTTTGATAAATGAAAATATTCTTGAGCAACTGTTTCGTTGTAACAAAACGGAGACAATTCAACTGGGAAAAATTCTCCATACTTGTAAATCCTGCCTTGATTATCAACATACGGCATACCGCTCATATGTTTTTTTATTTTGGGTAAAATATCTTCGTACTCCTCTTTCGTATATTGCTTATTCAAAATACAAAATTTTTTATTCCGTAAACCCAAACAACCGAAGCAATAAGAGCAGTTATAACAATTAAATGAATATTCTACATCTATACTATTGTAGACAACACTTGTAAAAAGATTTTTAAAAGCTCCAATACCAGTATCGAACACTTCATACATAAGCTGACCATCCCCTACTCCAGGACCACTATCAAATACTTCTTTTGCTTTCATGCCACCCCAAAAAATATTTTTACAATCTTCAAGCCCATCAGTAACATTAAAACAATACGAGCAATTTTTTGCATGATCGACATTATCGCCAGTAACATTATAGGAATTCAAAATTTGGGCAAATCGATGAACTGAATTTAGCTTCATATCATTAAATTCTTTTTTAAATTCTTGAATTTCGGTAAAACTTCCCAAGTTTAATTCTTTAATTTTTTCTTTATATGCTTCTTTAGATAGCTGTTCATTTTTGAATACATAGCTCTTATTTCGCAGATTAGAGCTCATAAAACAATCAGTGCACCCACGGCAATCGTATAAAAAGTATGAATCTGTGCACGCATATGAATCTTGGCTATAAAACAATCTATACGAATCAGCACAAGAAACATCTGCATAACAAAATTCAGACCTAAATACAACATGAAGATCCATTGAATCTTTTATTATATGTATTGAATCAGAATACATAACTCTCTCGCATTTCCAAGAAGCAGAAATAAGATAGCAATCATAACTTTCTTCAGCAACATTACAATACTCACTATTTACAGCCTTGGAATTGGATAAACTTTGTAGAGGAACAGTATCTCTCAATTCTTTCCACTGAGAGAAGAAAGATTTCGAAAAATCATAATCTACACCATAATCAAAAGGATCCCACCCATCCTTCCACCAATCTTTTTGATCAATAACTACTAATTTTTTATCTGGTGAATATATGGAAAGAATATCTTTACCATTGAAAGAATCTTTTCTTTTATAAAGAGAGTGGGTATTGCGAAAAGAGAGTCGACGCTGCAACCTGCAGTCAGAGCAAAATGTAGGCGGTGGGACTTTTATCTTGTCATAAAACGCAAAATCCTCAGATTCAATGGTGAATTCCCCTTTACAATTCTGGCATATTCTTTTTTCTGATTGATTCTCCATGCTTAAAATACTTCTTTTTTATAACAACTATCACAATAAACTATGAAATTACTATCTTCTCTTATTGATGTTTGCAATTTTTTACCACAAGGACCAGCCCCATGCTCATGAGGAATAGTATTTTTATAGACATCATTACATACTCCATCACCCTCACACATACATTTTGTATCACGTAGCATTGTCGGATTACGAGTTTCTAATCTGCGATAATGCCTGCAGTTAGGACATTCATGCGGTACTGGTATTTTTTTATTTCGATAAAAAGAAAGTTCATCAGCCACAATTTTAAATGCCTTAGTGCAACCATGCCCACACCCCCCTTTATGTGAACAAGAAATTATCTGATTTAAAATATCATCACCAACATTAGAAATATCACCCGGCAAATCAACAGAATCAACGTTAGCAACATAATTCTTATCTTCTAAATCTTTCCAACCAAAACCCGCCTCAAGAGCAGTCTCTTTGGCCATGGGGAAAAATTCATGGGCTACTGTATTATTATAAGCGAACGGTGAAGTATAAGCTGGGAAGAATTCGCCGTATTCACGATCTTCTAGCATCTTATTTTTAATTCTACCGACAAGTTCTTCGTACTCATCTTTATTGTATTTAACATTAAAAATACAATATTCCTGATTCTTAAGCCCAATACAACCAAAACAACTTGAACAATTTTGGAGAAACCAACTATACTCACAGTCACGAGACCCTTCATGAACCCTGACGCAAAAACGACAGTTGCTACTATGGGCAGTTGTAGCAGTAGTCTCATATAACAACTCAGACCCAGCACCAGAATATGTATCCATTGAATCAGTAAATCTAAATGAGTCCCAAATATATGAACAGTTTTGCAAGGATTTTACATTAAAAACATATTTGGCATCCTTGGAATCAGTGATATTATCACCTGTTACATTGTCTGAACGGATTATTGTTAAATTTTTTCTTGGTTTTTGTTTTAAAAATTCTTCAAATTCAGACAAGGCTTTTTTCTGCCCCTCATAAGTAGAAAGGTTATATGAATCAATTATCTTCTTATATTCTTCTCTGGAGTATTGCTGGTTTTTAAAATAACATTGTTTATTCCTCTGATCAGTACACATAAAACAATCAACACAACCAGTACAGTTATACAGAAAAGCTGAATCAGAACATTTTTCACAAGAACTTAAAAACCGACTATTATTACAAGTAGATACATCGACACATTCATACAGGAATTCAGAGGAAATAACAGCTTGAAAACAATCAAAACAATTATTTGATTTATTCCCTCGATATGTATAAAACATATTTTGAGAATCGTGTGTTCTAAAACAGAGGTAGCAATTCGACGAATTACTCATATCCTGATTGTACTCACATTTTTCTGAAATTCTAACAAATAAAGATGTGAGTGGGACTTTTTTTGCAAATTCATAAAACTGCTCAAAAAATTTTAAATCAGGATTATAAACCGATCCGTATTTAAATGGGTCAAAAGCATCTGAAAAATAATAATCCTTATCACAAACTGTGTATGGAGATTCTGGTGGGTAAATAGAAATAATACTTTTACCAGTAACATCACAAGTCCTCCGGAATAAGTGTCTTTCATTACGGTGAATCATGCGTCGAATACACCTGCACTCCGGGCAAAATGTAGGCGGTGGGACTTTTATCTTGTCATAAAACACAAAATCCTCGGTTTCTATAGTGAAATCCTCCTTGCAGTTCTGGCATTGACGCACTTCTTTATTCATACTTTAATTATACATTTTAGACTCTTTTATACAAGAATCGAAATACTAAGCCCGATATGACTATAGTTATCGCAGCTATTAGTAGTGGTGTAGTAGAGGCCAGCGCTGCAGCGATGAATCCTGAGAGTACTGCAGGGATAGCTTGGGCTAGGGCCTGCACAGAAGAACTGATTCCCATGATTTCCCCTCTTTGATCGGCTGGTGCAGATTTTGAGAGTAGACTATTTACATTGGCCATAGTCAATCCTGTACATATAGAAAAGAATGGAGGGATCAATAATAATTGCCAAGAATACTGTGGCAAGAAATATGCGAGAATCATAACACCTGCACCCATCATCGAATAACTAAGTATCTGATATTCACTAAATCTTTTTGAAAAAGCCCGAGTGAGTACTGCCTGAGTAAATACACTCCATAGGCCTACGTATGCAAAAAAATCTCCGATATTTCCCTGAGTAAAAGAAAATTTATTAATTAAAAATACCCCAAAGAAAGTAGTGAAAAATGTAAATCCTCCAAAGAATAAAAAGTTTGTAGCAAACAGCACACTCATCCCCTTCATCTGCATTGCGCGCTTTATATTTGATATTGATTTACCCCAAGTCAGTTCTTCTCTGCGTAGATTTTTATTGGTCTCAGGAACTAGGAACAGTACAGACAGCATATTTATAAATGCCAAAAATGCGGCAAAGTAAAATGGTACAGCGGCACTAAACCAAGACACGATTGATGGATCAGAAAGCTTGCCTCCTATGTATGGCCCGAAGATAAATCCAAGGCCAAATGCCGCACCAAGCATACCAAAGTTTTTTGCACGATTCTCTGGACTTGATACATCCCCTATCATAGCCTGTGCTATAGATATATTTCCACCGGTGATACCGTCAAAAAATCTTGAAGCAAATAATAGTGGGATATTTTTTGTGATGATTGCAATAGCGAACAATACATAAGACAGGGCCGTCCCCAAAAGTGCAATACTGAGAATTTTCCTTCTGCCGTATTTATCAGACAACTGTCCGAGTATAGGAGTAGCTAGGAATTGACCGATTGGATACACAGCAATCAATAGCCCTAGTAACATATATCCCTGATTAAGAGACGTGCCAAATGGAAGCATGTATTCCGATGAGAATGGATTAGCAAATAACTGAGGAATAACCGGGATCAGTATGCCCACCCCGAGCAAGTCAATAAATACAGTAAGGAAAATTGTGATCAAAATTTTATTTTTAAACATTGTTCTACTGTATCACAAAATTAAACACTACGCAAAAAAAACTCACCCGGATGGGTGAGTTTTTTTATGCTCTTGAGATGTATTTATAATTCCAAAGTATCAACATCAAGAATACCCCCATAGACAGCGCCATAACAGGGATAGATACATAAGAGAATTCATATACATATCGTACTGCGCATGACACCTCGGTAGCACTACCCGTAGCACAAGCGAGATTTGACGCTCCTCCATGTTCTACATATATATGGAATAGTGATATTATACTGCCTATAAATGCGAGAACTAGTGCGTAGTCCACTATCACCTTCTCCCTCTTCCAGAGCTCCATACCAAAAAGAATAACTTGTGGATAGATAAATATTCTCTGCATCCAACACAATTCACAGGCTGGAAATCCAATCACATTTGAATAGAATAAACTAATTGCCATAGCACCAAATGCAGTTAGGAATCCAATTATAAATGTGTAGTCGTGCAAAAATTTCAAAAACACATTATCTTTTTTTCTAAAAAACAAAAGTGCTCCAAAAATAGTAAAGCAAAAAAGCTGTATGAAAATCGTCCCTAGAGACAATATATAATTCAATGTAGGTACGTAAGTAGGCATATTATTGAGGTAGAGTAAACTTTATCTGTTCGGCCAAAAATTCAAGTGGTATCTCACCTACAGCCATAGCACTGCTATCAAAATTCCAAACATCACCATTTTGAACTGGATCTTTTTCTGACTTTATTGAGAATTTATAATTTGAAAATACCCAAACTTTTGCGTACTCTGAATGTATATTTGCACAGACAGCAGGCTCCCCCTCAATCTTTGCCCCAGTAGGACTAGGAGCACAAGCAAGAGGCTTTGGGTCGGAAGATTTCAATGTTATACCATTCTTGAATGTCCAAGACGGGTAACTCTCTACTTTATTAGCCTTGCACTCATTTGTCTGACCCCGTGAATCAGGAGTAGAACATTCTACATACGGTACATACTTTTTAGAACTACCAAAAAGAGCTTTTGTAGCCTGACAATGCGGACACCAGAATGCACCGTAGAATACTGCACCCTCAGATTTGAGAGCTTGTGCAAAAGCATCATACTTTCCAGGTTTTGCAGTCTTTTCAACAATAAAACCAACACCCATAATCAATATAATAATAGCGACAACAGACACGATGAATATATTTTGTTTTGTTTTAAACATAAGTTAATTATACCAAAATGATAGATTTAAAAGAAATTAAAAATTAAACCAAAAAATGTTGTAATATTATGCCACACAACCCTTGTGATTGCGGGTATTTTAGATACAAACGGCGCAGAACTCGCACTTGCTACTAGGTTATTTTTTGATGGCACAGGACTATCCACAATATCATTCCTAACGACAGGTGTTATCTTTTTTACTTCTTTATTTTGTTTTTTTACTTCTTCTTTTTTTATTTCTTTTTTAGTTTCTTGGATGACTGGAGTAATCGGTACAATTTTTTCTTGAACAATAGGAATGATAACAGCAGGAATAATTTCCACATTATCTTCACCTGAAGTTTTTACTATTTCTGTGACTGCAGGCTTCTCAAAGTCAGACAGTATGTCTATCCATGATTTGAGTGATTCTGCTGTTAGTGCATAAGATGTAGCCCAGACACGTGAATCTACGTCACTACCTATATCACCCACACCGCCATCACTTTTCTGCTGTGATGATACATAATTTCTAGCATTGGACAAAGCAGATGAAAATTCAGATCCGAGTGATAGTGCCTGTATAGCCCAGCTTGTAGAAGATACATTGTCACCTATACGCCCATCAGAAGATTGATTGCTGGTTAGATAAATATAAGCTTTGTCTATATAATCTGAGACTCCATTTTTATTTTTAAAAGGAGACAGTGCCATTATCGCAGCAGATGTCATATCGGCACTATTATCCCAAGACCCATTTGGGTATTGTTTAGTTTTTATAAAATCAATAGTATTGGCGACTATCTCATCTTTATATGAATACCCAGCTTTTTTCAAAACAATTAGACCAAAGATATCATCATTATCCAGGTTCACATCCCCTATCTGGACTCCATCAAATTTTCCTACAATTTTTGAGATATAATCTACGCTTGTCCCACTGTATGGATTTATGCCGAGGGACATCAGGGCCATCGCATGGCGCTCATTGTCAGTCACAGTGCTTGATGTAAAATTATTTGATGTTAGATATACAGCGATGCTTTCAATCAGAGCTGAGTCACCAGTAGATCCGATAGCGACAGCCCCCCAGTCCGTATACAATGATGCACCCAGAGACCCATCTGATTTTTTATTGGCATTTAAAAAAGCTACTGCATTTTCTTTTGAAAAAGCTACTACAACAGGAGCACTATTTGAACCCCCGGAAGATACAGACTCCGCGACAGAAACAGAATAAGATGGGAAATAATAATCCTCTGATACTCCTATATTGTAGGTACCGGGAATTGAGAAAGAAAGATCCGCTCTACCAATATCATCTACAGACGTAGTTGATATTACGGTTGGGCTCCATGGGTCATGCGGATTTGTCTGGGTTATGCCGATATGCACACCTGTACGCACCACCCATGTATCGTCTGTGTAATTATAAGATTTTGCCTGTGCAGTTATGAACCCAGTAGTTGTGATTGTATTAGTATCTAAGTCTACCTTGTATGGACTACCAAAATACAAACCAATATTTTCTCCTCCTGAGAGAATAGTTGCATCGATACTTGTCCAAGGACTAGCACCTCCTACTACATACTGCCAATTATCACACGCTTCTCCGGATGAATTTGTATTTAAACATTTCAAATAAAAAGAAGAAAAAGAATCATAGTACTGCAGACTAGAAAGTGAGAAAGAATCTTCTGTTTGATCGAGAGTGTATAGCACACCGAGCACACTACGAGAATTCACAGAGTGGGATACTCCCACATTATCTAGTATATCTATATTCCCTTCTGGAGGTAGAGCAATATCCCCACTATACACAACATCCGCACCATTACGAATAAATATATTTTCATACAAAATTGGTGCAGGTTCTTCAGCTTGATTTTGCTCTACCGGAGGCTGTTCTTCTGTAGGAATTTCTTGTACCGGAGACTGCTCTTCTAGTGGGGCTGATGTTGGATTCTGAGTCTCTTCTACTTGCGGATTTCCAGTATTTTGATCTGTCGGATTAGAATCTTCTGCATATACAAAAAATCCTGAGAAAATAAAACCGAGTATTATTAAGATAGAAAATATATTTTTTTTCATATTATTATTTATATTTAATTGCGATCACAGATTACAACAGGATTCATATCCTTTAATTAATAAAACCTTCTCTCTCCCATCGCACAGTATCACCCTCTTTCAAAAAATTCTTGGATATACCCACAGATGCTTTTTTGTCATTTAAATAATACACCCAATATTTACCCTCATTACCTTGTACACCATTAATACTATCTACGAACATACCCATACCACTATAGTCTTTTGACGTAAAAGTAAAATTTTTATTCTGAGTAGATAGATCTACCATTGATTGGTATATACTCATCCCTTCTGATGCCCTCGATTCGTATACCTTGTCTTCGACTATTATTTTAATACTTATCTTATTCGTATCTACTTCTGGAATTATTTCTTTTACTTCTGAAATTTTAGAAGTAACTTTTTTGGAACTTTCAGTTTTTCTCGGTACTAGCTTTGGGGCCTCTATTTTAGGTGTAGTATTCACTACTGATTCAGAATTGATAACTTTTTTAGAATATTGATAAAAGAAAGCAATAAACAGCACAGCCAGGACAGCGAACAAAAATATTTTAATATATTTATTTTTCATAATAATTTAATGCATATTAAATAATAAAAACTCCTGCACGGGCAGAAGTTTTTATATCCTTTTTTACAAAGAGATTTCCTGCTCGGGTGAACAATTTATATATTAAGATCGGACTTGTCTCTTGCGAGCTTTACCGTTGCGGCACAGTGGAGGAATATGACCTCACTTCCAAACATATAAACTTAAATTTTAAATGAATTACACTCTGACAACCTCGGGAATGATGGCGACTACGGTACTTTCCTTTTCTACCCATCTTTCAATCATTGGTGATAGAACTATAGCAAAGGATACATTTGAAAGCAAATGAATGGCCGTGAATGGTATCTGACCTACTATTGCCGCCATGAATGACTGCCCAAAGAATAGTGGACCCATAGATAGACCTGTAACGACATCAAATACTATCGTCGCGAAGAATGCGAATTTAGCATAGTTCTTCCATCCTGTACGATTCTGGAAATAGAAAGAGGCAGCAAGACCAACTAATCCATAGGCAATACCTGCAAATAGTGTCCATACACCAAATCCTACTGTAAACATGTCGTACACAGCCACAGACAAAAACCCAAAGAGGAATGAATACAATCTACCGTATGTACGAGACAACGGCATAACCATAGCCATCAGAGGCTCCAGATTTGGAGCTCTAAATGGCAACAGTCTAACAACTAGCCCCACTATAAACAAAGTAGTATATTTTATCGGATTTTTTTTCATCCCGTTAGAAGTAGATACTCTTTAGAGTATCGTACATAATTTAACTAATAAACTCGAATATAACTAATTTCTTCAAATAAAATCCGTAGCTAGAATAACATGCATGACTTCTAACGGGATCATAAGTTTTTTTATCTTACACAATATCGCAAACTCCTGCAACACAAGCCAACTCTTTCTTTACCTCAGTCTCATCGCGTAGTTCATAAGTCACGATCTTTGAGAAATCAAAGTCAGGCATGCGACTTGCCAGCTGTTCAAATGTCTCTTTTGTTATCGCCTCATATGGAGCTAGCTGGTACACATGATTTGAACGTGGTAGGAAGGACAGTCCACCTACGATGTCCCAGTTCTGATATAGCCAGTGTGCTACTTTGATCCATTCATTCTCCCCCACTGATATAGTCACAGATGGGTTGTGCTCTGTATAGTTTACCTTTACAACCTTCCAGTGCTCTAGCTGATCAATAGCAGATATATCATCTTTACATATCGCACCATCTGGGGCTTTCATTGGGAATTCTAGAACAAAAGTATTTGCATCTTCTGCATTCTGCCCCACCTCTGCATGATATGGCACACCTTGGTCCTTCATCATTTTGAATAGTGAGTCTGTAGCAGAGATACGAACACGACGGATATAGTACGGAGCATGACGTGGGTGCATACCAGATGCACAATCCACAGTCTGAGATACAGTACCAGAAGGCTTCACGGCTGTGATGCAAGTAGATTCACTAACACCAAATTTCTTTGCATAAATCTTGTTTATACGGATAGCTTCTAGGCGGAGCTTTTCTAGCATCTTTGCATCACGCGCCAAAGTCGAATCCCACTGACCAGTAACTGAAACCCCTAGGAGTCTCTCCTCGTCACAATTCTCCTTCCATTCCTTTGAAAGGTACCCGAATTTTGTAAGTGTTGATTGGTATGTTCCTAGAATTGTAGCGATACGGATCTTCTTCATCAAAGTCTTCTCTGTATCTTCTGCACGGGCTACAACTTCTGAAAGATTGCAGAACTGTTTTGAGCGGAGGATAATCTCCCCACAAGGGTTTGTACCCATCTCTCCGATAAAGTCACGGGACTTTTCTACTCGCCTCTTTGGTAGTGATGTATATAGTGATCCACGATTAAATATTCCACGCTCTCCTGTACCTGACTCCATAAGTGCAATCCACTCTCTTAGGAATTCTGTTTCTGTAGGTTTTGTATTGTATACAGCAGAGTTATTTGCGAGCATTCTCTGGCCTTCATTGTTCCAAAATTGACCATTCTTTGCATCACGCATGTCCTGATCATCTAGATCTGATAGTGAGATAAGTGCAGAACGACGTACACCTCCAGACACTACACACTCACCTATTTTACAGATGATATCGTGCGCATCGATATTGCGAAGATGTCGGCCTTGGCGGCGCAGAATTCTCTCACGAGTAAATCCGAGTAGGTCTATCAATGGTTTTGGACCAGAGCTCTTGCCTCCCATGATCTTGAGACGTGCACCAGAAGGACGCAATAGAGAAAAATCGAAATCAACATCCTCTCCGTTGAACCATGTCTTCATACCAAATACGAGTGCGTCTGCCCAACCCTCTTTTGTATCAGGAACCACGTATGTAGACTGCTTTTTTCCTGTCTGAGTTTTGATCTGAGGAAGAGATTGAATGTTCTGACTCTCCACAGAGAATCCTACTCCAGTACCACACATAGAGATGTAGACTATCTCACCAAAATCTTGAAGTTTTGACGGTGCGATAAATGAACAGTTGTATGCACATACATTTGTCTTCTCTGCTGCAGGACCTGCGAACTGAAGCAGGCGCATTGATGGCATTGCTTCTTGCCTGAGAATTCCTTCGCGCACTTCTGCATATTCATCTACAGATAACATATCTCCAAGCTTCCCCTTCATGAATGACATATAGCGATCTACTGTCTCGATCCATGTCTCACGTCTACCCTGCTCTTCGATCCATTTTGCATAAGTACGGTAATACACGAATTCAGAAAGTGGATTCCTGAAATATTTTTTACTTTCATCTGCGAGTTGCTTCACATGCGGAGGAACAGACATGCTGTGTGATCGGAGACGAGCACGTTCTTCACGGTATAGGATGTAGTGCTTTGAAGTCTTTACATAATCGGAGAGCATGAGCTCCTGCTCTACACTATCCTGGATACCCTCTACTGTAGGTACAAAGTTTTTGTACTTCTTTGCGATCTTGATCATGTCCATCAATACACGACTAGCCACTAGATGAGCCTCTTCGATAGAGCCTTCTCCTGCCGCAAGCATAGCTTTATTAATAGCATTCGTAATTTTTTCAATATCAAATGGAACAGTTGATCCATCACGACGTTGAACGCTTTTAATAAAATTATTCTTTATTTTTATTTCTGTTTTTTTAACAGGAGTTGCTTCTACTTTCTCTACAACCTCTACTTTTTTCGCGACCACTTTCACTTTTTTTGCAGCCTTAACTACTTTCTTTTTTGATGGCATATTTTTATAAAAAATTAATAATAATGTATCCTCCGATACTTTGGACTATTATTATACCGCCCGACCAAAACCATGCCAATACCCAAAACAGGCAAAAAAGCACTATGTCGGACACTTACCCCGTCGTCAACTGCATCCCTGACAGAGCATTAAAACAGAAGTTATTTTCAGAAAAATTTATAAAAACTAAAAAACTACAAAAAATTTCATTTTTTGTAGTTTTTTACCCAATTTTTTCTATTTTGCAAGACAGCAGATTGTAATTTTCATCAAAAATAGCACCACCTTCAAAATATTCTCTATTTAGAAAAAATGGGAACCAATATTTATCAGATTTCCACATCTTCTCAAAAGGGATTTTATCTATATGGAACCAGTATGGAATCATCTCGTTACTCTCAACTAGAACTCCTGTACAATCCAAGCCTTCATATATATGAACTTCCCTTATAGAATCGGGAAACTCAAATTTAGCCACACCACGGAGCTCGTATCTCAGCAGATCAAGTCCTGACTCCTCTTTCATCTCGCGCACGAGTGCCTGCTCCACACTCTCCCCTGGTTCTACTTTGCCACCGTAGCCATTATATTTTCCTACACCAAAGAGAATCTTCTTCATACCCAACAAAAGATCATCTCCCTTACGGAGAATACAGAGGGTCATTACTTGTGTAGGTTTTATATTATTAATTTCTTCCATATTATTTCACCTCATCCTAAAATAAAAACTTATACTCAACATGTGCGATAGCATAAATTGAGTATGAACTTACAACACTTCTTTTTGATAACACTTCTCGCAAAATACTTTTTCAGGCCTGTCTGGGGAGTATGTAGTTTCGAAAATAGTTCCGCAGTCGTTTGAACATTCCCGTTTATATAATTTCATTGAATTACGATATTTTAATCTGTCGTAGTGACGGCAGTTTGGACAATACCTAGGTAATGGTAATTTCTTTTGTCTATAAAACATTAATTCGTTCGGCACGATTTTAAATGCAGTAGTACATTGTGAGTCTGGACTACCATCATTCGGGCAAGATATCGTTTCATCTAGAATACTATCATCAACTTCATCAATATGATCAGGTAAATCTCGAGACTGTTTAGTAACAGCATACTCTCTCTTTATTCTATCCTTCCATTTAAAACCACTTTCAATGGCCATCTCTTTTGTCTTTTGGAAAAAGTCATGGGCATTTGTTTCGTTGTATCCAAACGGAGACATATCATAAGGGAAAAATTCTCCATACCTAAAAACTCTTCCCTTCTTGTCTACATATGGCATATCCATCATGTGCTGTTTTATTTGGGGAACAAGAATTTCATATTCTTCCTTTGTGTATTGTTTATTAAAAATACAATATTTAGCATTTATCAATCCCACACAAGCAAAACAATTTGTGCAATTTCTTAAAATTAAAGAATACTCACACTCGGTGCAGCCCTGGATAGTTAAGTAACAGAAAAAATCCCGAGCAGTATTAGCAGTTGCAGCCATTGATTCATAAATAAGTTCAGCCTTAAAACCAGTACCCCCTAGATCATATGAATCCTTCACTTCAATGGCTCTAACACTATAAGCAATATTTTCAGCATCATTAGTATCAAAACATTTCTTTATATTCTTTGCATGGTGAATATAATCCCCTGTTACATCTTGAGCTGAATAGATAAAAGCATACTTATGAATAGTATTATTTAAAATTAATTCATTGAATTCTTTTTTTGATTTTTCAAAACCAGAATAACTACCTAGGTTATATTCTCTAATAGCTTCCTGATAAGCCTCTTTAGATAATTTCTGATTTTTAAAATAATATTGCTGATTCCTTAGGTTTGAAGACAGGTAACAATTCTGGCAATTTGAGCAATCATAAACAAAGTATGAATCAATACAGTTCTGAGACTTCACAGCAAAATGAGTATTATAATTACCCTCACAATCCACATTGTATGAACAGCCGTCGGCTTTCTGGGTGGCATAACAATCCATACTATTTTTTGATTTATCTATTGTCTCTGAATACATCACATCTTCGCAATCCGTAACTGAATACGACAGATAAGCATTCTTGTTGTCCTTTGAAAAGTTAGTAAAATCTGAATTCACTAGTGTACCAAATTGGTATGAGAAAAATCTTGGAGAAACAGCAAAAAGCTCTTTAAGTTGATCAAAAAATGAACGAGAAAAATCATAATCTTTTCCATTAGAAAAAGGATCTCTCTGTGTGCCATTCCAGCAATCAGAACAACTAATTGGAGCTGAATCAGAATACATGCTGATCAATGATTTTTTGCACATAAAACATTCTCTTCGATGAAGTGATCTACTGTTCCTCCACATCATTCTCCTGATCATTCTACACTCTGAGCAGAATGTAGGTGCTGGGACTTTGATCTTGTCATAGAACACAAAATCCTCTGGATCGATAGTGAAATCCCCTTTGCAATTCTGACACACTTTGTTTTCTGTTTGATGTTCCATATTTTTACAAGACTTCTTTTTGATAACATTTCTCACAATACACTTTTTCAGGTCTGTCTGGGGAGTAGCTGGTTTCAAACTCTACCTCACACTGCCCTGCGTGATCATGGTTATCTAAATTACACATACACTGACGGTGCCAAAGCTTCATTGGATTACGTTTTGACAATCTGTCCGCATGACGACAACTATAACAAACTCGAGGCAGTGGAATACCGAGCCTCTTGTAGAAAGAAACTTCTGCTTCATTCAGTTTATAAGCTTTGGTGCAAGTTACATACTTATCATTGTTTGTATTTTTACATTCTACAATCTCACTCAGGATAGAATCATTTACATCAATGATTGAATCAGGCAAGTCAGAAAACTTAACAGTAATATTGTATTGTTTATTTACTTTTGGTATATATTGAAAATTTTTCTGAACTAAATCATTTTCACTCAAAGGGAAAAAGTCCCCTGCAACAGTATCATTATAAGCATAAGGAGCAATCTCTAAAGGGAAAAATTCTCCATATTTATAGATATTCCCCATGCTGTCACGGTAAGGGATTTCATTCATTTGTTTTTTTATTCTGCCTAGCAACTCAAAATATTCATCTTTTTCATATTGCTTGTTTAATATACAATAATTTTTATTTTTCAAACTCACACAACCAAAACAATTATTGCACGAATAGCAATTAAACGAATACTCCACATTAGTAGAATTCCAGACGACGACACTAAATTTTACATTACTATTAGCTACACCGATACTAATACCCTCATAAGTAAGTTCTGACTTTCCACCTGCACCAGGGCCGACATCGTATGAATCCTTCAATCCAAAAGTCCCCCAGTTACAATATTTGATATTCTCGACACCCCCTGGCAGATCAAAAGAATAATATGCATCTTTTGCATTTTGCATATTATCCCCCACCACATTTACACAGTTGGTAAGCTGGGCGTATTTCCTAATGGCATTTTTCTTTAATAACTCAAATGATGCCTTATGATTTTGAATTGATGCATAACTACTCAAATTAAATTCTTTAATTTTTTCTTTATATTCATCTTTTGAGTATTGAATATTGTTTATGCAATAAGATTTATTTCTCAAACTATTACACATAAAACAATCAGTACAATTCCTACAGTCAAAAAGAAAATATGAATTTACACAGTTATATGAGTTCTCGCTATAAAACAATCGAGACGAATCCCCACAATAAATATCCTCGTACGAGAAATCTAGCTTGTGGCTGATATATGAATCTACTGTATTCTGACAAAATGATATCCTGTTTGAATACATAGAATCTTCACATGTCCAAACAGCAGAAAGCATATAATTATTTTTACTCTCAGTAATATAATTACAAAATTGATTATTTACACCCTTGCTATCAAAAAAAGAAATCAGGGGTGTTCTATATAAAAGATCTTTATACTGAGAAAAGAAATCTCGAGATAAATCATATTCGCAACCAAAAGATATAGCATCCCAACTATCACTCCACCAATAAGTATTGTCGTAAGAGGAAACAGGAATACTCTCAGGGTAAGTAGAGATCATTTTTTCTTCGGAGCCAGGCTTGTCATTCTTTCGAAAGTACAGACCTCTCTCATTTCTCCATGCTAGACGTCTCTGCATTCTACACTCTGGGCAAAAGGTCGGGGCTGGGACACCTATTTTCTCATAGAAGGAAAAATCATCGGGTGTGATGTTAAAATTCTCTTTACAGTTTCCTGCCCCGTAGGAAGTACTCTTTCCTTTGGGGTGGCAGTTTTTTGTTTCCATATTTTTACAATACTTCTTTTTGATAACACTTCTCACAATACACTTTTTCTGGTCTATCTGGGGAGTAGGTAGTAGTGATACCATCTCCGCAAAAATCACATTTTCTATTCCAGAATTTATACGGACCACGACGGTTCAATCTATCTTTGTGTCTACAATAAAAACAGTACCTAGGAATCGGCAATTTCATCTTGCGGTAGAATAACAATTCAGCTTCGGTTATTTTGTAGTTTCTAGTACATTCTACACACCGGAGCACTTCGCCCTTTATATCATCAGATACATCATCTATATTGTCTGGAATACTCTCTGGGGTCAATGTCTCCTTGCCTTTTGTAATCTGGATATCATCCTCCCAGCGAAAGCCTAGAGATAGTGCATCAACTCTGCTCATAGGCATATTGTCTTGGGCTATGGTCTCGTTGTAGGCAAAAGGTGCAAGATCTGGAGGCATCATCAATCCATATAAATTCTTTTCTTTTAATTCATTTATTATATGGTCTCGAATTTTTTCGTATTCATCTTTTGAATACTGTTTATTAAGAATACAATACTGAGAATTCTTCAGTGAATCACATCCAATCAGATTTTTATTGTTAGGAAAACAAGAAATAGAATACTCAAGATCAGATCCGATCTCACAAGCCCAGCACCCTATACCTCTGGACACATAGCCTGTAGAAGTACACTCGAGAAGTAATTCTGATTTTATCCCATACCCTACTGTTCCGTAACAATCCTTCATTTCTCGACTAGAAAAATTCCACTTTGAATCTTCTCCATTTATAATCTCAAAAGAATAATGTACATTTTTAGATTCAGAAATATAATCACCGATACAATCCTGAATTTTAATATTTTCATTTGCTCTATGAGGGTGGTCTAGTCTTAGTTTTTCAAACTCTTCTTTAAATTTCACAAATTCCACATATGAAGAATTAATCTTATTTAAGATCTCAAAATATTCTTCCTTTGAATATTCTTTATTTAGAATATGGAAACTTTTATTTCGTAAATTTACACAGCCAATACAATTGTTCAAATTTGAACAATTCTCTATAAATGTACAGTCCATACAGTTTACGCTATTCTGTCCGTGTCTAACTCCCACACTATTATGAACATTTATACATTCATAACAATTTTCTACTTTTTTACAAAAATACGAATCGATTAAATTACTAGAATAAGTAGCCCCTCTTGTGTACATAGAATCTTCAAGAATAGAAGAATTAAAGCAAAGGGAGCAATTCTTTAAGCCTCCGCCGCAGTTAGTATAGTCACTATTCACGCTCTGCCCTACTCCAGTAGTACTATACAAGGAATTCTTTGGTACTTTTTTTATTAAATCTTTTAGCTGGTCAAAAAACGGTCGAGAAAAATTATAATCCGCAGAATATTCGCGAGAATCCCACCCATCCCCTCTATAGCAACTATTGCAATACACAGTAAATCCAGATTTTGGATTATACATAGAAATGATAGATTTATCACATAGACCGCACTGCACCCCAGTATAAAGAGACATTTCATTCCTCCATACAGCCCTCATTTTAAACCTGCAATCAGGACATACATGTGGAGCTGGGACTTTCATCCTCTCATAGAACACAAAATCCTCTGGTTCAATTACGAACTCCCCTTTGCAATTCACGCACGCTCTCGTTTCTGGGCTCATAAATATAAGTATACATTTCCAGATGATTTACACAATACATAACAAAAACCACCCAATGGGTGGTTTTTGTTTAGAATTATTTTCTTGATTCGATGATAGTTGTAGCCCTAATCCGACAGTAGTCGGACGGGCGAACAATAATATAATCTACTTTCTAGATTCTATTATTGTTGTAGCCACATTTTGTGGAACTATGTCGTAACGTAGGAATTCCATAGTGAATCCTGCGCGACCTTCTGTCATAGAACGTAGAGTTGTCATGTAACCGAACATTTCAGATAGTGGAACGACAGCTTTCACTGCTTGGTTCATACCACGTTGTTCCATACCTTCAATTAGTCCACGCTTTGAAGATAGACTTCCTGTCACATCTCCCATGAATTTATCTGGAGTAACAACTTCAACATTCATCATAGGTTCTAGGATCACAGGGCGAGCCATCTTACATGCATCTTGGATTGCCATAGAGGCTGCGATCTTGAAGGCCATTTCGTTTGAGTCCACATCGTGGTAACTTCCATCCCATAGCTCGACAGACACATTCTCCATCTTGAATCCTGCGAGAACTCCACGATCGAGACCTTCTTTGAATCCTTTTTCACAAGCTGGGATGTATTCTTGTGGAATAGCACCTCCTTTGATTGTGTTTACGAACTCAAATCCTTTTTCACGTTTTACGTTCTTTGGAAGATCATTTGGATCTACACTCATATCCATAGGCTTGATCTTGATCTTTACGTGACCGTAGTTTCCACGTCCTCCTGATTGCTTGATGTACTTGCCTTCTACATCTGCTGTACCTGTGATTGTCTCACGATATGCAACCTGTGGCTTACCTACATTTGTCTCGACAGCGAATTCACGCTTCATACGATCTACGATGATTTCCAGGTGGAGCTCTCCCATACCTGCGATGATTGTCTCATTTGTTTCCTGATCAGTACTTACCTTGAATGTCGGATCTTCTTGAGCGAGACGGTTTAGCGCCATACCCATTTTCTCTTGGTCTGCCTTTGTCTTTGGCTCTACACGTAGAGAGATAACTGGCTCTGGGAAGATGATACGTACTAGCTCTGCTGGCGCATTCTCATCACATAGAGTGTCTGAAGTGATAGTATCTTTCAATCCTACTGCTGCTGCGATTTCTCCAGCATATACCTTCTTCACCTCTTCACGATCATTGGCATGCATACGCAAGATTCGTCCGATACGTTCTTTATTTCTTGTACGAGGGTTGTACACGTATGAACCTGCAGTGATAGATCCAGAATATACACGGAAGAATATGATCTGTCCTACGAATGGGTCAGTAGCGATTTTGAATGCTAGGGCTGAGAATGGTTCAGCATCTGAAGCCTTGCGCACTAGTGGCTCATCTGTATTTGGATCGATACCTGTGATAGGAGGAATGTCGATAGGAGCTGGTAGATAGTCAACAACTGCGTCGAGCACTAGTTGAACTCCCTTGTTTTTTAGAGCTGATCCTGCGAATACTGGGAATACATCGTTGGCAATGACAGCCTTACGCATTAGCTTCTTTAGAGTCTCAACATCTGGAACTTTTCCTTCAAAGTAGTCACTCATAATCTGATCATCTTGTTCGACGATCTTTTCTACTAGTTCTGCGTGGTACTTTTCTGCTTCTGCCTTGTATTCTTCTGGGATTTCTTTTTCGATAACTTTGTTACCCATCTCCCCTTCAAAGTAGTAAGCCTTCATCTTCAATAGGTCAATCACACCTTCGTGCTTTTCTTCAAGACCGATTGGGATTTGCATACGGATAGCTTTTTTAGTAAGTCTCTCTAGGATAGTTTTGTATGAGTGCTCAAAAGATGCGCCTGTACGGTCAAGCTTGTTTACGAAACAGATACGTGGCACATTTGCCTCGTCAGCATAGCGCCAGTTAGTTTCAGATTGTGGCTCTACTCCAGCCACTCCATCGAACACAACTACTGCACCATCGAGTACGCGCAGTGATCTTTTTACTTCTACAGTAAAGTCGATGTGTCCTGGTGTATCGATAATGTTAAAACGGTGCTTCTTTGTCTTGTCTGTCAGTGCATATGTCGGTGTCCAGAAACAAGTAACAGCAGCAGATGTGATAGTGATACCACGCTCGCGCTCTTGTTCCATCCAGTCTGTTGTTGTCTCCCCATCGTGCACCTCACCTATCTTGTGTGACACACCAGTGTAAAACAATACACGTTCTGTTGTTGTAGTCTTACCCGCATCGATGTGGGCAATAATACCTATATTTCTAACTTTTTCTAAAGGATAATCTCTTTCCATATACTTGTCCCGCCGTAGCTTTCGCGAAGGTGGATATAATTCTTATTAATAAAATAAAAAACCCCGTAAGGCATTTGTCCCTAGAATATACAACAAATAGGCTAATTTTGCAACAAAAAAACACCTACCTTTTGGTAAGTGTTTTTATTTAAAAAATGAACGAAATTACTTTTGAGCAAAGATCATTTCTTTCGTAGGGTTAGTGTGATCTTTTAGCCACATTTTTTTCCACGAATCAAATAATGCTTTTGCTGGAGTAGTTGCATTTTTAAACATGTCGTTAAATGCAATTTGATTCCAATACTTAGCATCTGCCAATGAAAATCCACTTCCTGTTTTTTGATGTTCTTTAATCCTGCGATGCCAAAAAGCGTACAATTTTGCATCATCGTCTTCGTTATTTTTCCAATCCAAGCAAGTATACGTTAGACGTAACTCACTTTCAAATTCATTGTTTTGCCCATAACGATACTTAATAGGTACGATAACTTTTTCACGCAATGATTCAGAACGATAATCATATTGAACAAGATACTGATTTGCTTTCCAAACGGCAAACATATCAACAGCTTGAAAATTATCTTTCTTGGAAACCCAAGCGGCGATAATGGTCGGCTTTGCCCAGTTGTACAATTTTACCTGAGACACCCTATCTCTAATAAGTTTGGATACAACATACTTCTTTGCTTCATTTTGAAAAAAACTTAAGGTTGCATGTTCCCAGGTACCTCCACAAAATGGCATCATACCGTACGCTACACTTACATTCCATTTATTAGATGTGTAGCTTTCTTGCTCTGACTTCAAGGCAAACGCCTGAATCTTAAGCAAGAGAACAGGATTGTTAACCAAAAAACTATCAGATAAAATCTTTGCAATCTTAGGATCATAGAAAGTTTTGGGTAAATCAATACCGTAATCTTTCTCTTCAAAATTTTTTTGATAACCGAGTATATGACCATACTCAACAATCCGATCAGGTAAGGTGTTTTGAAGCTTTACAACAGTAAAACTCAGCAAGAGCCCCATAAGACTCAATAAAATAAGCGACTTTTTCATTCTTTTTTTCTCCTTCTTTTTTGTTTTTAAATAAATAGAATTTTACTAAAAATAACATATATATCAATGTTTGTCAAAATAACAAAACTCCCCTTTCGGGGAGAATCTTATGTGTTATTATTTATACATGTTTTATGTATACGTATTAAAAAGCAAAAAAGATGCTGAACTATACATTGGAAGTACCAATAACCTAAAGCGAAGATTCGATGAACACCAAACCGGAAAATCTTTTTCTACTCAATTCAGGACACCATTTGAACTTGTATACTATGAAGCCTATAAAGACGAAAAAGATGCCCGAGAAAGAGAGCAGTCACTTAAACTTAGAGGCAATGCTAGGAGATTTTTAAAAGACAGAATAAAAAGAAGTCTGGGTTGATTTACCCATACACTCATTCTGTCATTGTATTTTTTGTTGCCCAAAGATACTCTCTCTTACATTTAAAAATAGATTAAACCTTGAGCCTTTATTGTTAAATAATGAAAATACAAACTGCAACTATGACAAAATGAGTGTCTGGGTTTAGGATTTACCCGCACACTTAATTTGCCGTTATTCTGCTTTTTCAATATAAAAGACACAATTCGGGATTTACCCGCACACTCATATTGCTATTGTGTTTTTGTTGCAATATTATATTTACTATTTTAAATAAGATTATTTTTCAATATTACTATCTGTGCCACACAAACGAAAACACCCACATTGCAACTATAGCAATATGAGTGTTCGGGTTTACCAAGCAAAGTGAGCGAACGCCTTGTTTGATTCTGCCATCTTGTGAGTATCATCACGCTTCTTGATAGCGATACCTTCGTTCTTTGAAGCAAGGATTATCTCTTCAGCTAGCTTTTCTGCCATTGCTGCACCTTTCTTTCCACGAGCTGCTGTGATTATCCATCTCATAGCTAGTGATGTGCGGCGGTCTGGGCGTACTTCACGAGGAACCTGGTAGTTTGCACCACCGATACGACGTGAGCGAACCTCTACTAGAGGACCTGCATTTTTGATTGCAGTATCGAAAACTTCTAGAGGATTTGGATTACCAGTCTTTTCTTTGATGATATCAAAGGCACCGTATACAATCTTTCTTGAAGTCTCCTTCTTTCCGTCCCACATAACATTGTTTATGAACTTTCCAAGCTTTTGTGAGTTATAAACGATATCTGGTTCAACAATATTTCGATTTTTTACTTTTCTTCGCATAAATTTTATTTCTTAGCTCCAGCCTTTGGACGCTTGTTACCATACTTACTTCTTGCTTTTCGACGTTTCTCAACTCCAGTAGCATCGAGACGTCCACGAACTATGTGGTAACGTACTCCGATCAAGTCTTTTACACGACCACCACGTAGCATAACTACAGAGTGTTCTTGGAGGTTGTGACCTTCACCTGGGATATAAGCTGTAACTTCCATACCATTTGTAAGACGTACACGGGCGATCTTTCGGAGAGCAGAGTTAGGCTTTTTAGGAGTAGTAGTTGTTACTTTTGTACAAACACCACGCTTGAATGGGGCTGGGTAATAAACTGGCTTATTTTTAAGCGCATTAAAACCGCGAGCGAGAGCTACGGCCTTTGATTTTCTTTTTATTATTGTACGGCTCTTGCGAACCAATTGATTCATTGTAGGCATATATTTAAAATAGGTCGTAAAGACCAGTAGGAACACTTTACTATATAGCCGTAAAAAAAGCAAGCCTGCTTTCTAATGCTCTATTCTCCAAGCAACAATCTAGCCAACCGCAATTCATCATATGAATATTTTCCATCAAAATGCTCAAATACTGCAGACAGTGATCGGGTGTCGAGCTTGTGAAAAGCCTTGTGTATAGCAGGCAGAGCTTTGTCTGTCTTTTTATCTAGGATCCTAGATAGCTCCCCTATTGGAATCTTTTCATCTTCCACTAATTCTTCTATGTGAGTAAAAATTGTACTTTCTTTTAATTTACGGAGCTTTGCAATCTCTACTATATCGCGCCCTTCATTCCACATATCTAGAGTCAATTCTTTTGTATCTACTTTTGATCCTTTTTTATCTTTTACTTTTTTCTGAAAATCCGGGCTGGGGTTTACTACTCCTCCGGATGCACGGATAAAATTGTCATGCATTTTTTGTAATTCATTTTTGGGTAATTTTGAAAATTCTATTTCTGCAGCACTTGATTGCTCTTTGAATATCTGATCTTGGGAGAATATCTGTGGGTGAACTTCAAATGCTCGCCTATTCCAACCGAGCAGGTGCAGGCCGGAGAGCCTGCGCACGCGAGAGAGTGCCACGTATCCCTGACCATATTCAAATACATCAGAAAGGTCCATCACAGCCTCGTCCAGACTCATACCCTGACTCTTGTGCACAGTGATAGCCCACGCCAGGCGTAGCGGTATCTGGGATATACTTGCCCTCACTTTTCCATTCTCCTCTAGGGCCCACTCTGCAGGTTCAACTGTAAACTTTTTTCCATTACGAGATTCAACTATAGGATAGCGAGTCCCCGATGCAAAGCCGACGATAGTACCGAGGGTACCATTCACATATCCCTCCTTTTGATTATTCTTTGTGCACATCACCTCCGCACCGAGCTTGAGCACTAGTGTGTCTGGGGACAGACATCCCTTCTTGAGTGTCTCGACTATGATATCCCTCCCAGTACCTACCATACGGTAGAATTCTTTTTCTTCTTTTATTTTCTCCAGCATTGCATTATTCACGCTGTCCACATCCACATTGCGAGAAAAAAGCTTTAGCATTTTTGCAGATGTTTTTCCTACCTCTACCCTACGAGCTTCGAGGTGCTCAAACATATCTTCATCAAAAGTATTGGACCGGATAGAAGATAGTATAGACAAAAATGTATCATCATCTTGGCGATACTGCTCGGATAGGTAGCAAGTGATAGGCTGAGCTCTGGCCCAAGATTCAGATTCATATGCAAATATACCTAAAGGCTTCGCTTCAAATAGTGCGTCCTGATTGTAGTCATCCTCTGGAACTTTTGTATTTAAAATATCTCTCTTTGTAATCGGCGGTAGTTGGAAAAAATCTCCGACAAATATTACCTGCAGTCCACCAAAGGCCTCGGTGCTACGTCGCACTTCCCTACATACTGCATCCACCATATCGATAGTATTTGGTCCTAGCATAGACACCTCGTCTATCACCAGGACTTTTGCTTTACTCACACGACGTGTGACATATTCACTAGTCGATATTTTATCCAGATCGTATTTAGTCAGAGATTTACGAATACCGATACCACTCCATGAGTGGATAGTCATCCCGCCAATATGTGTAGCTGCTATACCTGTGGATGCAGTGATAGCCACCTCTACACCCCGAGAACGCAAATAAGACACATACTCATTTATCGTATGTGTCTTGCCGGCACCAGGCTCCCCCGTCAGGAAAACATTGGCCCCAGTCTTTAGTATTTGCAATGCCTCGTCTTGGATCATTAACTGATTATAACAGATTTAGAGTTCTTTCTTTTATTGAATCATATTTATCTTTTTGTTCGGAGTAGGCAAAGAATGCGAGCGAACCTAATCCTATTCGAAGTTTGTAGCACAGCAGTCGCTCTTCAAAATTTTCTAAATTCATATCTCGATAGGCTTGCTCTGCGTTTTTGTTTGGGTCATTTCTAACTGACCAAAACGATAGCCATGCTACGTCGTAAATAAAGTCTCCATACATAGATTCACCCCAATCAAGAATTCCTGTGATATTCTCCTTATCAGAGACCACATTATTGCCACCGTAATCTGCGTGGACTAAATATCTCTCCTCTGGACACATTTCAGCAAGTTCTTCTATTTTAGAATATATCTTAACCCAAACATCTTTCTCTAGAATTGAATTTTCAAATAATTTATCTTTATCTAAATGTGACCCCACAGATAGTACAAATTCTTTCCAAGTCTCGAATTCCCCCACCCCGTCATTGTTCCATTTACCAAAGCCATTTGAATCGCCAATATCAGTAGAACTTATTTCCCCCAATATCTCGAGTAGTTCGGGTAAGATTTTTTGATATTCATCTTCATTCAGCAGATTGATAGTCGCGCCAAGAGCTTTCTTTGAAATACAAAGAAAGTGAATATCATCAAATTTTACAGTTTCTATTATTTCGGGGATTGGCAAGGTGCTCTTTGTAAAATACTTTGAAGCATATTCGTCTTTATAAAAACTACGCGCGCCCTTATTCACCCGAGCTACTAGGTCCATACCCTTTGAATTAAAAGCAAAAGCCTGTGAGGACTCCCCTCCTTTTAGGAATTCTAATTCTTTTATTTCTGCATCAAAATTTTCTCTTAGAAAAGAAAGGACTAGACTCTGATCAATTTTTGTTTTTACTGTGGACATAAATTATTTTATTTTTATTTCGTTACTTATTTTTAACTCTTCTGGAGTATTTATAAATTTTACAAAACCATCTGCCAGTTCCTCGGCGCTCAAAGAAGAAGAACTTTCAAAAACATAATGCGTAGGTTGAGACAGGACTTCTTTTTCTAAGTGATGAGCCCAGTTTAAATTATCCTGAATCAATTGATCATTCCATCCTCTTTCTTTTAATCTACTTTTAATTACCTCATCATCTGCGTGCAAAATACCAAAAACTAAATCTGTATCTTTATTCAAACTTGGTGAATTTAAAATTTCAGAAGGAGCACTAACTCCACATATAACTGTAGAGATTTTATTTTTCTCATTCTCATTTGAAATTTGTATCCATTTGTCAGTTGATTCTTCTCTCCATTTTTTATCTGCATTTTCAGGCACACCAATTTCATCAAAATCATAAACACGAAAAGAGCCGGTGGGTAATTTTCCTTTGAGTGAATTCATTAATGTTGTTTTACCAGAACCACTGGTGCCAGTTATAAAATATGTACTCATACACATAGTATATCAAATAAAACCCCTCCTGTTTGGAGGGGTTTTATTATTATTCTTTAAAGTATTTATTTTTTAAAAATTCTGTAAAATCATCCATCTCTTTTCTGGATAAATCCAAGATAGTTCTTTTATTTTCAATAGAATTATTCTCAGTATTTTCCAGCCCTACTGGAGCTAGGCTGTACATTGAATCTTTTGTAAAGACCGAGATGCCGTAGTGGTAAGGTGACCATTCTTTTCCGGAATAGAATTCATCCAATAAAATTTGAACCTTGTTTTTTAGATTTGAAGATTCTTCTTTTATTGATTCGAGAAGTTCACGATACTCAGGACTATCACCCTTAACATTTCTATATTTTGTATTTATTTCGTTTGATTCTTTTGAGTAGAATTGAGAATGTTTTTTTGATCCGAATATAACACTAGGATATGGCTTTTCTTTTTCTACATGCCCTTCACAAGATTCCATAGTATTTACACCCAGGAGATTCATAACCACGACTGTATCCATAACACCCTCTTCCATTTTTTCATTCTCAAATTCAGATGCTGACTTTAAAATATTCTGTTTCATATCATCCCAAGCTTTCTGTTTGATTGAAATATTTTCAGGATCAGTTTTAATAAAACTTTCTAGATTTTTCATAAATTAAATATACCAGAAAAGTGTTTGGATTCCCAGACACTGGGATATCTTCCATTACATGGACAGTATACCTTTTGCATTTAATGCACTGGGACCGCGAGTACGCTTATCGCCGATTACATCGGCAGGTACTTTTCTGGTTTTGTAAACAAAACACAGAAAAGTCTTTCGATTCCTTACAGGAACTGTCCACTCATTGGATATTTTTTACAAAAAATCTCTCAATGAGCCTTGCGCTCGGGTCCCATCCCGAGCTCACCCAGACGCAAGCAAAGCAGTTTGCTTGCTTAGTCACCCAATAGAAAAAACGTCTCGAAAGACGTTTTTTCTATTGGGGGACTACTGGGAATCGAACCCAGATCGAAGGTTCCACAAACCTCAGTGTTAACCGTTACACCATAATCCCCATATATACAATCCTACTTATAAGTAGGAGGTTCCTCATTTATACCAGAAAAGTGGTTAGAAAGTCTAGCTAGTGCATAAAGTAGTGAAGAAAGTCGGTTTAGATACGCTTTTGTATAATCCCCCACTTTTACATTCCCCTCATCCGCCACACCTATCACTCTCCTCTCTGCTCTGCGTGAAATAGTACGAGCGACATCAAAAAATGCCGCCAATTCTGTACCCCCAGAAATAAAAAAAGATTTTATTGGTGGCAATTCTTTTTCTATAGTATCTACATAGTTTTCAACTGCCTTTACTTTATCTTCACTTATCGTCATATCACTACCTGCGAGTTCAGCTTGTACTATAAAAAGATTCTGCTGTACATCGTGTACAACTTTTTCAAAAAGTTCACCTGTAGGAACTTTAAATCCAGCACCGGAACTCTTTACTTTGCATACACCTAGAAAAGAATTAATCTCATCGAGTGTACCTAGGGCCTCTGCTATATTTGAACTCTTGGAGATTCTCTGGTCGCAACCAAAAGTTTTCGTTGTGCCGTTGTCCCCTTTTCTTGTATAAAGCATATTAGATATATAGACGATAAAAAGCTAATAAAAACATAAGGATAGATATCAATGCAGATGATATACACCACACACACCACTGTTTAATCAGAAAGCTTTGAATAAACAAAAGATAGACAGAGAATAGCACAGACATGCCAGATATCACAATAAATAGCTCATTTATAAAAGGTGTCCACACAAGATAAAAATTTACAAACAGATAGGCTGATGTGATAAATATATAATATACCAAACCTAGAACTTCCACGCGGAAAGGTCCAACCACAGAATAATCACTATTCGTGACAAGCTCACAATCTGTCCTAGCTGGGCAAATCAATTTTTTCTTTTCACTCTTTTTTCTATAAATATAGAAAGCTACGAGGAAGCCCGAGATCCCGAGTATGACGAATATTATAGAGATAATCAATTCTAGGTTTATTTGCATACAGTTCCAGATAAGGCGATTTTTGTAGTGATCTTTTTATTTGTACTATCTACGCAGACATAGCTACCAGTCTCTGATGCCAATGGAAATGACATAGCCCAAGCTTTAGTTGTAGAGTAGCAAGAACCCTCTCCATCCGTATTATCAAATATTTTACCCAAGAAAAACGAGATAGTGTTTGTATTCATATCATTAGGGTCAGTATAGAAAAGAGAATCTTTTTCTGGGTCGACACAACTGCCTTTGAGGTTTGACTTGGTGCCATACAGGTTTTTATTCAATGCATACTTTTTATAAATCTGAAGTTCAATATTTGAAATAATTTCTTCTACTTTTTTGTCTTTTGTCTTTAAGGCTTCGATGTCTACAGCGGGACCAGGAGGAACAAGAACATCTGTACTACCAGACCCTTCTGTCTGACCAGACTCATCAAACACAAAAGAATTAGTAACATTACCTACTTCCAAGTTCGTATTATTTTGCTGATTTGAATTTTGTTCATTTATTATTGGGTCGATATATTTTGCAGTTACAGCTGTCTGATTAATCTTTGGCAAAAAAGGAATATCTATCAGCCCAGTCATGTAAGCAAAAGCCACCCCACCAAAAATACAAGCAATCGCAACAAAAATAAAAACTCCTACGATGAATCTTGGAACCCCGGGCTTCTTTTCTTCAAAAACAAAATTCTTTGAATCTCGAGTGAAAGATGAAGTGACTGCACTGTTCGGAGAATACGATGCCGGTGATGACACCGGAGAAGAAGCTGGGCCAGGTGCAGGTTTTGATAATTCTTGTTTTGCAAAAACCATATAAGGTGGCTTGCCAGACGGAGCCGGTGTGGCAGGAGCGATATTTACAACTGGTGGCACAGAAACAGCGGGCGTAGGATTTATCTCTACTACAGGGCTTGCTGGCATGGATACTGGAGCTGGGCTAGTAGGCATACTTGAAATAGGCGCTGGAGATGACACAGACCCCACAGGAGCAGACACAGGGGCACTCGTCATAGGGGGCACTATATTGTTCTCCACAGGGGCGACTGGTGGCTTTTGGTAAACTTTTGCAAGTTCTGCTTTTCTCTCTGGTGTACGCACTGGTGGTAGTACAGATTTTGGAGGGATTACGGGCTCTACTTTTTTTGGAATCAATCTAGGAATAACTTCTGTGTTCTCTGTAGAGATTATGGGGATATTTGAAGGGGTCCAAACTTTTGGAAGATTAGATGGTGGCACAGAAGCAGAGAAGCTGTTCTCGATGGGCTTTTCTTCTTTTACCACTTCCCTATATGGATCTATCTTTGGAGTTTCTGGCTCAATATTAGAATCTATTTTTACTTCTGGTGTTGATACGAGTTCGGGAGCAGGCGCAGAAACAGGAACGGGCTCCACAATAGGAGCTACTGAAATTTGAGGTTCGATATTTTTAACAATTGGAGCTACTGTTTGCACTGAAGGGGTTGGTTGCACTGGTTGTGTTGGTTCTACTGGTTTTACCTCAGATATTTTTTCTGGTTCTGGATTTTTTATTTCTGCCGGGACAACAATATCCACCTTTGGTTCAGCTGGGGATGCGCTTAGGGCCGGAGTAAAAGTAGTCTGTATTTTAGGAGCAACAGGTTCTACGGTCTTGGGCACCACAAAAGCCGGAGCAACCTTCTGAAAACCTTCTTCGATATCTTCTGCTAGCCACCCAGCAGAAAGTAGCTCGGATTTTATTTTCTCACGAGGTGTACCATTCTTTTCTTCTTTCTCAATAAACTCTACAAGATCAAGAGTAATCATATAGGTAAATTATATCACACAAACATCTACAAATTAAAATCTATAGATATATAATTTTCGAGCATTTGTATAATCACCCTCTCTTTCCATATCAATCTCGGCAATCGGTTGCTTGTTTGTAAACTTAAAAGCCACAGACACGAGGATAGTCCCCTCTTTTATCTCTTCATCAAACTTTTTTAAAATATCATCCATCACATTTGGATAAAGATACATAACTAGATGAGTGGCATCACTAAAATTGTAATCATAAAAATCTTTTTTAATTATTTTTACGCCGTCGATACCATTTATTTTATTTATATATTTTCTAGCGACAGAAAGAACGTACGGGAAACTAAATTTTTCCAATCCGACAAATCTCGCTTGTGGTTTATTCTTTTTGAGGAAATACAACAACCGTGCATCACCAGAACCCAGATCGTAGACGACTGAATCATCTTTTAATTCCAGAGCCTTCAACACATAAGGCAACACACTCCTAGGTGTACGGATAAATGGTGTGTCTGTCTTTATAAAGGACATAGCCCACATGCACGCCAAGATAAACAAGACTATGACAATAGCTGTGAAAAGATAAATAATTATAGAAAAAAATATCATTGTGCCCGGGACTGGACTCGAACCAGCACATCTTACGACACACCCACCTCAAGGGTGCTTGTCTACCAATTTCAACACCCGGGCAAACACTTACAAGAGTGAGCATAACAGATTTAGGTCTTTTTTTCAATAAAAAAATAAAACCACCCAATGGGTGGTTTTATTTTTTATTCAGCAGATTCTGCTTCTGTGTTTGTTGATTCCTCTTTTGAAAGAGTGATACTCTTTAGACGTTTCTTAACTTCTTTAACAGCCTTTGTGCGGATGAAGTATAGCTTACTTCGGCGTGTCTTTGAGCGTTTGATAATCTCAATCTTGTCGATATTTGGAGAATATAGAGGAAAGATTCTTTCTACTCCGACAGTTGAAGCAACTTTACGTACTGTAAATGTAGCACCAATCTCAGCGCCATGCTTGCGAGCCAAAACTAGACCCTCAAAAGCCTGAAGACGAACTTTTCCTTTTTCTAAAATTTTTGACCAGACCTTAACAGTATCACCTGCCTTGAAATCAAGCTTTTTGCGAGCTTCGATATCTACTGGAGTTAATTTCATTGTGGTTTTTTCCATAGGCGTTAATATAGCATAAGAAAATGTTTTAAGCAAGATTTTCTATTTTAATTGATGATTATTGATAACTTTTACGAAATCCGTAGGTAATGGAGCCTCGACTTCTATTTCTTGCCCTGAGAGGAGCATGAATTTAATAGATTTTGCATGTAGGGCCAGTCTGTCAAAACCTAGAGATTTTTCTTTCTTACCTCGGTATATTGGATCTGAGATAATCGGGTGGTTTATATATCGTAGATGTACACGGAGCTGGTGGGTGCGGCCAGTTTTTGGGTAAAGCTCCAGATAAGAGAATTGATGACTGTTGTCTTTGATCTCCATCTCATCTTGCGTATCTGTAAATCTAGACAGGACTACATACCCAGTCTTGGCTTCACGTATAGGATCCCGGGCACCACGCCCTGCAGTCCACATACGCACGTCTCCGGGAGATCTCCCTATCGGGGCATTGATTACACCCATCTTGCCATTCAAGAGTGAGGCATTGGGATCTGCTACATAACCATAAACAAAAGCTCGGTAAACTTTCTCAATAGTATGATTCTTGAATTGATCTTTTAGAAACAAAAAAGATTCCTGATTCTTTGCCAAGATGATCACTCCTGAAGTTTCGCGGTCGAGACGGTGTACGATGCCTGGGCGCATGATCGCACGTCTCTCCCCACCTTTTGCGTCTACCATCAATGGCTCCCCTACATCTTTTGATCCTGGGTATTGATTTATAAACCAATCAGCCAGTGTCTCATCTTTATTTTTCCCATCGTTGTGCACAGAAATACCTGAGGGCTTATCTACCACAACCAAATCATTATCTTCATATAGAATAGTTACTTTCACGGTGTCTCTATTGTACCAAACTCGCACCTATTTCCAAAACAAAGTGAGGTAATGACTTCGCACGCTCCGCGTGCGTGGTGAAGCGAAACTAAAGCGTACGCTCGGAGAAAGCCCCACGCACTGGCGA
>JAGOUR010000010.1 GCA_018061145.1 Minisyncoccota bacterium | reverse complement strand
GAGATCAGCCACAAAAGACGAGGGTGGGCGCGTATTCATGTGCAATAAATGCGGAGACAAAGAAAAGACAGAGACTAGGTGCCCAATATGCACTAGCTGCAATCTAAATCGACTAGGAATAGGCACGGACCGGGTCTATGCAGAAGTAAAAAAATATTTTCCACATATAAATGTAGTCCAGATAGACAAGGAAACTACGAGTACCGATACCGAAGCTCGCGCAGCCATCGCATCTTTCTATAAGGAAAAAGGAAGTATCCTAATCGGCACAGAGATGGCATTTTCATATCTCAAGGACGACGTATATGCCAGTGCGATAATATCTGTGGATGGATTATTCTCTATACCAAGTTTTAATATGAATCAAAAGATACTGCATATTATCGAGAAGCTCCAAGCTATCACAATCAATGGTATCCTCATTCAAACCAGAATGGCGGAAAATAAAGTATTGCGCAATATACTCTCCGGCAATGTCCTGCCTCTATATAGAGAAGACCTCGAAGAGAGAAAGATGTTCGGCTATCCACCATTCAAGAAATTGATCAAGATCACTTTTGCAGGCACTGCAGCCCAAGGTGAAAAAGCTCGCGAATATATAAACAAGACCCTAGGGGCATACGATCCACAGATATTCTCTGCCTTTGTCGGCAAGGTCCGAGGTGAGTACGTGACTAATACAGTGATAAAGATAGACCCAAAGCTGTGGCCAATACCACTATCTAAAGATACCAAGGCAGATAGCGACTTATATATGAGACTCAAAGCTGTTTCTAGTACTTTTACCTTAAATATAGACCCCGAAGACTTATTATAAAAAAACAGAACCGGTGACAGTTGTCATCGGTTCTTGTTTATTTGAAGGCCTTCCCTTATTGAGGGAGCCACAGTTCAGGCAGTGAATGTACCCACTTAGGTGTTTTGTCACCCAAATTGGATACTTTTTCTCTGAAAGCGAACATGAGTTTGCTCCTACAATCTGGGTCTGGAAGGTGCTTGTGCACATAAAGCACATAATCTTTTGGTGGAGCATTTGGAGCTGGTGGCGTTAGATCTTGATGCCTGCCGGCAAAAAGTATGTCTACCCATTTCGCCCATTTAGCATCATCCCATTTTCTTGCTTCAATAAATGGAGCTGCATACCACTTCTTTTCCTTGAAAGTTTTCGCTTTTGATAAATTGGCAGGCTGTGAATTTTCACCTCCTGCTTTTAAAGCTTCGTTAGTGTAAGCATAAGAGCGAGCACCGGCTTCCAAAATGCAATCCTCGTTTCCTCCTCTTTTTGTGTCTTGTTCTGTCATAGCGGTAATTATTAAGGGTTTATTTTTTTCTACATAATAGCTCTTAATAACGAAGTTGTCAAAACATATGTTTACACCGCAAGGGTCATACGGGTATTGCAGTATTAAAACTTATATGTTAGTATGATACAACATATGATTACAGTTGTAGAAGTAAAGAAAAATGCAAATGAGAGTAGTACAAACCTCATCCGTCGATTCACTCGAAAAGTGCAAGAGACTGGAATAATACAAAAGGTTAAAGGCAATCGTTACAACGAGCGCAAAATCTCAAAACTTGCAACAAAAGAAGGAACATTAAAGCGTCTAGCACGCCGCAAAGAGCATGAAAAGCTAGTAAAGCTCGGCAAGGCAGTGAAGATCGTTCGTGGACGTCGTCGCTAATTATGCAAGACAATACGTTTGAATTTAAAAACAAAACAAAAGGCAAGCTACCAAGCTTGCCTTTTGTGGCTATGAAAGACAAGATCTGCGGAAAAGATTTTGAGCTCTCTGTAGTATGCGTGTCTCCAAGTGAGTCTCGCAAGTTAAATAAAAAGTGGCGAGGCAAAGACTACCCTACAAACATCCTCTCATTCCCACTGTCAGATACATCGGGAGAGATCGTCCTAGAGCTAGAAAAAATCAAAGAAGACGCTCCTCTTTTTGACATGGATTACCCAAATTTTTTGAAGTTTTTAGTTATCCACGGATTGCTACATTTGAAAGGTTTCGAACATGGTAGTACAATGGAGAGAGAAGAAAAAAAATATCTAAAAATATTTAAATAAATCTTCTTTTTTCTAATGGCAAAAAAAATCTCAGTCGGTATAGATATCGGTACACACACTACTCGTGTCACAGTACTAGAACATGTAAATGGCGAAGAATACCCATCATTTTTGGGTAGTGGATCTTCTGCTACTTCTGGTATCCGAATGGGATATATCATAAATATAAAACAAGTATCCGATAGTATCCGTCGTGCAGTTCGCAATGCAGAGAAAAATTGTGGAGATATAAAAATCAAAAAAGCCTATGTATCTATCGGTGGTATCAGCCTACTCTCTGTCGCATCTATCGGTAGTGCTATCATTAGTAAAGCTGACGGAGAGATTACAAATCTAGATGTGACAAAAGCTCTCGCAAATAGTGAAGAAAATCTAGACATACCCAATCGCAAGATAATACAGAGCTACCCACTAGCATACAAACTAGACGGCAAGGAAATACATGGCCACCCCGAGGGTATGCGTGGCATCAAGCTCGAAGTAAAAGCTCTGTACATAACTTGTCTAAAACAAAACATAGAGGACCTGGTCACAGCTTTTGCTGAATCAAATATTGAAATCATAGATATCATACCATCTCAGATAGCTACAGGTATGGCTACATTGTCCGAAAAGCAAAAGATGGCAGGTAGTGCACTACTGGACATCGGAGCAGAGACAGTATCTATGGCAGTATTTGAAAATAATATGCCGACATCGATGATCACATTCCCTATCGGAGGAATGGATATAACAAAAGATGTAGCTCTTGGTTTCCGTATCGACTTGGAAGAAGCAGAGAATGTAAAGATCGGTAGCCTACTAGGAAACTTCCCCAAAAAGAAAGTAGACGAGATTGTAGAAGCGAGACTCGGAGATATATTTGAACTCGTAGAGAATCACCTAAAAAGAATCAAGAAGAATGGTCTACTACCAGCTGGTGTGATCATAGTCGGAGGTGGATCGTACATACAAAGGATAGACGAGATAGCAAAAAGAGACCTAAGATTGCCATCTCGAATAGGACCAGCAGATATATCTATCAATTCAAAATACAAAGTAAAAGATGCATCATGGTATACATCACTAGGACTAGCACTCTACTCAAAAAATAACAATTTTAATGAAGAATTGAACCCTCTTCAGGGGAATATAAAACAAGTAAAAGGATTTTTTAAATCAATTTTATCTCAACTTTTACCATAAAAAAGCAAACTGTCAAAAGTTTGCTTTTTATGTTATCCCTGATACTATAGTAGGTACTAGTAGTGTCTTCCGGTGTCCAGGAGCACATACAGAAATTCATATTATAAACATTATTTTATATTTAAATGGCTAAAATAAATCCAGAAGTAGAATCATTTGCTCGTATCAAGGTCATCGGAGTCGGTGGTTCAGGTAAAAATGCACTTAACCACATGATCAACTCAAAAGTTAAAGGTGTTGAATTCATCGTGATGAACACTGACACTCAAGATCTCCACAATTCTCTTGCAGAGAAAAAAGTTCACCTTGGAAAAAATCTTACAAAAGGCCTTGGCGCAGGAATGAATCCAGAAGTGGGTCGTCGTGCAGCAGAAGAAACAAAAGCTGAAATCCAAGATGTAATCAAGGGCGCAGATATGGTATTCATCGCTGGTGGTATGGGTGGAGGTACTGGCACAGGTGCTGCACCGATAGTCGCTCAGGCGGCTAAAGAGCAAGGCATCTTGACTGTAGCCGTAGTCACAAAGCCATTCTCATTTGAGGGAAACCAAAGAATGAAATTGGCAGAGATGGGACTAGCTGAACTTGAAAAAGAAGTAGATGCAATTCTAGTGATACCAAATGACAGACTCCTCGTAATTTCTGGAAAAGACGTAGGATTTAGACAAGCCTTTGCAATGTGTGATGAAGTGCTAAAGCAGGCCGTAGAGGGCATCTCAGAGCTCATTACGACCCCTGGTACTATCAATGTGGACTTTGCCGATATCAAGGCAGTCATGTCAGATGCAGGATCAGCACTCATGGGTGTAGGTACAGCAGCTGGTGAAGGACGTTCTGAAAAGGCAGCTCTCCAAGCTATCAATTCCCCACTTCTTGATCTATCTATCTCTGGTGCTCATGGTGTACTATTTGCAATCTCTGGTGGAGACGATCTAACTATCCACGAGATCCAAGAAGCAGCCAAGATTATCACTGAATCTATCGACAAGGACGCAAAAGTTATCTTCGGAACAATCAAGGACGAGAAGCTAAAGAAAGGAGAAATGAAAGTCACAGTTATTGCTACTGGCTTCCCTACAGATATGCCAAAACGCTCACTATTCTCTTCTTCGTCTCCAAGAAATATCCCAGAACAGCCAACAATACAATCTGTTCAAAAGGAAGATATATTTTCTGTAATAAAGAAACCAGAACCAGTAATCAAAGAAGTAGTAAAGGAACCTGAGACTCAGTACTTAAAAAAACCAGAACCGATTAAGATTGAAGATGACGATATGTTCATCGACGATACAGCAAATGATGACTGGAGTACAGTCCCAGCATTCCTACGTAGAAAGAAATAATAAAAATAGCCCCTTGGGGGCTATTTTTATTTATGTTAAAATACACTTTATGTACGATTTAATCATTATCGGTGGAGGCCCAGCAGCAGCTGCAGGAGCCGTATACGCCGCAAGAAAACAACTTAAAAGCATACTTATCACACCAGAATTTGGAGGCCAGTCTACAGTATCCGAGACTATCTACAACTGGATAGGCACACCAGAGATAGGTGGAGCTGAACTAGGGGCAAACCTTAAAAAGCATATTATGTATTACAAGGGTCCATTCCTAGACATCGTAGAGGGAGAAAAAGCTGTAGGAATAGCCAAGAATGAAAAAGGTTTTACTATCAAGAGTGACAACGGCAAAGAATACAATGCACTCACAGTACTCGTCACTACTGGCTCAGGCAGGAGAAAGCTCGAGGCGACAAATGCAGATGTATTTGAGAACAAGGGTATCACTTACTGTGCATCTTGTGATGGTCCACTATTCTCTGGTATGGATGTCGTAGTTATTGGTGGAGGCAATGCCGGTTTTGAATCGGCTGCTCAGCTATTGGCATATTGCAAGAGTGTCACCCTCATCAATCGTAGCGAGACATTTCGTGCAGACGAGATCACAGTAGAAAAAGTACTAGCAAATCCAAATATGAAGGTTATCAAAAATGCTGTAACTACCAGAGTAGATGGCGAGCAATTCGTATCGACACTGACATACAGAGATACAAATACAAATGAAGAGCATTCTATCCCCGCTTCTGGAATATTTGTAGAGATAGGCCAGATACCAAATACAGATTTTGTAAAAGGAGTAGTACCGCTCGACGAGATAAACAAGATCATAGTAGATCCTATGACCCAAGCATCCCAAGTCCCAGGAGTGTGGGCAGCCGGAGATTGTACAAATGGTAAATACCATCAGAACAATATAGCCACAGGGGATGCAGTCAAAGCCCTAGAAGACATATACATGTGGATTCAGAGAAATAAATAATAAAATAAAAAAACAGCTAGGTCTTGCCTGGCTGTTTTTTTATTTAGAATATTTTCTCTAGTTGCTCTAACTGCTCTTTTGTATTTACACCCAGAGCCTCTTTGGGATCTATCTGTATAGTGGTGATATCTTTATCTAATTCACAAGCCAGAGCGATCAAATCCGTCAGATAGTATTCGCCTTGGGCATTGTTATTCTTCAACCCTTGCAGTTTCTCCCACATCCATGGGGCTTTGAATACTAGATAGCATGGATTGATCTCTGTGATTTTCTTTTCTTCTTCTGTAGCATCTTTCATCTCTACAGTACGTAGTAGCTTGCCATCCTCGTCGCGTATCACTCGACTGAAATTTGAAAATCCCGCACGCCAATCTTCGAAATCATCTACTTTTACAGTAGCCATAGATAGTATCGTGTCGTCTTTTATATGCTCACCTACGAGAGCTTTTATGGTATCAGCGCTCACTAGTGGCTGATCTGCGTATAGTATGAGCACATTCTCTGCATCGCCAGAAGCCTCTTTTGCACACATTACAGCGTGCCCAGTACCGAGCTGTTCTGCTTGAACTACGTATTTATAGTCTTCGCCTAGAGCATCTCTAACTTGGTCCCCCTTTTGACCGATTACTAGTATCGGTGATGGGCATACACCAGAAGATGCGACAGAATCTAAAACATATTTGATAAATGGCTTACCGTGTAGCGGTGTCAGAGCCTTTGGTATATCAGATTGCATTCTCTTGCCATGGCCTGCCGCTAAAATAATAACTTGTGTTTTCATAAATATAAATAAATTACTACTGTAATTTGTGCGCAGTACAAGATTCGAACTTGTCGCCTTTCCCACGTCAAGGGAACGCTCTACCAAATGAGCTAACCGCGCATGTGTTTTGCGGAGAGTACAGGATTTGAACCTGTGATCCCCTTTCAGAGATTCCATTTTTCGAAAATGGTGCATTCAACCTCTCTGCCAACTCTCCAAAACCCATTTCGCGATTATATCATATAGGCGTTATAAATTCTACTCGCAAATTTTAAAGCAACAGGAATGGGTCTTCGATTCCCGGGCCGGGACCGGCATTAGCCTTATCGGCGACTACATCGCCAGGTACTTTTCGCTCTGGTAAACCAGAGAACGAAAAGTCTTTCGATCCCCGGACGCAAGTAAAGGGTCACGTGAGCCACAATAATTTATTCGCCGTCGCTCATAAATTTTCCAGCCCCGGACTCGGCTATTTTTCTACTGAAAAATTATGCCTCCGTCTTCACAAAAGCGAAACAGACTGGAGTAGTCCAGTCTGTTTGAATTCGCGCTTTTGTGACCCTACCGGGAATCGAACCCGGATTAACGGCTTGAAAAGCCGGCGTCCTAACCGTTAGACGATAGGGCCAAAGAAACATTGCACAATTATAGCATTATTTTCACTAAAAGACAAATAGTACTATATATTAATAACATAGCCATAACCTCCTGGGGCAGGTTCTATTTGAGGTGATACTTTTTTGAACAATCTTACCCTTGCCTGCTCGCGATTTTCTTTATTTTCAGGAGATGCATCATCGCCAAAAGGATAAAACCAAAATTTATGTGTACCACTAGCTTCAGCGACCTTTTTAATACACGAAGATGCGTATTCCATATCTACCCCTTGATTTATTTTTTCAGGTTGACCGAGTGATCCAGTATTTAGCTCATTATCATAAGGTCCAAAAAATAATTCAGGTAAATCTTTATAATTTTTACCAGTAGTATCAATAGCAACCGCTAGACCCTTAAATATATAAAGAGTTACACCTTCGTTATGATTCTTAACTTCAAAGTTAAATTCTGGTTCACCTGATTTTTCTACCTTAGTAGTATATCCTTCATGGTTCATATTTTTATTATAACAAATTATACCTATTATTCTAGATTCTAATATATAAACTACTAATCTAATAGAATGCTATAATATACCCATGGAAATATCTTACCCATACCTAGCAAATCATTTTGAAGCAGAAGATTTCGGTTTTAAATTAATTGATGACAAAAAAAATTACTCTATTAGACGATCAATCTATGTCGTACTTTTTAACGACAAAAATAATATAGCATCCATAAAGTACAGAGATGAAATTGGTAAAATGTATCCATTACCCGGTGGTGGTGTAGAAGATGGAGAGGAATGGATAGATGGACTTATACGTGAAGCAAAGGAAGAAGTAGGATGCAATATCACAGATATCAAGCCCGTAGGTAGCTTTGGCTCATACGACAACCCAACAATGAGATGTTTTAAAAGTATTATTTGTACAGCCAAATTACTAGGTGAACCCGTGGCCCCATCGCCTACTGAGGAATACGAGCAGGGCTCAAAGCTTGTTTGGGTAACTGCAGATGAATTGATAAAGAAAATAGAAGATCTTGCGGGACCAATAGATAGCTCCAGGGATGACCGATCTCGTTTTACTCTGGAAATTCTCAAAAAAACTCTAAATAATTAATACTACAAAGAGATTAAATATTACTTAATTAAACCAAATTAAACGCATTTTAATTAAACAAAATAACTTACAACTTTGCGCGATAGCGTAAGCTTGTAAGTTTTATAGGTAAATAGCATATGTAAATTTATAGCCAAAAAATTATACAAAAAATGGAACGACGAATGTCATTCCATTTTTTTATTTCTTCTAGGGTTAAAGAATTAAATCCCCTATTTCAGACCAATTTTTTGCCCTCCAGATACCATTCATCTTTTTATGACTACTGTCATTCAGCCAGATAGATGGAACCACTTCTTTAGCATCTTCAATTTCACGATGTGAATCATCCACAAAGAAAGCGGCCTTACCCCTAAAACTAGATATAAAATCAGCTTTGGATACTTTTACAAAATTTCGATGTTCATCAAAACGATAAACAAAATGAGACCCCTTGAAATAGGGCAAGATTCCGTGTCTGTGCAATACATGCTTTACCACTTCTGAACCTAGAGAGTTTCTCATCGTGGAGATAAAGAAATTGTATTTTTTAGAAGCTTCACGAATCACCTCGATAGCTCCCCGCAATGGGACAGCCTCATCGTGTATTTTTTTTGACATAGTATACCCCTTGGTGAAATCTTCAAAGAATTCTTCAAAAGATAAATCCAAACCAATCAATTTATTTACATTTTCATGCAGATAAAGACTATGGTCATAATCCTCTTTTTTAGAATTCATCCCGTATTTTTTGTTTAGGTACTCAAGCTGGAGGTGTTCAGTAATAACGACCACTCCATCAAAATCCAAAATTATTACTTGCTTTTTCATAGCTATTTATATTTTTTATTCATACTACTGCTGATCGCCATTTTTTGCAAGACAACATAAAAACCACCTTTCGGTGGTTTTTATGTTAGGTTATTTAGGAGAGCTCATAGCTACCCAGTAGTGGTAGGTCTCACCGACTTTCCAATTTTTCTCATACAGGATACCTCCATTGTATACTGTATTTATACTACTGAGACCTTTCTCTTTTGCCACCATAATACGAGCATTCATGATAGCTTGTTCTTTTGCATATTGTTCAGAGTTAGATAACCCAGAAGCTACAACCTTGTAATTCTTGCTATCTGTCTTGTAGGCATCTTTCATGTCTTGAACAATCTTTGCGACACCTGCATCTAAAGATGGCAGATTACTCTCGTTCTTGATCTCAGGCAGGCTACCAGTAGAACCACCTGTTCCGACACCACTCTTAGTACCTGAAGCAGATTTTGGCGAAACAGAGTTTGGGTCTATATATATTGTCTTATTTAGGTCTGTCTTTGTTGTAACGTTTGTATCTACCCATGAGGTATCTGCTGGTTTTTCAAATTTATTATTAACTGGCGTAAAGATTGATTTATCTATTACAGAGTCACCTATATTGTTAAAACCAGAGCCGTCCCTCGGTGCGATATTTACCTCTCCTGTGTCTGTAATCTTTATATGATTCTCCCCCAGTGAGTTTAGAATCACACGCATAATACCGAAAACCGACATCATGATAAAAATACCAATAATCCCATAGAGCATATGGGATTTACTGGTAGTCCTCAATTCTTCGTCATCCGGAGAAATGAGATACTGAACTACACCATACAGAAAGTAAACTATGGCAGCAGAGAACATCAGTATTATGATAGGATTTATAATAACCCTATTGATACTCTGCATCAATGTCGCCACACTCGCCTCTGCTACTGGTATAAGTTCAAAAAACATATATTAATTTTTATTTACATGTATCCCAATTTCCAGATGTAGGAATACAAGGAAGCTGGTTGTTAGCTGAGAAGCTAGTTGATCCGACTCCAAATGTATTTGTGATGATACCGATGATACCCCAGAAAGCTACGATAACGAATAGACCGATAAGACCTTGGATGATACTTGCACGTGCCTTTTCTTTTGCCTCGTCATTACCTGAGATTGTGTATTGGATAACTCCCCAGATAAAGTAAACTACAGCAAATGCAATAAGAACAGGGATAACCAAATTCAAAAGTCTTCCAATTGTTGCGATTATTGAATAAGCATCAACAGACGCAGCAGAAACAAAAACAGGGAGCAGTGACAAAACCAAACTTGATGAAATAATTTTTTTCATGTTTTATTTTTAAATAATAATTAACGACTAAACCCTAATAATGATACTTATATTATATCACAAAATGATATACAATACGCAAGCTTTTATTTTGTATACACCTGAGGAACGATCAACTTATTATTGATCCCTAAAGTAGAAGAGAATACCCCTACTAGCCCCCAGATAGATACCATCACGAATAACCCAATCAATCCCCATATCATATAAGATTTACCCTGGCTGCGCTTTTCTTCATTCTCAGGATTTATAAAATACTGGATGATACCCCATATAAATCCAACAGTAGCGATAGAGAATAGTAGAGGTACCACAGACTTTATCAATATACAGCTCCCTAGATTTATAAAATCTGTAATACTTTTAATTGAATTTGAACATTGCATATATTTTTATTTTAATTATGTTGTGCTTTTAATGTCTGATATTGTACCCTGTATAGCCTGCGCTATGACCCATGATCCTAGTAGTAGTGCCGCTCCTATGAGTGTATACATCAGTGTATTCTTGGCTTCGCCTAGCTTTTCACTATTCCCTCTTGCCATCACAAAAAGAAAACCACTGTATATGATAGCCAATGTCACCACTGGCACACCGATCTGCAGTACAATTTTCAAGGCCTCTTCTATGAACTTTGGGAGTGTATTTATACTACTATCAAGAGGGTTCTTTATCCTCACATCCAGATTCACCCCGGCAGGATCAACTGCATGAGAGAAAGCAAAAGGCAAAATCATTAAAACAAAGAGATACGCCACAGCCAAAATCTTTTTATTTCGTAACATGAAAAACGTAATTTTATTCATCTTATTATTTTAAAATTAATTATAATTAAACACAACATTAAATCTCCAGGAATATACCAGTAGCATTGAACCCTAATGATACCATTATAGTTTTAACTACTACCCAAGCTAGTAATGCGACTATATAACCTATAACTAGATTCATGAGTATACTCTTTGCCTGACCAGTCTTCTCAGAGCTACCACCAGATGTAAGATACAGGAATCCCGCATAACACACACCGATAGCGACTAGGGGTGTAGCGATAACAAACAAAAGGAAGTTAATAACCTTGTTGATTAGAGTCATCAAATCATCAAAACCACAATTATTTTGAAATACCACCTCGGCTATTCTCTGGCCATTCTTACCTGTACTATACTGAACTACAGGTTCTCCTCGGTTACAATCCACAGCTAGACCACTCGGTCCAGGATTATAATTAATCTCACTATTACCAGATGTTGAACCTGAATATAGAGGTGTGCCCTTTATATCCCCAGGAGTATCAGGATTAGGATTTGACCCAGCCACACCACCAGCCACACCACCGAGACCGATAGACCCAGCACCACCTACAGCAGCTCTAGCTGCAGCCAGACCCACTACAGATTTTTCTATTACACCCTTACCCTCAGTAGTTAAAGTAGTATTGGGACTTGCGGGTGGCACCGCTTTTACACAATCATCATTCACCCCTGGCATAGGATACACTGCTGCTGCATAGAAATGATATTCCTTCTTTATGGCATCATATAGTGCTGTGTTTGATGTCTCGATTATAAAAGGTGCAAAGGACGGCACAGTAGCTATATCAACTCCTGCCGAAGTCGCATACATCTCTCGCATCATTACAGACATATTCTGACGCAGAACTTGCTCACTAGGACCCTTTAGATGCACCACGCCTCTCCAACATTTTGAATCAGGATTGTAAATATCAGCAAAAGGAGAGTCATCGTAACTACCAGCAAATATTACTGTAGGTAGGAACGTTGCGAGCATTATAAATATAGCTAGTACTTTTTTCATATATTATTTTTTAATTAATAAGTCTAACTGACTCTGGAGCTTATTCACAGCATCGGCAGAACTTAGTTTATTTGATATTAGATTCTGATATAAATCTCTAAATATTATGTCCGTGATCTTTGTATCTGGATCCAACCATGGGTACAGATAGATTGCTGATTTGTAGAAAGTATAGATATATGGATCTGTCGGATTTTCATTCAATAGATCTTTTTGTGCTGGAGGGATAGACAATGCCGTAGATATCTCCCTAGCAATGTCAGGACTAGATATCAGACCTGCTACACCCAATGAGCCAGCCACATTTGTGGACCGACTATTAGTAGCTAGTGCGTAGATTGGGCCATTTGTTCTTTTTAGATTTGTATTTCTAGTCTGCAATACATTGGTCACATCAAAGCTCAGATTTGGATTTACAGACTCTATCTCAAATAATTCGCTCGCACGTCCGATATAGAAAGCTAGTTTTCCACTAGTAAACATTTCTTTTGAATTAGGTAGAGACCTATTCCATGAATAAGCCTGATTATTCAAATTTGAAAATTCATTAAAGAATCCAATAGCAGTCTCCACTGGGGACAAAGTGAACGGGGTCTTGTCATTTACCACCACAGACATAGTCCCATCAGAGCGATCGTTTTGGATAATGGAATCACCACTACCAATCAGGAGTAGAGTCATTATATCTTTTGCATTATTTATATTATCAAAACCACCCAATGCAATCATGGATTGAGATATCACACCGTCATTATTCTTTTTTGTTAATGATGAATTCAGCTCAAATAGTTCATCCCAATAAACCGGAGGTTTTGCAATACCTGCATTTGTTAGCAATTCTTTGTTGTAATAAAGGACCAGCGGGTCAGACACCACAGGAAAAGCCATAACGCCATCTTTTGCCAAAAATACACTCGAACCTTCGATAAAGGTTGAGCTAAATGACTTTTCAGGATAATTGGCATAAGGCATAGGGAAAATAAACTTTTTGTTTTTTATCACCATATCTGGAGTTATGAAAAACAAGTCTGGGCCTGCCCCAGAAGCCATAGCTTCTAGGATATCTTGCTGATATGTATCCTTTGGCTTTTGGACATATTTTATAATGAGGTCTTGATTTGAAGAATTTATATCTTCAATAATCTTTGACATAGACAAAGAAGGAAATGTCCCCCATATAACCACATTACCCACAGGGGCATTTGAATTTGAAGATTTACCCAGAGGTATTAGTCCCGCAAAAACCAAAACACCAAAAACAAAGAAAGCTAAAAAAATAGCAGTAAAAATTGTTTGAAAATTACTCATATATAAATATTATACCATAATGATGACTCCCCGCTCCTATATTTTCAATAACTCTAAAACCTCTATCGATAAATAAATGCTCTGCTTTTATCTTTGGCACTACGTACATAGGTGCTGGACCCATACCACCAAAACTATCAGCCCAGTCTATGACTAAAAGGCGTCCCTTTGGCTTCAACACCCTCTTTATCTCGTCTATTAGTCCCAATTTGTCCTCTACCTGGAATAGTACATTTGATACGATAATCGCATCCATTGATTTATCTGCTAGTTTTGATCCACCTTTTTTCTCTACATCACCGAGAATACACTCTACGTTTTGGAGGGGATATTTTTTTACATCTTCTGTTAGTTTTAGAAATAAAGAATTCTGCACATCTATAGCATAGACTTTTCCTGTGTGACCTACACGCTCTGATATAGCACGCACATAGCCACCACTCCCTGCGCCAAAATCAGCGACGCGCATACCTTCACGTAGGTTAAATTGAGCTACATTACTTTGTGGATTTGCAAACATGTTTTAATTATATCACATATAAAAAAGTCCGAAAGTAAATTCGGACTTTTTTATATTTAAAATTTTATAGACATGTGATAGATGCGATGGAGTCGCCTGCGCGGAGCTTCATGATCGTCACACCTTGAGTCTGGCGTCCAGATGAAGGGATAGATTTCAGATCTACACGGATCACTTGGCCTTTTTGTGATACAGCGATGATCTCATTCTCATCACCTACTATCTTTGCCACAATCAGTTTACCAGTCTTTGGTGTCACCTTTGCAGTCTTGATACCAGATCCTCCACGTTTTTGGACTTTATATTCTTTGATACCAGTCTTCTTGCCGAGACCATGCTCACTGAGAATCAATAAAGAACTCTCTTTATCTCCCTTTGCTACACGGTCCACACCGATGACGCTGTCATTCTTACCTAGCTTTATACCACGTACACCTGCTGCTGCACGTCCCATCTCGCGGACATCATCCTCTTCGAATCGAATAGATTGACCCGCAGCTGTAGCTAGCATGACACTATCGCCCTTTGTGATTGGTAGTACAGATACGAGCTCGTCACCCTTGTCGAGTGTGATTGCGATGAGTCCTGAACGACGCACATCTTTGAATCCTTCTGCAGATACCTTCTTGGCTACACCTTGGGCAGTCACTAGCATCAGACTCTCTACAGTTTTCTTTGTCTCTTTGTCTATCGGTAGAATTGAAGTCACCTTTTCTCCATCATCGAGTGATATAAAGTTCATCACAGATTTACCCTTTGTGGCACGCTTGCCTTCTGGTATGTCATACATCTTGATCTGGTATGCCTTTCCACGGTTTGTAAAGAATAGTAGATCACTATGAGTATTTGCTGATACGAGCATAGTCACAAAGTCTTCATCTTTTGTCTCGATATCGACTACTCCCACACCTCCACGCTTTTGAGCACGATATTCACCTGGATCAGTACGCTTTACATATCCACCCTTTGTGAATACTAGTACAGATTCTTTTTCTGGAATAAGGTCTTCTTCGTTTATAGCTTTTACTCCACCTTTTATGATGCGAGTTCGGCGCTCGTCTGCATACTTTTCCTTGATAGCAATCAATTCATCTGCGATTACTTTTAGCATTTTCTTTGGAGATGCTAGGAGTGCTTCGAGTTCTTTGATTAGAGCCTGCTTTTCTGCGAGTTCTAATTCTACATTCTTTCTCTCGAGTCCGGCAAGCTTTTGTAGGCGCATCTCTAGGATGGCTGTAGCCTGCAGATCAGAGAATTTGAACTCTTTCATCAAGTTTACCTTTGCTGTAGCAGTATCCTTTGAAGCACGGATCACAGAGATTACTTTGTCGATATGGTCGAGAGCTTTTTTCAAGCCGAGCAATATATGCTCGCGTTCTTTTGCTTTTCTTAGGTCGTATTCTGTACGGCGCTTTACCACTACTTGTCTGTGAGTTATGAATTCAGAAAGGAGACTCTTGAGTGACAATGTCTGGGGCACACCATCTACTAGGGCCACAATATTGAAATTGAAAGATTGCTCGAGCTGTGTGTGCTTGTAGATATAGTTAAGTACTTTTTGTGGGTGAACTCCTGATTTTAGATCAATAGCGATGCGGATATCCTTGGCACTTTCATCACGTAGACCTTTGATACCTTCTAGCTTTTTCTCTTGCACTAGGGCCGCTATAGCCTCTATAAGAGCTGATTTATTCACACGGTAAGGGATAGATGTGATGATGATCTGGAATGTGCCACTCTTTTGCTCTACTATCTCTGCCTCTCCACGAGTCACTACTCCGCCACGTCCAGTAGAGTATGCATGTAGCATATCTGCCTGTCCGTATACGATACCACCGATTGGGAAATCTGGACCTTTTATATGCTTCATCAAATCCTCTGTAGTTGCATCTTTGTTATCTATGAGCTCGATTGTAGCGTCTACCACCTCACCTAGATTGTGTGGGGGGATATTTGTCGCCATACCCACAGCGATACCTAGAGTGCCGTTTAGTAGTAGTGATGGGACAGCAGTAGGAAGAACGATAGGCTCGCGGCGTGTCTGATCATAGTTTGGTCGAAAGTCTACAGTCTCTTTTTCTAGATCAAGAAGTAGCACAGAAGAAATTTTTGCCATCTTTGCCTCTGTATAACGCATAGCAGCTGCATTGTCCCCGTCGATAGAACCAAAGTTACCTTGTCCGAAGATCAAAGGATAACGATAAGAGAAATCTTGAGCCATACCCACCATAGAATCATAAACAGCCACATCTCCGTGTGGGTGGTACTTTCCGAGCACGTCTCCGACTACCGCAGCAGACTTACGAAAACGAGAAGAATGGGTCAACCCCATCTCATTCATAGCGTACAGAATACGACGGTGAACTGGCTTGAGTCCGTCACGCACATCAGGTAGCGCACGATCTGTAATCACAGACATGGCATAGTCGATAAATGAGTCTTTCATCTCACGACTAATATTTACAGAGACTACGTTTACATGCTCTTTTGGTATTTCATTATTTTCTTCTTTTTTTGCCATTGTATTATTGGTTATCTATTACTGTAAGGGTTATCATCTTTTGATTCTCAACCGGAATCACGTCTTTTATCTCTTCTTTGTCTTTTGTGAATGGATCAACTGCGCTTGCTTTTACATTTTTATAAGTATCCTTGATGCTACTTGCGAACAATGCAAATGGCTTTACATCTTCACTCAGACCAACCTCGGGACTAGCAGAAGATTTAAAAAATGTATTTGTCAGACTATAAACCCACACTCCACCTACGATAGTCATAAATATAGCAATAAAGAAAAACATATACTGTTTCCTTATTTCTTCTGGTTTTGAGCGCAATTTATAGATATAGTCTTTCATCCCGTTAGAGATAGGTAATGCTTACATTACCGTATCTTATTAATGTTTAGTAAAAAATACGACTTAATTTTATATTCATCCCACTTTAAAAATAAAACAAACACATCTCTAACGGGATTCATATCCTTATTGTATATTAATAATCCAGAACGACAATCTCACCCTCTCTTCCAGCGAGCTCTTTTGCTTTGATTGTTAGCTTTTCTATTGCTTTTGTATTTTCTTGGCCTCCTTCTTTTAGGAATGCTTTGAGTGATTTTTCGTCATAGTCCATAGGGATAATGACCTTGGATTCCATAGAGAGCGCGATCTTGTATGCCTCGGCCACCTCTAGTGTATCCCCACCTCCAATCGGAACAAAAAGAATATCAGGGGATTCAAATTCTGCCTTTACAGGAGCTGTCATGGCGCTCAGCGATACTGGACCTAGTATTCCCAGAGTGATACCTTCGATAGACATAGTATAGATAGTGTTCACATATTTTTTACCTCCGATACTAGCCTCGGTACCCACACCCTTGATAAAGATACCTCGTATTTCATAGTCACCAGCACCAGATACAGAAAAAGGCACAGTGTCTCCATGAGATACAGTATCAAAGCCATTGTAATCTGGGTGATTTGTAGTAGATAGTGCTATATCTGAACCAAAACGAGATATCTTGCCATCCCATTTTGATTCTTTACTAATAGGGTTAAATGCGACAGTCAAATCGCCTTGCTGAATTTTAAAAAATTGCTTTCCGAGGTATGTGATAATCATAGGAGTATTATATCAAATATATATAAAAAAAGAAGACCTTCAGAACTAGTCTGAGGCCTTCTCATTTTAAACAAAAATACAGTAAAATTTTGTTCAGTTTTTTTTCTGATCAAATTCACAGTAGAATCTTCCATAAGCATTTTCAAAGTCCAATTTAATTGGAATTGTAAATGAATGGGTTTTGTAATTCGGAGAAAATGAAATAAAGTTATACACACCGCACATATCAACTATGAGTGGGTAAATAACATCCCGAGATGAAGGTGGTCCAATAACGAGAACATACTCCGCATTATTTTCATCAAAAGAATATTCAAGTAAATCCATAATTCGATTTAAGATTAATCGATTATTGTTTGCCAAAAATCTTTTCGAAAAATAATCTGCAAAGTAAAGGCTTTTACCTAACTCGTAACCAAAAGATCCCAACGGACACACAGCATTTACTGATAAATCATAGTGCCCGTTGTCTTCCTCGAAAATTGTTGCATTTTGATCTTGTAGAAAATCCCATTCTACAAAAATAACTTTGCGGTTTTTGTGGTACATCTTGTCTGGCATGGTAGTAATATTGTTTGATTTTTTAGTATTATACCACTTTTTTACTATAAATGCAAGCTTGCAAAAGCCCTTATTTTATGGTATCTTTTACGTATTACTAGCCCAGTATGTGGATATCCCTTGATGGTGCAATTTATTTAACCGCATCAAAAAGACCCATATATTGTGCCGCTGTTCCCTTTTACCATTGGTAAATCACAGGAACGGGCGGTTTTTTAATTTTTAAATTATGAAAAAAGACGAAAAAGAAGTTTTAGACAGTGTTGTAGAACATGCCAAAGCTGAGCTCTCAAGTGTCGGAAAGATGCTTGAAAAGACAGAACTCCCACCCATGGTGGATGCTCTAGTCGAGGGTCCAGTTATCATGATCATGAAGTCATCTGTATATATCGACCTTGCACCATATGGTACAGGTATCATCTACGGACGTGAATTCATCAACGCAAAAGACATCATCAAGAAAGTAAACATCGGTGATGTAGTAAAGGCAAAGGTTGTATCAGCTGGAAATGACGATGGTTACATCGAACTTTCTCTAAAGGAAGCAAAACAAGCTCTAATCTGGAGTGAAGCTGACAAGGCAATCAAGTCAAAGACACTACTTGAAATCACAGTAAAGGAGGCAAACAAGGGTGGACTCATCCTAGAATGGCAGGGTATCGCAGGATTCCTGCCAGCATCACAGCTTTCAAGTGAGCACTATCCAAGGGTTGAAGATTCTGACAAGGACAAGATCCTAAAAGAATTGAAGAAACTAGTTGGCAAGCGTATCAATGTGATCATGATCTCAGCTCTTCCAAAAGAAGGTAAACTAATCTTCTCTGAAAAAGACAACAATCCAGAAGAACGCCAGGCAGTAGTAGGAAAATACACTGTAGGTGATGCTATCGATTGTACAGTAGCTGGTATCGTAGATTTCGGAGTATTCCTAAAGGTAGAAGAGGGTCTAGAAGGTCTAGTACACATCTCTGAGCTTGATTGGGGTCTAGTAGAAGATCCACGTGCCCTATTCAAGATCGGCGACAAGATCAAAGCAAAGATAATCGAAATCAAAGAAGGTAAAATCTCTCTTTCAATCAAAGCTCTAAAAGAAAACCCATGGAAGGAATTCGAGACTACATTGAAGAAAGGTGATATCGTATCTGGAGTAGTGATCAAGTTCAACAAACACGGCGCATTGGTATCTATCAAGCAAGGTGTAGCAGGACTAGTACACAATTCAGGATTTGGATCTGAGGAGAAACTAAAGAAGACACTAGAGATGGGTAAGACATACAATTTCCAAGTGACACTATTTGAACCAAAGGACCAGAGAATGACTCTAGT
>JAGOUR010000009.1 GCA_018061145.1 Minisyncoccota bacterium | reverse complement strand
CGGAATTGTTGGCGCCATTCCCGCCAACTTTGAGAACCAAAGCTCTTGAAGTTTTGCAGAGTAAAAAGATAAAAGTATTGCTCGGTACTGGGGTAAAAGAGGTGCGGAGTGACTCTGTAGTATTGAGCAGTGATGAAATTTTAAAATCTAGTATGACTATCTGGACTGCCGGTGTGAAGCCCAATACTGAAATATTTAAAGATGTTTTGAATATGAATAAAGGTGGTAGAATCTTGGTAAATGAATATCTGCAGAGTAAAGAATATTCAAATATCTTTGCTGTGGGGGATGTAGCATTTGTATCTCTCGATGACCATAGTGTGCCTATGCCGATGACGGCGCAAGTCGCAGTCAGGCAGGGGCCACATGTGGCCTCTAATATAAAGGCATTCCTCGATGGTTCTACTATGATTCCATTTGAGTATGAATCACGTGGTGAATTGGCATCACTTGGGCGCTACAATGGATTGGCTCATATCTCTGGCCTGACATTTAGCGGGGCACCTGCGTGGTTCCTATGGAGGACTGTGTATCTATTTAAATTCATCTCACATTTCAAGAAGATCAAAGTCGCTTTTGATTGGACTATGAATCTATTCTTTTCTCGAGATATAACAAAAATATAATTTTATGAATCAGGGCCGAGCATGGGAAAAAGAATATCAGAATTCAAAACTAGTGACCAAGGCAGACGGTCCCCAGGCAGATACTTTACGATTCTTGAAGTTTCTAAAAAAGGATCAAAAATATAAAGTAGAGGGCAAGAATATTTTAGACCTTGGATGTGGTACAGGGCGCAATGCGAATTATCTGGCCGAAGAGGGGAATAGTGTGATCGGTATCGAGATATCCAAAACTGCGCTTGCACTTGCAAAAGAAAGGGCAACAGAACTCGGAGTAAAAGTAGACTATAGATTGGGTGATATCGGTGAGCCGTATGATATATCAGATGATTCCATCGACGTCGTTCTTGATGTTACAAGTTCGAATGCACTAGATGAAAAAGGGCGAGCAGTGTATCTATCCGAAGTATCACGAGTGATGAAAAAAGACGGATACTTCTTTGTCCGAGCACTCTGTAAAGATGGCAATAAGAATGTAAAGAATCTCCTCAAAGATAGCCCGGGACGAGAATATGACACATACTATATGTCTGATTTGGATTTGTATGAGCGTGTATTTTCACGAGAGGATTTTATAAAAATGTACGGGCAATATTTTAAAATTTTATCATTAGAAAAAAAGACTAGTTACCCGACGGTAAATGGTCGCCTTTATAAAATCGAATACTGGCTAGCTTATATGCAAAAATAAATTATTGTGCATTTAATTTATGGCACAAATAAAGACAAAAGAAGAAATAGATAATTTAAAGAAGGCATGTCGGGAGACAGATGCTATTTTCAAGAACATTTTAAAAATTCTCCACAGGTCCGACCTGTGGAAGACACATGAAGTCACTGAGGTCAAGTTAAGGGATTTTATTTTGGGGGAGATTAAGGGGAGGGGTTTGAAGCCGAGCTTTCCACCGATAGTCACCTCGGGTAAAAATGCTGGTAATGATATTCACCCAAAGCCAACGGATAAAAAATTATCTGGTTTTGTGATTATTGATCTTGGTGTAAAGGTAAATGGATATTGCTCAGATATGACTCGTACTGTATTTGTAGGAACTCCTACACTGGAGCAAAAAAAGATTTATGATTTAGTATTACAGAGTGAGATGGCGGGAATCAGAGAGGTGAAGAGTGGTGCGCATGCATATAAGATAGATGAAGTGTGCAGAAAAACCCTCGGTAGATATGCTAAATATTTTATCCATATGACTGGTCATGGTGTGGGTAAACTCATTCATGAAAACCCAAAGATATATTTCAAGCTGATCAAACCAGTCCTCGCCGAGGGTATGGTCATAACTGTTGAGCCCGGTTTATATATAAAGAACAAACTCGGTATACGTATTGAAGATACGATTCTCGTTACTCCAAAGGGGAGTGTTATACTTACTAAATCAGATAAAAGTTTAATAATAATCTAATGGATCATGAAGACAAAAAAGGTAATATTGGAGTTTTTGATTCAGGCCTAGGAGGCCTCTGGATTTTAAAGCACATAAAGAAATTCTCCCCAGAATACAACTATGTATTCTATGGTGATCAGAAAAATGTACCTTATGGAGTCAAGAGTAAAGAAGAGCTCTTGGGATATACAAAAGAGGCTCTTACTTTTTTATATGAAAAGGAGAATTGTATTGCGGTGCTATTGGCTTGCAATACTACTAGTACTGCCATATATCCAGAATTGAAGGACTGGGTAAAAGAAAATTACCCTGATAGATTGCTGTTTGGAATAGCGCATCCTACTGTAGAGTCTGTAAAGCATTCAAAGTCTGTGATGGTCTTTGCCACACATCGCACTGTAGACTCACATTTCTACCAGCAAGCATTAGAAGAGAAAAATATTAAAACTTACGAATTCGTATTGCTCGAATTGGCATCTATGATAGAGAGAGGGGAAGATGTATCTGCCTACCTAGATCATCATAGATATATTATCCCCGAGGATGTGGACTCTGTGATTCTAGGCTGTACTCACTACGGGATAGTCCTGCATGTATTCAGAGAGATATTCCCTCAGATTACTCACTGGCTAGTACAGGAGAAGATTACCCCGCCTTTCTTGAAGGAGTACATCGATAGGCATCCACAATTGGAAAATCGTATTTCAAAAGACGGAGAACTGCGAATATTTGTATCTGGCAAGAATCCAGTTTTTGAAAAGTATCTAAAAGATTGGTATGGGGAGGGGGTAAATATAGAATATATATAATGATATAATAAAAAAATGATTGAAGTTAATAATCTAAATAAAATATTTAAATACAAAGGCAAGGATCTTGTGGCTGTTGATAATATCAGTTTTACTATAAATCAGGGAGAATCTGTCGCTTTTATAGGCCCTAATGGGGCGGGTAAGTCTACTACTATCAAAATGCTAACGGGGATACTTCATCCGTCTGGTGGTAGTGTAAAAATCTTAGGTTTATCTCCAGTAGAAAATAGAAAAGAAGTTGTCGGCCAGATAGGTGCTGTATTTGGTCAAAGAAGTAATTTGTTGCCAAATCTACCTCCGAGGGATACATTGAAATTGTTTGGTGTCATGTATGGCATGCCTAAAAAAGAAATCGTAAATCAGATAGATCACTTGGAGAAAATTTTAGACATGGAATCTTTTCGTGATCAACCCGTGCGCACCCTTTCTCTTGGTCAACGAATGAGAGTAGAGATTGCATGTGCGATAATTCATAATCCTAAAATATTGTTTTTAGATGAGCCAACGATTGGTCTGGATATTATTGCAAAGCAATCACTGAGGGAAACTTTGGCTATTCTTCGTAGTAAAAATAACATGACAATATTCCTAACATCTCATGATGTGGGGGATATAGAAGCAATATGTGATAGGACGATCATCGTAAATCATGGCAATATTGTAGTTGATGAACCTACAAACGAATTGTATAAATTGATTGAAAAGGAGAAGCATGTAGAAGTCAGAGGTCCTTCGCTAGAAGACGTGTTAGTTAAAATCTATAAACAGTAATTTATGTACAAGGGTTTATATTATATTTATATCGTATCTAAAAATAGCTTTGAACAGAAAAAGAAAGTAGTTTTTCAAATGATAAACCATATAATCTTTCTGCTTTTTAGTATTTATTTGTATAAGTATGTATACGAGCTTGTTCCTAGTATGCAGGGCAGGCTCCCTCTACCGAATGCCATCTGGAGCATGTCTATGTACTTTATAGTTTTTTGGCTTGGCTTTAGAGAGATTGAAAAAAGTTTTAGAAATGACATAAAGTCTGGGAATATAGAGCTTTATCTTTTGCGTCCAGTCGGTTATATTTGGCAAAAAGTATTTTTCCAAATAGGGCAAGGGCTAATCTCTTTTATTTTCGCAACTATTTTTTCTGTTACTATTAGTTACTTTCTAATTGGTCTGCCTGCAGTAGATGCTTCTATCGGGCTTTGGATTTTCGGTGTTCTGCTTGTATTTATTTTAAGTCAGATTCTAATTTGTCTAATTTTTATAACTTGCGGCCTTACTTCATTTTGGATAGAGGATAGTGAACCTATATATTTTATTGTAACAAAGATGATGATGATATTTGGAGGCGCATGGGTACCAGTAGCATTCTTTCCAAAATTTTTACAATTATTTGCGATATATTCTCCTTTCGGTTCGTCTATGGCTGTTTCGTTTGCTATGTATCCAGATTTTATAGAAAGAATTCCTGTTATTCTGGGTAGTATAATTTTTTGGATCGTTGTATTTCTAATCACTGTTGTCTTTATTTCAAAAAGTGCTTTTAAAAAATTAGCAGTCAATGGATAATTTTATGAAAAAAGATATTTTATATTTTATAGCTTCTACAAAATTAAATATAAAAAATGCTCATGCATTGGCTCGATCTTTTTGGATTGGAGTTTTTGGTATGGTTATAAATAATGTGACATTTTTTATTATTTGGTTGTTGTTTATGGATGCTACTGGACCGATAAATGGGTGGACTAGTTTTGATGTATTTGGGATGTTGGGTGTTTCATTATTTTGTTTTGGTGTTTGCCATAGCTTTTTTTATGGAGTTGCTGAGTTGCCTAATATGGTAGTTAAAGGTACTTTCGATAGTGTACTTCTCGCACCAGTGAATTCATTTTTAAAATTATCTAGTTCCGCTTTTTCTGTTTCTTCGTATGGTGATTTGCTTATGGGGATTGTCGTCACTATTTTTTATGGTATATATTTAAAGTTCAGTTTATTTTTCTGGTTATTATTCGTATACTCGATTACAGCTGGGTGCATTATTTTTATTTGTGCAAAATTACTTTCATCACTCATTGTATTTTTCGTATACGACGGAGAAGTTATTTCAAGGCAGGTTTTTGAAGTTTTTTTGAGGCCTGGCCTGTATCCTGGAGCAATATTCCCAAATAAAATGAAAATATTTTTTATGACAATTGTCCCAACTTTGATGACCAGTGCGGTTCCTATATATGTCTTAAAAGGGAATAAAATTACCATCTTAAGTATTTCTTTATTTGTTACTATTTTTTGGGTTTTATTTACTATTTTTATTTATAAAATAGCTGTAAAAAAATATGAGAGCGGTAATTTCTTGAGGTGATAATTTATAGATAACACAAAAGCACCGCGACAATGTCGCGGTGCTTTTGTGTTTGTATTTATTCTAATTTTCTCCGATTTGTTGTCTCCACATAGCTGCGTAGAGTCCGGATTGTGAGAGGAGGGTAGAGTGAGATCCGCTCTCTGTGATGCTACCTTTTTCCAGTACATATATACGATCTGCGTGCATGACGGTGGATAGTCTGTGGGCGATCAATACAGTGATATGATTCTTTGACTCACTCACAGACTGGATTGTCTTTGATATCTCCTCCTCAGTGAGTGAATCGAGGGAGCTAGTTGCCTCATCAAAAATAAGTAATTTTGGTTTGCGTAGGAGTGCACGGGCGATAGAGAGGCGTTGCTTCTCCCCGCCAGATACTTTCACTCCATTCTCACCGATGACTGTATCGAGACCTTTTTCTGCGCGAGATAGGAGCCCATCACAGGCAGATTTGGAAAGCGCTTCTAGACACATCTCGTCCGTAGCAGTCGGGTTCACAAATAATAAGTTCTCTCTGATTGTCCCTGCGAATAGCTGGGTGTCCTGAGTCACAAATCCTATTTGACTGCGTAATTCATTTAGATCTACATCCGCACTCTGTATGCCATTATATGTGATCTCTCCATTTGCGGGCTTGTAGAGGCCTACGAGCATCTTTACGAGTGTAGTCTTGCCTGCGCCGGATGGCCCTACGAAGGCTATAGTCTCTCCCTGCTTTACATCGAATGATACATCTTTTAAGGCTTCAGTATTTGCCATCTTGTGTTGGAATTTTACATTTTTAAATGCAAGATTTTTTATATCACCGATATGTTTTGGATTCTCTGGTTTTTCTTCTGGTTTACTGTCTAATATCTTTTTAAAGTTTTCAAGGGATGCCTCACTCTCACGATATGTGCCGATGATAGTACCTAGTTCTTGGAGTGGTCCAAATAGGAAGAATGAATATATCCATAGTGAAAAGAATTCACCAAAAGTTATTTTCTGCGTAAATATCAAATACAACATTATGAATAGTATCAGGGTACGGACAAAGTTTATCACTGTGCCTTGGACGAATGAGAGGCTCCTGAGATATTTTACTTTTTTCAATTCCAATTCGAGTATTTTACCTGTCGTATTGTTTAGGCGGGCCACTTCTTGGTCAGCTAGTCCCAGACTCTTTACTAGCTCGATATTACGTAGAGATTCAGTAGTAGTACCTGCTAGTGCTGTAGTCTCGGCTACAATACTCTTTTGTACCTTCTTGATTTTCTTGCTCAATACATAGCTGACCCCTCCGATCAAGGGGATAGTCAGGAAGTATAGTGGTGCGATGACCCAGTACACCTTTAGTGCATAGATCATCACAAATATAAATCCTACGAGTGATACGAATATCACATTGATCATCGATGCGATTAATTTTTCTACATCTGTGCGGACTTTTTGGATCTTGCCTAATGTCTCTCCACTGCGTTCGTCTTCGAATTGTTGGTATGGTAGGGATAGAGAGTGAGATATGCCATCTGCATACATCTGGGCCCCTATCCTCTGAGTGATAGTATTTACATAGTAGTCTTGGAAATTTTTCGCCACACGAGATACAAATGCTACACCCACCGCCATAGCTAGCAGTACCCCGACTCCACGTATGAATTCCGGTAGTGTGTATTGGTCGAATTTTGTCGCATATCCGTCTATGACATAGCGGAAGATAAGAGGGTCAAGAAGTGAGAAGACTTGGTTGATGGTAGCGAGAAATAGGGCTAGTAATAGTAATTTCCAATAATTCTTTAAGTATGTAAAAAGTATAGACATAGGGGGATTATATCATATGAGCTTAAATTTGATATTTAACCTTTAAATAGTCTCTTTTTAATACTTTTTGGCTGAAGTGGTATAATGACCTTATGGATAAAAATTTTAAGTTGCAACGGATAGAACCTATCAACCCAGAAGTTGAACAAATAGGACATTTTACTTTACCAGAATTTGCTCAAAATTTAGATAGAATTGTTTCTGATTCAGCTGACCATAAAATAGCTGATAGTCTTATCGGTTTTATGTTGAACAAGGATATCTCTGCAGCAGAGGCCAAGACAATCCTGGCTTCTATTCAGAACTCTAAAAATATTTTACATTCGACAAAAGATTTAGCGCAGAATGCTTACAATAAAATAAATTTAAAAACAGAAAATCTTGTAGGTATTGAGAAAGAAAAAAATCAGATTTTTGTCGATCAAGCTCGGGCTGTCGCTCACGATGCATTTATAGATATCGTGTCAAAATATTTTCATGGCATAAAAATTGAGACACTAGAATCAGACAAAGAGATTTCTGAATTTCTATTGAAAAATTATCCAGAGATAATAACTAGTATAAAACTTCAGGATCCTAATAAAATTTTTATAGGTGATCAATCTTTAGTGGAGGTGATGAAGAAGATTGAAAAGAACGATCCTCATAGTAATTATGCTACTGTAGCAAGAATACTTGTTGATTTTATATCAGGATCTGAAATTAGAGATTCTTTTAATAATGACACTACTGAAACAGATAATGTAAATAAGATAATTAAAAAAAGGAAAGAATTTATCGATAAAGTTACAAAAAAAATTGATGGTCCAATGAGAAATCTTTTTGATTCTAATAGATTTAAGTATAAGAATTTAAGAGGAGTAGTGGACACGAGTATCTATGAACTTCTTGAGGTAGATTTCCCTCAGGAATTAAAATCACAAAGAGAAGATTTGGAAAAAGAGATTGCGGCATTCAAAGGCAATGGTATTCAGCGAAATTATGATTTTATGAATGATACAGAAAAAGAGGTTGTTGTTGTTAAGGTAGATGAACTCGCAAGAAAAATTTTAGAAGACATCCTACAAAAACATCTGCATTAATTATTTATGAATCAAGATTTATTCAATTCTGCATATAAGAAGCTAAACAAGGCTCAAAAGGAGGCTGTCGATACTATTGACGGTCCAGTTATGGTGGTGGCGGGTCCTGGTACTGGAAAAACACAGGTACTATCATTGCGTATTGCTAATATTTTGGTAAAGACTGATACGAATCCCGACGGAATACTGTGTCTGACATTTACAAATTCTGGTGTGCGTGCTATGCGCGAGCGCCTATTGTCATATATCGGTCCGACTGCTACTCAGATCAAGATTTCTACTTTTCATAGCTTTGCGATGAATATCCTCGAGGAATTTCATCAGGTACTAGATATGCAAAAGCCTCCGACAATACTCGACGAGACGAGCAATATAGCCCTCGTGGATGAGATCTTGGAAAATGGTAGTTGGACATACATCCGACCAAGGGGTAATTCTGGTATGTTCTTCCGAGATATTAAGAGCTTGATCTCGCTACTGAAAAGAGAAAATATTAAACCTGAAGAATTTCTGGCATCTATTAATTTTGAGATAGAAAGGATCAAGAATGATCCGGACAGCATCTCATCTCGTGGCGAGAGTAAAGGGCAACTCAAAAAAGAAGTAGAAAAGAAGATCGACGGCCTAGAGAGGACAAAAGAAGTCGTCATTTTTTATAAAGAGTATGAGAAATTAAAAGTGGAGAGAGGACTGTGTGATTATGATGACGTACTAAAATACGCATTGCATATCCTTGTGAATTCTGAAGATGCACAGGCGACTATCCGCGAGCGATATCTATATGCGCTAGTAGACGAGCATCAGGATAGTAGTGCTACACAAAATGCGATCCTCCGAGCAATTTGGCACGATACAGAACTGCCAAATATCTTCGTAGTGGGCGATGACCGCCAGCTCATTTATGGATTCGGTGGTGCATCCATCGAATATTTTGAGAGTTTCAAAACTCTTTTTGGTAAAGCAAAGTTGATCACATTGGTTGAAAATTATCGTTCTACGCAGGCGATCCTCGATAGTGCAGATACACTATTACAGAGTACGATGACGTTGGAAAAGCTCAAGAGTAATCATCCTGAAATGCATAAATTACAGCTGTATGAATGCGAATATCCCCGCGACGAGATCATTGCCGCAGCGATGGAGGTAGAGGCGAAGATTGCTGATGGAGTGAGTCCTGATGAATGCGCAATATTGGTGCCCAAAAATTACCAAGTCAAAAATGCAGTGCAGATACTCCGAGATCGTGGAATCCCAGTGGCTTCATCGGGCATACTGACACTCTTTGGCGTGCCCGAGGCAGATACATTGATCCGAGCACTGCGAATAGTATTGAATCCGTATGACAATATTTCTATCTCTGAATCATTATTTGATCCGATAAATAAGATACCACCACTATCTGCTCATAAATTCCTACAGAGTGTGAATACTTATAAACTATCTGTAGAGGATTTAGGTAGAGGCAAGAAAGATTTATTTACAGGTATTGATCCAGTGAATTCTTGGGGTGATAAATTGAAATTCTATATCGAGGAGTCCAATACTCGTGATGTGTATGAACTAGTTCAATACGTAGGCGAGAGTCTGCTCCTAGATACAGCAGAGAATCACGATGATCTGATCCGCCGTGTGGAGGTAGTACGAACAGTACTACACCTAGCACTAGCAGAGAGGGAAAAGAGTGAGCGCGAACATCAGAAATTCACATTGAAAAGATTTATCGACTTCATCGATCGATTAAAATCTTATGGGGAGGATCTACCCCTAGATGTTTTCTACGGAGACAAGGGTGTAAAAGTCCTGACATTACATTCATCAAAAGGATTGGAATTTGATTTCGTCTGGGTGGCTCATATGGATGAGAAGACACTCATGAATGGAAAGAAGCAGGCCTTCTCACTACCAGAAGATGTTCAGAATAAAATAGAAGAAAAAGATGCTGAGGTAGTGAAAAAGCAGCTGTACGTAGCACTGACTCGTGCAAAGCGATTCTGTACTTTTTCGTATTCTATGTATTCATATACAGGGGGTGATCAGGAATTGTCACATATCATCGCTGAATTACCAGAAGATCTATTTATAAAGAAAAATTTCAACCAAGTAGAAGAACAAATTCTAAGCAAGGATCCAAAATCATATGTCACAGCTGTACCACATGCAGAGGTGGATTTTTCAACGAAAGACCTGACCGATATGGTCGCCGAAGAATACCAAAAGACAAAGGTGTCAGTGACTATGCTGAATAACTTTTTTGAGTGTCCATGGAAGTGGTATTTTAGGAATTTATTGCGCCTACCGGATGTAGTATCCGAGAGTCTAGTCTTTGGTAATGTGGTCCACGGTACGATCGAGCAAGTATTGAAGAAGAATGGAGATTTGCTTGAAGATATAATCCTCGATCAGATTCACAAGCAGAATATCTACGAGGAATCGATGGTAAAAAGACTGCAAAAGGAAGCGATAGGTATAGTATCTGTTTGGGTAAAGGAAAGACTTCCAAATATAAAGAATTATATGACAGAGCGACCACTATCGTATCGTGATTCTCGCTTCCCAAACTTACTTTTCTATGGAAAGGTGGACCTGACAGAAGAGATAGAGAAAAATACTTTCCGAGTGACGGATTTCAAGACTGGTAGTGTAAAGACAAAGTCTGAGATAGAGAAGAGGGGTGAAGGAGAGAGTATGAGTAGCTATATGCGACAGCTAGCGATGTATTCGTATCTGATTCACGGTGCGAATAATAATGACAGAGTATCCGAATCTCAATTGGAATTTTTAGAGGCTAAAAAGGGCGACAAGAATGGCATCTACAAGACTAGTATTACCAATGAAGAGATTGATCTACTCGTCCGTGATATTACCGAATACGATAGGGAATTAAAGACAGGGGAGTGGGTTAATCGTCCTTGTAATTTCAAATCCTACGGCCGGGATTCATCTTGTCCAAACTGCGCAAGAGCAAAGATCTATAAAACAGCATAGAGCTCGGAGATTAGTAGTGATATAATTTAAATATGGATAAAGATTTTGATAAGTGGAATAAAAAGAAAATAAAAATTAATCAAAATGTAACATTTAATCATCCACAAGAAAAAGAAATTTGGTGGTGTAGTATTGGGATGAATGTGGGTAGTGAGGTATATGGTAAAGGGGATGATTATACAAGACCAGTGCTTGTGATAAATGCTGAAGGTAGTGAAAGTTTTATTGGTATACCACTTACCTCAAAAGTTAAAAATAGAAAATATTCATGCATTATAAAGACAGATGACGGTATTTTGCATACAGCACTAGTGTATCAGATACGTAGTTTTGACAAGAGGAGACTTACAGAGAGGAAATATATTCTTTCAGACGAAGAATATTCTAAAATACAAGAATACTTTAGTAAGCTTTATAAATTATAATAGCCCCTTGCGGGGCTATCGGCTCTTGCGAGCAAGAGAGGCAACCTCTCAATATTTTTATAATACCATACTGTTATATAGACTGCAAGTATAAAATCGAAAGCTCCCTTGCGGGAGCTTTCTCGGAGGCCGAAGCCACTAGTACCTATAATATATAATAATCTATTAAATCCTGCAATATCCATACAAAACCCCTTTAAATATAGCTCTTTTAGGGCTTGACTTATAGGCATATTTTGTGATATAATACTACCAGATTTATAGCTCCTTGAAATATATAGTTTTTGTATAGGAATAGTGAATTTATTTGAATTTCTGAGTTTTCTTGGAGGTTTTGATAAATTCAATATTCTTAAATACAAAAATTATGAACAACACAGAAAATTTAGTTGCTATTGCAAACAAAAACGGCTGGACAGCCGAGTACGACGCAAGTCTTGCCAAGAACCCTAACTTATTCAACGAACTATTCTCGATGCTTACCAGCATCATGAAAGGTTTGATTGAGAATTTTTTCAAACGCACCAAGCAGGTGTCACTGGAACCTACTGCCGATGAATTTAATGTTAAAAGAGACCTAAAGAAATTTTTGGCATTAAAATCTGACGGTGGCAAGCTGGACTGGCTCGATGATGATATTATCGGCTGGTTCGGTAAAACTACAATCAAAGGTAGAAAACAAAAAATTGTTTCAAATATATATCGTCTCTTAAAAAACTTAACTCACCAGAGTATCATTGATACCGGTAAGAAGTTTGATATATACAAAAAATACAATTTGTTTGATGCCATCGAGCTAGCTAGTAAGCTTATTGATGCCGGTGAGATTGAAGAAAAAGGTAAAGGGATCGTCATTTATTTTGAAGAAGAACATGATGGTGTTCCTTGCAGGGTCAGCGTGTGTCGCGATGACGGTGGCAAGCTCTGCTTGAATTTGAACGAGGTGAACCCTGACCGTGAGTGCGATGTCGGTGATGGTGTCCTTTTTAGCTAACACTTATTTTCTTGAAATTAAAAGACCCTTTGATATTTTGTATCTTAGGGTCTTTGTTTTTTGGATTTTTTATATATACTTGCTATACGTTGTAGTCGTATGAGACGGCCAAGGTTTTCTCAGCTACAGCCCAAGAAACTGTAAAGCAGAATTTTTAGGGATAAGTCTCTGGGGAGTGTCTTTATATTTTTCTTTATATATAAAAATTTTGTTGGTGAAATAATTGGTGAACTTTTATGTTCAGAATAAAATACAGACAGTATCTTGAGTAGATGTGTCGTGAGATAGATGATTATTTTACAAATCCTTGCAGGATCAACGTGTATCGCAATGACGATGGCAAGCTCAACTTGAATTTGAACAAGGTGAACCCTGACAATGAGTACGATGTCGGTAATGGTGTCCTTTTTAGAAACACAATTTTTCTCCCGTTTAAAGTAATTTACTTTGAGCGGGAGTTTTTATTATTTTTTCATCGAGACCTTTTTTCCATCCACCGAGCATTTTTCCTATTTCAACGAGTGGTGTAGATATAGCAATATATTTTTTCTCTGTGATGAGTCTAGTCTCATATCCGAGCTGGAAGAGGAATCTGAGTGTGTCGAGGGTGCTGATCAGATTACGGATACCGAGAGATTTTTCATGTATTGGCATATATGATACTGCATAGATTTTTTCCAAGAATTCAAGAAATAGAGTGTCTACTCTGTCACCATATGTATATCGTGAGATACGGGGAATGTTTGGTAAATTTTCAACCCAAATTTTGTATATTTCCTTTGCCTTCACTAAAACCACAGGAATTTGCGTCGGGGGGGGGGTCTGCTTTATAGTAATATTCATATGTATGATAATATCATAAATCTTGAAAATTTATACAAAGCTTGGCGTGAATTCCAAAATGGTAAGAGGAATAAAAATGATGTAGCAATTTTTTCACGCAATCTGGATGTTCATTTATATAATTTACATAATGATTTAAAGAATAAGATATACAAACATGGGGGATACAAAGAATTCAAAATAAATGATCCAAAACCCAGAGATATACACAAGGCACCTGTAAGAGATAGACTCCTCCACCACGCAATATATAGAATTTTGTATCCGTATTTCGACAAGAAATTTATATACGATTCGTATTCCTGTAGGGTAGACAAAGGGGCACATAGAGCAATAGAGAGGTTTGAAGTATTTGCAAGAAAAGCATCAAAAAATAATACAAAAACATGCTGGATTTTAAAATGTGATATCAGGAAATTCTTTGCGAATATTGATCATGATATTTTAAAAAGTATTTTAACTAAACATATACAAGATATAGATACTCTCGCACTACTCTCAAATATCATCAATAGTTTCTGTACTAGGCAAGACCTAGTGCAAAAAGATGTCTTTACTAATTCAAACCCATGGGTTTCAAATAGTAAAGATGAAAAAGGTCTTCCACTCGGTAATTTAACATCCCAATTACTTGTAAATATATACATGAATGAATTTGATCAATTTGTTAAGCATAAATTGAAGGTAGAGTATTATATTCGTTATGCTGATGATTTTGTTATTTTGTCAGAAGATAGAGAATATTTAACAAAATTACTTCCAGTGATTTCAGAATTTATTAAAAATTATTTAAAATTGCAACTTCATCCAGATAAAGTATATATTAAAAACTTAAGCTCAGGTTTAGACTTTCTCGGTTGGGTGCATTTCCCAAAACACAGAGTATTAAGAACCGCGACGAAAAAGAGAATGTTTAGGAATTTGAAAAAGAATAATTTTAAAGAACAAAGTGTGAATTCGTATTTAGGTATGTTGAAATGGGGGAATGGTCACAGGTTAAAGTATGAGATTTTGGCAAAATTGGGGTAAAATGCTATATTTAAACGTATGAATGAATATGAAAAGGGGTCACTTCACCCATTAACTATCCTACAGAATCAGGCCTACGACTTATTTACTGGCCTTGGATTCGAGGTATCTCTGGCTCCAGAGCTCGAGACTACTTGGTACAATTTTGATGCACTCAATGTGCCAAAAGATCACCCTGCTCGTGATATGCAGGATACTTTTTATATTAAAAATTCTCCAGATGCAGTTCTCCGTACTCATGCTACAAATACGACAGCTCGCAATCTAGAAAAGATGGCAAAAGAAAATATGACCGAGGGGGCGTATATCTCTGTCGGTAAAGTTTTCCGCAATGAATCGACCGACGCTACTCATGAGATGCAATTCCATCAGATAGACGGATGTATGATCGGGGAGAATATAAATCTCGCACATATGAAGGGGGTGCTCGTAGAATTCTACAAAAAAGTTCTAGGTCCTGATATAGAGATAGAGTTCCGTCCTAGCTTCTTTCCTTTTACTGAGCCATCTGTAGAGGTGCATGCAAAGTTCAATGGCAAATGGCTAGAGATGATGGGTGGGGGAATGATTCATCCAACAGTATTGAAAAATGCAGGTCTTGATCCGGAAAAGGTTCAAGGTTTTGCTTTCGGAGGTGGGCTGGATCGTATCGCTATGATCAAGTGGAATATTCCAGATGTCCGACTTCTTTATCAGGGTGATTTGAGAATTAATCAATTTTAGGAATAGAGAGTAATAAGTAGGTAGTAGAAAGTAGTAAATAATTATGCAAGAAAACGGATATAAAGATCTAATAGTTTGGCAGAAAGCAATGGATCTTGTTATAGTTGTTTATGAATTAACTTCAAAGTTGCCAAAAACAGAAACATATGGAATTATTTCACAGATGCAACGAGCTGCAGTTTCTATACCTTCAAATATAGCCGAGGGAAGTCGAAGAAAAACTAAAAATGATACAAATCATTTTTTTACAATCGCATTTGGTTCAGGTGCTGAATTAGAAACACAAATTGAAATTATTAAAAGATTACCTTTTGGAAAAGATCTAGATTATAAAAAATCAGATGATTTACTTAAAGAAGTGATGAAAATGTTAAATAAGATGACGAATTACTACTAACTACTAACTATTATCTACTATGCTCATATCTTACAACTGGCTTAAATGGTATATACCAGAAATACCTCCGGCGGATAAAATCGCAGATTTTTTGACATACCACCTGACCGAGGTAGAGGGTGTAGAAAAATTGCCAGATGGTGATGTTGTTTTTGATATAAATATCTTGCCGAATCGTGCACATGATCTGCTATCACACAGCGGTGTCGCGCGTGAACTAGCAGGACAGCTCGGACTGAATTTCAATGATCCAGACAAGATTTTCAAAATACCAGAGTCAAAACCTACAAATTTAAAAATCACACTTGATACCGATAAATGCAATCGCTATATGGGGCGTATTGTTCGTGGAGTCAAGATTGGTCCGAGTCCAGATTGGGTAGTAAAACACCTCGAATCAATCGGTCAACGCTCGATAAATAATATGGTCGACGCTACAAATCTCGTGATGTACAACTGTGGTAATCCGACTCATGCTTTTGATTTGGGTAAAATTTCTGGTGAAAATATCGTAGTTCGTAATGCAAATGAAGGTGAAGAATTAAAGCTAGTAGGCAGAGAAGGAATCGTAGTTAAATTGAAATCAAATGATCTAGTTATCACTGATGGTGTTAAAAATTTAGCACTCGCTGGAGTAAAAGGTGGCATGGACTCGGGTATAAACGTTGCACCGGAAATACTTTCAGAAAGGTCCTCGGATCTCCTCGCAAATACAGAAAATACGCTCGGCCAGACCGTTTCTGAAAGTACTTCCGGCTCCACTGTTAATTTGTTACTTGAAGTTGCGAATTTTGATGCGGCTACTATTCGTAAAACTGCACGCAGATTGGGAATACTCACAGATTCAGCAAAGAGATTTGAGAATGATCTGTCTTCATCTCTTTGTTCTTTTGCTATGAAAGAATTATCTGCTCTGATATCTGAGATGTGTCCGGATGCAGTATTTGAAGATGTCGTAGATGTATACCCAAATCCTGAAGTAGAGAAAATTATAAAATTCTTTACGAGTGATGTATCAAAAATGCTCGGATCTAATGTATCTGAAAAAGATATAGAGTTATTTATGCATAACTATAGTTTTGGATATGCCAATGATTTTGAAAAAGGGGAATGGACTGTCACAATCCCACTATTACGCAGAGATTTAGATACAAAGCAGGACATGGTAGAGGAGATTGGCCGATGGATCGGTTATGACAAAGTAATACCTACAATACCAAAGTTGTCTTTTGTTCCAAACAAGAATGAAGTCTATGAGAATATTCAAAAAGCGAGAGCTGTTTTGCTTGCTGACGGATACAGGGAGATAGCTACATATGGATTCAGAGATAAAGGTGATGTAGAGGTGTTGGCCTCAGCTTCTGACAAGAATTTCCTAAGAAAAAATCTGACAGACGGAATAAAAGAGAGTTTTAATTTGAATAAATTAAATGCACCATTTCTAGGACTAAATGAAGTAAAGATTTTTGAAATCGGTACAATTTTCTCTGGTAACAAAGAAGAGATTCATGTATGTTTTGCCAATAAAAAAGAAGTAAAAGAGATGACATTACAAGAATTTGTCGCTTCATCGGAAATTCTTTCCGAAAGGTCCTCGGATCTCCTCGCGGGTACGCTCGGCCAGACCGTTTCGGAAAGTACTTCCGACTCCGCTTCTACTGACTACTTACTACTTACTGCTTTTATACCCTGGTCCACATTTCCATTTATGACTCGTGATATTTCAGTTTGGGTGCCTGAAAATGTAGAGGCAGATGAATTGAAAAATATTTACAAAGAGTTTGGTACAGAATTGCTCGTTCGCGAGCCGCAACTCGTAGATAAATTCTCAAAAGATGGAAAAATCTCTTACGCTTACCGATTAGTTTTTCAATCTTACGAAAAAACTCTCACTGACGATGAAATAAATCAAATTATGGCAAATATTTCAGAAAAAATTTCAAAATTAGGTTACATAATTAGATAAATTTTTTTAAGAAAATAAAATTTAAAAAGTTATCCACATTTTAATTAAAAAAGTACGCATTCTCGCGTACTTTTTTAATATTATCGTGATATAATATAAGTGTAATTTATGTTTAATTTAAAATTATTATTTAAAAAATTCCTACACGTAATCCGACCAAGATTTTCATTCCATTATGTTGCTTACACTGCTCTAATTTCTGTAGTAGCTTTTTCTATAATTAATTTAGTTTTTGCTGCTACTCCAAATCCTGGACATGATTGGGCTGGTGTGGGTGATGGTACCTTCGTAGTTAGTGGTCCTACTGTATCTCGTACTTATACTTTTCCTGATGCCAATGCGACAGTACTGACGAGCAATGCAGCTGTGACTGTCGGCCAAGGAGGTACAGGAGCTACTACTCTAGCATCAAATGGAATTCTTTATGGTAATGGTACAGGCGCAGTTCAAGCTCTAGCTGTGAATGCTGGTGCTGTGCAATGTCTGACTCAAGCTTCATCTGGTACACCTGCATGGGGTGCTTGTGGAGGTGCGGGAATAACAGATGGAGACAAGGGTGATATCACAGTGTCTGGATCAGGTGCTACATGGTCTATAGATTCTGGTACAGTCACAAACACTATGCTCGCTGGATCTATCGCATATTCAAAACTTGCTCTTACTGGGGCAATTTTGAATGCTGACCTCGCAGGTTCTATTGCTGCCACAAAACTCGTAGGTACAGATATCGCAACAGTAGGTACTCTAACAGCTGGATCTACTGGAACAGGATTTACTCTGGCTCTGGGTTCATCTACTATCACAGGAATACTCGGTGCTGCAAATGGTGGTACTGGAAATGGATTTACTTCATTCTCTGGTCCGACTACTGCAGAAAGGACTTTTACTCTTCCTGATGCGAGTGCCACAATTCTTACTTCAAATGCACTGGTCACTGTCGGCCAAGGGGGTACAGGGGTAGGAACTCTCGCTTCAAACGGAATTCTCTATGGAAATGGTACTGGTGCAGTACAAGCTCTAGCTGTGAATACTGGCGCTGCGCTTTGTCTGACTCAGGCTTCATCTGGGGCACCAACATGGGGATCTTGTGGAGGTGGTGGCGGGGGGAGCGGGGCGTGGAGTGACATCACAGTCCCTACTGCCGATCTTACCCTGGCTCATGGTGCATACAAAACAGCTTTCTCTTTTAATTCAATAACTACTGGTAATGCATTTAGTCTCTCGTCTTCATCATTGTCTTCTGGATCAGTATTAGATCTTGCTATCACAGGCACAGCGGGATTAACAAATCAGAAAGGAATTAATGTGTCTTTGTCTGGTACAAATGGTGCTGGAGCTCAGACTACTTATGGAGGATACTTTTCAAATACTCATACTGGAACTTCAAATAATGTAGGTATATACACAACAGCATCGGGCGGAAGTTCTAATCTTGCATTGAATATAGATGCAGGTCAGATGCTCGTCGGTGGGACAACTCTTACATCGGGAACATTGGCAAAATTAAATATTGTTTCTACTCTGGCTTCAAACGGTTCTACTACTGCTGTCGCTGGTATACACGGAGATTACACATTTAACAACGGGGGTAGCTCTAGTTTTGTTCAAGTTGGAAATCGTTTTGTATTTAATAATGCTCCAACTACAAATCCTAATACTATGGTAGGTGAGATTATTCGAACAGTAGACAATACAACATTGGCTAATCTTGTTCGCGGGATTGAAATAGTTTCCAATGCTGGAAGTAATACAGAAGGTACAAATACTGGATTGCGAGCAACAGGTGCAACTTTCGGTGTGCAAGCTATCACAAATAGTAGTGCAGGAGGAGTATCATCTCCAGTAGGTTTGTATGCAGAAAATACAGGAACAACACAGGGTGGTGTGGCTCGATTCTATACTGGATCTATGACTTCTGCTGCCTCAATGCTAAATGTTTATCATGATACATCTACTTTTACAGGAGATGCATTGCTCATGGATATGGCTGTTTCTAGTGGTACATTCTCAGGAGATTTCTTGGATTTAAAAAATGCTGGTGTTTCTAAATTCAAAGTTACAAGTGCTGGAGTGGTTAATATGGGTCTTTCGGGTACAGCTTCTACAAATGCTGTTTGTTCAAGTTTGGCAAATGCTACTACTCCTACAACTGGTGTGACTTATGAGATCCGTGATTGTAACGCAGCTCCAGCTGCTGACTATGCCGAGATGTATCCAGTATCCAGTGGTGTAGAGTTCGGGGATATTGTAGCGGTAGGAACAGAAATGGTGAATACCTACGATACTACTGATGGTAATGTTGATTGGACAAAAATAAAGGGTAGAGTCACTCAATTAATAAAATCAAACAA
>JAGOUR010000008.1 GCA_018061145.1 Minisyncoccota bacterium | reverse complement strand
TGTCCGCCCCGAATTTCGCCAAGAGAAACGGATGGAGCAAGCGGAGGATTCCTCCCCCAGACCCCTCCTCCTCCGCTTGCGAAATCCGAAATCAGCCGAGGTTTTGCGGAAACCATATCCCCAGAAAAATGCTTCCGCAAAACCGAGTCCGCATTGTATTCGTGCTTCGGTCCTTTTCCTTTTGGAAAAGCTCTGTGCTTCGCACAGAGGCGCTTCAGCGCAACGGATGCACGATTAGTCACTTTGCCGTTCGAAAAAAGTTCGAGCAAAGTATAGAATTAGAGCACAAGTAGAGACATCGGCAAAAATGGTCGGGTCAAAAGCGTATCGCGAAGCGATACGCGAGTAGTCGGAAATCCGTCCGCCCTTGGCGGACATGGCGAAATCCCACAAATCCCCCCAGCGTATGGAAACAACTCAAACCAAAACTAAATGTGTTCTCTATGCTCGCAAGAGTACAGAGGAAGATGATAAGCAAGTGATGAGTATTGAAGCTCAACTTTTTGAGCTGAATGAGTATGCGAGCAGAGAACGCATTGAAATCGTAAAAGTATTTACGGAAGCGAAAAGTGCAAAGAAGCCCGGGCGAGACGGTTTTGCCAAAATGATTGCGTATATAGAAACGAGTAGTGAACCGCTTGGCATTTTGGCATGGCATCCAGACCGTCTCGCTCGGAATTCTGTTGATGGCGGAAAAATAATTTACTTAGTAGACATCAACAGAATTGCTTCTTTATGCTTTCCGCAGTTTTGGTTTGAGCCAACTCCGCAAGGCAAATTTATGTTGCAAGTGGCGTTCGGACAGTCCAAATATTTTTCTGATAACCTTGTTGAAAACGTGAAGCGTGGAATCCGCCAAAAAATCCGCCGTGGCGAATGGTTAACACTCGCTCCGATGGGCTATGTCAATAATTTTAAAACTCACAATATCGAGCCTGACCCTGTGAAATCTCGTGTTATCAAGCGAGCGTTTGAGGAATACGCCACTGGAACATACACGCTCACGACACTGGCGGATTTTTTGGCGGATCACGGCGTTGTGCAGAAAAAAGGAACGCCACTTGCCAAAGTTTCGGTTGTGAAGATGTTGAATAATCGGGCGTACATCGGATTTATTAAACATCGTGGTGAATGGCACAACGGAAACTTTGAACCAATTCTTTCTCCGACACTGTTTGAAGCAGTGCAAAATGTGTTCAACAAAAGGAAGAAACCTCGAAAACAAAAATCGTTTCTTCCTTTTGCTTTCACTGGATTTATGAAGTGTGGCGAGTGTGGATGCGCAATTACGGCTCAATTTTCCACCAATCGTTATGGCGTGAAGTATTGTTATTATCGTTGTACCAAGAAAAATGGAAAGTGTGGTCAGCCGTATTTGCAAGAGGAATCACTCGCTTCACAACTTCATTCACTGCTTCAATCAGTGTCGTTTCCTCTCGCGGAAATTGAGGGAATGGAAAAACAGATTACTGTTTGGGAAAATGAATCAATTTCTGCGAGAGGAAATGTTGCCCAAAATTTGAAAGACAAACTTTCAGAAACACAAACCAAGCTTGATAGGCTCGTCTCGATATACCTCGATGGTGATATTGAGAAAGTAGTATATCTCGAACGAAAAGATATTTTAATGCGTCAAAAAATCAAGCTTGAGGAAAGTTTGACTCATTTTGGGCAACAGAGAAAGAATTGGGTCGAACCTTTGCGGAGTTTCATTTTGTCCTTGAAAGAAGCCCCCAATTTAGAAAAAACTTCCTCACATTTAGAATGGAAGAAGTTTTTTCAGAAAATCGGCTCTGACCCTGAAATCAAGGACAAAATGGTTTCCATACGCTGGGGGGATTTGTGGGATTTCGCCATGTCCGCCAAGGGCGGACGGATTTCCGACTACTCGCGTATCGCTTCGCGATACGCTTTTGACCCGACCATTTTTGCCGATGTCTCTACTTGTGCCGGGGAGAAGACTTGAACTTCCATGAGTGTAACCTCGCTTGCTCCTAAGGCAAGTGCGTCTACCAATTTCGCCACCCCGGCATATTATTTTTTCAAAACAGCACGACGCCTTGAGGCCTAGGGCGGAATCGAACCGCCGTATAAAGATTTTGCAGATCTTTGCCTTACCACTTGGCCACTAGGCCTTTATGCTTCATTGCGTAAATACATCCTAACCGTTTTTGAGTAATTCGTCAATTTTTTGTCTATTCTTTTCTCCGAGGTCGATTGCTACATCAAGATATGGGATAGGGTGAATCTTTAGTTGCTTCATCATGAATGTACGCATTTCACCAAGATTTCTCTTTACGAATCCATACGCTGCTTGCTCTTTGTCCGCTGGCAGGGCAGTTATTAATATCTTTGCATTCCTGCCGTCTGGAGTCATCTCTACTCCAGTGACAGTAATCAATGAAGAAATACCACCTTCTTTCTCAATAAAGGTAGCTGCTAGTTCTCGTATTCTTGATGTTATTTTTTCGTCTCTGTGATTTGCCATAAGGTTAAAATTTTTGAATTTTTAATTTTGTAATTTTTAAAAATTGAAACATTTAATGATTATTTATAAAATTTAAAATTTATCATTAAAAACTACTTAATAACTGTTGTGAATGCTTCGAGTACGTCACCACCTGCTATCTCTATCTTGGACTCAACTTGCATTCCACATTCATTACCTTCGAGTACTTCTTTTGATTTTATTTTACCAGCTTGTAGCTCTACTATCTTTCCACGTCCGATCTCATTTTCACGGCGCATGATACGCACGATACCACCTAGGGTGATACGGCCTTCTGTGACTTTTCCACCGATTACTTGCTTGTCCTTTGTAGCACTAAAAGTCTTCAATATCTTTACCGCACCTGTGACTTCTTGGGTCTCTGATCTTGGGCGGCGCTCTTCTACTAGCTCCTTGAGCCAGTCTGTGAGTTTATAGATGATGTCGAATGTCTGCACGTTTACTTTCAATGTCTCGTTTAGATCAGTAGCACCTCGGTCCATCTTGACTGTGAATCCTACGACGACACTCTCTTTGTCAGAGCTTGCCATCTTCAGATCAGTCTCAGATATAGCGCCTACTCCACAAGAAATAATCTTGAAAGATATATCTGCTGTATTTAGTTTAGACATCTCTTTTTCTAGGGCTTCTGCTGTACCTGCTACATCTGTCTTGACTATAATAGGAATTACTTTACCTTCAAATCTTTCTGTTTTTGTATTTGCTTTTTTGTTCACTAATTCACGCATTTCAACTTGGAATTTTTCTGCTTCTTTTTTACTTTCAAAAGTATCAAAAGTGCTACCTACCTCGGGCATGATATCAAAACCTACAAGGCGGATAGGGGATGAGAATGTGGCTTCTTTTATAGGTTTACCTAGGAAATTTTCCATGATGCGTGTAGCCACTATCGCATTGCCTGCCACTACAAACATACCGTTTTTTACAGTTCCATTTTTGATCAGACATGTAGCTGTGACTCCACGCTTTGGATCACGGTTTGCCTCGATGATGACACCAGATGCACCTAGCTTTTTATCTCCTGTATAAGCATTCATGTCTGCTACGAGTAGGATCATATCAAGGAGTTCTGGTATGCCAGCTCCTGATTTTGCAGAGATTGGTACAAACGGGATATCTCCACCCATGCCTTCTAGGTAGATACCTTTTTCTACTAGGTCCATCTTTGTTTTTTCGATGTTTGCATTTGGCTTGTCTATCTTGTTTATAGCTACGATGTAGGGTACTTTGCTGTCGATGATTGTATTGTAGGCCTCTAGAGTCTGAGCTTTTACTGAGTCCTCAGCCGATACTACTAGAATCGCGATATCAGCAGCAGATGCTCCACGTGCACGCATTTTAGAAAAAGCCTCGTGACCTGGTGTGTCTAGAAATGTGATTTTTTGATCTACACCTTTCTCGTCTTTATGGTTTACTTCATACGCAGATATATGCTGAGTAATACCTCCCGCCTCACCATCTACGATGTTTGACTTGCGGATATAGTCAAGAAGCGTCGACTTTCCGTGGTCGACGTGCCCCATCACCACAACTACTGGTGGTCTATTTGTTTGTGTTTTGTTTTCAGGCATATTTATTTCGTTTTATTTAAAACTTCCTTTTCTTCTTCGGAAAGTTCGTAGTCTGATTTGCCACCTTTTATAGGTTTTGCAAATATACTCATTCGATCACGAGCGTATAGACTAGACATCACTACTCCGTCTCCTTCATCATTTATAAATGAAATAGCAAATGATTGATTGCTGCCATGATCAGGGAATGGGTTGAATCGGATAGTCTCCACACCTCTGATGGTCTTTTTCATCTTGTTGTCTAGGTGTTCTAGGTGACGATTGATCTCTCTTTGTGTTATCTCTAGTTGTTCTGTGTGCTTACCTAGGGTGTACATCACATCCTCGAGGTCCTTTGCTTTTGTGCCCATGAAAAGACGCTTCATACGTATATGTAGATAAGTTATCCATCCGAGAAGGATAGCAATAAAAAATCCAAGTATATATGTAAGGATAGTAATACTCATAGATAGTTTGCAGTATACAACAAATAATCATTTTTTACAATATATGATATAGTAGGTAAATAATGTTTCAAAAGAGGAAAATCTATTTAGATTACGCATCGATGACACCTATAGATAAAAGGGTGGCAAAATTCGTATCTAATCACGCTCGCAAAGTGGAGCTCAATCCTAGCGCTATACATAGTGGAGGTGTTTCTGCTCGTAATATAGTGGAAGAATCTCGTAAATCAATTGCTCGCTCTATAAATGCACAAAGTGACGAGATATTTTTTGTCGGGTCTGGTACTGAATCTGATGCCTTAGTAATTCTAGGAGTAGTTAAAAATGAAAAATTAAAAATTAAAAATTTTATACCCCATATTGTCACTACAAACATAGAGCACAGTGCAGTACTTGAGAATTGCAAGATTCTCGATAATCGGGGGGAGGCAGAAGTCACATATGTAAGTGTTGAAGAGAATGGGATAGTAGATCCGAGGAAAATCCGAGAAGCGATAAAGGAGAATACTGTCCTTGTGTCTGTGATGTATGCAAACAATGAAATTGGAACTATCCAACCAATTCGTGATATTGCAAAAGAGATTAGGCATTATAAAAAGCATTCCGGAAATACCCACGAATTTCCTCTGTTCCATACAGATGCTGCCCAGGCGATGAATTATCTAGATACTGAAAATGTAGACAGGCTAGGTGTCGATATGATGTCATTCAACAGTACAAAGATTTATGGTCCAAAAGGTGTAGGTGTGTTATATAAAAAAAGAGGAATTGAACTATCTCCATTGTATGCTGGTGGTGGACAGGAGGGTGGCTTGCGATCTGGTACAGAAAATGTCCCAGCTATCGCCGGTATTGCAGAGGCACTACGTATTACAAATAAAATTAAAGAGAATGAAATCTCAAGATTAGTATATTTGCGTGATTACACTATTTCAAAATTGTTGAATCTCGGAGAAAAAGTTGGGTATAAAATATTTTTAAATGGTGATATTGAGAATCGTCTGCCAAACAATATAAATATCACAGTGGAGGGTATATCGAGTGAGCTCCTAGTGATAGAACTAGATTCAAAAGGGATTGAAGTCTCCGAGAGATCTGCCTGCAGTGCAGATAGTGATGCGGGTTCTCATGTGATACGAGCGTTACGAGAAAATAATAATGATTCCGTCCGTATTACTCTCGGACGAGATACAAAAAAGTCTGATTTAGACTATCTAGTCTCATCTCTTGAAAAGATTTTAAATAAATATAAAAAGTGGAAATAAGCTTGACTGGCATGCTATACTGAACTAATGGATATCAAAGAATTAAACAAAACCCAACTTATATTATTGACCTTATTAATAACGTTTGTTGTATCAATTGCTACTGGTATAGTAACTGTGACTCTGATGAATCAGATGCCAAAGAGCGCCACTCAAACTATAAATAATGTAATTCAGAGGACCATAGAAAAGGTGACTACAGTGCAAGCCCCCTCAGAAGATAAAAAGAGTGGTATTAGTCTGTCAGACAATGCAGTATTGGTCCCTATATATGACAAGAATTACAAGATCGTCACCCCAAGTGACACTGATACAAATGTTGTCGTGGATGGAGTGAGACCTTTTGGTCAAGGAGTAATCATCTCGGACTCCGGATTGATATTAGTAGAATCATCTGTTCTGTTTGCTTCAGAAAATGAATACAAAATTGTTTTAGGGAAAGATCTGTTTGACGCAAAGGTTTTGAAGAATTTTGGAAATGGTTTTGTAGTCTTGCAAATTCAATCAAAATCAAAAATCACAGACGAAGTAAAACCTGCCGATCCAAAAGCTACAGATACACCAGTGGATTTAAATACTGCTCCTAAGCAATAAATATGTATATTGTTTTTGTTTAAAAATTTAAAATTACAAAATTAAGAATCGGGAGCATCGCGTCAAAAGGGCGTACGCGATGTGATTCCGCAAAATCAATGCCACCATTCAATCATTTTACAACAAAAGCAAAAGAGGCAATTCGCAAGGCTCACGAGCTGGCTATTGAGCGTGGGCAGAATCATGTAAATGGTCTGCATCTGCTAACTGCATTGCTAGTGCAAGAGGATTCACTTATTATTTCTATCTTAGAAAAGATGGATGTCGATACTATGTTGCTAGTAGATACAGTAGCAGAAGTTATCGAGAATCCAGAAGCTCGCAATACTGTATCTCCTTCTTATCAGATATATCTGACTCCAGATTTGGCTGCCGCAATTGAAAATTCTAGTAAAGTCGCGGTCACACTCAAAGACGAATTTGTATCTACTGAGCATTTATTTATCTCACTATTGGAGACTCCAGGTGAAGCCCGTGAGATGCTCGGAAGATTTAAAATCGAAAGAGAAAAGATTGTAAATATTGTAGAGATGTTTCGTAAAGAAAATATCACAGATACTGGTAGCTCGAAAAAGCCAAAACTTTTAACTAAATTTACTCGTAGCCTGACAAAGCTCGCACGAGAAGATAAGCTCGACCCAGTTATCGGCCGAGATACAGAGATTATGCGCCTCATGCAGATACTATCTCGTCGCACAAAAAATAATCCGATACTCATAGGTGAAGCTGGTACAGGTAAGACTGCCGTTGCTGAAGCATTGGCCTTGAGAATAGCAAAAGGGGATGTGCCAGAGAGTCTTCGTGATAAAGAAGTTGTATCTCTTGATCTTGGATTGTTGCTTGCTGGTACAAAATATCGCGGTGAATTCGAAGAGCGTCTACGCGGTATCATGAAAGAGATTGAAAAGACAGATGGCAAGGTTATCCTATTCATCGATGAGATACATACTATCGTAGGGGCGGGTAGCTCTGAGGGGTCACTAGATGCTTCGAATATGCTAAAGCCAGCACTTGCTCGTGGAGAACTACGTGCTATAGGCGCGACAACACTAAAGGAATATCAAAAACATATAGAAAAGGATCCTGCATTGGCTCGACGTTTTCAGCCGATATTTATCGACGAGCCGTCTGTGGATGATTGCTTAGCTATCTTACGAGGACTCAAAGAAAAATATGAATTGTTCCATGGTGTGCGTATTACTGATGATGCGATTGTATCTGCTGTCCAGTTATCTACTCGATACATCACTGGTAGATATCTACCAGACAAAGCCGTAGATCTGATAGATGAAGCATCTTCTGCTCTTAAAATTTCTCTGGAAAATAAACCAGCAGCTCTAGAGGAAGCACATAGAAAGATAATGCGTTTTGAGATCGAGAAAGAAGCCCTGTCTAAAGAACTGGGAATGGAGTCTCATACTGCAAAAGAAAATAAAGATACAAAAGCTCGAATAAAAGAGATTGATTCTGATATTGCGAACCTAAAAGAAAAAACAAAAGAATTAGAATTAAAATGGAAGAATGAAAAAGATACGGTTGTGGAAATTCGTGCAATTAAAAAAGAATTGGAAACTCTTCGTTTTGAGGCAGACAATGCAGAGATGCGTGGAGATCTGGCTCGCGTAGCCGAGATCCGCTATGGTCAAATTCCAGATTTTCAAAAAGACTTAGATTCAAAATTGGCAAAGCTTAAAAAATTGCAAAAATCTCGTAGGATCTTGAAAGAAGAAATAACCACCGAGGATATAGCTGAAGTTGTATCTAGGTGGACTGGCGTACCACTATCTAGGATGCTAGAAGAAGAGCGTAGCAAGCTGTCACATATGGAGGACGAGTTGAGAAAGCGTGTCGTAGGGCAGGACGAAGCAATTAAAAAGATTTCTGATGTCGTTCGCCGGTCTCGTGCTGGAATATCAGATCCAAACAAACCAATCGGTTCGTTTATATTCCTGGGTCCTACTGGTGTAGGAAAGACAGAATTAACAAAGGCATTGGCGCAATTTATGTTTGATGATGAGAAGTCCTTGATCAGAGTTGATATGTCTGAGTATATGGAGCGCCATAGTGTATCCAAGCTCGTCGGCTCACCACCAGGATACGTAGGATATGATGAGTCAGGACAGCTCACAGAACAGATTCGCCACCGACCGTATTCAGTTATATTGTTTGATGAAATAGAGAAGGCTCACCCAGAAGTATTCAATATCCTTCTTCAGGTCCTCGACGAGGGTAAACTCACAGATTCAAAGGGGCGTACTGTAAACTTTAAAAATTCAATTATAATAATGACCTCAAATATAGGATCTCATTTGATTGAAAAGATGGAGAGTATCGGATTCAATACAAATACAGTAAAAGATGATTATCAAAATACAAAAGACAAAGTCCTAGCAAGTCTGAAGGATCACTTCCGCCCAGAATTCTTAAACCGTCTCGACGATGTTATCGTATTTGATGTATTGTCCCCAGAAGTAATACGCAATATTGTATCTATAAAGGTGGATGTAGTCCGAAATAGATTATTGTCAAAAGGTATTGAATTGGATATATCTGATGAAGCTATGGATTATCTCGCAAAAGAAGGATACGATCCTCATTATGGCGCTCGGCCACTGGCTAGATTGATACAGAATAAAATTCTCAACCACGTAGCTACATTTATAATCGAAAAGGGTGTAGGAAAAGGTGAGGCAGTATTTGTAACGATGAAGGATAGTGAATTGGTTATTGATATGAAAAAGAAAAAGATTAAGTCTAATCTAAAAGTATCAAAACCAAGTCCTTATACAATAAAATAATGTCAAAGAAAAAACAACGACACGGGTCGTTGTTTTTCTTTGACAAATATTAAAAAGATGATAATCTGAAAATAAAACAAATTAATACTTTTATGGGACACACAAGAAAAAAAAGAAGCAGAAAACATTCTGGATCTAATTTTAATCATCAAAATAATATTAGAAAAAGGGCGGGAGTTAAAACTGAAAAAAGAATTAAAAATAAGATCCATGCTCAAGTTGCGACATCTAAGCATTTAGATGGGGAGGATTCTCAAAAAGAAGCTCAGAGTAAAAAAACTAAAATTTAACCGTGTGAATGTAAACCAAAAAAGAGGCCACCTTGGTAAATAAGATGAAATCTCTTGAAAAGAAAAATCCAGTGTTAATTCACTGGATTTTTTAGTTTATGCTTGATTTTAAGGTGTATTGAAAAAATATAAATAAAAGTGTATAGTATGAAAGTTATGCGTCGGTGGTGGAGTGGTCTATCACAACAGACTGTAAATCTGTCGGCTTCGGCCTTCGTTGGTTCGAATCCAACCCGGCGCACAATAAATATAAAAAAAACCAGCTTTTGCTGGTTTTTTTTATATTTCATTTTTTATGCTAAAATATGCTCATGTCACAACTATACAGCAATTCAATATTTTGGGTGGATGTCGATAAGATCAAGCCCAACCCTTTTCAGCCTCGTCGTGAATTCGAAGAGGCCCGATTAAAAGATTTATCTGACTCTATTCGTCAGTATGGCATACTTCAGCCACTCACTGTATCTCGTGTAGAAGTAATTAAGGAGGATGGTGGTATCGCTGTAGAGTACGAGCTCATCGCAGGTGAGCGCCGTCTAAGAGCATCAAAGCTCGCAGGTATCGCACAAGTTCCTGTAGTTATCCGTGTGGGTGACGACAATATGGCAAAGCTAGAATTGGCCATTATCGAAAACCTTCAGCGTGAAGATCTGAATGCTGTAGAACGTGCTCGTGCATTCTTTCGCCTGGTTGAGGAATTTAAATTCACTCATGGTCAGGTAGGTCAAAAGGTGGGCAAGAGTCGTGAATATGTATCTAATACTCTTCGTCTATTGTCATTGCCTCAAGAAGTGCTAGACGCACTCTCTGCTCGTAAGATTACTGAAGGACATACTCGTCCTATTATGATGCTCGCAGACAAGCCAGAGGAGCAGATGGTTCTATTCAAAGAAATATTATTTAAAAAGATGAATGTACGTGACGCAGAAAAGTACGCTCGTCGTATCGCTGTGGATCGTGTACGTAATAAGGAATATATTCTAGACCCAGAATTGCTAGAGATGGAGGAGCATCTAGCTGAAGCCCTCGGTACTCGTGTCCATGTAGAGAAAGGGCAGAATGGTGGACAGATCACTATTGATTTCTTTACAAATGAAGACCTCCGCAATATTTTAGAAGTTATGAAATCTGTCGAATCAAAAGGCAAGAAGCCTACTGAAATGCTAGATAGGCATATCGCTTCTGTCGGAGGGCTAGAGGCCATGGTACCTATCGGCGCGAGTCTCGAGGTGAATGATATCGTAGCAGAGGAGATAGAGATGTTAGATGACAGAGACGATCAAGAAAAACAAAAAGTAGAAGAAGAATTGTATAACATAAAAAATTTCTCACTATAAATAAAAAATGTACCAGCCTGACTGGTACATTTTTTATTTTTAGAATTTTGCGAATGATCTGAATTTTGATAGCAAACTATTTTCTTTCAAGTGTGCATTTATATGTTTTCTCGCAATACTTGTCTTTGCGTATTCTAGCCATTTTGAGGATGGGTTTGTATTTGGATTCACAATAATCTCTATGATGTCACGGTTTGAAAGTACAGTTCCAAGACTCGCATTTTTATTGTTTATCAATGCACTTTGGGTATGATCTCCGATGTCAGAGTGTATAGCATAAGCAAAATCTATAATCGTTGAACCCTTTGGTAAGTCTACTACATCTCCCTTTGGGGTAAATACGAATATTCGATCCTGGAATAAATCCATCTGTAGATGCTGGAGAAATTTTTCTGGGTCATCTACAGTCTTGTGCAATTCTTGGAGTTGAGATAGCCATTCAAATTTTCTATCTTTACTACCCTTGATTGTAAAGTTCTTGCCACCAGTTTCTTTGTATATAAAGTGTGCAGCGATACCGTATACGGCCTCGGCATGCATCTCTGGTGTGCGTATCTGTACTTCTATCACACCACCGGTGCCAGTGAATATCGTAGTATGTAGAGATCTGTATCCGTTTGGTTTTGGGGTAGAGATGTAATCCTTGATTCTTCCAGGTAGTGGCTTCCATATGCTGTGTACTATACCGAGAGTTCTATAGCAATCCTCGATATTGTTCACTATTACACGTAGTGCGACTACATCGTATATCTTCTCGATATCCATATTGTACTTTACGAGTTTGTTCCAAAGGCTGTATTTATATTTTGAGCGACGAGAGATCTCTACAATGTTTATTTTTTGGTTGATCAATTCTTTTGTTAACTCATCTGTTACCATCTCCAAATCTTTTGTATTGTCTGATTTTACATTTGCCAATATTTTCTGAAGTTCAGCATATTCTTTTGGGTATGCGTAGGGGAATGCAGCATCTTCAAGATTTCCTTTGAGGCTGTTCATGCCTATGCGATCAGCAAGACGCGCATGTATCTCGATAGTCTCTAGTGCGATTCTCTTTCTCTTGTCTTCGCGTACATGCTCTAGAGTCTGCACATTGTGTAGTCTGTCTGCTAGCTTGATTATCAATATTCTCAAGTCATCTGCCATGGCCATAAAGAATTTACGGAGTGATTCTACGTGTCGTGCATGACCTTGGTATTTTACTTTACCGAGCTTTGTCACACCATTTACTAATTTTACTATTTCTTCACCGAATTCGGCTATCAGTTCTTCTTCTGGGAGCTCTGTGTCTTCTAATGTATCGTGCAGGAATCCAGCAGCGATAGTCTTGGCATCCATACCAAAAGAAGCTAGGTTTTTTGCAGTAGAAAATACATGGATAAAATATGGTTCACCACTCTTGCGTAGTTGACCATCGTGAGCTTTGTGTGCCACATCATAAGCCTTTTGTATTAATGCTTTATCCTCATCATTGAGCCTCTGGGCTACTTTATAGATTTCATTAATATCTGTTGTCATCCCATACTAAAATTTTACTTATAATATTCTTGCCTATACGACGATTGTCCTGTATTTTTATGTCTTCTTAAGTTAGATTAATCAAAAATTTAATACGGGACAGGTATATAGAGTATAGCTGATTGACCGAAATATATCAAAATGGTAGTGTAAAAAGAAAAATACACTTTATATGGAAACAAAATTGAGGTGGAAATTTATCTCCACAAAAGCATTACATGATGCTATCGATACGGAAGCTTACTTAGAAATTCTTTATGTTGTTGATGATATTAAGAAATTTTTTAGAAAACACATTAAAAGGCCATTCCATTTTGGAGACAATCATTTTTCTTCTGAAAAAGATGGAGAAAGATTCTATTCTTTTTATGTCTCAAAAGGCATAAACCATGTTCAAGTTGCGATGAAAGACGATGGTTGTATTTATTTTTATTTTTATAAAAAACAAAACAATCATTCAGAATTGAAACTTTGCATTGATGCGCCACTCCGGGCTCATGATGAAAAAAACTTGCATGATTTACTTGAATTGTCATCCCATTTCCTATGCACGGGTAACTCGTGACTAGATTAAATAAAAAAATTCCCGAAGACATCTTCGGGAATTTTTTTATTTCTTATTTGATTTTATTTCGTCTCCTAATTTGTGCGGGTTATGATTCTTACACATTTTATTACTACATCTCTCTGGAATAGTTTTTGTTCCTTCCATCATGAGGCTATCACACATAGGACAGATATTGCCCGTAGGTTTTGTCTTTATGGCATTTTTACACTCTGGATAATTCGAACAAGAGTAAAATATTCCGAATCGTCCTCGGCGCTCCATCATCTCGCCATCTTTACACATAGGACATTTTACACCGGACATTTTCTTTTTCTTCTCTTCCTCGTCTTCTTTTATGAATTTACATTTTGGATAACGTGAACAAGATATGAATGCTCCAAATTTTCCTTGGCGGATTACTAGCTTGCCACCGCCACTCTTGCCCTTCTTCTCTCCGCAGAGGGGACATAGTTCACCAGTTTCTTTTGGGCCTTCTAATTCATTGCCTTCGAGTGTTCGTGCGCCATCACAATCTGGGTAATTTGCACAAGAGTAAAACTTTCCATTACGAGCGAGCTTTACAATCATAGACCCTTCACACTTTGGACACTTCATCTCCGATGGAGCCTCGCCCATATTTGTAGCCTTGGCTAGCTTATCTTTTTCTTTTACATCTTTTTGGAATGGTATGTAGAAGTCTTTTAGAGTCTTTACATATTCGCGATCTCCATTGGCTATATCATCGAGCTCATCTTCCATCTCGGCTGTGAATGTATCGCTGATGTATTCTGCAAAGTTTGCTTCAAGAAAACTAGACACTACATCTCCAGTATCTGTGGGGTATAGCGTGCGTCCTTCCTTGTTCACATATCCGCGCTCCTCGAGCGTGCGCATGATAGATGCATAAGTAGATGGACGACCGATACCACGAGCCTCGAGCTCCTTTACTAGTCCGGCTTCACTATATCTATTTGGTGGCTCTGTGAATTTCTCTGTATTTTTAAGTTCTAGGAGTTTCAATTCTTCGCCTACTACTACCTCGGGTAGTTCTACGTCTTCACCACGGGCATCTGTATCACAAGCGAGCCATCCAGGGAATAGCACACGTGAACCATTTGCAGTAAAGTCTGGGATATCTCCATTTTTGATATTCGCTACTATCTTTGTCTTCATGAGTTTTGCATCAGTCATCTGTGAAGAAATAGCACGCTCCCATATGAGGCGGTACAATTTCTTTTGTTCTTCATTTGATCCCTCACTCATATTCTCGACATGAGTAGGGCGGATTGCTTCATGGGCCTCCTGTGCATTCTTGGACTTTGTCTTGTAAGTGTGAGCCTCGGCATACTCCTTGCCATACTTTTTCTCTACGACTTTTAGTATTTGAGCTTGGGCTACAGCGGACACATTGGTACTATCTGTACGCATGTATGTGATGTGACCTTGCTCGTAGAGCTTTTGTGCTACTTGCATAGTACGTGAAGGTGCGAATCCGAGGCGAGTAGATGCTACCTGCTGGAGTGTGGATGTAGTGAATGGTGCACGAGCACTGCGCTTCTGTTCGCTCGCTTTTAAATCTGTGACATACCATTTTTCTTTTTGACCGAGAGTCATGATATTCTCCACGATCTTTTCATCACGTGGTTCGTCGACACACGATAGTGTCATCTGCACTTTTTTCTGGGATTCAAAGAGCCCCTCTAGTGTCCAATATTTTTCTGGTACGAATGCACGGATCTCGCGCTCGCGCTCCATGATGATGCGCAGTGCAGGGGATTGTACACGACCAGCAGAAAGGCCGTAGCGGACCTTTTTCCAGATCACACCTGATAGATCGTATCCTACGAGACGGTCTAGGACTCGGCGAGCTTCTTGAGCCCGACGTAAATTTGTATCTATTTCACGAGGATGTTTCAATGCTTCTTCAACCGCCTCTTTAGTTATTTCGTGGAATGTAACTCTGGATATAGGTGCAGTTATTTTTTTGCCTGCCCCGTAGGAAGTACTCTTTCCTTTGGGGTCAGCTTTGAGTAATTCCTCGATATGCCATGCGATAGCTTCTCCTTCGCGGTCCGGGTCAGTCGCTAGTGTGATGTCTGTAGCTTTTTTAGCTAGTTCTTGGAGTTCGTGTACTACTTTTTCTTTACCCTTGGATATCTCATAGTGGGGGACAAATCCAGCGTCTATATCTATAGCCTGCTTGTTTGATTTTGGAAGATCACGAATATGTCCGACAGATGCACGGACAGTGTATGCGCCGTCTAAATATTTTTCAATTGTCTTTGCTTTTGAAGGTGACTCTACGATTAAAAGTTTCATATATTCGTCTAGTATTACACGAAAGAATATTTTTTTGCAAATTTATCCTTTGAAAATTGGCCTTTTAAGCTATTGACTTTTATATATAAAAGTGCTATAATACTTATAAATTTAATCACCATGAATATACAACCAAAAGAGCTGGGTTTTACAGCCCCAGCAGAAGATCGCTTGAGCTTCCTTGTGAAGTTCGCGACAGGAGAAAATTTTATTGTAAAAAAACCAGGTTTTACTTTCGACCTGAAGATTAGTGCAATATGCAAAGAAGATGGAGGCGGCAAACGTTTTCTATTTGAAGCATATATGGTTAACGCTGTTCACGAAGGTAAGGGAGCTACCCCTATGAATAATCTGTATAAAGGTTATTTTGATTCAGTTACTTTAAGTGGTTATTTAATGCCAATTCCGGTTTCTGGATGGATTCACTAGCTTTCTGTCTGTAAAAAATATTCAAACTCATTCGATTATTCGGATGGGTTTGTTTTATTTTATATCTTCCTGATCTCACCCAGCTCTTCGCAGATTAATTCTTTGATTTCCATTATCGAAAGGAGAGCATTGGCGCTGGCTATGTTCATACCGGATGCGCGGACTAGATCATCGCGCTCCATCGGATCATCGAGGAGTTTTATTATCTTCATTTCATCTGGTCCGCAGTCTGCATATTTGTCTTTTTCACTCATACTCTTGTCTACCTCAAAGCCGAGGGCTTCGAGGAGTTCTGTGCTATTTGTGATAGGTGTGGCACCTTGGCGGATCAATCTATTGGTACCACTAGATGTATTTGAGAATACTGATCCGGGGATGACGAGGACATCACGATTGTAATCCAGTGCCATGCGTGCAGTTATCAGCGTTCCGGATTTCTCAGCGGCCTCTATCACTAGAGTTGCTCTTGAAATCCCCGCCATCAATCTGTTGCGCTGGGGGAATGTATAGAGCTCAGCTTTCATCATCGGCGGGAATTCGGCAAGGAGGCATCCGCCACGATCAACAATTTCTTCGGCGAGATTTATATTATTCTTTGGATACAAAACTTTTGGATCCAATCCCGATCCCGGCATAGATAGTGTCAGTAGTCCGGCCTTCATAGCACTGCGATGTGCGATAGTATCGATACCCATCGCGAGACCCGATACGATGACTATAGGATAGCCACGGAGGCCTGCGATTAATTTTTCACAGATGTCGCGACCGTAATTTGTGTGATTACGCGAACCGACAACAGCTAGAAATACATATTCATTTTCTTTTGGGAGTACTCCACGTATATAGAGCTCTTTTGGTGGTTGGGGGATTTCTAGGAGTGCTTTGGGGAATTGCTCATGTTTTAATTTGAGAATCTCTTGCATTTGTATATTCTACCATTTTTTTATATACTGGGAACATGTTAGACATTAAATTCATAAAAGAGAATAAGGATTTGGTCATCGCTGGTATTCTAAAAAAGAACAGCAAGGTGGATATAAATGAACTCATTGATATAGACGAAAAACGTCTAGCCCTGATGTCTGTAGTTGAAGGTCTAAGAAGTGAACAGAACAAAATGAGCAAAGTCATTGCTATAGAGCGTGATGCAAGTATTCGTGACCAGATGATCAGCGAGATGAAAATAGTAAAGGATGACTTGAATGAAAAAGATGAAGAACTAAAAGATGTCATGTCTAAATGGCAGTCTTTAATGTTGAAAATTCCAAACATCCCATCTGTGGATACTCCCGAGGGTCCAGATGAGTCTGGAAATCAGGTGATAAGATCATGGGGGGAAATACCACAATTCCCATTTACACCAAAAGAGCATTTTGAACTCGGTAAGGATCTAGGCATTATAGATACCGAGACAGCTGGGGAAGTAGCTTCTTCTCGTTTTGCATACTTGAAAGGGGATTTGGTTTTGTTGCAATTTGCTCTTATTCAGATGTGTTTAGATTTTTTGACAAATAAAGAAACTTTACAGAAGATTGCTACTAATGCTGGATTATCTCTAAATGTGTCTGAATTTATGCCAGTGATACCTCCTGTATTTGTCAGGCCCCTTGTCCAAGTAAAGATGGCTCGTTATATGACTCCAGAGGATCACTATATGTTCCCCAATGATGATTTGATGCTCATAGGTAGTGCAGAGCATACTCTAGGATCTATGCATATGAATCAGATTTTTGAAGAGAGTGATTTGCCTATCCGTTATGCTGGATATTCTACTGCATTTCGCCGTGAGGCAGGCACAGCAGGAAAAGATACAAATGGAATTTTAAGACAACATCAATTTGATAAATTGGAGATGGAGGTTTTTTCTCTGCCCGAGAATTCAACACAGGAGCAAAATTTCTTAGTAGCAATACAAGAACATGTTTTGCAGACTTTAAATTTGCCATATCAAGTTATCGCTGTATGTACTGGTGATATGGGATTTCCAGATACAAGACAGATGGACATAGAGACATGGATGCCAGGACAGAATAGGTACCGCGAAACTCATAGCGCGGACTTTACTGGAGGATTCCAATCTCGACGCCTAAATACTAGAGTTCGTCGTGCTGATGGGAAAATAGAGCCAGTTCATATGAATGATGCTACTGTAGTAGCCATCGGAAGAACATTGATTGCTATAATTGAAAACTACCAACAAGAAGATGGTTCTATTAAAATTCCAGAAGCTTTGCAAAAATATCTTGGAGGAAAAACTTTAATCTCAAAATAATATGTCAAAGACGCGTGACATACTATCATCTCCGCGTGTTGAAGAAATAAAACGCACAAAAAGAAATGCAAATATTCGCATTTCTATTTTGTGTTTTGTGTTGCTAATATTGAGTATCGTCGGCCTGTCATTCTTGTCGGGGTATAAAAAGATGACTATCAATCAGGTGGATGTGATCGGTACAAGGATCCTAGGGGAGGACGAAGTGAGAAATTTTGTGAATGATAAAATATCTGGAAAGTATCTTTATATTTTTCAGAGAAAGAATTCTTTTATCTATCCTCAGGACTCTATCTATGGTGGGCTACTATCTAGATTCACTCGTATTGAAAAATTGTCTTTGAATGTAAAGAATGTAAATACACTAGAAGTCATCATAAAAGAAAGATCAGGCTCCTATATGTGGTGCGGGACAAAGGTTCCTGAGTCAGCATTGGACCAGGGGGAGAATTGTTATTTTGTAAATGATGAGGGATATATCTTTGATAAAGCCCCTTATGTATCTGGTAATCTATATTTTAAATACTACATCCCTCTGTCTGATAATAAGTCTGTGCTAGGTAGCCAGATGATAAATTCTGATTTATTTAGGTCATTTGTTCGACTAGTTGAAGATGTAAAATCTACAAATCTAGATCCCGCATATTTGGTCTATGAAGATGACGACACAATATCTCTATATCTAAAGCATCGAGATGGTGCTAGCAATCCTCGTATAGTTTTCAAAAAAGATGCAGATATGAAAAAGGTGGGAGAGGATATAATCACTTCCATGTCTGAAAAAGAATTCAAAGATGAAATAAATGGAAAATATGATACACTCCTGTACATCGACATGCGATTTAATAATAAGGTTTTTTATAAGTTTCAATAAAAATTAAAATAGCTTCTTTCAAAAAGCACGAATATAAAGATTTTATAAATTAACTTCTCTCACGGGACACGCGTAAAAATTTGCTAATTTTTCTGCTCTGCTCGACGCCAGTCGCGTCTGCGCAAGTTCCCATTCAAGAATTAATTTATAAAATCTTTTAAAAATAAATGAACAATTTCTGGGAAAAATTAAATACACCATTCTTTGTATTGGCTCCGATGGCAGATGTCACTGATCCAGCTTTTCGCCGTGTGATAGCAAAGTACGGCAAGCCAGATGTGACTTGGACAGAATTCGTATCTGCGGATGGACTGGCGCATCCTGTGGCTCGAGAAAAATTGATCCGTGATCTAGCCTATACAGAAGGTGAGCGACCAATAGTCGCCCAGCTTTTTTCTAGTCACCCAGAGCAGATGCGAATAGCAGCAAAGGTTGTAGCCGAGATGGGCTATGATGGTATCGATATCAATATGGGTTGCCCAGATAGATCGATAGAAAAGCAGGGTGCAGGTGCTGCTATGATTAAAACTCCAGAAATTTCTGCACAGATTATTCAAGCAGCAAAAGATGGAATCAAAGATGCAGGTAAAGATATACCTCTGTCTGTAAAGACTCGCGTGGGGTACAACCAAGTGCAGATTGATGAGTGGATACCATTCCTACTATCACAAGATATAGCCACACTGACAGTGCACGCTCGTACACGCAAGGAATTGTCGTCTGTGCCTGCTAACTGGTCCTACGTAAAAAAGGTTGTAGAGATACGAAACAAGATGGGTGTTAAAACAAAAATTATTGGCAATGGTGATGTGCATAATGTAGCCCACGGTAGACAGCTCGCAGTCGAGACTGGATGCGATGGTGTCATGATCGGCCGCGCAATATTTGGCAATCCATGGCTGTTTGCCAATATTGCAGATGCGAAGCATCCGAGCAATATTGAGCACCCCGTGTCATTTTTTTCTGGTATTGAAAAATTATTTATAAAAATTAAAAATAAAATTAAATATAATTTCGTAGCACAGAGCCGGAATAGTGCCGAGCGTAGCGAGTGTGCTACCGGTAAAAATACATTAAAAAATGATTCTGGGGTAGCAGTAGAAGATGCACATAAATATTGGCTACAAACTCAATCGTCTGTACCAGTACCAGAGAGACTACGTGTCCTCGTAGAGCATACAAAGCTATACGAAGAACTCCTCGGGGATATTAAGAGTTTTTCGATAATGAAAAAGCACTACAAGGCATATTGCAATGGATTCCCCGGAGCAAAGGAGCTCCGCATGCAACTGATGGATTCCAGTAGTGCAGAGGAGGTAGATAAAATAGTAAATGAATTTTTAAATAAATAAAAAAGAACCGGGGGTAGCGGTTCTTTTTTGTTAAATTTTTTGGATGATAAAATCAATAGCACTATGGATAACATGTTTCTCTAGAAATATTTCTCCATCTGTGTTTTTGATTGCTCCACGATAATTATCTGTCCACGGAATGTGTAAAAAAATATGTTTGGTTTTCATCTTCTGTTCTCTGATAAATTGAGCAGTTGAATAACCTAATGAATTGCATATAAAATTGTTTGCATTGTTTGAGAATTCTACACGCATATTTTTATTATGTAATTCATTTTTAAAAAACACATTTAGGTCATGATCTGTGTACTCGTATTCATCACCATCTTTGTCTACTGGCTCTCTGTCTGGTTTTAGTCCACGGTTATCAGCATACATACTGTGATACATCATGTTTTCAAATCTATTTTCGATTCGAATACCTTGCGCAGAGGATAAAAAACCTAAATTTATAATTGCATAAGGTTTTTCTTTTTCGATATACGGACGGAGATCGTGGAAGGCACCGTGGTACTCGCAAGACAGGAATAGTCCAATGATTTTTCTAGTGTATTTATCATTTTCGTATTGTTTTTTCGCATAGTGCACAATGTCTTTGGTTGGATTGTACACATAATCCCCAAAAGGTTTAAAGCTCGTGATTAGTATCGTTTTCATTTGTAAGGTATTTTTACTTAAAAATACTACACACTCATGACCATGTCAATGTAATGAAGTCCGACTTCCTTAATATAAAATTAGGTGCTAAAATTTATATATGGCACTAAGAAAAACAGCTTTGGTTCAAGGTGAAATATATCACATATATAATCGTGGGGTAGATAAGCGAGATATTTTTATGGACGACGAAGATCGTATACGTTTTATCCATGATTTGTATGAATTTAATGACCTAAATCCAGTTTTGAATTTAGGTCTCAGTTTAAAAAATAAATCTAATGAAGTCGGACTTCCTTATTTTCGTAAAAATAAAAGAGAAAATTTAGTTGAGATATTGGCTTTTTGTATGATGGATAATCATTTCCATCTCATGATCAGATCTGTATCAGAGAATGGTATTACAGAATTCATGAGGAAACTTGGTACTGGGTATACAAATTACTTCAATA
>JAGOUR010000007.1 GCA_018061145.1 Minisyncoccota bacterium | reverse complement strand
TGAATTTTACAACGCCTGTTACTGCTATCGTAGGTCCAAATGGTTCTGGAAAGTCCAATATAGTAGAAGCGATCAGATTCGTACTCGGTGAACAGTCAATGAAATCTCTCCGTGGAAAAGGCGGAGTGGATTTGATATTCAAGGGATCAAAATCTATGTCGCAGGCCAATCGCGCATCTGTGACTATCACATTTGATAACAAAGATAAAATATTTTCATTTACAAATTCTGGCCTTGGGGTGTCGCTCGACTATGATGAGGTGACTGTCACTCGTGAGGTATATGCTGATGGTGCAAATAAATATCTGATAAATGGGACAGAAGTCAGACTCAAGGATATCAACGACTTGTTGGCCTCTGTGAATATTGGTAGTTCTGGCCACCATATAATATCTCAGGGTGAGGCTGATCGCGTGCTCAATGCTAATAGCCGTGATCGCAGAGGGATGATCGAGGATGCATTAGGACTCAAAGTTTATCAATTCCGCATAAAGGAAACAGAGAGAAAACTCGACAAGACAGTTTTGAATATGAAAGAGGTGAGTGCTATGCGTAGAGAGGTAGTACCACATTTAAATTTTTTAAAAAAGCAGGTAGAAAAATTGGAACGTGCTCGTGAGATGCGCGAAGAGCTCGGTAGTCTATACAAAGATTATCTTTCAAAAGAATCTGCATATATAAAGCATGAGACAGCGAGACTGCACCACAAGCGACGTATCATCGACGAGAATTTACTGTCTCTAGATGAGAGAATAGAATCTATAAATAAAAATAAAGATACAAAAGAAAGCGTCTTGAATTTCAAGGAAGCTTTAAATCAAAAAGAATTATATATGTCTGGCTTGCGTGCACGCAAAGATGAGCTCTCTCGCAAATTGGGCCGAGTAGAGGGGTCTATAGACAGTATCATGCGTGGTATTAATCGTGCCCCAGAAATCAAAGAAGATACTATATCCAAAGAAGCTTGGCAGTCATTTGCTGATGATTTGGAAAGTTGTATCGATGAAGCCAATAGGACAGAAGTAATATCTGAATTGAAAGATATATTTTCTCGAATAAAAAATCGCCTGGGTTCTATCCGTGTGACTTCAAATAAAGACGAGGTGAATAATGCAAAAGAAGAATTAAAGCGTGAATATCTAGAACTTGAATCTGTTCGCGAGGGAATAGTCACTGATATAGAATTGATCACAAAAGAAGAAGAAGATGTCCTAGTGTCTATCGGAATCATTCGTGCAGAAGAAAAAGAATTTGAAAATGAAAATCGTGATAGTGAAAAGGTTGTATATGAATTACTCTCACAGAAAAATGTATTAAATTCAGATCTACACTCTATCTCTTTTGAAGAAGAAAAATTAGCTCAAATAAAAAATGCTTTTGATTTTGAAATGAATGAGGCGGGTGCTCTCGTTGGCCGAGAGGTCCTAGGTTTTAACAATATAGAAGTAGATGGTGCAAATATCATTCGCACTAGTCAGGATGAGTCTAGGCGCAAGATAGAGCGTATTAAAATCAAATTAGAAGATGCAGGGGCCCTAGGAGGAGGTGATTTACTCAAAGAATACGAAGATACAAAAGAAAGAGATATATTCCTGGAAAAAGAATTAAATGATTTACAAAAGAGTATCGAATCACTACGTACATTGATAGTAGACCTAAAAGAGACATTAGATACTGAATTCAAGCAGGGCGTAGAAAAGATAAATAAACAATTCCAAGATTTCTTTTCTCTTATGTTCGGTGGCGGATCAGCATTCCTATCTGTGACTATGGAGCATAAAAAGAGTCGCAAAAAAGACGAACTAGAAGAAGTATCTGAAGATAGTGAAGATGATAATGAACTAGGATTTGAGCGGGGAATAGAGATCAACGTGACTCTACCTCAAAAGAAAGTCAAAGACCTCCATATGCTCTCTGGTGGAGAGAGATCTCTTACATCTATCGCATTACTATTTGCTATATCTCAGGTGAACCCACCACCATTCCTAGTCCTAGACGAGACAGATGCGGCACTAGATGAAGCGAACTCTCGCAAGTATGGAAATATGATAGAGAATCTATCCTCATGCTCACAGCTCATCGTAGTGACTCACAATCGCGAGACTATGTCTCGAGCCCAAGTCCTCTACGGTGTGACTATGGACATCATGGGTGCATCAAAACTCCTATCTATCAAACTTGACGACGCTACCGTTTACGCAAAATAAAATCTCCCCTAAGCCTGGCTTAGGGGAGATTTTATCTATTTGACAAATATATAATATGTGTGATATAATACTGGTGTACAAATTAAATACATGTCGTGCATGGAGCATGATTGTTGTGTTTTAGTGAGTACCGCCTGACCTGCGGTTGGTCTAAAAAAAATCACATGTTCTTTAAAAAACTTTTAGTTTTGTTCGCGCTTGCGGGATGCATGCGCTCGAACGTGTTTGCTGTAGCTACAGTACAACACCCAATGTCTGGTACTGTGCAAACAGTACAATCTCACTATCCTGTATTGGTTGAGCCTCTTGGAAGTAATCTTTACAAAATCAAAACCGGTGAAAAAATCTGGACTATTGCAAAATCTTTTTATGGCGACAGTAGTCGCTGGATTGACGTTGTGTATCAAAATATGTGGTTGTTTGACCGCATGTGGATTAGCGTGGATAAACAACTGCACGCGGACATTGAATCTGGTGAAATTTTGTTTCTGGATCGCAATTATTATCACCCACTTAATGCAATACCTGCAATAAGTGATAATAATGAACCAAGATTATCACCTTCAGAAGAGGCGAATGTTCATAGTCATTATGCAAAAAAAGATAGTGAAAATATCACTTTTGTTTCTTTGCTTCTAATGATTATTTTTATTTTGATTGCTGCCGCTTATTTTTTGTGGCAAAAAAAACAACAGTCCAAACCTGAAGAAGGTGCAAAGTATGTAGACAAAGGGTTAAATAATCTCGAGTCTGCTCTTAAAAGGATTAAACAGGTGGTTCAGTCTAATACTGGTGCAAATATTAATTCCATGGAGGTAATAAATATTTTGTCTGGTTTTGAGTACGGCCTAGGTAATTGCTATTATCCTGATCGTCCTAACACCCCAATATCAAAACGTTTTACTGGTGAAAGGGCTATCAAGGCAGAGGTGTTACTATCTACTGGTGTAATCGAAGAAGTAACTGTTCTTGAATCAAGTGGAAATGAAATCACTGGTAGTGCAAATTTTATCCCCAATTTTGATCAGAGCGAAGATTTCGACGAATACAATCAGTCTCATGGCTCAAAATCTTTAAATTCTGAAGATCAAGTTAAGCATTTTAATTGGCAAGAAGAAACACTGAACATTATTAAAAGTTCAATTGATTCTAAAATGCCTATTTTTCTAGAGGTTACTATTGCGGGAGGTTCAAAATATAAATTTGATTCCATTAATAATCGGCCTCAAAAGGACAAGGCAAACTAAAAAAGAAATTCAAAAAGGAAATACCCTGAAGCGAAAGTTTCAGGGTATTCTTAATTTCAACTTATTTAACTATATCTTTTGGATCTACGAATGTGTAGCCTTTTGCTTTTATTTCTGTGATTAGGTCGGGCAGGGCGTCTCGGGACCATGTATGCTCATGCATGAGGATGATTGATCCAGGGCGAAGGCTTTTTGTTATATTGCTGATAAATACTTTTTTATCATGAGAACTCTTTTCCCAGTCTAGTGCAGAGTCTGACCAGTTAAATGGGAGCATCCCTTTTTCTTCTGTATGTTTCTTTGCAAAAGGCGATAGTATCCCGTATGGAGCACGAAAGAATAATGAATCTGAGCCAGTTTCTTTTTTTATTAGGTCACTATTCGAATCAATTTCTTTTTGAGCTTCTGTATCTTTTAATTTCTTTAAATGTTTATGACTCCATGTATGATTGCCTATCATATGGCCAGCATTGTATTCCTCTTTTATCGCTTCGGGGTGTGCTTTGTGATTCATGCCATTTATAAAGAATATAGCTTTCACCCCTCCTGCCTCAAGAATTTTTACTATGTCTAGCGACTGAGCACTCGGGCCGTCATCTATAGTCAGTAGAACTACTTTTTTATTTGCATCTGGATTTACGGGTGTTAGCTTGAAGTCTTTTGTGATTTTGTATTTTTCTGTATTTTCTATTTGTTTGATCGGCTCTACTTTTTCTGTAACTGTCGCTGAGTCTTTTACCTCTTGTGTAGGCTGGTTATTTATCTGTCTGATTGTTGTGACTATATAAACGATAGGTACTAGAATAGCCAGGCTAATTAAAAAATAAATAGGGTATTTGTATTTTCTTTTTATTGTTATTGTCATTTTTAAACTAGAATATAATCAATTGTTTTTTTGTTCATATCAGCACTAGTCACTTTGAATCGTACAGTGTCACCCAGGGTGTATTTCTTGTGAGTTTTTTTGCCACTTATACTCATGTGCTTTTTGTCGAATGTGTAGTAGTCGTCTCCTAGTTCTCGCATGCGGACCATACCTTCACATTTTGTAGTCTTTTCTTCTACGTATAGACCCCACTCTGTGACTCCAGTGATAATACCTTCGAACTTTTCTCCGATACGAGTAGACATGTATTCTACTTGTTTGTATTTGATACTAGAGCGTTCTGCATCTGCAGCTTCCTTTTCACGACTACTAGCCTCAGATCCCATCTTTTCATATTCAAAGAATTTTTCTTTTGGAATGATTTTATTATTTAGGAAATCAGCCAGCATTCTGTGTACTATGATGTCTGGATATCTACGGATAGGGGATGTAAAGTGTGTGTAGAATTTAAAACCGAGACCCCAATGACCGATATTCTTTGTGGAATATATAGCTTTGGCCATAGTGCGGATGATAGCTGTATGTACAGTATCTCGTAGTGGGCTGTGCTCGAGTTTACCTACTAGATTATTTATCTCTTCTGCAGGGATGATGCCATCCTTTAGAGTCATATTGTATCCAAGCTTTTTAAGGAAGAAGGCTAGATCTCCCATACGCTCTTTATTTGGAGTATCATGAATACGATACATAACGATATTTTTTTCGCCGTGTTTTTTGCTAGACATGACTTCGGCTACACGGCGATTTGCCAATAGCATGAATTCTTCGATCATTTTATTTGTATCTTGTCTCTCTTTTGTATACACAGAGAGCGGTACACCATTTGTATCGAGTTTGAATTTTACTTCATCTTGCTCTAGTGATATTGCACCTTCTTTGAACCTCTGCTTTGTCAGCTTCTTTGCAATATTGTTTAGAGTGTTTAATTCATCGAAGAATAGGCCAGTCTTGGCTGTGATAATCTCCTGGGCATTTTCATATGTAAATCTTTTGTCTGAATGTATGACAGTACGGCCAAACCATTCATTGTGTATGTGACCATTGTTGTCTAATTCGAAAACTGCAGAGAAGGTGAGTCTGTCGACTCCTTCTTTTAAACTACATAGATCATTTGATAATTCCTCTGGTAGCATGGGGATGGTGCGATCTACTAGATATACAGAAGTACCGCGATTGCGAGCCTCTTCATCGAGTGCTGTGCCCAATCTGACATAGTGTGATACATCAGCTATGTGTACTCCTATCTCATAATTACCATTTGCAAGCTTAAGGAATGATAATGCATCGTCGTAATCTTTTGCATCAAAAGGATCGATCGTAAAAGTAGTGATCTCTCTCATATCACGTCTGTCTGCAAAATCTTTTTCTGTAATACCTTTTTCTGATATTGCTTTTGCTTCAGCTTCAACTATAGATGGGAATATCGCATCAAATCCTTTTTCCAAGGCGATGGCTTCCATCTCGGCATTGTGCTCCATCGGAGTACCTAAGACTTTTTTTACAACGCCCACTGGAGATTTCTTTGAATCTTTCCATTCTGTGATGACTACGAAAATCTTTTGTCCGATTTGCGCACCGTTTAATTTGTCTGAGGGGATGATGATGTCCGCATACATCTTAAGATCGCTAGGAATCAGAAAATATGTATCGTGCTCCTTTTCTAGAATTCCCGCAAAACCATGCTTGCTGTGGCGTAGGATCTCTGCGACTTCACCTTTCTGAACCTCATTTTTTGCTTTTGGATGGATTAGTACCTTTACTGTATCTCCGTGGAGGGCTGTGTGCAAAAAAGCATGGTCTATTTCTACTTCGTTGTCGCGACCCTTGTTAATAGTCCCATAGCCCTTGTGAGATATAGATATAATACCCTCTGCATATCTCGAGAGAGGTGTTTTTGGGTCTTTTTTAGGAGTCTGTGTTTTCATGGGGTTATTATAGCATAGTATTTATCTATACGCTTGATTCTAAATAAGATATGTGCTATTATCCTTTTATGTTAAAAATCAGACTACAAAGAACAGGACGCAAGAATGACCCGGCTTTCCGAGTACTTTTGACTGACTCAAAGAATTCAGCAAAAAGTGGTAAGTTTTTGGAAATACTTGGTTCATATAATGTTAAGAGTGGTGAGGTCATGTTTAAAGCTGATCGCATCAAGCACTGGATGAAGAATGGTGCACAAGTTTCAGATACAGTTCACAATTTCTTGGTAAAACAAAAATTGATCGAAGGTAAAAAGAAAAATGTGCTTTCAAAGAAATCTCCAACAAAGCCACGTAAAGAATTAAAGAACGCTTAATAAAAAATCTCCCATTGGGAGATTTTTTATTGCATACAAAAATAAAAATATGATATAGTTATATGTAGCAGTCGCGTCGCACGATTGCATTGATTAGAAATATAAAAGAAAGATATATGACAGACGACAAAGCATTCCTAGAATATGTTGTAAAGTCTCTAGTAGACAATCCAAACGATGTTGTGATTGATCGTACAGTAGATGAAATGGGTGTACTTATTACTATGACAGTAAATCCTGCAGATATGGGCAAGATAATCGGCCGACAGGGTAATACAGCAAAGGCAATCCGTACATTGCTACGTGTGATCGGTATGAAGAACAACGCACGTGTAAATTTGAAGATTAACGAACCAGAAGGTGGAAGACAGGATGCGCCAGCACCTGCACCAGCTATGTCAGCTAGTGAGGCATCAAAATCAGTAGATGCAGCACTCGACGATCTAAAAGGAATATAAAATAAAAAAATGGCCTTATGGCCATTTTTTTATTTTATGGTATAGTATTGATTATGAATTTTCACATAATAACTTTATTCCCAGAGATGTTCGACTCGTACTTAGGCGAGTCTATTTTGGCACGTGCGATAAAGGAAAAGAAGATAAAGGTAAATTTTGTGAATCCTAGAAAATTTGTCTCTGGAAAGTATAAAAAAGTCTGGCCAGATGGAAATGTGTCACTGCAGATAGATGAGCGCCCGTATGGTGGTGGTCCAGGTATGGTCATGATGGCCGAACCGATAATAAAGGCAATAGAAAGTGTAATAAAAAATATAGAAAAGAGGGATTTAAAAATTAAAAATGAAAAATTAAAAATTAAATCCAAGATTCAAATAATTAATTTTAGTCCATCAGGTGAGAAATTTACTACGAATGGTGCAAAAAATTTAGTTACAAAATACACAGATGTAGTCATGATCTGTGGACGCTATGAGGGTATCGATGCACGCGTAGACAAAGTATTTAAAACAAAAAAAATCTCCATTGGAGATTATGTTTTAACAGGTGGCGAACTACCAGCCATGATACTCGTGGACTGTATGGCTCGCCAGATCCCAGGTGTATTGGGCAATTTTGATTCTAGGGAAGAGGCGAGAGTGTCTAGTAGTGAGATATACACCAGACCAGAAGTATTTGAATATAAAAAGAAGAAATACAAAGTACCGAAAGTGTTACTCTCTGGTGATCATAAGAAAATAGAGGCTTGGAAGCTTGGTAAAAAATAAAACGAAACTTAAATCATGGATTCAAGTTTCGTGTCATTTAGTTTAAATAGTTTCTGTATTGCTACAGAGCTATTTCTTCGTAAGTGTTTTCTGCCCTCTCGAATAAAAAATAATCATACTCTGCAATTTCCTTTGTCTCGTTTGTAGGATTAGCTTCGATTAATTTTAGGAGTTCTTCGATTGTTTCCTTTTCAGCAATTATGGTTATCTCCCATTTGTCGTAATTTTCCTTGCTGGCTTCGTTCATCGCGATATTTGATTGCGCATGGATATCTGACTCTATCTTTAGAACATCTGTCGAGTGTAGTGAGTCTATGGCGAGGATTGTTTTGCTGAATTTTTCGATTTCATTCGGTAGGTCATTTGAAAGTTCTTTTGCGTAGCGGTTCTCAGGAGTCTTGAATGTGCATAATCTAGATTTTACAGAGGCATTTTTTTTTAATTTTTCAATTAATTCGCCTGCCTTTTTTAGGTACATTTTAATTCCTTCGGTGTCGTAAGCGAGTTCTTTGTTCTCTTTTGGTACGACGATAAATAGGATGGAGTTGAAGCAAGTTTTTAAGAGTGCCATATTTTATTTTTTTAGAGGGTTAAACAATTATTTTTTAAAGTGCAAGCCAAATTGATAAAATGATACTCCTTTTTGCATGATTATGCAAATCCTATATAAGTATTGACTTTATTGGCTTTTTGGTATAATATAACTCTCAGATTGAATGGATTGAGTTATGACAGATTTAATCGATTATTAACCCAATTACTAAAGCTATTTTGCTAAAAAGCATAAGAGGCACAATGTAATAGCATTTCCACATTGAGGTTTGGTCACCTTGATGTTTTTTCGTTTATTAAAATCAATAAAACAACACCAACTACTTTGTTGTAGATTCCGGTTGTTCCCGCAATGTAGATTTACTACATCTTGGTTACAATCCTCATCTACGCCTCGTATTTGAAATTATTTTATTAATTTTATTTTTGTAAATATGAAAAAAACAGCTACACGAGAGAAGAAGTATTTTTCACGGTACAAAAAGCCGTTGGTCGAGTTTCCTAATTTGATCGAGAACCAATTGGTCTCTTTCAATTGGTTAGTAGAAGATGGTTTGAAAGAAGTTTTCAAAGAATTTTCTCCAATCAATGATTATTCAGAAAAGAAATTCCAATTGGATTTTACATCTTTCTCACTTGGCGAGCCAAAGTTTGACGAAGAGTATACAAAGATAAACAAGCTAACTTACGAGGGTCCACTAAAGACTCGCGTACGTCTTTTGAATAAGAGTCTAGGTACAACAAAAGAACAAGAGATTTTCATGGCAGATGTGCCATTGATGACAAAGCACGGTACTTTTATCATCAACGGAGTAGAACGTGTCATCGTTCCTCAGCTTACTCGTTCTTTTGGAGTATTCTTTACAGAACAAGAACTAAAGAGTAAGAGATATTTTGGTGCAAAGATCATCCCAGCACGTGGAGTATGGATTGAGATAGAGTCTGATCCAGACGGTGCTATATATGTACGTATCGACAAGAAACGCAAGTTTTCAATTGCGTCTCTTCTACGTGTCCTAGGACTACATACTGACGAAGCTATGACCAAAGCTTTCGGCAAGGATGAAAACCTATTGAAATTGATCAAGACTTGTATCGAGAAAGATCCAGCAAAATCTCTTTCTGAATCATATATCGAGATATACAAGCGTCTTCGTGATGGAGACCTAGCTACTCCAGACAATGCTCGTGATTTCATCACTACACTTCTTTCAAATGAACGTTACGACCTTTCTCCTGTTGGACGTTTCCGTTTCAACAAGCGTTTTGACAAGAATATGGATGCAAAAGAAATGGAACGCCGTACTATCTCTGCAGATGATGTCGTGACTATCATGACAAACATCACAGCATTGAATAATGATCCTCATGCAAAGGCAGACGATATCGACCACCTAGGTCAGCGTCGTGTCCGCTATGTGGGTGAGATGTTCCAGCAAAAAGTCCGCATGGGTATGGCTCAGATCAAGCGTAATGTGCAGGACCGTATGTCTACTATAGATGTAGCTACAACAATGCCAATCCAGATCATAAACCAACGTCCACTCCAAGCTCGTATCAAGGAGTTCTTTACTGCGAACCAGCTTTCACAATTCATGAACCAAGAAAACGTGATGGCCGAAGTAGAGCACCTCAGAACTCTTTCAGCACTCGGACCCGGAGGTCTTACACGTGAGCGTGCAGGTCTCGAAGTTCGTGACGTGCATACATCCCACTACGGTCGTGTATGTCCTATCCACACTCCAGAAGGTCCAAACATCGGTCTTATCTTGCACTTGTCTACATATGCAAAGATCAATGAATTCGGTATCATCGAGACTCCATACATCAAAGTAAGTAAAGGAAAGATTACAGGTGAAGTAGTATACTTGAATGCTCTTGAAGAAGAAAAGTACAACATTGCTCACGCTGGTATCAAGTATGATGAAAATGGAAAAATCTCAGAACAGCACGTAGAAGCTCGTATCAAGACAAGTCCAGGTATCATCTCTCGTGATGAGATCGACTTTATCGATGTTGCTACAAACCAACCATTCTCTATTGCTACTTCTATGATCCCATTCCTAGAACACGATGACGCCCACAGAACACTCATGGGAAGTAACATGCAAAAGCAGGCTATGGCCTGCATAACTCCAGAAGCTCCACTAGTAGCTACTGGTATGGAAGAACTTGCTGCTCGCTCATCTGGACGTCTAGTCGTTTCAGAAGTGAATGGTAAAGTGTCATATGTTGATGGAAAGAAAGTCACAGTTACTGATGACAAAGGCAAGGATCACATATATCCACTTGTTACATTTTCTCGTACAAACAACTTCTCTACATTCCACCAGAGACCAAGTGTGTCTATGGGTGATACAGTAAAGAAAGGTATGGTTCTTGCTGATACATCTACTACTGACCGTGGACAGATCGCTCTCGGACAAAACGTCCTCACAGCATTCATGTCATGGGGAGGTGCAAACTACGAAGATGCGATCATCCTTTCAGAGCGTCTTGTAAAGCACAGTAAATTCACAAGTATCTATGTTACAGAATTCGTATGTAATGTGCGTGATACAAAACTTGGACCAGAGGTTACAACTCGTGATATCCCAAATGTCGGAGAAAACAAATTAAAGGACTTGGATGAAGACGGTATCATCACTGTCGGTGCAGAAATTCGTGAGAACGATATTCTCGTAGGTAAAATCACTCCAAAGGGTGAGACAGAACTTACTCCAGAAGAGCGCCTACTACGTTCTATCTTTACTGAAAAAGCTCGCGATGTGAAAGACAGTTCTCTACGCCTAGAACACGGCAAGAAGGGTCGTGTAGTTGGTGTAAAGATTTTCTCACGTGATCAAGGTCACAACCTAGAATCAGGCATTATAAAGCGTATCGTTGTTGAGATTGCGCAAATAAGAAATATCTCTGTCGGAGACAAATTAGCTGGACGTCACGGAAACAAGGGTGTTATCTCAGTTATCTTGCCAGAAGAAGAAATGCCATACATGGCAGACGGTACTCCTGTGGATGTGATCCTCACTCCACTCGGTGTCCCATCTCGTATGAACCTAGGTCAGATTCTTGAAATGCACCTCGGATATACAGCGCACACTCTAGGGTATCAAGCTATAGTCCCACCATTTACATCAGCGACAGTTCCAGAAATCAAAGCTGAACTCGTAGCTTCAGGAATGCCAGAAACAGGTAAGGTGACTCTATACGACGGACGAACAGGTGATGCATTTGATCAAGATATTGCAATCGGATACATGTACATGCTCAAGCTGCACCACATGGTGGAAGACAAGCTTCACATGCGTTCTATCGGACCGTACTCACTCATCACTCAACAGCCACTCGGAGGTAAAGCTCAAGGTGGAGGACAAAGATTCGGAGAAATGGAGGTGTGGGCACTGGAAGGTCATGGCGCAGCTCATACTCTACGTGAAATGCTCACAATCAAATCAGACGATATCGTTGGACGTTCACAGACATTTGATGCGATCATCAAAGGCAAGCCAATCGGTGAGCCAAATGTACCTGCATCATTCAACGTGTTACTAGCATACCTAAGAGGACTTGCATTGGATGTCGACCTACGCAAGGGAAATTTTTAATCAATTAAAATTAAATTAACTATGAAAACAATAGATACAACAGATTTTGATTCAATCACACTTTCCCTCGCATCTCCAGAGCGCATTCATGAATGGTCATATGGCGAAGTTACAAAACCAGAAACAATAAATTACAGAACAGGACGCTCAGAGCGATCTGGACTGTTCGACGAGAGAATATTCGGACCAGAAAAAGATTACGAATGTTACTGTGGAAAATACCGACGCATCCGCTACAAGGATATCGTCTGTGAAAAATGTGGAGTGGAAGTTACTCGCTCTATAGTTCGTCGTGATCGTATGGGTCATATCGACCTTGCATCACCAGTGGCTCACATCTGGTTCCTACGTGGTGTACCATCTCGTATGTCTACACTTTTGAACATTTCAGTTTCTGATTTGGAAAAAGTTATTTACTTTGCAGGATACATCATCATCAATGTTCATCAATCTGAAAAAGATGAAGTGATCAAGAATCTAGAGAGTGAATTTAAATCAAAAATAAAAGGTGCAAATGATGAAGAGACAAAAGAGAAACTAAAAGAGCTTCTCACAAATACAAAGAGGGAAATCGGTGAGATCGTACCAGGAAAAGTATTGAATGAAATAGCATACCACCACTTTAGTCTAAAGTATGGTTCTTGTTTCGATGCAAGTATCGGAGCAGAAGCTATCTACACAATATTCAAAAATCTTGATCTAGAAAAGTTAAAGGCTGAGACAGAAGCTATGCTTCCAAAAGCTTCAACTCTAGATAAAGAAAAGCTAGAAAAGCGTCTTTCACTTATCCGCTCAATGATCCTTTCTGGAATCCGTCCTGAATGGATGTTCATGACAGTTATCCCAGTTATTCCTCCAGCACTGAGGCCTATGGTGGCTCTCGATGGTGGACGTCATGCGACTTCAGACCTTAACGACCTATATCGTCGCGTGATCAACAGAAACAATCGTCTAAAGAAATTGAAGGAAATCGGTGCCCCAGATGTTATTTTGAGAAACGAAAAGCGTATTCTTCAAGAAGCAGTAGACGCATTGATCGACAACTCAATCGCAAAGCAAAATGATTCACAAGCTGTATCAGCTTCTCAGAAGCGTGCACTTAAATCTCTTTCAGATAACCTAAAATCAAAACAAGGTCTATTCCGTCAGAACTTGCTCGGTAAGCGTGTGGACTACTCTGGTCGTTCTGTTATCGTCGTAGGTCCAAACTTGGATCTTGATGAGTGTGGACTTCCAAAGCACATGGCTCTGGAGCTATTCCGTCCATTCGTTATCGCTCAGGTTCTTGCTACAGAATTAGCTTTCAATATCCGTGGTGCAAACCGATTGATTGAAGAAGGTATTCCTGAAGTTTGGGCAATCCTCGAAGAAGTGATCCGTGGAAAGCACGTGCTTCTAAACCGTGCTCCTACACTTCACCGTCTAGGAATACAGGCTTTCAAGCCGATCCTAATCGAAGGTAATGCTATCCAAGTTCACCCTCTAGTCTGTGCTGGATTCAACGCTGACTTCGACGGAGACCAGATGGCTGTATATGTTCCACTAGGTGAAGAAGCTCAAGCTGAAGCTCGTGACTTTATGTCATCAGCAAAGAACTTGCTCAAGCCTCAAGACGGAGCTCCAATCGTGAACCCAAAGATGGATATCGTTCTTGGATGTTACTGGATGACAAAGTCAGTAGATGGAGAAAAAGGCGAGGGTATGATTTTCACAAGTCCAAACCAAGCTATCACAGCTTTTGATCTAGGTGCTATTACATTCCGTGCAAAGATCAAGGTTCTAGGTAGTGAAAAAGCTCGTTACAATAAATTTGAGAACAAGCCATTCGAAACTACAGTAGGACGTCTATTCTTCAACAGTATTCTCCCAGATGATTTCCCATATATGAATGAGGAGATTACTTCAAAGCGTATGTCAGCCCTAGTAGATGAACTGATCGTTCACTATGGTATCGATCGTACTCCAAAGATTCTAGACAAGATAAAATCTTTCGGATTCAAATACGCTACTTACTCTGGAGTTACTTGGGGTATCGACAACGTGTCTGTACCAGAAGGTAAAACAGAAATAGTAAAGAGTGCTCGCGCTCTAGAGCTAACAGTTCGTGATCAATTCAACGAAGGTTTGCTCTCTGAAGATGAAGAATATCAAAAGATTATTGAAATCTGGGAGCATGCAAAGAAAGAAATCGAAAAGATAATCCCTGCAACTCTAGATATAACAGGATCAACATACGATCTTATCACTTCAGGAGCCCGCGGAAACATGGGATCTCTAGTGCAGATGTGTGGAATGAAAGGTTTGATTGTGAATACTTCTGGAGAGACATTGGATTTCCCAATCGTCCCTTCATATATCGAAGGTCTATCACCACTTGAATACTTCATCACTACTCACGGTTCTCGTAAGGGTGCCGCCGACACAGCTCTAAACACTGCAAAAGCCGGATATCTAACACGTCGTCTAGTAGACGTCGCACAAGATGTCGTAATAACAGAAGAAGATTGTGGAACAAAGAATGGAAAAGTTATTCATTCAGTGGAGGGTGTGTTTGCAAAATATGTTGCAGGACGCGTACTACTGTCTGATATAAAAAATACAGAAGGAAAGGTTCTACAAAAGAAGGGAACTCTCGTGACAAAAGAAGACGCAAAGATGCTCGAAAAAGCTGGAATCAAAGAAGCTTTTGTACGCACACCACTATCTTGTGAGACAGTACACGGACTATGTCGTATGTGTTATGGTCTTGACCTTGGAAGAAACTGCTTGATTGAAATCGGTCAGGCTGTAGGTATCATCGCAGCGCAAGCTATCGGTGAGCCAGGTACACAGCTTACACTTCGTACTTTCCACGCTGGAGGAGTCGCAACAGTCGACATCACTACTGGTCTACCTCGTGTCGAAGAAATCTTCGAGCGTCGTTTGCCAAAGAATCCGGCTATCGTATCTCAGACAGATGGTGAAGTTCTAGAAATCACAAATGATGGAAAAGAAAAAGTAATCAAAGTTCTAGGCGATACAAAGGGTGATTCAAAATCAAATGAGATGTCATACACAGTTCCTGCTCGTCGTCAGCCTATCGTGAAAGCTGGAGACAAGATAAAGAAAGGTGACTTGCTCACTGATGGATCTGCTGATATCAATGAGATCGTAAAATACGGAAGTAAGGAGGTTGCAGAAGAATACATCGTAAATGAAATCAACAAAGTTTACGACCTGCAAAGTGCATCTATCTCTCGTAAACACATCGAAATCATCATCCGTCAGATGTTCTCAAGAAAGAAGATCAAGGATGCTGGAGACACTACATTCTCACCAGGTGAGATAGTAGAATCAATCGAGCTTATAGAAGAGAATGATCGTGTTGCCCCTGTAAATGGACGTCCTGCTACGGCAACTACAATCGTCCTCGGTATCTCTGAAGTGTCTCTGACAACTAAGAGTTGGCTATCAGCTGCTTCATTCCAAAACACAAACCGTGTATTGATCAACAATGCTATCCGTGGAGGAGTAGATAATCTAAGAGGCCTAAAGGAAAATGTTATCATTGGTAACTTGATCCCAGCAGGTACTGGATTTGCTCATCACCAAAAAGATCAAAAAGAAGTTGAAGTTCTAGATTCTGTTATTGAAGAAGCAAATTAATAAATAATATATAATTAGGGAATATGTCACTTTCTGTAGTCCCAACCATAAAAGAACGCCTAAACATCGTGGATGTACTATCATCGTACATCACGGTGGAGGGTTCAGGTAAAAATTTTAAAGCCAAATGTCCTTTTCATAATGAAAAGACTCCGTCTTTCTATATTTCGCCTGAGCGCAATAGCTATTATTGTTTTGGTTGCGGAGCAAAGGGTGACATTTTTTCTTTTGTGGAGCACTTTGAAGGTACTGATTTTCTTGGTGCATTAAAAATACTAGCATCTCGTGCTGGTGTACAGCTAGAAGATTTTAGTAAATCTCGCGAATCAAAAGATGAGATAGATAGATTGTATGATTGCATGGAGGAGGCTACAAAATTTTTCCAATCTGAATTATTGAAAAATCCAGAAGCTAGATTGTATCTGATTAATCGCGGAGTAAATGATGAATCTATAGAAAATTTCCGAATTGGGTATGTGCCGAACACTTGGAGATCTGCATCTGACTATCTTTTAAAAAAAGGATTTTCTAAGACTGAACTTGAGAATGTCGGCCTGATAAAAACAAAAGAAATAGCTAAATCCGCTACAGGCGGATCGCCCGACTCGCAAAGCGAGTTTAGGAGTTTTTATGATCGCTTTCGTGGGAGAATTATGTTTCCTATCTCAGACAGTAGTGGTAGGGTGATTGCTTTCTCGGGTAGAATATTTGGACGCCCTGATGATGAGGAGGCTAAATATCTCAATAGTCCTGATACTAAATTATTCAACAAATCAAATGTTCTCTTTGGTATAGATCGCGCAAAGAATGCTATCCGTACTCGAGGCTATAGTATCGTAGTAGAGGGACAGCTGGATCTGGTATTATCACATCAAGCTGGATTTACAAACACTGTAGCTACCTCTGGTACAGCATTAGCTGATGCGGTGAATACGGCAGATTCTCGGGTGAACAATCTTGGTCTACTGCGAAGACTATCTCCAAATATTATATTTGCTTTTGATGGTGATAATGCCGGGATACGTGCTTGTGGAAGAGGATCTATGATCGCATTGGGTCTGGATATGCAAGTAAAAGTAGCAGTATTGCCTGCAGGAGAGGATCCAGCAGATATCATAAAGAAGGATAGTGAAATTTGGAAAAATATAATAAAAAATTCTGTAAACATTATCACATTTTATCTGTCTAGGATAAACAACGATACTACGGAGTTACGGATACGAGGTCGCAAGGTCAGAGAAGTGATATTCCCATATCTTGCTATGATAAAGAGTTCGATTGAACTTGATTCATATATCCAAGAGATATCCCAAACTACAGGGATAAATCAAAAAGCCATCAGTGATGATTTTCAAGATTTTCTAAAAGTGCATACTCCGACAATTCAAGTAAAAGAAGTGAGTAATCAAATCAAGAAAGATGAATCAGTACCTAGAAAAACAATCCTCCTGAAAAGACTCTTTGGTATATATCATTGGCAAAAGGGGAATAAAGATATTTCTAATCTAGTTGAAAATTTTAGTAAATCAATAAATGAAGTTTTTGGAGATCAGTATTTCGAAGGAATGCATAGCGAGCACGTAGATGAATCTGACTCACTTTCCTTTGAAGCAGAGATGTGGTATGGTGGCAAGATAGATACTTTATCTCGAGATGTCGTGGAGCTACTCTTAAATACAGAAGAAGAATTGATTAAGGAAAGACTCGTGATAATCTCAAATAAGATAAATAGTTCCCCAGATTCATTACCGAAAGATCTCATTAAAGAACATCAAATATTAACACAAAGAAGGGAGCATATTAAAAATAGTCGCTTAAAATAATTTTATTTATATGGATAAAAAGAAAAATAAAAAAATAAAAAAGGTTGCAAAAAAAGTTATAACAAAAAAGAAAGTTGTAGCTAAGAAGAAGGTTGTAAAAAAGCCTGCAAAGAAGGCGGCTGTTAAAAAAGCACCAAAGGCTCCAAAGAAAATTGTAAAAAAACCTGTAAAAAAGGTTGTTAAAAAAGTTGAAAAGAAAAAGGTTGCTCCAAAGAAAATCCAACCAAAAGTAAAAGCTCCAAAAGAAAAAAAAGCAAAAACAGCAAAGCAGAGCGTGGCTGAAAAGAGAACAGTAGAGCTCGAAGCAAAAGCTCAAGAGATGATAGAAAAGGGTAAGAAGCGTGGATTCATCACTTATGATGAGATCATAAAAATGTTCCCTGATATTGAGAATAATATTCTTTTCCTTGATGAGCTTTATGATAAATTCTCTGTGGCTGGTATCGACGTACTAGAAGGTGGAAACTTGCTGGATATGGATGGTGATAATGAAAAGGCAGCACTCAAATACAGTAAAGATGCTAGCGCCTATGACTCTATCCAGATTTATCTAAAAGAGATCGGTCAGTATCCATTGATCCCTGCATCTATGGAGCGTGATTTGGCAAAGCGAATCGAGAAAGGTGACCTTGAGGCCAAGAATCTTCTTGCCCGCGCGAACCTTCGTCTCGTTGTGTCTATCGCCAAGAAATACGTAGGACGTAGTTCTGATCTGACACTTCTGGACCTTATCCAAGAGGGAAACCTCGGCCTATTCAAGGCTGTTGAAAAATTTGACTGGACAAAGGGCTACAAATTCTCTACATATGCTACTTGGTGGATTCGTCAATCTATCACACGTGCACTAGCTGATCAATCCCGTACAATCCGTATTCCTGTGCACATGGTAGAGACAATTTCAAAATACAAACAAGTGGTCCGTCGTCTATCCCAAGACCTTGGTCGCGATCCACTTGCTGAAGAGATCGCTGTCGAGATGAATATTGATGTAGAAAAGATCCATGTAATCGAGCAGATCAACCAGGAGACTGTATCGCTAGAACAGCCGATAGGGGATGATGATGAGAAGTCTACACGCGGTGAATTCATCGCTGATGACAAGATTCTTCGTCCAGATCAGGATGCTTCACGCAGAATCCTATCTGATCAGATCAAAGAAGTTCTAGATACTCTATCTCCAAAAGAAAGAAAAATCCTCGAACTCCGCTATGGACTAAACGATGGTATCCAGCATACTCTCGAAGAAGTCGGTGCAGAATTCGGTGTGACTCGTGAGCGTATTCGTCAGATCGAAGCAAAGGTCCATGAAAAACTCCGCACAAATGAAAAAATCGCAAGACTTCGTAATTATTTTGACTAGCGAAGAGCAGGTATAAATTTATTTATACAATGTCTGAGCGAAGTCAAAATATTGTACCTAGTTATATTTTGACTAAATTTAAAATAAAAAACTCATCCAAGGGATGAGTTTTTTATTTTTATAAATTTTATAATTGTTCTAGTACTGATTCGTTGCCTGTTTTTAGTAAACCGAATAGTAGATTTGAATATTGGAAATATGCTTCATCTCCTTTTAATTTACCAACACAATCTGCTGCTACTAATTTTGTCATTGAATTCTGGTGAAGAGGGAATTGACGGTAGACCCATTTTACTTGACCATTATAGTCTTTTACTACTTGCTCCATCGTAGGGTGAAATTTCTTGCAGTAAGGACATTCAAAGTCAGAATATTCAATAACTGTGATTGGTGCATTTTTATCACCTTTTGTATAATCTGTCGGTTCAGATAATACTACGTCTCCTTTGTATTCTCTTGTTACCTTGCCAGCCACCACTTCATCAATTGTCTTCTTTACTTGATCATAACTTTGAGCCCCTTGGATGTCTGATTTTGAGCCATTTGAGCCTATCACTATAGTGTATGGTGTACCTTTTTGATTGTCTGGTAGTGCGCTCATAGCACTGTCGACACTCTTCATGACATCTGTGGCAAGTTTCTCGATATTCGTACTGTCTATACAGGCATCTAGTTTTTCCTTTGGTACTCCGACTTGCCCAGAAAGAGTCTTGTTCTCTGGTTTCTTTAATCCACCACTATTTGTAATAAAAATTGCCAATACTATTAAAAATGCGGCTAGAATTATAGCCTGAGGGGTAGACAGTTTCTTGTCATTTTTCGGATTGCCACCTTCTCCTATGATAGTAGTATTTTCCTCTATTATTATTGTATTATTTTCTTCCATACCATAATTATATCATATTAATTTATTTGCATTGCAATATATTTTTTGTGATATAATATACACAGGTCTTATTATTAGTTTATTACCTAATTAGATTATGAATAATAAAATTGGTTGTGTTGCTGCAAAGATTGCACACGTACTAGTTATCGTAGGTGCTCTTAACTGGGGATTGTATGGTATCGGTATGTTCATGGGCAGTAACTTTAACTTGGTTAATTTGATTTTTGGCACTATGCCAACAATCGAAGCAATCGTTTATGTTCTCGTAGGAATTTCAGCTGTAGTTGGTATCTTTGGATGCCCTTGCACAAACTGTAAATCTTGCCAAGTAGAAGCTGCACCAGCAACTCCTGCTCAATAATATTGTCTATACGTTCTATCCCGTATAAATAAGTCAAAAAATCACCCCCCACCCAATTGGGTGGGGGGTGATTTTTGACGTTGAAAAAATGGCTAAATTGTAGTATAATACCACTATTATATGACCGCTTTCATGATTGTAATATATATATTTTCTTTCCTTGCCGTATACGTGCAAGTTTTTTTTCTTGTGACTTTTATTGAAAAAAGAAGAGAAATCAACATCCGAAGAGAGGATATTGAACTACCAGAGTATCCTACTGTTACTGTTATCGTGCCTTGCTACAATGAAGAGCGTACTGTTGATGTGACTGTGGAGTCTCTCTTGTCATTGAATTACCCAAAGGATAAATTGCATATAGTCGTCGTCGATGATGGATCAAAGGACGGTACTTGGAATCAGATTCAGAAGTATAAAGATCATCCTCAGATAGAAATCATTCATAAGGAGAATGGAGGGAAACATACAGCTCTGAATCTTGGTCTAGATCACGCGCATAGTGAATTTGTGGGGTGCCTAGACGCCGACTCGACTGTACACCCAGAGACTCTAAAGCGCATAATTAGCTTCTTCTCAAATCCCGATACTATGGCGGTAGCTCCATCCATCGTGATTCGTGACCCAAAGACTATGCTCCAATATGCTCAGCGCGCAGAGTATGATATGGCTCATTACAATAAGAAGATGCTAGCATTTCTAGATGCTATCCATGTGACTCCTGGTCCATTCTCAATATTTCGCAGGAAAGTTTTTGATATAATCGGGCCATATAGAAAGGCTCACCATACAGAGGATCAGGAGATTGCATTGCGCATGCACCAGCATGGTATGAAGATAGATCACTGTCCGGATGGGTATGTATATACAGGTAGCCCTAGTACTATACCTAAATTATATCGTCAGCGTGTGCGCTGGATGTATGGTTTTATAAAGAATGCTACCGATTATAAATACTTCTTCTTTAGACCTAAATATGGAGCCATAGGTATGTTTACATTACCTTCTGGATTCATCTCTATATCCGGTACTATACTATTGTTGTCTTTTACAATGGTAAATTTGTATAAATACATATCTACTAAAATATTACAGATCAAAACTGTAGGTATACATGCTCCTACTGGCAATGTCTTCTCTGTAGATCTATTCTTTATAAATACTCAGGCTATGATATTTATATCCATATTGCTCTATATGCTAGTCATAGCAGCCCTGATAAATGGCCGTATGATGATAGCAGATAGGCGAGTATTGTCTTGGGATATCCTTTTGTTTATTATTGTGTATACTGTTATTGCTCCGTTCTGGCTCATCAGGGCTGTCTGGAATGCGATAACACACAAAGAGGCGAGTTGGACTGGGGAGCGCGACGTATTATTAAATAATCCAAATGTATAGTTTATGAATTTAAATAAAAAAAATGATTGGGCAAAATATATTATTGTATTCTTTATAACATCAGCACTCTTTGCTATAGCAGGAGGTCTGTCTAATTTCTTTACCGATAAAAAGGTTGAGAATATCAAGACTATCCAGGCCAGACTAGCTACGGATATATTGTCATCAGAGGCTCAATTTGCATTACTATCAGAACTATCTTGCAGTCAGGTTGACGAAGAGGAGACATTGTCTGCAGAGCTTAGTGACATCGCAGACAAGATAGCCTACAGTGAAAAGAATCTCAGTGCTAGCGAAGAGATAACTGATTTGAAAAAATACTACACAGTTTTGCAAATAAAAGATTATCTACTTACAAAGAAGATTAATCAAAAATGTGGAAACAAGCGTGTACCTGTACTATACTTTTACACAACAGCTGATAACTGTATAGAATGTACAAAGCAGAGTTTTGTCCTCACAGAGCTTCGTACAAAGTATCCAAATGTCAGAGTGTACTCTTTTGATTACAACCTAGATCTATCAGCTCTACGTGCGCTAGTCCACATATACAAGATAGAGGATACAAAGCTTCCGGCTCTGGTGGTAAACGAAGAGACAAATACTGGATTCCAAGCTACAGATGTCTTAGAAAAGAAATATCCTAAATTGTTTAAAGTTAAAAAAGAGGCGACTGTCCCAGCAAATAAAAAGGTGACCCCCGAGATAAAGATAGATGAACTATTGAAAATAGATACAGCAACAAACGCTACATCTACAACAACAGCGAATTAAACCATATTAAAACACCCACAATCGTGGGTGTTTTAATATTAGGAAGAATATTCGGAAGTCGGACTTCCGAATATTTAAAATAAGTGATAAAATATTAACTATGCCCCTAAGAAAAACAGCTTTAGTTCAAGGTGAGATATATCACATATATAATCGTGGGGTAGATAAGCGAGATATTTTTATGGATGACGAGGATCGTATTAGATTTATTCATGATTTATATGAATTTAACGATAGCAACCCAGTTATTAAATTAAATTATCATCTTTCAAATAATTCGGAAGTCGGACTTCCGAATATCCAGAGAAAGCCTAGAGAATTGTTAGTTGAGATATTGGCTTTTTGTATGATGGATAATCATTTCCATCTCATGATCAGATCTGTATCAGAGAATGGTATTACAGAATTCATGAGGAAACTTGGTACTGGGTATACAAATTACTTCAATA
>JAGOUR010000004.1 GCA_018061145.1 Minisyncoccota bacterium | reverse complement strand
TATAGATTCAGGGCTTCTTTTGTATTTATGTATCCCCAATAATAATCTGGATTTTCTTTATTTAAAAACCCAATAAAGCTCTGCAATTCTTCATTTCTACCACTCCTGTTAGACCACTCTCTCCTACCTGGTTCGAGGGCCTCTAGGTATTGGCCCGTTTCTCGGAGTAGTATATCTAGGACTTTTTGGTAATTTTCATCTCCTTTGTAGTTATATATACCATCAGGGTTTTTGATATTTGCATTTTCAAATGTCATGGGGACTGCTAGTTGGTCTGGTATGTATCTTTTTATTATTCCATAATCATGCATATTTTGTAGGATATGAGCAGCTACTGCACCTGCCGCTCCGCCTCTATCTTTTTGCTTTGTTACGGCTAGATTCATGATCAGGTCATCTCCGTATTCCTGAAAATACTTATTTCTATAGGAGGCTGTGACTGTTATGTATGGAGTTTCAAACGATGCACCTTTGTCCCCTGGTAGGAATGTCTCTGATGGTTTTATTTTTGAAAGATTTGCATATCCATTGTCTCTAGATTCTAGCATGTAGTCTTTGCCGTTCGACAGAGCTCTGCTCGGACCTAGAGTTTCTCTTTCTTTGTAGCACTGAGCTGTGTATTCTTTTGATTTACTTATTACATTCTCGTATGTTCTCTGGTTTGCTACTTCTAGCTTTATGTCTTCTGTTGTGGCTAGATTCGGTGCAAGTCTGTAGAATAGTCGAGTTAGTTCTTCCATTCTCTTCTTGTCTGCGTCATTGAAATCTATGTTCACTTCGCACATATTTTTCTTGTCATCGACTGTGATATCATTCTCTGACTGCTCATCATCCCATCCAGGAAAGTATGAATAGGCATTTGATGCTTTCAAGTCTGTGTGACATCCTGGGTCGGTATTGTCTTTTTTTCCATCCCCATCATTATCTATACCATCGCTACATTCTGGTTTTGATGTGATCAAGTCACCATAATCAAATGTACCACCCCCACCAGTTGTACCTCCTCCTGTAAAGCCACTATCACCACCCGTAAAACCACCCCCTCCTATAAATCCCCCACCAGTGACACCTCCCCCACTGATAAGTCCACCCCCATAAGTTCCACTACCGCCGTATGGGAATGGATTAAGTTTAGGTATTATTGTGTTTGATAATCCATTGTTCGCCGTGCTCTGTCCATTGTTCTGTGACCCCGTGCTACCTGTGTTGCTTGTCCCGTCAGTGTTTGATCCTGTGGATCCATCCCCTGCAGTTTGGCTGGTCTGGCTAGGGTCTGTGTCTGTTGTATTATTTTGTATGTCTACGTCGCTTATGCTGTCAGCTGGTGATTGTTTTGATTGTCCGAACAGAGACGTGAATTTTTTCCCGATACTTTCTCCTCTTGTTGTGTTGTCAGTGCCTGCATTTTTAAATATAAAATATCCTATAGCAATCAAAATACCCATTACGATGAATGTTATTATGAATGCTCTTAATTTGTTTCCATTGTTTTGCATATTTTATAATTTTTATTTTGCTATGGGTATTGTATGAATCCACCACCATTGTTCCCTACTGATCCTGTGGATCCACTGTTGCCACCTGTGCCAGGACTGGTACCACCACCTACATTTGTAAGTCCACCACCACTATATGATCCTAGGTCTGCAGGTGCTGCCTGTGTACCACACTGGTCTATTTGTTTTTGGATATAATCTTGCTTCATTATCTCATCTACCTGTCTTTTTATGTCTAGAAGTTCATTTATATTTACAGTCGTTTCGTTTATAGTTTGACTATATATATCTATAGCTTCGGGGATGGATTCTTTGTAGCTGTTTAGGTTTGATGTTATTCCGAGTGCTTTGTCTGCTATCGGTATATTTTTTGTGTAATATTTTTCAATTGCTGCTTTGTATTTTTTGTACTCTTCTCTGTCTAGCCCTGCAGTCTCTTCTATTAAATTGTTCTGCATATTAATCTCGGCCTCTTGAAGATTGTCCAATATCGTTTTGTTTGCATTATAAACATCCTGCTTTTTACTACCTACCCAGCTTGAGATGGAGCTTACTAGCATACCGATACCAGCTACAGCTAGGCCGATAGGAGCTCCTATTCCTGTCATAGATATCACACCTCCAGCTACCATCAATATATTGCCTGCTACTCCCCACCCCTTGGACACCTCTTGAAAATCTGGATCAGCGAGGTTGATACCATTGGCTTGCAATGAGTCGATATTTGATAGTATGTATTCTACATCTGTAGTCCAGTTTGGATTTGGTCCCGGTATACAGTAGTCTAGTTCTCCTACATTTGGTAGGATTTTTGGGATGATCTCTACTGTTTTAGTTAGTTCTGTTTTGTAATCTCTTTGATTTTTTAATACTACCCCTAGATTATTCGAACTGTTTTTCTTTCCAGTTATGTCGAATTCCTCGTTTTGATTAAACCATCCGGATGCTTGAGGAGAATTCATTGAATTGTTCCCACTAATTCCCATATTTGTCAGGCTAGTTATATCTTCCCCGTTGCTGTTGTACACCCTGTTTGACCCGAGTCCTCCAAATGTCGTATATGCATTGTCTCTTTTATTAGACAGCTTGCTCACTCCGTCTACCATTGCTTTGTTTATTAGAGCATCAAATATTAGGCTCATTGATTCATTTATCTGGTCCGCCATCTCTAGCTGGTTGTATGAAGTACCCATTACTCGTGATAGCTGTCCGGATATTGCTATACCTGGTGTGACTGTCTCCCACTTTTTACAAGGTTTTTCTTTTGCATTTGCTGGTGTGTAGTCTTTTGGTTCTGCACATTTTTTCTGGCTGAGAAATCCATCCCCCCAGTTTAGTTCATTTAGTGTATCTTGTGTTGTCCGGGCACTTCTGTCTGCTATTTCCTGAGATGTTATAAGTCCGAATCCTAGTGGGTTGTTTGCTGGATTTTGAGTCATTCCTAGCCATCCATCCCATCCACCGTTTGCAAAATTACGTGAGTATTGCTCCGGGGTGGTGTTTTTCATCATATATCTATTCAGGTTTGATTGAGAATAATTACTGTAGCTATTTGTTCTATTCTGTAGAAAAGCCCTTGCAAAATCTCTGCCATATGGGTATGTTTCTTTGTCTTGGTATTTACTGATCGGTCCTAGTATTGAATTTACTTCACTATCTACGATACTTTTGAAATATGATTGTGGATCACGTACAAAGAATGGATCACCATTAAATCCAGTGTTTATCCAGTTCACTGTCTGCTCGGTGAGCTTTGCCAGTGCGAATTTTGCTACTCTGTATGCTAGACCATTTAGGCATTCTTCTCTTGTGTTTTCTTTTTCTTCGAGGGTCAGTGATTTTTTTGTACTATCTGCCGTCTGAGATATATCTTTGTTTTCTATTGGCACAGCAGAAGCACCAATAGATCCACTTGTTGTTTGAGATTTTAGGAATCCGTCTGTTATGTTTTTTGATTTTGTTTCGTCTGAGTTTTTTGTAAATAATCCAGAGATAGAACTGAGAGCTCCACCCATACCTCGAGCAGTGCTACCCTTGCATCCTATGAGTGATCCGAATCCTCCAAATGCATCCGCTCCCGCAGTCTCTGCTGCCACTATAACAATAGGAGCAAATACTAATTGCAAGATAATAAACAACGATATAAATTGTGTGTAAAATCTAGTTCGCATCTTTTTCAAGTATACCATTATCTATAAATGTTGTCTTCATTTCTTCTACTATTTGGTTTATCTCATTTGTGTATCTTGTATACATCGCGGTTCCTGTAGCTGCTGCTATAGGATTAGTCAGAGCATCGGACATCTTGAGGATAGACATTCCGATCTTGTCGTATGTGTTTATAAGCAAAAGATGATTTTGTGCTACATTCATCGGCGCTGTTACCGTGGTCATGTCTTTTGCTAGACTTCTGTATTCGTTCGATATCTGTGCTAGGTCTCCGATGAGAGCACTGTCTTCATTTTCCATTGCTTCGGCCATTATCGCGAGCTCTGTGCCCGGCAATCTATTTTCATGTTTTGTTATTATATTTTCAAGGTCTTTTTGATATTTTGCAAGATTTTCCTTGTTTGATTTGGTTGTTTTTATGCTGTTACCAATATATGTATCGGGTGCATCAGTTTTCCCCACTTCTTGCCCTATGACTGAAGTTAGATTTTCGACAGCATTTGTATTTAAAGCTCCAGATTCCTTGAGAGACATAAAAGAAGAGAAGAATTCTATAGCTAATTTTTTTGTTTCGTCCTCTTTTTCTTCTGTATTTGTGTCCATTGTGCCGTTTTGTGCATTTAGGGCTTTCTTTTTATTGTCTATTATTGTTTTATTTGAAAAACCGTCCTCTTTTGGGTCTAGCCCCCATAGAGATTCCTCCCAGTCTGCTATACCATTTTTATTTGAATCCTTTGACATCACATCAGAAACAGTCAGACCACTCTCGAGTCTGATAGTGTCTGTGGGGATAGATGTGGATTTATTATCTTTTTTGTTTTTAAAGTATTTATACAGAGCATTGCCCCCCACTGCAGCCCCTAGTAGTAGGACGAGGATGATGACTCTAGCCACGAATTCGTGACTAGGGAGATAAGATTTTTTATTTTCTTTATTCACAAAAATATTATATCATATATGTATGCAAAATATTCTAGTAGATTTAAAAAAACTCATTTTATTGATCTTGATTTGTTTGATTATCTCACCACTATTCCCATATACAGAGACAGAGGCTTCTGTTGGAGGTAATTATTTTGGAGGGCGTATTTTATCGATGGTTTCTTGTACTTGCAATACTGATGGTAGTTCTCAGGTTACAATAAAGGGTCCCGGTAGTAGTAGTGGTACGTACTTATATTCTAGCTCGGTAAAGACTTATGCTAGAAATTCAGTAAAACCAAGTAGTTTTTTGTTGGGCAAGTATTCTTCTGCTGGTGTTTGTTTGATTGGGGTAGCTCCGAAATGCACCGAGCTACCTATCTCAAAAGGAACAATTAACTATATAGGAACATCTTTCTAATTAAATAAAATAAAAACCTTACAGGTCCGACCTGTAAGGTTTTTATTTTATGAAATCTAGCCAGTTTTGGAGCTTTATATCCTCAGCTCTAACTTTTTCATCTATATTGTGGGTTTTAAACAATTCGACTATTTTTTCTTTTGATAGTGAGTCTTCAAGGTTTTTCTTCAGCACCTTTCTCTTGTGGGCAAATCCAGCTTTTAGTATTTCAAAAAATCGGGATTCTGCATTCTGAGTCCCTCTCCCCCTTACTAAGGGGGAGACTGTGAGGGGGTTCTTAATTAATTCACCTCTCCCCAGCCCTCCCCTTGGTAATGGGAGGGGGGACTCGGATTCAAAATTCTTTTTTGATATAGCTGTTATAGCGATAATAGCAGAATCTACCTTTGGTGCCGGAGAAAAGAATCTTTTTTCTACTTTCATCATGTATTTTGGTGTGCCGTATGCTTTTACACTGATAGACAGTATGCTCTCCTTGCCGTCTCGGGCCACTATCCTCTCGGCTACTTCCTTTTGGACTAATAGCACCATGCGCTCTGGCTGATTTTCTTCAGAGAGGAATTTTTTTAGTATTGCACCGGTTATATTATATGGGATATTTGCTATTAGCTTGTAGTTTGAACCTTTTAGTACTTTTGGATTCCACTCCAGACAATCCCCTTGCACTAATTCAAATTTCCCGTTTTCTATTTCTGTCGCGAACTTTTCTTTCAGAAAGTCTATAAGATCACGATCTTTTTCAATCGCAATGACATGTCCCGCATTTTCAAGGAGTTTCTCTGTGAGAGCGCCTTTACCCGGACCGATCTCTACTATAGTATCTGCATTCCCTACCTCGCCGGCACTAATCATCATATTCAATGCTGGTTTGCTCTTGAGAAAGTTTTGCCCTAGTGATTTTTTAGCTTTATGAATCATGTTTTTATACTACCATATTTTTGCGAAGTAGATTTGTTCTCGAGCGAAGTCTTGCGCAGGAGCTTAGAAAATAAATGAGTTGACGAATATTATTTTCTTGAGCGACGAGCAGAGAAATTTTTCAACAGAAAAATATTCGTGCTGAGTCCGAGAATTAATCTACGAAGCAGTTAAATATACACAATCCTTTCTCCATTTCCGCCACCCCTATCATACTCTACTAGGTGTGATGGTATGTCTTCTAGGAATTCACTAGGGGTGTTCACCTGCTTCATTCCGAATATTGTTCGTAGTGATGCATAGCATAGATATAGCTTTTTCTCGGCACGAGTCAGTGCTACATAGAATAGCCTGCGCTCCTCTTCGCTATCCTCCTTCTTACCTCCACCGGGGCGTGAGTGCGGGAATAAATCTTTTTCAAGGCCTGTGATAAATACGTATTTGAATTCAAGACCTTTGGATGCATGCACAGTCATCAGGCGTACACCGCCGGGCTTTGGCTTGTTTATCAGGCTGTCTTGATCACTAGATAGTGCTGCATCTTCGAGTATTTTATCTATACCCTCCTCGATATCGAAACCATCGTATCGGATGGCGAGTGTCACTAGTTCCTTCATGTTTTCTAGTCTCTCTAGGTCATCGCTAATGCCCTTTTTAAGTTCTTCTTCTAGTCCACTACGCTCAATGATGAATTTTATTATTTCACTAGGCTTGTTCACCATCGCGTATTCATGAATCTCATCTAGGAGAGTGTAGAAATTGCTGATCTTCATCTGCATGCCGGCGGGTAAATCATTTAATCCGCCAGAAAATAATTTGACTAGTGTGACCTTGCCGATACCACGAGCTGGAGTATTGATCACCCTCTTGATATCTGACAGGCTATCACGATTCAATGCTGCACGTAGATAAGATAGGACATCTTTGATCTCCTTTCTGTCGAAGAATTTTGTACCGAGTACTTGGTACGGGATATTTTTTGAAAGCATCGCTTCCTCTAATACGCGGGATTGGAAATTCGCACGATAGAGTATAGCTATATCTTCGGGTTTATTTTCACGGAGCAATTCATGGATCTGATTTGCTACATACTGCCCCTCATATATCTCGTCGAAGGCTTCGTATATAGTGATATCCTCCCCTGTCTCCTTTTCTGTGAAGAGTGTCTTTGGCACTCGGAATACATTTTTGTTTATCACATTGTTTGCTGCCTCGATTATATTCTTTGTGGATCGGTAATTCTGCTCGAGCATCACAATCACAGTTTTCGGATAATCTTTTTCAAAATGAAGCATGTTCTTTATATTTGCTCCGCGCCAGCTATAAATATTCTGATCTGTATCACCCACTACGCAGATATTCTCCCTGGGTCCTACGAGTAGCTTTACCATCTCATACTGCACTTCATTGGTATCCTGATATTCATCCACATGGATATACTGCCATTGATTTTGATAGTGTAGTTTTACTTCTGGATACTTTTTCAAAATCATCACAGTCTCGATCAATAGGTCATCAAAGTCTAGAGCCTTTTCTGATTTAAGAGTTCTTTCATAGTCACGCCAGATAGTAGCGACCACACTTTCAAATCCTGATTTTACTTCATTTGAGAATTTATCTATGTTTATAAAATCCCCCTTTGCTCGAGAAATGATACTCTTGATCTTTCTCGGCTCATACTGCTTTGGGTCTATGTCGCGGGTCTTGAGAGATTCCTTGATAATCTTCATGCAATCATCGTCATCTGCTATGACAAAGTGCTTTGTCAGGCCTAGTAAGTGCGCATTCTCCTTTATAATTCTTACTCCGAGCGCGTGAAATGTAGAAACGAATGGATAACCACTATGTCCACCAGCGGGGGCACCGTTTTCCCTCTGTGAAAGTAGTCCTATCACTCTTTCTCTCATCTCTTTTGCGGCTTTATTGGTAAAAGTAACTGCTAGTATATTCTCTGGCTTCACTCCACCATGTACTATATGTACGATTCGATGTGTTAGAGTCTTGGTCTTTCCTGCTCCGGCCCCTGCTACAATCAGAAGCGGCCCCTCTGTCTGAAGGACCGCTTCTTTCTGCTTTTCATTTAGTGTATTTAGATAATCCTCCATGCGTTCTATTATACAGAACAAAAGAAAAACGCCAAAGGCGTTTTTCTTTTGTATTATTGACCTACTTTACTCATCAGATCTCCGGCTTCTTTGTGTACCTTTTCTGCTTCTTCCCGCACTATCTCATCTAGGTTTGGGATTTTTTCTGCTAGAAATGTGAACATTACTTCTGGATCAGGATTCTCTTGGATTAATTTATTTAGAGTTATTCTGTCTTCTTCTTCTAGTATGTCAGCGGCACGAGTCATGACCTCCATATATATAATCGCACCGAACTGCATATATACCTCCTCCTGTTCTTCTTTTGGTAGTGAATCTATGCCCAGAATCTGGACAATATCGTTTTTTATTTTTGTATCCATATATTTTTATTAATTAATAATTATTTTTTGATTAAACGAATAGAAATCATATGATATCCACTGTCAGTTTTTTTCCATAGATTCATTTTTTCTGCTGTGTTTACGAAGCCTTGTCTCTGGCTAATTGCTTGAGACGCAAGATCATGTGTAGGAGCATCTGCTGAGTCTATTGCTAATGTGTATTCACCAGACTTGTAAGATTCTAGGAATTTTAGAACAGTAACATCTGCACTGCGAGACCCCTCAAATGTATAACCAAGCATTTCTACGTTTTTAACTATATCCTTGTATTTCCCTTCCTTTATTATATTTTCAATGGCAAGGTTAGTCTCACTTTCTATGCCAGTTGGTCCTGATTCGATATTTGAAACTTTATATTCTTCATTCTGGTAGTTGATCTCCGAACTCTCTCCACCTGACCCTGATACTGCTCCTTCTTGCCCTGAGATATTTGTTGTGTCTTTTATTTCGTATATTCTGTATACATGATAATCTCCATTTGAATCTTTAAAGATTCTGTCCATTGAGTTTCCCACCATAGAGACTGAATCATCTCCCATAACTTTGTTCAGAGCCATCCTGTCGTTGACGATCATTTCTCTAGCTTTAGCTAAATCTGGTGATGTTCTTTCTGAAACTATTCTTATATGATTACTATCTTTTGGGGTTAGTATTGATTTCATCGTACCCTCATCTGTGCCAGAGAGTGCCATAAATCTTTCTGCATTTTGATTTGATTGATTTATTATTGCTTTTACGTTCTCTTCTGCTGTTACTGGGATATTTTCTGTATTAAAGAGGTCGTCAACTTCTATATTGTTTACATGGTGTGCAGCTTGGACTACTATCGTTCGGAATTCTCCATTTGGTAGTTGCGATGTTATTACTCGTGATGGGCCTCTGTCGTTAAACACTGCATCTTTTAATCCCGCCTGCTCTCTGAGTTGTTCCCTAGCATTATTCAGGGCTAGCTCTCTCGAGAAAGATTCATCTCTATTTTCTCCTACGGCGATTGTCCTTAATTCGTTGATATCTGTCTTATACAATGCCATATTATTGTCTAGTGTTTTTATCAGCTTTTCATACTCTTCATTACCTATCTGACTTTTTATTTTTTGAAATTGATTTTCTTGAATTTTCTGAGTCTCATGGTAGTCCATTTTTAACCCTTTGCCTGCAGTATTATTGAGCCCGGATTCAGTATTTGTATTTTCTGCAGATGTGCCACCTCCTATTTTTGGTTCTGTTGCATCCCCTGGAGTCTCTGGTAGGTCTAATCTCTCTCCAGATTCAGGGTTCTCTTGGTCGAGGTTTCTTTCGTCTGGATTATAATCTCCAAAATTGTATTTTGGTTTTTCTACTGCAGGTGTTTGGTCTGCATTTGAATTACCTGGGTTGAATTCATCTGCTGTAGTATGTGGAGTGAAATCTGATGTAGTAGCTAGCCCCCCTTCCATATTTTTAAACTCTGTCTGGTCGATATTTAGATCTGGGTATTTTAACATTACTGGATCCCCTCCTGTACTAATAGGTGCTGGGGGTTTAGGTACTGTCTCTATCCTGTCTGCTTTTACGACAAATTCATCGAGAGTTTTTTCTAATTGAACTGGTGCCGGTGCTTTAAAGTGATCTCCTTTTGTCATTGGTATCTCTCTCGTTGTTGGAGAGGTGCAGTCTGCCATTAAGTTGTATGTCAATGCTCCTGCTCCTATTCCTAGACCAAGCCCAGCCCACATTTTTGCGCTCATCCTTTTTTGCAATTTTTCATTTTCCCTTCTTTCTATGATTGAGAGTTGTCTCTCGTATTCCAGGAGTGTCATATCAGTATCACCTCTTGTAAAATTGCTCGATAAATCAAGCTTGTCATTATCTATTGAATTTCTGAAATCTTTATCACCTTTTTTGTGAATTCTATCAATCACCTTCCCTGTTGCTGTATTTGTGATATACCCAACACCATAACTTGTTGCAAATTTACCAGCAATACACCAACCTATTCCATATTTTGCAATCATACTAGCAGCAAAAGCTGAACCACCACCAACAAAAAGAGCAGTTCCTAGTGCTACCTTTTTCCATCTGGGTTGTTTGCTGTACCAAAGACCGAGTCTGTCTAGCTTGGTTCTCTCCAGTGAGCTGATGGCTTCTCTTGTTTTTGCTTTTTCTTCTACGTATACTTTTTGTATTATCTCGGTAGCTTTGTAGTATTTTAGTTTTTTTATCTGTTCACTAGCTTCTATTCCAGAGGCATTTAATTCTTCTTCTTTTCTCTCATACATATTTTGTGCAAGTAAAACTCTCGCATCATCGTATAGAGCCCTCTTCTCTCTAAGATTTTTGTCTCCATATGTCTCTACTGACTTGTATCCCTTTAGATTTTTTTTGTTATCCTCTTTCCGAAAAATATTTGCGGTAGATTGATATATGTTACTTAGTCTAGTCTTTACATTTTTTATTGCTACTTTATTTTTTAAATTTTTTGCATGTTTTTCGTATTCCGCAAGGTATTCTTTTCTTGTATTATCTAAATTCTCTTTTAATTTATGGTCCTGTACATTTTTAGCATTATTTTCTATGTTTTCTTGAACTTCTCGTAAATCATTATGAGCTAGATCCAGTTCATGTTGGAGGGCATCCTTAAAACCATCACGATATTTATATTCATTGATATTTTTATGTAAATTATCAATCTTTGTTTTTAGTGACTTTTTTTTCTCTATCAGATTTTTTACAAATTCATTTGCCTTTTTTTCTTCATCTAGTATGTCTGCTCTCTTTTCTCTGTTTTCTAGAATTGTTTTTCTTGCAGTTGCATCTGCTTCGGGACTTAAAGTTCCTGATAGTATTCGTCCTCTAGCTCCTGCATCTGCGTCGTCAAGTTTGTGTATGAGAGCTCTCCTCTCAATAGTTTTGCTATCTGTTGTTGGTTCCATTGGGGGCGCCTTTGGTATTGAATGCCCAGGTGCTCCGTGTCCGTGTGGTGCTGACATAATATGTTTGTAAGTTTTAATATTAAAAGTACCTATATTTTACAATATTAAGTTGTGTGTTGTCAAAGAAAATACCCCCATTCTCGGTGCCTATGTTTTCCCATAGTTATGCACATATGTGCATAACTATGGTTGACTACATATACCCCCTGCGGTACCATATATAGACAGGGGGAATATACCCCTGCAATACAGAATAGTGGATAATTTCCCTCAGATGACCGCCTGTCCGTACGCCCACATTTCTTATGCAATCATTTTTCTCTAAAAAGGAAAATCTGCGCCACGAGCTCCTAGAGCAGAAAGCCAATTTTCCCCAAATAGCCTTGCAAAATAAAGCTTTTACTATGAAAGCTTGTTTTTCTTTGGCCCTTGTTCTGTCGGTATCACTGGCTCCTAGTACTGCCTCTGCTAGCTTTTTTGGGGATGTCTTTAGTGCTATTGTAGGGTCAGATACCTATGCGTCTGTTGTTCCCGAGTCTACCGGTGATATGCCCCACAACTCGCAAACAGTCCCTCTTCTTGAATCAAATCTAACCCCAGAACTAAAGAATACAGTTACAGATTTAAGTCAAGGGACTGTCGGTGAGCAGGCTATAGAGGCCACAGAGGGCTTCCTCGGCAACAATGATGTTCAAAAATACGCTACAACAGAGAAAATTAGTAATTATGTAGTTAAAAAGGGAGATACAATAGATGGCATCGCTCGAAAATTAAAGGTTTCCAAGGATTCAGTAGTTTATGCTGCCAGCTTAAAGAAGGGCGAAGTCCTAAAAGTGGGTCAAGTCCTATCTATCATCCCTGTGAATGTACCAAAGGTTACTGAAAAGGCTGAAAAAGCTCCAGAAATCAAGGTGACTTCAAAAACACCAGAGAAAAAGACTACTTCTTCAGAAAAGTTAATCGAACAGCCTAAAAAGCTAGTAGCACAAGCTCCAACTCCTGCCCCAGCACCCGTCGTAGTAGAAGCTGTCCCCGTAAAAGAGGTTAAAAATATAGTCGAAGAGCCAAAAGAAGAGCCTGCTTCTGATGGGCAGCCAGACGGCTCAATCTCAAGTAGCTATATCTGGCCATTCCCTAGAGGTACGGGGCGCATATCTCAAGGTCTACACGGAGACAATGCTTATGACTTTGCCGCACCAAAGGGTACACCTATATATGCTATATATGATGGATCTGTCTTGATTGCCCGCCCTACTGGATACAATGGTGGGTATGGTCTTTATGTGGTTATCGACTTTACAGATGGTAGACAAGCTATATTTGGTCATATGAGCAAAGTTCTCGTACAACCTGGGGATAAGGTAAAGAGGGGTGAGATTATAGGATATGTCGGTAATACTGGTAAATCTACAGGCCCACATACTCATATCGGTTTCCATGGCCCACAGAGCAATCCATACCTAGGATTAAAAGTAAATGCACGTGACTTCCAACCAAATGATTAAAAAAATATTTACAATTTTTATATTCGCTTCATTTTTAGCAGGAGTTTCACCTCTTCTTGTTTCAGCAGAAAGATTTATCCCTACTCCAACCAAATTCACAGTAGGTACTGCGCCCCATTCAGCAAAGCCAAAAGCAAAAGCTAAATCAAAAAAGGCCACTGTTCGTAATTTGAAGCTAGGTATGAAGGGTGCGGATGTCTCGACTCTCCAGAAATTTTTAATAAAGAAATCCGTCGGTTCTGCTGCAAAAGAATTGGCTAGTCACAAAGCGACAAACAACTTTGGCCCACTGACAGATAAAGCTCTCCGTGAATTCCAAGCCTCAAAGGGTTTGCCCGTGGATGGTATCGCTGGTGCGCAGATCCGAGCACAATACAATAAATAATAAATTAAAATCACCCCATATTGGGGTGATTTTAATTTATGCTACTTCTTGTTGGTAACATGATTCACAATATACTGTCTCGCCTCTGTCGGGGCTGTATGTCGTCTTGAATATCTCGCTACACTTTGAGCCCTCGTGATTGATATGATTTTCTGTCTGACACATACATTGACCATCATATAATTTTCTCGGATTTCTTTTCCCCATCCTGTCTTGGTGGCGACATTCAAAATCTTTATGCGGGATCGGGATGTTTAGTCGTTTATAAAAATCCAATTCTGCTTGTGTGATTTTATAATTCTTGCCACATTCATTGCAGGCGAGGATCTCTGATGTTATGGTGTCCGGAGTCTTTTCTATGAAGCTCGGAATATTCTCTTCGCTCATTGTCTCCTTGCCAAATGTGCCAGTATTTTTTTCTTGCCAATGATAACCTCTCGCCAGAGCCTCCTCCCTATTCATCGGAGTGTATTCTTTTGCCAATGTCTCATTGTATCCAAAAGGAGAAAGTTCTGGAGGAAAGAATTGCCCGTATGTTCCATCAGATTTCATACTCTCGATTATCTGCTCTTTTAGTTTTAGATATTCTTCTTTTTCATATTTTTTATTTAAGATAGAATAGCTTTCTTTGTTTAGTCTAATACACCCAAAAAGATCATTTGAATTGTAGCAACTGTCACAATATTCTGCATTGTTACACCACATCACATAGACACCATGCTTATTTTTTGACCCACCTAAAACTCCCATCATATCGTATTCAAATTCACATTTAATATAAAAGTTGTTGCAATCCATAGAATCTTTTACATCCATAGCATCAGCCATATAAGAACAATTTTTTGAATCCGAAGTGTCGAAAAGCCTGATTCCGTCATAGCAGTTAAACATATAGTCCCCAGTGACGTTGTGGCATTTTGTCTGTCTTGCGTATTTTACAATAGATTGAGATTTTAATTCTTCAAATTGTTTCTTGGCTTGCTCTATGCTCTCATGACTCGCTAGAATTTCCCTTTTCTTTTGTTCAAAAGTTTCTTTATCGTATTTTATATTTAAAATAGAGTTCGACATATGGCGACCATTGGTACAGAGGATGCAATTTTGTGAATCACGCATGTTGTAGCAGAATAGTAGGTCACTGCTAGACTGACATTGTTCACTGTACATACACTTGAAACATTGCCTGCAGTCGATACATTCATAGCATAGCTCGGAGTCATATGTAGAGACACAGTCATTGCAGAATTTAGAACGTTGAACCAGACGGCCATACATGCAGTCCTCATTGTTCTCTGCTGCAAATATTAAATAGCAATCTTTATTCTCCCCTGCATTGTTTGTGTAGTCTGATCGGACAGAGTCGATTACTAGTAGCGCTATACGAGGGACTTTGGCTTGTAACTTTTTGAATTGTTCAAGAAATGGTCTGCTTGGGTTGTAGTCCATTGCAAAGTCGCGTGGATCCCATGCATCACTCCACCAGCATTTATGACAATACACGGGGAAAGCTGTTCCTTCTGGGTATAGAGATACTCCACTAGTTTTACACAGATCACAATCTCTGCGGTACAAGGTACGCTCGTTTCTAAATGCTAGTCGTCTCATCATCCGACAGTCAGGGCAATGTAATGGTGCAGGGCTTTTCATCTGCTCGTAAAAAACAAGATCCTCATTCCTTATCTCAAACTCGCTACTACATGTTTTACAATTTTGCTTTGTCATATATTTACTTATTTAATAATAACTTAAATTAACTTTATAATATAGAACAGTAGTTAGCCCACTGCTCTATATGAAAAATTAAATTAGATTGTCATTTCTGTGAAAATTAGGGTCATCTTCCCTGCAAATCACCTTGAATCTGGGGGCAAAATTATCAGGAATTCCAACTAGATAGAATTGTTTTTCTTCCGTGTGGGACACACACAAGCTCAAGCCAAAAAAATTAATTTTCATGACTACTCGCCACCGATTACCAGCTCTGTCTACCTCTAATAGTACATTTTTGACCTCGGTATTAGGAAGTATCGCATCGCTAATATAAGTAGCTTCTTCTAATCTGAGGTCACCGATAAAACATCCTTCTTTTTTAAAGCATAATCTAGAATACTTTATTTGAATTGGTGTTATTTTAGACAAATCGTACTTTAGTGATTGATATCCTAAAAAACCCCGAACTGCTTCTACTCGAAAGTCATCGAGCCCTTTTTCTATTTGTTCCATGTTTTAAAATTTTATATATATAATATCAGGCATGCAATATTTGTCAAGCATACAGAACTAATTTCTTTAATTTTAATCTTGTAAAACAGGGTGTTTTATAGATTTAAATAATTTTGTTGATATAGATTGACAAAATATATTGCTTGGAATACAATGAATATACTTGTCCCGTTAGAAAATCGACTTACGGGAAACTGTAAATAAACATTATTATTTTAATTTTTTAATGGGATGGAAAACACATCATTTGATATCAAAAAAAGCCTACTTTCTATTGGCTTTTCGGAGAAAGAAATTGAAGTCTATTTGGCTCTACTGGAATTGGGAAAAGGTACCGTTACGCAGATTGCCCGCAAAGCTGGTATCAACCGCCCTACTGCATACCATGTATTAGCATCTCTAGAATTAAAAAAGCTCGTGCGTACCTCGGGCAAAGAACCAAAGCAGGAATACACAGCGGAATCCCCTGAAAATATAGAGCAGATATTAGAGGAGAAGATCTCTGAATATACGAGCGCACTTAAGCAGGCCAAAGAGATCATTCCTGAGCTGGTATCTATTCACAATAAAGAGAATAGGCCAAAGATAAAATTTTATGAGGGAAAGGATGGACTGCAGAAGGTGTATGAAGATACTCTCAGCTCTAGTGAGACAATTCTTGCCTATGCCAGTGTCGAGGATATCCAGCCGACACTTCCCCATTATTTCCCTGAGTATTACAAGAGGCGTGCAAAAAAAGGAATTCCTATCCGTGCCATTTTCCCAGATTCACCTGAAGCTCGCGAGCGAGCTAGTCTTGATAAAGAAGAGAAGCGTGAATCTGTAATAGTTCCTGATAGTTTTGGTTTCCACCCAGAGATAAATATCTATGATAACAAGGTCATGATCGCCTCTTGGCGCGAAAAGCTAGGTATTATAATAGAATCCGCCGAGATCGCCGATGCTATGAAAAAGATCTACGAGCTTGCCTGGTCCGAAGCTAAAAGATTAGAAAAAGAGATTTAAGGTATTATTCACCCTCTCCTTTCAGGAGAGGGCTGGGGTGAGGTGTATTCTTTAATTCGCTCTCAATTTTTAGTATCACCCCATCTATATTTGTATTAATTTCATTATTCCAAAATCTTATTGTTCTAATCCCTAAATCAAGAAAAAATTTGCTCCTCTCTATGTCATATTCTTTGTTTTCTAGGTGTTGTGACCCATCAATCTCAATTACTAGGAGTTTTTTGTGACAATAAAAATCAGCAATGTATGATCCAATGCTTACTTGCCTTTTCCATTTAAAATTTGTTTGATTATTACGGAGTCGAGCCCAAAGGATTATCTCTTGTGGTGTTTGGGTTCTTCTGAGATTTTTTCTAATTTCTTTTCTCTTAAAATTGTTGATGATTCTTTTCATAAAATAAATCAACCTCACCCTGACCCTCTCCTGGAAAGGAGAGGAGGAAATTCTAATTCGTATTAATCCCCCTTCTCCTCTCCAGGAGAAGGTGCCCGTAGGGCGGATGAGGTGTATTAATTCTGTGTCCGCGGTCTATACTGCAGGGCTTCTAGGATATGTGGGGTTGTGATGTGCTCAGAGCTCTCGAGGTCTGCGATAGTACGGGCGAGCTTTATCACTCTGTGGTATGCACGGGCAGATAGTTGGAGACGCTCGGCACTGCTGTGTAGTATCTCGCGCACCTCGGGCGATAGTGGCGCAAATGCATTCAATTCTTTTACATTCATCTCGCTATTTGTTTTTATATTCCTAGTGGCACTCTTAAATCTCTTCTCCTGGATATTTCTGGCTCGGGCTACGCGCTCTTTGATAGTCTCTGTTCTGTCTCCTTCGACTCCTCCACTGGCTAGCTTGTCATAGTCTACTGATGATACATTTACCCAGATATCAATACGATCTAGAATCGGTCCGGAGAGTTTCCTATTGTAGCGATCCAGATCCATCGGTTTGCAGATGCACATTTTTTTCTTGTCACCACGATTGCCACATGGGCAGGGATTCATCGCAGCTACTAGAATAAAATTTGATGGAAAAATTGCAGACCCTCGCGCGCGAGAGATGGATACTATATTGTCTTCGAGTGGCTGGCGTAGCGACTCGAGAACTTTTTTCTCGAACTCTGGAAATTCATCGAGGAAGAGTACTCCCTTGTGTGCGAGGGTGACCTCGCCTGGTTTTGGATTTGTGCCACCACCGATCATCGATACATAACTCGCAGTATGATGTGGTGCGCGGAATGGAGATTCAGTCACGAGTGCTCCATCGAGTAATCCGACGACAGAATGAATACCTGTAATTTCTAAAATATCTTCTTTGGATAATTCTGGTAGGATATGCGAGAAGACTCGTGCGAGCATCGTCTTGCCTGTGCCGGGTGATCCACTCATCGCTATGTTGTGTCCACCGGCTGCTGCGATTTCTAATCCACGCTTTGCACCCTCTTGCCCCCGGATGTCAGAAAAATCTATCGCATGTTTTTTATTTTCAAAAATTATTTTTGTCTCGGGGGTCTGTGTGATTTTATTCAATTCTTTCTCTAGTAAATTTCCCTTTTTGTCACGGCGCGGGGTAGATAGATGATCGATGACTTCGCGGAGATTTCGGGCTCCAAATATTTTTATCCCTGACACTAGTGCTGCCTCTGTCGCATTGCCGATTGGTAAAAATATTTCTTTGAAGCCCCGCTTCTTGGCCTCCTCTGCCAGGGGTAGTGCACCTTTTATATTTTGTAGTTCACCATTGAGTGATAGCTCGCCTAGAAATATTTTTCCCTCTGGATCAAAATCAATCTCCCCTGCGGATAGTAGATATGCCAGTGCGATACCCAGATCAAAATACGGTCCCTCCTTTTTTAAATCTGCCGGGGACAGCGAGATTACTATTTTTTGATTTTGATTTTTAGGAGAATTGAATCCAGAATTTTTGAGCGCTGAGCTCATTCGGTCTTTGGATTCATCGACCGCTTTGTCTGGTAGTCCGACAAGAGTAAATGCATGGAGTGTCCCCTTTGTGATGTCCACTTCGATAGTTACTACTTTGCCTTTTAGTAGATGTGTCTGCGCCGAATATATTCGCGAGAATGACATAAAATAATTATAACTCTATCAATATAAAAACTCAAAATATTTCAAAGAAAAAATAAAATATCTTCCTGCTCCGGGTACGAAAATTCTTTGCTAAGAATTTTCTGAAATTGCTCGCCGGCCGCTCGCAAGACCCCCTACTCAGGAAATATTTAATTTTTTCTTTTGAATGATTTATAAATAAAAAAAATCCGCAATTGCGGATTTTTTTATTACATACAATTTTTACAAGTCGGCGCTGATGGATTCGCCTCGAGTCTCTCGACTTCGATATCTAATCCACATTTTTCACACTTGCCGTATGAGCCACCTTCTATCTTGTCGAGTGCTACTAGTATCCCAGTGAGTCTCTTTGATAGGACTCTGATGAGTGAAGATTTTTCTTCGTAGTCCTCACCTCTGTCGTCCATGTCACTCTCGTCTGCTTCTGTTGCCCCGGCGTCGTCACTGACTGCTTGCCACTCCCCTGTCTCTGTATTCTTCTTGCCTAGTCCAGATAGCTCTTCCTCTAGTATTTGCTTTTCTTCTTCGAGTTTTATTTTGTAGTTTTCCATAGTTAAATTTTATCATTTATAATTAAAACAGCAATTATATGGGTTTTATGTTCTGTGTAACTAGTCTCTGGATCATTTCTTTTATGGTCTCCTCTTTGTCAGTTAAAATCAATTTATTTTTGTCTATAAACATGTAGGAGAGTAATTCTGTCCCGTCAGTCAGAGATAATACTCTCGAATCTTTGTTTAAAATGATTTTATCTCCCCACGGTGTTTCAAATACACCTTCTAGGCTAGATGAAACATTCACACTAAATAGATTAAACATAGAAGAGAGGATGGTAGGTTCCCAGGATAACATCCCTGCAAAGGAAGAGTTGTAGTCATTTGTCGAGAAAACTAAAAATAAGTTTCTCTCTCCTCCTATCTGATAAACCCCCAGCATGAAACTCTCATGTAGTGATCGAGCTAGAGTTCCTGGAATGTTTATAGATAGTCTTTCCAGTAGGTCCGTAGTGGTTAGCATTTTTACCCCAGCTTCTGTGCTTGTGTATAGAACTATCGATTTTGTGTTTCCAATTTTAATTTCTTTTAATTTTTCTGTTTTTATTGCGTTTATCAGGTCTTGCTTGTTTGTGATGTTTGTCACGTCTAGCATCGCCTGCTCGTCTGTCTTTATCAGAGTATCTACTGTAGTTTTTTTAACTGCGATCGAGGATGCCTCTTTGCCTTTTTGTATAAAGTAAGATGTGGCCCAGATGGACGATACTACTAGTGCAACTCCCCCTATAACATAAAAAATATTTGAAGAAAAATTACTTTTATTTTCTTCTACATATTTTTCTCTGTCCTTTCTTTCTTTTTCTGCTAGGGCGATTTTAATAACCGTCGCTTCTTGTTCGCGTACTGCATCTGCCATATCGGATGAATATGTGTGGATGTTTTGTATTTTTGTCGGGTTATTTTTTTCGTCCATATAGTTTAAATTTTTACCTCAGATCTATTTTACTTCTGTAGGAGTTGCTACTTTTGGTTTGAAGAAATCTTTGTTTGCTTCTTTTATAGAAAGATTGAGTCTTCCTTTTTCGTCTACTTTGATTATCTTCACTGGAACTGTGTCTCCTTCTTTAAGCATATCAGAAACTTTCTCTACACGGAATGGTGCGATCTCTGAGATGTGTACTAGTCCCTCTGTGCCAGCTGCGATAGATACGAATGCTCCGAATTCCATGAGCTTGACCACGGTACCTGTCGCCTCTTCGCCTACCTTGTATTCATGTGTCATGTCCGCGATGATCTTTTGTGCTTTTTCTGCTGCACCATTTTTACCTGTGACAAATACTGTACCGTCTTCTTCTATCGTAATCTCTGCACCAGTTTTCTCACGAATCATATTTACATTCTTTCCTCCTGGGCCGATGACCATACCGATCTGATCCTTGTTTATTTTCACAGTCAAAATCTTTGGAGCATTTTCAGAGATGTCTGCGCGGTGTGTAGGTATCTCTTTTGTGATTGCTTCTAGTATTTGTAGGCGAGCAGTTTTTGCACGTACTAGCGCATCCTTCAAGATGAATACTGGGATACCTCCTACTTTGATATCGAGCTGGATAGCAGTGATACCATTCACAGTTCCTCCGACTTTAAAGTCCATGTCTCCGTAGTGATCCTCTGGTCCTTGGATATCAGAGATGAGTGCGTACTTTGTATTATCATTTTCATCGATCATCACACCGATAGAAATTCCTGCTACAGGTGTCTTGATCGGCACTCCCCCATCCATCATAGCTATTGTCGAAGCGCAGATACTGGCCTGTGAAGTAGAACCGTTTGAAGCTGTAGATTCAGAAACTACGCGAATAGTGTAAGGGAAAATTTCTTTTACGGGTAGAACCGGGATGAGTGCTTTTTCTGCTAGGAATCCATGACCCATCTCTCGGCGATTGATACCACCTACACGGCCAGTCTCTCCGGCTGAGTATGGAGGGAAATTGTAGTGATGCATAAATCTTTTCTTTGCAGAAAATTCTATGCCATCTATTGTGAACATACTCTCTGGTCCTGCGAGTGTCAGCACTGACATGACATGAGTCTCTCCACGGTAGAATATTCCAGATCCGTGAAGTACCTCTGATATTCCACCAGCTTTTGCGTATAGACTGCGAACTTCATCGAGCGCTCTTAGGTCTGGGCGTTTTGATTCTAGGAGTGCGGCATCGTGAATTATTTTATTTATATATTCTTCGATATAGTCTTCTGCTACGAACTTTGTCTCGGGCATATCTGCATATTTTTCGTCGACTATTCCCTTCCAGATGTGCCATGCATCATCTAGAACTTTTTTACTATTTGGTCCAAAGGCACCTTCCGCCAATATTGGCTTGATTGTAGTTGCGAATAGGTCTGAGAGTTCTGCTGGTGTTTCTGGTTTTGGAAATAGTAGTTTTGTTTTTCCGAATTCTGCTACGAGCATCTTTTGGAAATTCTCCCACTTTTCTATCTCAGTTACTGCACGATCAAAACCTTCACCGATCACATCTTCAGATAGTTCAAATGCCATCGCCTCGATCATGGCGATATTGCGGTCCTTTCCGCAAACCATCAGGTCTAGTGTATATACTGGCTCGTCTGCCTGGGGGATATAATTGTTGATAGCTATTGTCGGTGCGTCCTTTGTCATAGACATATGCACTGCACCGATTGGTCCGTGCCATGGTATGTCAGATGTGCAGAGTGCGATAGATGCAGCATTGATACCCAGAGTCTTTGGGTCTGCTTTCCCTACTGCTATGACTGTGACTATTACCTGGACTGCATTTTTGATGTGATGTTCAAACAATGGACGGATTGTACGGTCGATCACACGAGCAGCTAGTATCGCCTGCTCACTAGGACGACCTTCACGACGAGTAAATTGTGATCCGAGGATTTTGCCTGCGGCGTAGAACTTTTCTAAATATTCTACTGTTAGGTTAAAGAATCCCGGATTCGACTTTCCATCACGACTAATCACGGCGGTAGCCATGACTACTGTCCCCTCGCACTTTAGCATCACAGAACCATTGGCCTGGTTTGCTAGGTCACTGAAAACCGCGACAACTTGCTTGCCGCCTATCTCCACACTGTATTCTTTACTTTGCATACTTTTTTATCGAGCTTGCCTGCAGACTCTAGCTTTGAAATGGCCATTTTGCCCTTCAACTCTAATTGTCCGGAGGCAAACTCATTAACCTGTTAATACTGTCATCTTACCAGAAAACAGCCTTTTTTTAAAGGTATACAACGAAAAACTCCACTTGCCTTTTGAGCAAATGGAGTTTAAATATTTTGCATATATTATATGCAACACTCATCTCTTTTCCCATACTAAATAGATAGTCAGGGTTAAAGATAATGAAAATAACAGAAACGTTTATCATAAGGCTAAAATGGCCATACAAAAGTGACGTGCATCACCCCGGTTACCCAGAGTAATAGAAGGATAAATGACAAAATAATGAAAAAACGACAGCATCCACACATCTCTCTCCACCAATTCCAGATTGATGCAATCCCGTCTCTGATCCATCTGATAAATCTGACGATTGCATCTATAATCTGAAGCACCGTAGTGATAAATCCAACCCAGAACATACTAAAGTTTGCATAATGGTAGATGGTATATATTGCATATATTAAATATGCCAACATCATTATCAGTATCACCCAAACTGGGAATAATAATAAAAATGCAAAATATATCACCAATGCTGCTAGTATCAACACCAACCACCATAAATCAAATTTTCTTTTTGGCCTTGTGTGGATATAGTTACCATAGTATCTCCTGCGAGATGCATCTGCTATCCAGCGATAAATACTCCAAAGCAAGAGAGAGATAAGTCCAATCCATATTGGCAGTGCGATGGGTGCAGTTGCAGTAGTTATCTTTACCTTTTGGGTAATAATAGATATGTCCGCATCTACGTATCGCATTGTGTCTAGGATAGAAGGGTCTAAGATTGCCTTTTCAACTTCAGCTTCGTCTTTCAATTGCAACTCTTCTGAGGTTGATCCTGTAAAATACAAATCAAAAGGACTATCATTTTTAGAATCAAGCTCTCTTGCTAGAATTGCGTTTGTCCTGATACCTCTGTGTTGCGAGAGCATGTAATTTTCATCTTCAAAATGTCCCGGCATCAAGCTCTCTCTCAATCCATACTTTATTCCTTCAGGTGACGCTGTGTTGTGTGTATACACGTAAACTTTAGCTTTTCCTGGTTTGATAGTTTCAGGGTTCGCATGTTGCCTTACAGCAAGAGCTTGCCCATCATAATCCAACGAAAGATCATATTCGATCCTACTCAGACTGTCTAGAATAACCTTTTTAATTTCCTCGGCCACTTTGGCTTCTGGAGAGTACTCTGGTTCCACCATTTTAAAGTGTGGTGCCACTGGGTATATCACCCTGTGGGTAAACCTCACAGTGTCATACACGATACTTTGAGCTTCAAAACCTGTTGGTGAGTGGGCTCCATGATAGTTTATCTCCCCATTAGCCCCTTTGTAGAAGCGGGGGTAGATTTCAATTGTGTCACATTCAAACGAGCGGTATCCGCTCCAGCTTGAAAGGTAAATAATAGAAGCAATTAAGATTGCTAGGCTAATGAATGCAATAATTTTCGGCTTTTTCATTTTTATGTGGTTTTAATTTTTTTGGTATTATATCATTTTTATATGAATTTGTCAATGTAAAAAGCCCTTGATTATCAAGGGCTTTTTACGAAATTATTTACTTAATTGTGCTTTAAAATAGTCTACCCAGCGGATGTCACTCGGGTCTTTTTTATTTGCTATACCTAGGAGATAAGCAAAATACATAGAGTCTAGTATCTGGATCAATACTTCAGATAGATGACTGCCCCCTCTCGCCTCTACTACACTTGATTTTATCTTTTGTTTTTTTAGTACTTCTTTTGTCACACCTATTCTCTTTTGTATTTTGTCACTGTATAGTGTGGATTCTGTAAATATAAAATGCAGAATATTTTTATTTGATGCCGGGTACGATAGCCCCTCCATCAGATGGTGATTCAGCTCTGGTATATTGTGTGTGACTGCAAAAGTCTTTGATGTCTCGTGAATCTGATTCCTAGCGAATAGTCCGACATTGGATAGATGCTCTGCATATACTAGTACGAGTATCTTATCTTTTAATTTACTTATTTGATTGTATTTTTTCTCTAGAGATTTATCATTTAGCACTTTTTCACTCTCTAATTCTGATAGTGCGCTTGATATGTCTTTTGTATTTAATCTGCACAATTTGTGATGGATAAAAATTCGCAGCATGATCATCATCATAGACCCCACTGCAAATCGTGGCTGACCGCAGGGATTGTCTGTCTTGTCGATCAGGCACAGTGGAAGCTTTTTCTTTTTCAAGATTTCTGCTAGTTTACCTCCAGTAGTTATTCCTACTATGTTTGCCTTTTTTGCTAATGCAGAGTCGAGTGCCTTGACTGTCTCCTCTGTGCCACCAGAGTAGCTCATCGCCAAGACCAAGGTATTTTTATTTACCCATTCTGGTATCGTGTACTCATTTGATATATGCATCGGCACCTTCAATATATTTAGTGACTGTATTATCTGTGCACCCAGTGCAGATCCACCCATACCTATGACTAATATATTTGATATCTCATTTTTATCATTTTTATAAATAGTCGTATCCCATGATTTTTTGCATTGGGCATAAAAAAGCTCGACTGAAGCTAGCACATTCTTTGAATCGTATTTTTTAATATCGTTTTTTAACATCTTTATATTTTATCATTTTGTAAAATCTGTCGCACGCGTATCTTTTTTAGGGGCTTCTACAGCGCGACTGGCGCGAAGCCTGAGTAAATTTTTAGCAAAAAATTTGCGTACCCTGAAAAAGATATGCGAAGAAAGGATTTTTGAAATAAATAGTTTAAATGTATAATCATATAATCAGCCGGACGAATGCAGGTGCGAGGCGTCGATGAGTATTATGACCAAGATGTAGTTATCTACATTGCGGGAATAAACGGAATCGACAACAAAGCAGATGGATTTGGCCCGCTTATTATATTATATGTGTGGAATAATCGGATACATAGGAAAAAGAGAAGCCTTTCCCATTATTATAAAGGGTTTAGAGAGGCTCGAATATAGAGGGTATGACTCAGCTGGAGTCGCACTTCTAGATGGAAAGATGAATGTTTTCAAGAAAAAAGGCAAGGTTGCCGAGCTTTTTAAGTATGCAAAAGACCATAATCCCGCTGGGAATATAGGTATTGGTCATACTCGCTGGGCCACCCATGGTGCACCAGAAGATCGCAATGCCCACCCCCACCTATCAGAATCTGGATCTATAGCCTTGATACATAACGGTATTATAGAGAATTACCTGACTTTAAAGACGGCTCTGCTCAAGGATGGAGATACTTTCAAGAGCGATACTGATACAGAAGTCTTAGCTCATCTGATAGAAAAAGTAAAAATAAAGGACAATCTCAGCACCGAAGAGGCCGTTCGCGAAGCACTATCTCAGGTAGTGGGGGCTTATGCTATCGTCGTACTAGACGAAGAGGATCCCGATACATTGATTGTCGCACGCAAAGGTAGCCCACTCGTCATCGGTATAGGAGAAAAAGAATTCTTTATCGCTTCGGATGCATCCCCTATCGTAGAATATACAAAGAGTGTGATCTATCTAGAGGATGGCCATATGGCAAAAGTAATGCGCAGTGGTGAATTCTATGTAAAGTCTATCGATGGTGTGGTACATACTCCATTCATAGAGGAATTGACTATCGAAGCTGAGATGCTAGAAAAAGGTGGATACGATCACTATATGCAAAAAGAGATTTTTGAACAGGCTCGTACTATACACGATGCACTCCGTGGTCACATACTGCCCGATAACACTGTGCACCTACGCGGAATAGAAGAGATGGCTGATAAATTCAAAAATGCAAAGAGGATAATCATCACAGCTTGTGGTACATCTTGGATAGCGGGACTCGTCGGTGAATATCTGATCGAGACTTTAGCTCGGATCCCAGTAGAAGTAGAGTATGCATCAGAATTCCGTTATCGCAATCCGATAATTTACAAAGACGACATCGTAGTAGCTATATCACAATCCGGAGAGACTGCAGATACACTAGCTGCGCTGCAGATCGCTCGTGAATCTGGTGCTATGACATACGGAATATCAAATGTAGTCGGATCATCTATCGCACGTATCACTGACGCAGGTTCATATATCCACGTCGGCCCCGAGATCGGAGTAGCATCGACAAAAGCTTTTACTGGTCAGGCTGTGATACTATCACTGCTCTCTCTATTACTAGCAAAAGATCGCCAGACTCTAGATGCAGATGAATATGTAAGATTGGTAAAAGAATTGTCTACTATCGGAGACAAGGTAGAACAAGTGTTGAAAGAAGAAGGAAAGGTTAAAAAGATAGCTGAGATACTAAAAGAAAAAGACAATGCATTGTTCCTGGGGCGCGGAGTACTATTCCCCGTCGCACTCGAGGGAGCATTGAAATTAAAAGAGATTTCTTATATCCATGCCGAGGGTTATCCAGCAGCCGAGATGAAGCACGGTCCGATAGCACTAGTAGAAAAAGATTTCCCTGTTATTGTAGTCGCTACAAATAATGCATTGATTGAAAAAGTAATATCAAATGTCCAAGAGGTCAAAGCTCGTGGAGCACTGACTATCGGTATAGTCCGCAGTGGCAACGAAGAATTGAAAAATATCTTTGATCACATTATCGAGATTCCAAATGTGCCCGATGAGTGGATGCCGATACTATCTGTGATACCACTACAGCTATTGGCATATCATACTGCAGTACTGCGTGGAGCGGATGTAGACAAGCCGAGAAATTTAGCCAAGTCTGTAACAGTAGAATAAAAAATAAAAGCCACAATTGTGGCTTTTATTTTATTATAACTTTTTATATTCTTCTTTTATTATGCCTATTGTTTTATCCAAGTCTTCTTTTGTATGCAATGCAGATATCTGGAAGCGTATGCGTGCTTCTCCCTCTGGTACTACTGGGAATGATAATCCGGTAGCGTATACACCTCTTTCAAATAATGCTTTACTTAGGTTCGTATTTTTATTCGCATCATGTGTCATTAGCGGGACTATAGGGTGATTGCCTTCTAATATTGGCATACCAGCTTCTTTTAATTTTGTTCTAAAATAATCTGCATTCTCTTTTGCTTGAGATATTAAATTTTTATTTTCTTTTAATATCTCAAGTGCTCTGATCGATGCACCTACTACTGCAGGAGGAACAGAATTTGAAAATAGATATGTTCGAGATTTTTGGCGTAGCAATTCTACTATTTCTTTTTTACTAGCTATGTATCCACCAACTGCTCCACCGAGAGCCTTTCCAAATGTTCCCGAGATAATATCGATACAACCTTTGGTGTCTGTGTATGATGGGGTACCACTACCATCTTCTCCCATCACTCCTACTGCATGTGCATCATCTACGTATATCAATGCATCATATTTGTCAGCCAATTTTTTTATCCCTACTAGATCTGCACAGTCTCCCTCCATGGAAAATATCCCATCTGTCACAATGATTTTGAATCGATACCCCTTATCCATATCTTCTACTAGCATATTTTCTAATACTTTTAGGTCTTTGTGCGGATAAATTCTCTTGTCTACATTTTCTTTTTTACAGAGCTTGAATGCATCTATGATTGATGCATGATTTAGTGAGTCACTGTATATGGCGTCCCTCCATGTAGTTTCACCTAGTGGTTCATTTGTTATTGTGGCAAAAAATCCAAGGTTTGACATAAAATTTGTAGAATACAGTATCGCATCTTCTGTACCTAGGAATTCTGCCAATTTCTTTTCTAAATCTCTGTGTATTGTCTGTGTGCCAGATAAGAATCGCACAGAAGAAAGACCATAGCCATATTTTTCCTGGTAAACACTTGATGCTTTTAAAATTTCTGGATGATTTGCCAATCCGATATAGTTATTTGAAGCAAACATTATATAGTCCTTGCCAGCAATTTCTACATGGGCGCCTTGCCTACCCTCGATCTCTCTCTCGCTCTTGAATTTGCCTAATTGCTTCAAGTTTTCAAGCTCAGTATTTATTTTTTCTAAAAGTTTATTCATCTTAATTGTGTTTAAAATTTTACTTCATTTTTTAATAAACTATACAGTTCCATATCTTGAAATCTACCATGTCGAATAGTTGATTCTCGTAATATCCCCTCTTTTACAAATCCCAGTCTCTTTGCAATGTTTGCACTTTTTGAGTTATCCGTTAAGCAATGTATTTCTAATCTATTCAAGTTCAAAACATTAAAGCCGTGTTTGACTAACATCTCGCATGCCTTTGTCACGATACCTTTGCCTTGATAGTCTTCATCTATCCAATATCCAATTTGTGCATTTTTTTCTTTATTGTTTATCTTGTGGAAATCAATCACTCCGACAAGATTATTTTGATACCAAATTCCAAATACAATACCTTCATTTTCAGATTCTTGTTTCTTGAAATTATTAATAAAATCAAGAGTATCATTTACAGTTTTTACGCCATCAATCCACGGCAATGTTTTCCCTATATGATTTCTATTCTTTTCTGTAAGTTCAAATAATCTTTCTGCAATTTCTGGTGATAGTGATTTTATTTCAACCTCAATATTTGTTGATATTTCCATTTTAAAATTATCCAAGTTTTATTTTTAAATTCTCAAGCATTACTTCTGTCATTTTTTCTAGATCAAATTCATGCTTCCATCCCCAGTCTGCACGTGCATCAGAATCATCTATAGATGCAGGCCATGAGTCGGCGATAGCTTGGCGGTGATCCGGAGCATAAGATATCTCAAATTCTGGCATATGCTTTTTTAATTCACCTGCTATCTCTGTAGGAGAAAAGCTGATTGCAGATAGGTTGTATGACATACGAGTCTTTATATTTTCAAGTGGCGCCTGCATCAGCTCGATCGTCGCACGTATTGCATCATCCATATACATCATAGGTAGATAAGTATTTTCAGAGAGGAAACAAGAATACTTTTTATTCTTGATAGCTTCATAAAATATCTCTACTGCATAGTCTGTAGTTCCACCACCTGGTTCACTCTTCCAGCTGATGAGACCTGGGTATCGCACAGAGCGGACATCTAGTCCAAATCTATTTGCATAGTATTGGCAGAGCATCTCACCTGCATACTTTGTCACTCCGTACATAGTAGTAGGCTCGATAATAGTGTGAAGTTTTGTATTGTCTCGAGGTGTAGTCGGTCCGAATACTGCTATAGAACTAGGCCAAAAGATTTTTAATTTCTTTTCTACTCCTAGATCTAGAATCTGTCGGAGACTGTTCATATTTAAATCCCAGCATAGCTTTGGATTTTTTTCCCCTGTTGCAGATAGTAGCGCAGCGAGTAAGTATATATCTGTGACCCCTTCTTTTTCTACTATCGCTCGAGTCCCCTCTGCATCAGTAGCATCTAGTGTGTAGTATGGTCCAGTACCTGCGAGCATCGCATGCTCACCACGGATATCGCTCGCTATTACATTTTCGTTACCATGAATTTTCCGTAGAGCCAAAGTAAGCTCCACCCCTATCTGACCGCACGCACCAATGATTAAAATTTTTGACATAATTGATTTAACTAAATTATTGTATATGCGTATTTTAGCATTTTTTTGTCTTCCTCTGTAAATTGTACCTTCCTACGAGACATCATCCTCTCTGCGATCTTTTCAGTGATTTCAATGGGTATCTCGGTCATCTTGTCTTTGTTGAAATAGTTTACAAATTTTGGTACATCAGTCTCTACAGTGCCGTATATATGTGCACCAGTACCTATTATCTTCCCTGTATATATAGATACATTGATGGCTATTTTTGCATGGTCGGCGATAATTGATCCGAGGAATTGTTCGCCTGTCTCTACTCCACCTAGCTTTATCTTGCCGTATGTATTTTTCAAGTTTGAAGTAGATGCACCTCCTCCTATATTTACCCATGATCCTACGTAGCTATCACCTAGGTATCCATGATGACCTTTGTTGCTATATGACTCTATTATAGAATTTGATACTTCACCTCCAACTTTGCAGTATTTACCTATATAAGAATTTGAGATATTTGAATGTGGATTAATTGTCGCACTCTCGTCTATACGTACTGGCCCAGATATATAATTAAATGGATTTATGTGTGCACCTTTTTCTATTATGACCAATCCATTTTTAGTATTAAAAACTACTTGCTCATCTATAACTGCACCTGCATGAGCAAAAACCCCAGGTCTGACCTCGGTGTAATCGTTATTTTTTATTATTACCTCTTTGTATTTATTTAAATTTGTTGAAAGATTTTTCTTGTGAAATGTCACTAGTTCAAAAAGCTCATTCGGTGCCTCAAATAATTCACCTGCTTTGAAGCTGAGACTCTCCTCCTCTGCCATGGTGAAACCACCGCAGTGTATATCAGATATTTTCCTCGTTAATGTGATTGGCCAAAGTTTTTCCATACAATTTATCTCATTAGGTATTTTTGTGGGCTCACTGATAAGTCTAGGAAGTCATCGGCAGCTTCTTTTAGTTTCATAGAAGCAGATTTCCCAAATGAAACCACTTCTACTTGTGTGCCATATGTATTTCGGAGGTACTCTACGAGAGGGATAAAGTCCCCATCTCCTGCTACTAGTACTACTGCATCGAGGCGGGGTGCCATCTTCATAGCATCTACTGCTATACCTACATCCCAGTCGCCCTTCTTTGCTCCACCTGAAAATACTTGGAGGTCTTTTGTCTTTGTCTCTATGCCTAGCTTCGTGAGAGCTTCAAAGAAACTCTTTTCGTCGCCTCCCTCACTAGTTATCACATATGCTGTTGCACGGACTAGTTTACGTCCTGCTACTGCGTCTTTTAGTACAGCACCAAAGTTTACCTTTCTCTTATAGAGGTTTTTTGCGCTGTGATATAGATTGGCTGTGTCGATAAACACTCCAACTCTTTGTTCTTTATGTTTTATAATCATCCCGTTAGAGATAGGAAGTCCAAAGACTTCCGTATCTTGTTAATTATTGTTAATAATATGTTCCTCTTCTTATTTTACACTATCCCGTAAATTTACAACAACGCATCTCTAACGGGACCAAATTAAAACATCTCGAGGTTAGTCGAGATGTTTTAATTATGCTTTTAATTTTTTAGCTACTGTCTCGTGACGAGTCTTGTCTGTCTTCTCAAGGTACTTGAGGTGCTTGCGACGGTCAGCAACCATCTGTATAAGTCCACGACGAGAGTGATTGTCCTTCTTGTGCTTCTTTAAATGTGATGCAAGTTCATCAATTTTCTCAGTAATAACAGCGATCTGAACTTCTGGAGAGCCAGTGTCCTTGTCGTGAAGCTGATTTTTCTTGATTACATTTGCCTTTTTCTTCGTTGTTAACATATGCATATAGTATCACAGATTGAAATATTTTGCAAGCCCTATGTGTAACCTCGTTTAATATTGGCAGGTATCAAATATTTGTGTATTTTACTGCTTGTGGTATATTAAATATATGATAAGTTTTGCAGTAAAATCATATAATCACTTCTGGAACCACGAAAAGCTGGTTGATTTTGTCGCATAATACTTTTTTAAGATTTAAAACGAACAATTATTTCAACCCAGCTATCAAAGGCTGGATTTTTTTATGAAAATTATTTTTGATTACAATAGAACAATATATAATCCTGAAACTGGCGCACTGTATGACGGAGTTTTAGATTTACTCGCAGATCTGTCATCTAGACATGTCCTATTTTTAGTCAGCAAATTGGAACCAGTCAGACTGGGTATGATTCAAGAACTAGGTATTAAAGATTTTTTTAGAGAAGTTCATTTTGTTGAGCAAAAAACACCCGAATTATTTTTGAAATTGGCAGATGGAGATAGTGATGTACTGGTGGTTGGTGACCGTGTGAGAGCAGAGATAATGATTGGTAATATGTTGGGTTTCCGTACTGTGTGGACCGCACAAGGATTGTTTGGCAAAGAGGGTCCTGTATCTGACATAGAATTACCAAAGCATAAGATAGATAATATCTTGGATTTAAAAGAAATTATAAAAATATATGAGTAAAACAATAAGAACAAATACTACAAACTTCTTTTGGCACTACGAAATAAAAATTCGGAGTTGTTTTATGTAGTTCTATTTGCGCAAGGAATATATGAAAGAGCCCCGAATTAATTCGGGGCTCTTTAAATAAATTTGCACATTAAAACTAAATAAAATACACATATATGAAAAAATCACTAATGAATGCCATCTCTGAATCTGGGATTTGGAATGGTTCACGCGAACAAAGCCACGCTTTTCTCCTGTCACCTAGTGTCTACTCTATAACTTCTGCTCAGAAAAAAGAGCTTGAAGATTTAGGGTTTGCAATATTTGACTGTCTGCGAGGCATTTCTCAAATTGCAGTAGTTTCTGCAATGCCTAATTTTGGTTATCAAAATTCATGGGCTACTCTCCGCAACATCTTTGGTACGGGTGTACCAAAGATGTATCACGAACTCCAGGGTATGCACCCTAGTCGTATCCCTCAGCTGGTAAAATTGGATTTGATGCTTGATCAAGAGGGTCAATTTAAAATTGCCGAGATAGATGGGCACAACAAGCATGGCATTGGGTACTCTACCCTAGGTAAAATGCTCAAAGAAGCTACTCACCCCCTCTCGACGAGTTTGCCTGGTGTAGTAAAGTCTCTTTCTAAAGAGATAATTCGCCAAAAACATTCTTCTCTGAATTTCTTTTATGCAGATCAGGAACGTTTTTATATTCCTGAATTTGAAATTGCACAAAAGGAATTTTCTAAGCACGGCATTGAATGCAAGTTGTTCTCTGAGACGGAGGCGACTGATGCTGATATGCAGAGTGGCTTGTTTCTCGACCTACCTTTCTTATACAGAAAACCTTCTCTGTATTCAAAATTGATTCAGTCTTACAAGGATGGCAATGTTTCGTTTGTTATCCCACCTAAGCCATTTCTTGGTTCTAAGGGGCTGCTCGCTATTCTTCGTAATGATACTCATGATGATCATATTGAATCCATCTTGAAATCTTTTATGAGTAGTGAATCTTTAAATCTATTGCGTTCTTATATCCCCGAGACTTATATCGTAGGTAAGCAAGGATTAGATGCAAAAAGTATTAACGAGAAAACAAACTTTAAAAGATATGTACTAAAAGAAGCGATTTCAAGTGGTATGAAGGGAACACTCTTTTCAGGTACTCCTGAATTTGAGTCTACTCTAGGGGAGGCTTGCGGATCCAAGATGAATTGGATTCTCCAAGAGGAAGTATCTAATAGTGATCAATCTTTTTCTTTTTATGAGCACGGGTCTGAAGATTTACAGACAGCTCACAATTGGAATATGCGCGTTACTGTTCAATATGTCCAAAGACAACTAGCGGACATAATAGTAACTGCGCGTAGAGACAAGGCTGTGCATGGAGCAAAGGATTGTATTCAATTAGGGTCTATCATTGTGTAAGGTTAATCTAAAACAAAAAAAGCGCGACAGTTATGTCGCGCTTTTCTTATTTTTTCTTTAGATTTCCCATTAGGATATCGTAGCCGTGGATTGTCTTGTCGGACTGGTCTATGTCGAGAGTGTTTAAGAATTCATCTAATTCTAGCAGTATCTGATCTGCAGCTACATCCTCCTCTACGATCTTTTCTACTTCTATGAATGATCCTAGGTCCTCTACCTCGTCTATACATATCTCGTAATCTCCATACTTGCCTGTCCTTCTGTGCTTCTTTATCTCGATAAATAGATAGTGGCCTAGCATTTTGATTACTTCATGCATCTGATCTGTGTCCCCTATCTCGAATTCCTTCTCTATCTTGTCGAGTGCAGCACTCGCAGAATATTTTAATGCAAACATTGATTTTTTCTTGCCGTCTTTTTCTTCTGTACGAATACGGAGGATATTTTGCCCTATAATATTTGAACCGGTAAATTCTACTCCATTTGGAAAGTATACTCTGTCGTGTTGATGTTTTTCTGAATCAAAAACAAAACCAAGGTCTGCTAACTTTTTTAATAATTTATCCTTATCTTTTATTTTTGCCTTAACTTCTATTTCTCTCATATCATCATTATACATAATATTTATAAATATATGGTAAAATTATTGTACGACATTAATATGACACAACTAGAAAAATTAAAAAGAGAATTCCTCGAGCACGTAGAGATAGAAAAGGGCAATAGTCTGCTGACTGTGCGCAATTATGATCACTATATCTCTCGCTTTTTAGAAATTTCAAAAGCAAAAGATCCCATTGATATCACCGACGATATGATTCGTGAATTCAGGTTGCATATAAATAGACTCCCTGGCATGAAAGTCCGCGGACAGTCCTCGGCGACACTAAAGAAAAATACACAGAATTATCACCTCATCGCATTGCGTGCATTCCTAAAATACATGATGAAACGCAGTGTCACATCCCTATCCCCCGACAAGATCGAACTAGCCAAGATAAAAGAGCGACATTTGGATCTGATATCAGTCGAGGAGCTCTCTCGCCTGATGAATGCACCTGAAATGACTACACCAAAGGGTCTTCGCGACAAGGCGATACTGGAACTATTCTTTTCTACCGGACTTCGTCTCTCTGAACTATGTTCATTGAATCGAGATCTTGATCTATCTAAAGATGAATTCTCTATCCGCGGAAAGGGTGAAAAGGTACGAGTGGTATTCCTATCCCCTACAGCCAAGGAGGCAATCAAAGTATATTTAAAAAATAGAAAGGATCTAGACGAGCCGCTATTTGTGCAGAATTCTCGCAACCGCTCTGATTCTGGACGCCTCACTCCCCGATCTATTGAGCGTATCGTGAAATACTATGCCATCAAAGCAGGTATATCTAAAAAGGTCACCCCTCACGTGATCCGCCACAGCTTTGCTACTGATTTACTATCCAATGGCGCAGATATCCGCTCTGTGCAGATGATGCTCGGTCATGCGAATATTGCCACTACACAGATCTATACCCATGTGACAGACTCACAGTTACGTGATGTGCACAAGAAGTTTCACAGTAAGGGGAAATAGAATTTTTAATTTTGTAATTTCAAATTTTTAAATAATGTTACAATGCATTAATGTTTAGAAATTTAGGAATTAAGAAATTATTTAAAAATTAAACATTTAAAATTATAAAAATTATTTTATGCGAATCATCAGTTGGAATACAAATGGATTGCGGGCGACTATAAAGCAAGGCAATTTTGATCCCCTTTTCAACAAATACAAGCCAGATATTGTCTGCCTCCAGGAGACAAAGGCTGAAAAAGAACAACTTCCAAATGAAGTCCAGAATTATTTTGGCTATAATTCATATTTCTCACACTCCAAAACTCGAAAGGGATATAGTGGTGTAGCTATATATACGAGGGTATTGCCCGACAAAGTAGAAGAAGGTATGGGTGTGCCAGAACTCGACCAAGAGGGTCGCCTGCTCGTACTTTATTTCGAAAAAGGATTTACAGGATTGAAAAATAAGGTGATCTTAATAAATGGCTACTATCCAAATGGTGGCTCGGGTCCAGATCGTCTGGAATACAAGCTCAAATTCTACGATGCATTTCTAAAATTTATAAATAAAAAGAGAAAGCTCAGCTACGAGATCATATTTACTGGTGATGTGAATACTGCACACACAGCGATAGACCTAGCCAGGCCAAAGGCAAATGAGGAGAATACGGGATTCCTTCCTATCGAGCGTGCATGGATAGATAAAGTCATAAAGGATGACTATATTGATACATTCCGTCATCTTCACCCTGAAACTCTCGATATGTATACATACTGGGATCAAAAGACCGGTGCCCGAGCCCGCAATGTCGGCTGGCGCATCGACTACTTCTTTGTATCATCTCCTCTGATTAAAAAGGTAAAGGATTCATATATGCTCACAGACTATATGGGCTCTGACCACTGCCCTCTTGTATTGGAACTCAAATAGCTTGATTTTTATTTGTTTCGTGATATAATATAAAAGAACCTAAAAATCATTGTTTTATGAAAAAGACAACAAAAGAAATCAAAGCAGTAAATCCTGTAGCTTATTCGCTAATTATATTAGCTTTGCTTATCGGATATGTTAAATTTACAGGTAAAGTATTTTACCCAAAACTTAATTCACCCCATAATCAATCATTCAGCGGGAGTAAATAAGAAATTGCGAGCATAGTTCGCTTAGTTTGGGAGTTTTACGATGGGAGGTCCAGTTATGCTGGCCTCCTTTTTTTATTCTTACTTCATCGTGTATAATACTAAAACATTATTAATAAATTTTTTAAAAATATGAAAATAGCTGGTTCAATAATAGTTTTGATTTTAGTAGGTGCGGGTATTTGGTATGCAATACAGACAAAGCCAAATGCCGAAGTCCAAAATGCAGTAGTATCTGATGCTGTAGTTGGTGAAGTTGAAAATAATAAGGAAAACGTAGCATCTTTAAAACAAATAGATAATGCAAATATCAAGATAACATTCAAAGGTTTTGGTCCAGGAAAAGTTCACAACGGTTCATTTAGTGGGATAACTTCAAATCTTTCTACTGATGGATCAGGTATCAAGGGTGATATCTCTGTAGACTTGAATTCTATGACTACCGATACAGAAAAACTTACAACACATTTAAAATCAAAGGATTTCTTTGATACAGAAAAGTATCCTACTGCAAAATTCACGGCTATGAGTCTAGTAGACGGCAAGCTATCTGGAACACTCTCTGTGCATGGTACGACAAAGAATGTCACAGTAAATGCAGGCGAGCCAGTAAATGGAGCTTACAATATAATGTTCAATCTAAATATGAAAGATTTCGGTATTGATCAAAAATTCGCAAACGAGACTGTAGAATTAAATATCGTAGTCCCAGTTAAATAATCTATAAAATAAAAGCACTAGGTAGGACCTAGTGTTTTTATTTATACATTATGTTTTTTTCTTAATTCCCCTATTTCTTCATTCTCGAGTTCCTAAACCATACATTAGTATGGTCGGACGAACATTTTTACTAAAATGTTTTAGTCATCTTTGATTCAAAAAAATTTACTACACCTTGTGTTTTTTGTGTAATTCAGCGATCTCTTCTTCCTCAAGTAAATTTTTTTGTTCTTTTGCTTTATCGGCAAGCTCTTTTAATATCTCATCAGTCATATCATTCAACTCTCGCACGCGGATGTCTAGATATTCTCGAGTGTTTTTTGTGGGGTCTTCGAGGACTTCCTCTAGTAATGAGTGGAGAATCCATCCCATCCGACGTCCAGGTGCTACGCCTAATTCGTTCTTCATAATGTTGCCGTCTACTACGAGCTGACCGACAGATATCGGATCGCGTAGACATTCTTCGATCATCGCATGATATTTCCTCAGTCTATATGGAGCCTCAGCTTTTTTCATCCCTACCCTGTCGCATTCACGTATCTCCATCAGTTCCCAGATATGTTCTGGCCCGACATTCTGTATCACTCTGCGCACTGCAGAGAGAGTGATCTGCTCTGTATCGGAGAAGAACATGTGACGACGAACCATATTTGATACAAATTCTATTGTATCCTTTGGGAATTTGAGTCTTTCCATGATCACCTTTGTCATCCTCGCACCCACTACCTCGTGGCCATAGAATGTAGGTTTCTTTATCCCCTTTCTCTTAGTCCTAGGTTTTCCTATATCGTGGAACAGTGCAGCCAGGCGGATATCGGTAGAGTATCCCTTGTCAGTAGCATGACCTAGTGCACCTAGGCAGTGAGTGAATACATCATAGATATGTGCCCCACCCTGATCGCACCCTATACCCTCTTCGAGTTCAGGAACGATGTATTTTAGTAGTCCGAGTTTTTGTAGCATGCCTACACCCTCGACACTACGAGGACTCTCGATGATTTTCATGAATTCATCACGAATCCTCTCTCCAGAAATATTTTTTAAAAGATGTGAGTTATCCACAGCCCCGGTCATAGTATCGGAATCAATCATAAAGGAGAGCTGTGAGGCGAATCGTACTGCACGGAGCATTCTTAGACCATCCTCCTGGAATCTCAAGGACGGGGCACCCACGGCCCGTATAACACTGTCCGTTAGGTCTTGTTGTCCTTTATAAAGGTCAATCACCTGTCCTTTATCTATATTGTATGCCATGGCATTGATTGTGAAGTCTCGTCTCTGAAGATCCTCGGATATATCCCGGCTGAATTTCACTTCATCTGGGTGCCTGTTATCGCTATATTTTGCTTCAGTTCTGTACGGTGTGACCTCCATTATGTGGTACTGAATTGCCCCCTCTTCTGGCGCGGGAGAGGGTTTGGGTGAGGTAGAGTTAGTTTCACCTGAAACAGTTTCATGTGTAACCTTTGGAATACATACACCCACTGTACCAAACTTGTTCTCGTATATTGTCTTTTCAAACAGTGGGATGATTTCCTCTGGAGTGGCGTTGGTTGTGATATCCCAATCCTTTACTTCCCTACCGATCATCAGGTCTCGGACACAGCCTCCCACGAGAAATGCCTCGAAACCAGCGTTTTCGAGGGTAGATGTTACATGTGTAACATATTCAGGTATATTTGAGTTGTTTATAGGTTGTAGTTTCATATGAAACTCGATATTCGTTTGTTACGAATAAATACTGTGCGGGATAGGCGAATCACTACCACGTAGTCAGGTACTTTTTGGTTTTCCAGAGGAAAAACAACAAAAAGTCTTTCGATTGCCTACAAGAGCAAAGAAGTTTGCTCTTTATCCCGCAAATACGGTTAATAAATACTGTGCGGGATAGGCGAATCGAACGCCTGCCAACAGTTTGGAAAACTGTAGTTCTACCACTAAACTAATCCCGCATATGTATATTGTCAATTAAACAATAGATAGATTATAGTATTTTTTTATTTAAAATGCAATTATCTGGGAATAATCCTTTAAAATAAAGGATTATTTGTAATTGTGCAACATTTATGTATAATATATGTATTGCTATGCGCCTGTCGTTCAATGGATAGGACATCGATCTTCGGAATCGATGATGTGGGTTCGATTCCTGCCAGGCGCACAAAATGTCGGACATTTTGTGCGAGGTGGAACGTGACGACGTGAGCCAGGGTCGTGCAAATTTTCAGCAGAAAATTATGCCTGACCACAAAATTTACTAGATCTATTTTAATGGACGTCCTTGATTTGTCCCTTTATCCCCAGGTTAATCCCCTACAAAATAAGCATTTATGTGGATAACTATGTGTGTATTGTTTATAAGACAGGCTTTTATTGGATAAAGTCATACACGAAAGAGATAAGACAATATCTATAATACCATTATTTATCAAGCTATTTAAGTGAAAGACATATTATATAATGGTTTGGATGTCTAATAAATAGAAAAACGTTTCACGTGGCACACTTTATTAGTTACACATGTAACAATATGAATCCCGTTAGAGATGTTTCGTTTTTATTTTAATTATAATATATAGTATATAGATAAATTTGTATTGTTTACTATTAATAAGTAAGATACGGAAGTCTAAGGACTTCCTATCTCTAACGGGATGAAGAAATTTACTTCAAATACTCAAAAAATAGGGGAATTGGGCGAAGATGTAGCCTGTATGTTTCTCGGGAAACATGGCTTTATTATATTGGAGCGCAACTATACAAAGAAATGGGGGGAGGTAGATATAATAGCTGAAAAGGGGAATTCTCTATATTTTATAGAAGTAAAGGCAAAATCTGTATCAGATCTGGATTATGTTACACATGAAACTAAAAGTGGGTGGTTCAGACCAGAAGAGAATGTCCACATGTGGAAGCGCCAGAGACTGGCTCGAGTTATACAGACATATCTAATACATAACAGGATAGGGAATAGGGAATGGCAATTTGATATATTGGTGGTTTATCTGGATCTGGAGAGTAGAAAAGCGAGAGTAAAAAGGATGGAGAATATAATACTTTAGGAGGGCATTGTTTTTTGTTTAAAATATGCTACTATAGAAAGACGTTTCGGGGTGTAGTACACCGGTAGTATACGCGGTTTGGGACCGTGAGAACAGGGTTCAATTCCCTGCACCCCGACAGTTTCGGTTTCGTATGCGGGATTGGTTTAGTGGTTTATCGTGTCAACAAAGCCATATATTTTAAAATATAATAGGCAAATGCGGGATTGGTTTAGTGGTAGAACACGTCCTTGCCAAGGATGAGACAGGAGTTCGATTCTCCTATCCCGCACAAAAACGTGAGTTTAGAAAGAGCACTATTTAAGTGCTCTTTCTCGTTTTCGTGAGCCGGAGTGATGTTTTGCAAGCATGCAAAACCACGAGGTGGGGTCGCGAAAATTTGGAGCGGCGGCGAAAAATTATTTGTGACCATAAAATAGCCGATTCTACCAAAGAAAAAACACCTTAGATAGAATAAGGTGTTTTTTCATTTTTTGTATTTAAAAGCTTAAATTACTTAACTGCGTCCTTAAGAGCCTTTGCTGCTCTGAATTTTGGAACTGTAGTTGCAGCAACCTTAACCTGTTCTCCAGTCTTTGGATTGCGAGCCATACGAGCTGCACGAGCCTTAACTGAGAAGATTCCAAGACCTGCTATTGATACTTCGCCGCCTTTTTTCAAAGTTGCAACGATTGCATCAAATATACCGTTCACTACTTCTTCTGCTTGTACCTTTGTACCACCTAGCTTTTCGTGAACCATTTCTACTAATGCTTGTTTATTCATATTTTTTGTAGCGCCTATTTTTGCAAATAGGGGGACTAGTTGAATAATATTTCGACCGTTTGCAAACGATCCCTGGTAAACAGGAGTAAAAACATTATACACCAATGGATTTTAAAAGGGAAATATTGACTTTTGATTTATAAGTGGTATATTTTATTTAAACAAATAATTTTAACGACTATGAGAGTAGAATTAAATTATCGAACGAGAATTTTTTTAGTAAAAATCAGGTCCTTGTTTAGGAAAATATATAACTATTCTGGTCGTATATATTCTAAAATGCCTGAAACACTTAAAAATCTGTAAATCTTTAAAAACAAATAAAACCATGAAAAGAAAGACTATTCGCCCAGTGCACAGCATCTCGGGGTACCTGGCTCCAAGATTATTCTATTACGGCCTTTTTATACCCCTTTCATTTTTAATTGACCGATGTGATAAGGCTAAAATTTATTTTTCTCAAAAAAATAAAGATTAAAAAGTTTTTATTCACATGTAAATTAATTTAATTAAAATGGGGAAGACTGTTAGAAGAATTAAGAGAGTTGCTAAAAAAAAGATCGGCAACACAACAAAAAAACCTCAGGATAGAATATTGCCAATTAAAGGTTTTACAAAAAAATCAAAAGCAAAATCTATTGATGATCTACTAAAGTCTGTAGTAGTTGTTCCAGACGAGGTGAAAAAAATTCAGAAAAAGAAAGCTGATGCCTCTCGCAAGCGCGCAAAAAAATACAGGAGGAAGCCAGATTTACCAGAGGGATTGAAGTAACAGGTTTTTTGGTTTAAAATATTGTACCGAATAATTCTTGGTATGATTGATTACAAAAAAAGAGGGCTTCGCACAGAAATGTGTTGAAGCCTTTTTTCTTGCTTAATTCCCAGATTATGGTATTGTTAGTCTTGTTCCGCAGCGAGTGAATGCTCCGACTATTCGCAAGAATAGAAGGGGAGGAAAGTCCGAACACTCAGTGAATGCAAATTCATTAAACGTAGCAGGTAACGCCTGCCGTCGGTAACGATAGAGGTGCGAGCAGAGACGCTTTTAGGCGAAAGCCGAAAAGCGCCCCGCGTAGCGAAAGCGAAGTGGGGCGAATAAAACTATAAGGTAAATATGTACCACGTCGCTCTTTGAGCTATGCGGTACACTAAAACTGAAAGTTTTAGTGAAACGGCTAAATCCTTACGCGAGTGCAAGATCGTGTTCCGACCTAGGTTGGAAAGAATCGCTCGAGCTATATGGCGACATATGGCCCAGATAAATATTCACTTAGAAACAGAATTCGGCTTACGAATGCGAAATACATGGAGATACACCAGACCAAAGCTGGTGTATTTTCACGTCTGGGTGTTTTTCGGAAAAAGGACGGTCCTTTGTTGGATCCAAGGTCCGTCCTTGGGGAGAAAAAATATTTTATGCTATAATTTTTTTCATATGGATCCAACAAAAAAAGTCACTAGAACATTCCTTCGAACAGAGGAGAGTATGAATAGATATATGCAGATATCTGAAGAGAGAAAGAGATTAGGGCAAAAGCCAACTCATTTTACAGATTGGCACGAGGGATTGATCAAAGAATTCACTCATTGGGTAATCGTTACTAATGAATTCCCCTATGACGCTATCGCGTCCACTAGTCACATGATATCGACAAAGAGGGAAGTTGCATTTGACTGGGCGCTACTATCACCAGAAGAGCTTGCAGAATTCGATCAAATCAAAAGAGACTATATTCGATCTAATTATGATGTCCTCTATGAAAATTTGCCGAGTGGTGCCACTATATCCAATCACTTTCATTTGCATTTACTAATCTTGAGAAGAGAGGAGAATTAACTAAATATAAAATCCCACAGGTCTGACCTGTGGGATTTTATATTTACTATTCTATTATCTTGCGAATTCTACGACTCGGTTTTCTCGGATCATCGTTACCTTGATCTCTCCTGGGTAGGTGAGCTCTTGTTCGATTTTCTTTGCTATCTCACGAGCCATATCTTTTGCCTGTACATCTGTGACTTTTTCTGGAGTGACAAATATTCGGATTTCACGGCCTGCTGCTAGAGCATATGATTTCTCTACACCGTCGAATGTCTTGGTCAGTGCCTCGAGATCCTGTAGGCGCTTTATGTAGTTCTCTACACTATCACGTCTCGCACCTGGGCGTCCTCCGGAGATATGGTCAGCTGTCTGCACGATTACCGCCTCGATAGATTCATGAGGGCAATCATCGTGGTGGGACTTCATCGCTGTGATGATACGTGGGTCAGCTCCGAACTTCTGGAGGATTCTGATACCGATGTCGATATGTGTACCTTGGACTTCGTGGTCTAGGGCCTTACCGATATCGTGTACTAGTGCACCTGCCTTTGCTATCTGTATATCTGCACCTAGCTCTTCGGCTAGCATACCTGCGATGTGTGCCATCTCGATAGAGTGCTGGAGAACATTTTGTCCATAACTAGTACGGAAGTAAAGTCTTCCTGCTATCGCTACGATACGTGGGTCAAGATTGAATATTCCACATTCGTATACTGCCTGATCTCCCTTGTCTTTGATGATCTTGTTTATATCCTCTTGAGCTTTGGCTACTACTTCCTCGATCTTTGCTGGTTGGATTCGGCCATCAAGGATAAGGTTTTCCAATGCTAGACGGGCTACTTGTCTGCGAACTGGATCAAATGAAGAGATGACTATTGCACCTGGAGTCTCGTCTATCACTAGCTCTACACCGGCTGCTCGCTCGAATGCGCGGATATTTCTACCTTCTTTTCCGATAATCTTTCCCTTGATCTCATCATTTGGGATATTTACGGATGTCATCATCATCTCACTAGCAGTTGAAGCTGCAAGGCGGTTGATAGATGTAGATAGGATATCTTTTGCACGGCGATCAAGCTTTTCGGCATTTGTAGTCTCCATCTTTTGCATGCGGACTAGCAAATCTTCTTCGTACTTTACTTCAATGTTCTTCATGAGGAGTTCACGAGCATCATCGGATGATAGGTGAGCCACCTTTTCCAATTCTTTTTGCTTTTCCTCTTGCATGCCATCGACACGCTCCTTTATCTTCTTTACCTCTTCTACTTTCACTTTGATCTTCTCTACCTCTTTATCAATCTCGGCTTGGCGACTATCTAGCATCTCATCCTTTTTTACTAGGCGACGCTCTGTCTCTTTCCATTCAGCCTCTTTTTTCTTTTCTTCTGCGTGAAGCTCAGCTACTCTCTCCTCGGTCTTTTTCTTGGCCTCGTCGACGACTTTCTGTGCTTCTTCTTTTGCGGCCATCATCATCTGCTTGATCTCAAGGTCCATAGAACCTTTTTGTCCAAGAGAGATGATCAGACGCAAATAATATCCAATACCTACCCCAGCTAGTGCGGCGGCAATCGATATCATTATTGCTGTTAAACTCATAAATGTGACTGTGTCACTTTAAAATACTACGCTTTATAGGCGCTTTAGAATATAGGTATTTTTGTACAAACGGGGGATTGAAAGGAAAATTTTGTTCATAGAAATAAATATCATTTTGGGAATTACCAGATAAACCGTACTTTAAATTAGACACTCTTCTAACTATTAAAATTCGATAACTATATAATACGCCAAAAAAGTCGATTTGTCCAACAAAGTTTAACCCAAAATATTTTTTGGGTTATCTACCAAAATCTCTCCTTGCAAAGGAGAGATGTCCTAGTACTCGACGGACAGAGAGGTGTGTTTATTTTGATATTGGTATCGATAAATAGAATACAGACCCCCGGTCACGACCGTGTGATTTGAAAGATATACTACCTCCGTGCATCTCCATAATCTTTTTGGCCATATATAGGGATAGTCCCATTCCGTCTGTGTTCATCTTGACTGCTTCGGTGCTACGGTAGAATCTATCCCCGACATTGCGACGATCTTTCCAGTTCATCCCCATACCCTCGTCTCGGATAGATAGATCGATACTGCTACCCGATACTCCAGCCTCGATAGAGATAGTGCCTTCAGGTTTTGAATACCAGATAGCGTTCTCCAGCACTGCGTGAATAGCAAATGAAATCTTTTTTGTATCTGCTGTAAATAGGGGAATAGAGTTAAATGCTGGGATTTGGAGCTTTAATTTCTTTTCATTTATCGGATTGTTGAATTTTGCTATGCCATCTTCGATAATCTCGCGTAGAGATATAGTCTTCATTGCATATACGGATCCATTGTTCAAATCTTTTATCCCAGCTAGGGTGTCTACTATCTCTAGGAGATGATTTGTAGAATAGGATATGTTTTTCGCAATTTCCATCTGTTCTGCTAGAGTAGTCTCGGGTTTTAGATTGTCACTCATCCACTTTATACGAGTGAGTGGTGTACGAAATGTGTGATTCACGATAGAAGTGAAAGATTTTTCGATAGCGACACTGTCAGTCTTGATCTTTAGGCAATAGATAAATAGTACGATTACTAAAATAGTTAATATTATGATTTCCATAGGTCTATTATACTATGTTTTTTGCTATAATAAACTAATGCAAAATTTACATTCCTCTTATAACTTGGACTCAAAACTTGTCCTAGAAAATTTAAAAACAGATATTTCTGGTCTTTCTGAAAAAGATGTAGAACTCAGACAAAAAGAATATGGTAAGAATATATTTGAAGAAAATAGTAAAAATGGCTTGATCCGTACATTTTTTACTCAATTCCTGAATCCATTGATATTTATACTTATATTTGCTTCCTTCGTCACTGTCTATTTAGGGGAAAATATGGAGACTATAGTGATCTGGGCCGCTATTTTAATAAATGTTCTCCTTAGTACTTATCAAGAGTATCGAGCAGAGAACACTATCGAGAATTTAAAAAAATTCATTAAAAATAAAGCCCTAGTTAAAAGAGACGGAGAGATTATAGAGATAGAAGCAGAAGATTTGGTCGTGGGGGATATCGTTGTTTTGCAGTATGGTGCTCGAGTCCCTGCAGATATAAGATTGATCGAAGTTACAAACTTAAAAACTGACGAGATGATCCTCACGGGGGAATCTCTCCCCGTGGAAAAAATTGAGGGGGTAGTCACAGATTCACTAATCACAGAAAGACGCAATTATTGTTTTTGTGGGACCTTGGTGACAAATGGGAATGGCATGGGAGTTGTTACTCACATAGGTGAAAATACTGAAATCGGTAAAATAGCACACACATTGGCAAATACAAAAAAAGTATTGACCCCTGTTCAATCTGCGGTTAAAAATGTTTCTTGGTATATATTGATCGTTGCGATTTTGATAGTATCTTTTGTATTTATCTTGGGTATACATCGAGGAGAGAATATATTTGAAATGCTAGTCCTGGCTTCTGCCGTAGCTGTAGGTGCAGTGCCGGAGGCTTTGCCTATCGCCCTCACGGTGATACTCTCAGTTGGAATTTTGAATATTTCAAAAAAGGGAGGATTGATTCGAAAATTATCTGCCGCAGAGACTCTAGGATCTACGACTTTGATTTTGACCGATAAAACAGGGACTTTAACTGAAGGGAAGTTGAATCTTGAAAATATTTTACTTTTAGATAAGGGTTTTAATTTTGCTGACATGCCGGTATTTGATGTAGGCAATTTATCTGATAATCATAAAAATATTTTAATAAAAGCTAGGAAAAATTTCTCTGTTGTTCTCCGGAAGAATGATGAAAAACAAATAGAATATTCCGGCAATGCTTTTGAAGTGATCTTGTCTAGGATTATCGATGGGCAGAATATCGATCCTGATTTTAAAATAAATAGTGCCAAGATAATATCACCCTTTAATTCTACAAATAAATATTCAATATCCTCATCGGATAGTCTGTTTGTATTTCTGGGTGCACCAGATATTTTAATAAATAATTCCAATCTTGATAGTGTTCATAAAACAGAATTATTAAAAAATATAGACTCTTTGAGTAATGAAGGAAAAAGATTGATAGCTATAGCTCAAAAGAGTGGAGGTGATAGTTCCAGTCTGAGTGATTTGAACTTACTCGGACTCTTTGTCTTTTCAGATTTGCTCAGAGAGGGTATAAAAAATGATATCGATGAGATAGTAAAGAGAGGTGTGGCAGTCAAGATGATCACTGGTGACCTTCCTGGGACAGCTAAATTCATAGGGGAAAAGGTCGGGATAAATGCGAGTGATGACGAGGTCTTGACCGGTTCTCAATTGGAAAATATAAGTGACGAAGATTTACTAGAGATCCTACCAAAGATTAAAATATTTGCCCGAGTTACCCCCGAGGATAAATTGAGAATAGGAAAGTTATATCAAAAGCTCGGTGAGATCGTGGCTATGACTGGGGATGGGGTGAATGACTCTCCATCATTAAAAGCAATGGATATAGGGATATCTCTATCTTCTGGTAGTGAGGTTGCAAAAAGTGCAGCAGACATGATTTTATTGAGGGATGATTTCAGAACTATAGTAGATACTATTGCACTGGGACACGGTATAAGGAAAAATATACAAAAGGTCTTTGTGTATTTGATGTCTAATTCTCTGGATGAAGTCTTTGTGATAACTGGTTCACTTATCGCAGGACTAGCTCTACCTCTGACCGCACTACAGATCATATGGGTAAATGTCCTCACAGGTACATTACCAGCTATCGCTTTTGCATATGATCGGAACAATATATTAAGGACTAAAAATAAAAAAATATTTGATTTTAAAATTAAATTCATGGCACTAGGTATAGGCACTGTATCCTCCTTGCTACTTTTTGTTTTGTACTATTTGTTAACAAAGAATATTATTGATATAAGCGTAGCTCAGTCTGTATTTTTCTTGTGTTTTGCATCATATATACTGATAATCTCATATTCATTTATAGATTTAGATAGATATATCTGGAATTATAATATATTTAGCAACTGGCGTTTGAATTTGAGTGTTTTGATTGGTCTTGTACTAATCTTTGCGACAGTGTACACGAAAATCGGTCAAAATGTATTTGGTTTGGTTCCGACACCTTTTAATTATTTATGGATTTTATTTGGATGGCTCGCTGTAAATGTATGGGTGATAGAATTTACAAAATATTTCTTTATAAATAAACATATAAAATAAAAATCTGCCCAAGGCTCGAGCCTTGGGCAGATTTTTTTTGTTTTACTTTTTTACTTTTGTGATTATCTGGTCGATGATGCCGTATTTCTTGGCTTCATCTGCATTCATCCAGTAGTCGCGATCTGCATCTTTTTCTACTTCTTCAAACTTCTTGCCTGTATTTTTTGCTAGGATTTTGTTCAATGTATCCTTGCTTCGTAGTATATGCTTTGCATTTATCGCGATATCACTGGCTTGACCCTCGGCTCCTCCCATCACTTGGTGGATCATAACCTCAGAGTTCGGTAGAGTAAATCTTTTACCTTTTTCACCTGCAGATAGGATTAGTGCTCCCATAGATGCGGCGATACCTACGCAGATAGTAGATACGTCACTCTTTATAAAATTCATAGTATCGATGATAGCCAGTCCCGCAGTCACAGAACCACCAGGGGAATTGATATATAGTGAGATATCCTTCTTATTATCAGTATGCTCTAGATATAGTAGCTGGGCTATGACCAGATTGGCCATGTGGTCATCGATTGGACCCGCTAGGAAAATAATGCGTTCATTCAAAAGGCGAGAGTATATATCATATGCTCGTTCACCATTCATTGTCTTCTCTATAACTGTTGGGATTAACATGGATTAGGTTCTAGTGACTAGTTGCTAGTGACTAGGGAATTATTGGTAATTGTAGGGTTAGTATAACAGATAATTATCCTCTTGAGGAGTACCCGTAGGTTTGATTTCCTCTCCCCCTTTGCTAAGGGGGAGACTGAGAGGGGGTGCTAAAATTATTCACCCCTCCTCAATCCTCCCCTTGGCTAATGGGAGGGGGGATTTACCCCATTGACCCCGTTAGAAGCCGCCCTCGCTAGCATGCGAGTGCTACGGTCACCTTGGGGCGACCTGCTTCTAACGGGGTTGACAAATAGGGTTCAAATATGATATAATATGAGCAAAATTAAATAAAAACAAAATGAAAAATAACTTTTTCTTTTCCGCTATTTCGATAGCGATGATCTTTGCATTTATCTTTGCATCGAGTTCTTGTCAAAAGGAGTGTCTAACTTGTGGTTACAAGACAACACCTCCCCCAAAACAGGCGGTAGTTGTAGTATCTCCTCAGCCTCCAGTGAAACTGCAGATGTTCGAAACAATCATTGTTGGAGGCGCTAGATTCACCGGATGGGTATTTTGCTACTATCTTAGTTATGGTCCTTATGTGGACGTCCGTGACAAAGATGGCAACGATAAGCACGAGATCCGTTGCAATGATGAAGCTATTCTTAAAAAGTTGGACGTAAACTGTGGTTGGGATTACAATCAAGGTCCAGCAGGTATTGGTGGTAATGGTAATGCCATAGTGGTTATGTACGAGGATGGCAAGTTGGCAAAAGTTGACGGATATCCAAAATACATTGAATCTACATTCTTGGTGACCCATTTTTATGGTAAGACTCTGGGTAAGAGTGGTTTTGATAGATACTCCGAGCTACCTTACTCTTATTTTGACCAATTCGATTACAATTCTTTACCAGAAAAATTTAAATTTGATTTGGATCTTGGAAATTTAAAGTACAAGGATACTATCGAATTTAAAGTGGATACAGCAAATGCTGTCATTCACAAATTAGACCTAACTAAGTAAAAAATTAGGCAAACAAATGAAAAAGACCGAAGCGTTTACGCTCCGGTCTTTTTTCTTTCTAGTCACTAGAAACAAATCTTTATTGATTTTCTAGGAAAGAAAATACTTTTTCATTACCGATCATCTGTTCTACATATGCACGAGCACGGATTGGATCCGCATCTTTATACATATTTACCAATACGTCTACTTCTTTTTGAACTTCTTCATCGCTTGGTCTTAGATTTTCCAATTCCATCAAGCGGTGTATGACCATAGCTAGTTTTGCACGCTTTTCAGCCTCGGGCTTCCATTCATTTCTCAAATCAGCCTCTGTTTTTCCTACTTGAGTCAAATATTCATCGAATTTGAATCCCATCTGAGTCACATCTGCTTCTAGGCGGTACATCAGCTTGTCTGATTCTGCATTTACTAGAATTTCAGGTAGTTCACCCTCTGTCTGTTCCAATAGTTTCTCGATTATAGCTAGACGGCGCTTGTCTTTTTGGTCAGTTTCCTTTTCTGTCTTTAGGTTTTCTGCAATTTTTGCCTTTAATTCTGCTACATTTTCAAATTTACCGATTGATTTTGCAAATTCGTCATCGATCACAGGTAGATCTTTTTCTTCTGGCTCTGGGTGTTCTGTGTGGGGTGTACCTGGTTCATCATTCTTATGAAGATCTTGGTGAGCACGCATTTTACGTAGATCGAGTAGCGTCTTTTCGATATCTGCCTCTTCTATCACGACCTCCTTCTTATAATCTTCCTTTGCATTCTCTTCTTTTGCTATTTTCTTGTAGTCTGGGAGCTTTATCTCTGGTAGAACTGCTGTTTTGATCTTGAATTCAAGGTCAGAACCACGAGCAATCTTTGTAATACTGATCTCTGGGCGACCGATAGCATCGATCTTTTCCTGTTCGATTATCTCTGCATATGATGCAGTGATTGCACGCTCTGCCATCTCCTCTAATAGCATCATATCGTTGATATTTTGCTTTATTATCTCAGCAGGAGCTTTACCTGGGCGAAAACCTGGTAATTCTATTCTCTCTCCTAGGTGTGCTAGGGCCTTGTCCTCATAGGACATAAATACTGCACTCTCTATAATTCCAGTGATTTCTACTTCACTTTTTTCTAATTTTGTTACTGTTGTTTTGATCATATGTGTTCACAGTCTATATAAATAACACCTTTTTGTCAAAAAAGCCTCTGCAGTTATTAATTGCAGAGGCTTTATTCTCATAAATATGAGATTAATTTTTTTCGGTAAGTATGTTTACCCAATTTTCTAAGAGACCTTTCTTTTATCTGGCGTACACCCTCCCTGGTGATTTTCATTCTTTTGGCTATGTCTTCTAATCTTAGTGGGGCATTGCCGTCCAATCCATAATAATAGATTAAAACCTCTTTCTCTTTTTCGTTTAATGATTTATTTATAACTCTTTTTAATTCAATACTAAGAGATTCTTTCATTAAGATTGAGTCAGGGCTCTCTTCTTGATTATCGATGGTGTCTAAAATAGTGATATCGCCTTCTTCGCTGATAGGGGAATCTAGAGATAGATGTTTTGCGCTTTCTAAATAATGGTTAAAACTTTCTTTATCTATGTCTAAATATTCCATAATCTCTTCGTCGCTAGGTTCTCTCCCTAATTCTTGCCCAAGCTGTCCCGTTTTTGCATTTATTTTATTACCCAGAACAACTTTGTTTAATGGTTGACGAATCATTTTGGCGCTATTCACTATAGCCGCGATTATTGATTGCCTGATCCACCATACTGCATAAGATATAAATTTAAATCCACGGGTCTCGTCAAATTTTTGGGCCGCCTTGGTTAGTCCGATACTACCTTCATTTATCAAGTCTCCCAATGATAATCCTTGGTTTTGGTATTGTTTTGCTACCGATACTACAAACCTCAGATTTGAGGTCACTAGTTTTTCTAGGGCTACGTGATCTCCATCTCTTATCCTTTGTGTTAGAGATATCTCCTCCTCACAGCTAAGGCGTGGTGTCTTGCTCATTTCGTTGAAAAATACATCAAGAGATCTGGCATCCCTATTTGTGAATTGCTTTGAAATTTTTAATTGTCTCATGGTTTTGGGTTTTTTCTTTAGAATAGCATTAATTTGTATTTTGTCAAAAACAATAAAACACCCCTGTAAATAGGGGTGTTTTATATGTATTAGTCCAGTTTTGGAGCGTATTCTTTTGCGTATTTCTCTTCACATTCTTTTAGGACCTTGATTGCTTCCTCTGGTCCATAAAATGTCTCTACTACTCCTGTGCCTGGTTTCTTTAGGTATTTTATGTTTTCCCAGAAATATTTAGTCTCTGTTTTAAAGTATTCACCTAGATCTTCTACTGTCTTGATGTGGTCTGAGCGACGATCGTCAGCTAGTACTGCAATGATCTTGTCGTCTACCTCACCACCATCTACGAATTTCATGACACCGATTACTCTTGCTTCTACTAGTGATCCTGGCACTAGAGGCTCTGTGATGTTCACAATCTCTACGTCTAGTGGATCACCATCATAATCCCAAGTCATAGGGATAGCTCCGTATGTAAATGGGTATGCTAGAGACGAGTATCCTACGCGATCAAGCTTTAATTGGCCACTTTCTGTGATCATCTCGTATTTATTGATAGATCCTGCTGATACTTCGATAATTGCATTGATTACACCCTTTTCTTCGTTTGCAAATGCTGGTAGCACGTGCAATAGGTTATACATGAATTTACTAGGTTTTTGGTTGATATTTGCCATAGGATTAGTTTCTAGTAACTAGGTTCTAGTTGCTAGTATTAATGATTTATAACTTTGCTAGTCCCTAGAACCTAGTTACTAGCGTGCTAATTAATTTGTTCCATCGTCGACGATACCGTCATCGATAGATTCTTCGTCTATTATATCATCTGTACTTGCCTCTGGTGTAGCCTCTGTACCATTGATATCGATTCTCCATCCTGTGAGCTTTGCTGCAAGGCGTACATTTTGACCACCTTTACCGATAGCTAGAGATAACTGATCTGCTGCTACGTCTACTGTAGCCTTGTGATCGCCTTCATTTACTGTAATATTTAGGACTTTTGCTGGAGAAAGAGCACTGACCACATATTCCTTTGGATCAGCTGACCATGGGATGATATCTATCTTTTCACCTGCCAATTCACTCATAACTGTAGTTACACGGATACCTTTTTGGCCTACGCATGATCCTACTGGGTCGATATGGTCGTCATTTGAGTAAACTGCGATCTTTGAGCGACTACCAGCTTCACGGGCTATAGACTTTATCTCTACTGTGCCACCTGCTATTTCTGGGGCTTCAACTGCGAACAATCCTTCGATAAATTGAGGATGTGTACGAGAAAGCTTTAGATTTATACCTCTTGGAGTCTCCTCGACTGCATATAGGTACGCACGGATTCTGTCTCCACGCTTGTAAAACTCCCCTGGGATCTGTTCTTCAGGTAGCATTATGCCTGTTGCACGGTTGAATTCGATGTAAACTACACCTCTCTCTACCTTTTGTATGAAACCATTGATGATTTCACCCTCTTTTGCTCCGTATTCATCTATAATAGATGCTCTCTCTGCTTCACGGATCTTCTGGATTATCACTTGTTTTGCTGTCTGAGCAGCAATACGTCCATAATCTTCATGTGTTTCTAGTGGAAAAATCAATTCTTCTTCTAGCTGAACATCACTTTTTATCTTGCGGGCATCGTCTATCATGATGTGATGCTCCTCGTTGAATCGTGTGCGTTCGTCATCGTCAGCTAATTCTTCCTCCTCTTCACCCTCAATATTCTTTGGAATATATACTATAGTCTCGTCTACTGCGATTTTTACTTGGTAAAAACTCATTTCCCCATTTTCTAGGTCAAATTTGTTACGGATTATCTGGCCTTTTTTGCCATATTCTTTCTTGTAGGCAGCAGCAAGAGCCTGCTCGATAGCATCGAGTATCTTGTCCTTTGGTATTTTTCTCTCAGTCTCGAGTTGTTCGAGGGCTGATTTCATTGTTTTTATATCAATCATTTATTTATTGTCCGGCATGAAAAAATATTTATGCCTTCTATTTAATTTTGCTAAAATACAAAATATGGTCGCTTCGCTCCCTATTTTGAATAAATAAAATATGTTCACACGTAGCTCCTTATTTTACTAGCGCAAAACATAGTCGCGATGCTCCTTGTTTTGCATAAATAAAATATATTCGCCTACGGCTCATTATTTTACTAAAAAAGTCCGGTTCGAGACGGACATTTGTATAAATATAATACCAACTTTTCCACAGAAAAGCAAGATTTTGTGTTGTGATACTTTGCATGCGTGATATAATAAAAATACAATGATTGACATAAAAAAAGTTTCACAAAATTTTTTCTCTCAGAAAAAAAATATTATTATATTAATATTATTAATTGTTCTAGTGCTACTCGGTGTCTTTTTTTATAAAAAATACAAAGCTTCTCTAATACCTCCGACAGAAGAAGAAAAAATACAAGAGATGATAAATACTGCAGCCGAAGATGCGGTAAAAATAAATCTCACCGAAGAAGATCGTATAAATGCGATGGATGAAGCGCTAAAAGCTCCAGGTCATACACTCCCACCAAAAGAAGCAAAAGCTCGTGAAGCCGAAATTATCAAAAGTCTATATCAATAATTATGAATATTAAAAAATACATTTTAAATATAAGTATCACTCTGGTGGCAGTATTTGGTATATTCTCTTTTGCTCATACTGCTTCTGCTCTGTCTGATATGTATGGTAGCGCCTGGTCTGGTAATATCGGATGGATCACATTTAACTGTTTGTCTACATCTACCTGTGGTCCTAGTAATTCTACTGCCTATAAAGTTATTTTGAATGATCAAAATAAATTAGATGGTTATGCATGGAGTGACAATGTTGGCTGGGTTCGATTTGATCCAAACCTCTCTTCCTGCCCGGGTGGAACTTCAGCTTCTGTGTGTGCTCCTCGTGTGATATATAGTGGAGCAGGTTTAGGTGATAAGTATACATTCTATGGTTTTGCAAAAGTTTTGTCTGGCAATGGATCTACTTCTGCTGCTGGATTTTCTGGTTTTATAGACTTGAATGGATTAAATACTGGTTCTGCTGTTAGTGGATCAAGAAAGATGCTAGCAAATTCTTATGCATGGGGTAGTGATCTTATCGGTTGGATAGATATGAGTGATGTGTCTGTTGGACCACCGAGTTGGTCTCCTGCGCTCACTATTAATCTAACTGCAAATAAACAAACATTGAGTTTGGCTAATGCTGAGGCTTCACGCGTTTTGATATCATATTCTGCTACTCCTGCTCCTGGGGGCACAGCCCTTACTTGTAACAGATCAAAGACCGTAGATGGAGTAGTTTCTCCAAATACAACTTGGAATACTTGGAATGTTACCAACACTGCTGCAGTTTCTGATTCTAGATATTACGATCTTAAAGATCAGCCTTACACAACTACATATAGTATTAACTGTCGCAATAGTCTGACAAATCAAACTGCCTCTGCCTCTATTATAGTAGGATTTGCTCCAGAAATTACTCTTGCTTCTAGTACACCTCAGGTTCCTTATTATTTCCAATCCAATCTTCCGGTAAAGAATCCAATTACATTATCTTGGACTGCAAAGCACTCAAATTCTTGTACAGCAAAGAAGGTGATAAATGGTTCTGACGTTTCTGATCCTGTGTGGACCGGTACTATCTGGACTGGTAATTCCTCTGTCACTCCTGTGTCAGGCACAAAGGCAGTAACTTATGATGGCAATTCTGATGTGACTTATGTCATCACTTGCGTAGGAGCTAGACCAGATCTAGTCTCTTCAAAGAGTGTCACTATTACAATAGCAAAGCCAGCTATGACTATAACAGCTACTGCTACTGTCCCATCTAATAACACTACTCCTGTGAGTGCCGTCGCCCTACCTTCTGGATCTACTACTCAAACTTCAGCAAACCAAGTTTTATTAACTTGGAATATGACGAACTTCCAATATTCTGGAGGAGTGTCTTGTAATGGTATGAAGAGGGTTTCAGGTGTGTACACTACAGGTGCTTATGATTTCTTGAATATATGGGGTTTTGGATATATAAAGACTCCGCCATCTATCGTTTATGGTAAATACGGCAGTAGCAACCCATATGTATCTCCTACTTATACAGCAAAGAGCCAATATGTGACTGCTGGTCCAGCGGATGCAGAATATATAATCACTTGTACAAACAATGCCACAAGAGAGACTGCTACTGCATCAGTGTTTGTGCCTGTTACTGGTCTGAATGCAATTCCTATGCCATCTATCACATCATTCACAGCTACACCTCCTTCATTTACAGCTTCGTCTGGTGTTTCTGGGTTTTATTGGACTGCGGTGTATGTTTCATCTTGTAAATTAGACAGGATTAGTCCGACTTACTCTTCTGTAAGTAGTGGTCTTCCTGCTATTGGTAATGATTTAGATACTGTAACGGCAAATTCCAAATATCAGCTGTCTTGTACTAATGGTATCAATACAGTTACTAAGACTGTAGACGTCACAGTTGGTGTCACCGCTCCTCCTTCATTTGGTCCTGGTGCGGGATTGAAAACTACTGCTTTAAATAATTCTGTACCCTCAACAAACAGAAATACAGGATTATATTGGGCATCTACAAATGCAAGTGCTGGTTGTGATGTCTGGAATACGACAACAAATACAAAATTGGTTACAAGATCAGCTGCAACTGCAAATCGAGTATCAAGTAGTGCTCTTCCTATCTCAGTAGCTGGAACTGGTGAATCATATCTACTTGAATGTTTTAATTCTACGGGATCAAGCGTTACGAGTCCTTTGACTATAAGTGTTGTGCCTCCTACCCCAGCAGTTGTAGGATTCGGAGTTGGATCTGTCGGTACAATTTCTGCTACTGTAGCAGTTGGTTCACCTAGTCGCCTTGTTTGGAATGTAACAGGAGCGAGTTCTTGCTCTCCTGCTTCTCCTGGGCCAGCTTGGAATACTGCACCATTTACTATCATTGGGGGTGCTACTAGTGGTGTTGCTAATTTGACTTTAAACACACTAGGGAATAACCAACCATATACACTGTCTTGTGTTGGTCTGGATGGGATTACTGTCCCTGTAACTGTGCGTATTAATGTAGTGTTACCAACACCCACAGTAACTGCATGGGCTCTACCTGTAAGTGCAAAAATTGGAGAAAATGTAAGAATATATTGGACATCTACAGATGCAACTTCATGTGCTATCTCTAATCATACAAAGGGTGTTTCTGTGGCTTCTAATCAACCTGCACAGATGGATAACAGTGCTATTCCGCCAGATGCTGGATATGCAGTCACTGTTGCGGACCCTGGTTCTACAACATTTAGAGTAGCATGTTCAAATTCATCATTCTCAAATCATGATGATGTGCCTGTGAATTTCGACCCATTAACAAAAAAGATAAAAGTAATTGAACGCTAATCATATGAACACAAAACAAATTTTCTCAATCATGGTTTTGGTAGGTATCGCATTTGCTGGTATCGCATTTGCTGGACCATCTGCATTGCCACCAAATAAAAATGTAGGTGCTCCAATCGTATTGAGCCCTGCTGTAAATCAATCAAAATTAGGTTTACCTGCCACTGGGGCTGTCGGGTACAAGGTGCCACATGCACTGTCTATAGGTAGTGCCAGTTTCCCCGCGAGTGATAGTACTCTTCACGTAGAAGGTTCTACTACTGTAGGATCTCTGTCTACTTCAAATGATATAACAAGGGTAAATGCTAGTCTTCAGGTTGGGAATAGTCTAACTGTAAATGATACTGATCCACTTGATGCCACAAAGCAATCAAATTTTTCTGTCATAGATATTGCTACAGTTAAAAATTCAAATACAATAAAAAGTCTCTGCGTAAATTCATCTAACAAAGTTGTAATCTGTTCAAATACCCCTACCACAACTCCAGCACTCGCCCCTGCCATCACTTCTTTTACAAAATCGGGGAATAGTTCAACTGCAAAATTACTATCTTGGACTTCTGTGAATACCACTTCTTGTTCTCTAGAGAGAATCGATCCGCAGAGTGATCCTACTCTGGTTAATCTGATATTGGCACCAAATGGAACTCGTAATGTCACGCTCATCGGTAGTGGTACTGTATATGAATTGACTTGTGGTAATGGTTCATCATCTGTCACTGCTTATTTAAAAGTTAATTAATAATTAAAATATGAAAAAAATTTTACAGACAACAAAAATAATAATTATTGCATTAATTTTTACTGTAGCGATAAATTGGGTATCTGCTGCATATATAGCAAAGCCATCTTGTGTCGCACCATCATGCAACACTCCAGCGATGATAAATACTGGTGCTAGCGCTCAAGCTAGAATGGGGTCTGTGGCCGTGGGTACATCTGGTACAGGTTCTGGTAAGCTGTATGTAAATGGAAGTTTGTCTGCTGATAGTATGGTTGTTTCAAACATTGCAGTGGTGACAGGGGATATGATGTCTAACCATCTGTACTTTACTCCGGATGCTTTTAGTCCTTCTTATACATCAAATGAGCTTTGTATTATGACTGCAACAAAACAAGTTATAAAGTGTAATTAATAATTAATATTAAACAAATGAAACAATATTTAAAATTCTTTAAGATAATTATACCCGCACTTGTTTTGACGTTGGCAATTAATCAAGTATCTGCAACATATACAGCGAAGCCTGCTGTTACTCCTAACTCTAGCAACGTTTCTTCTACGAACACACCTATATCTGTGTTGTTTGAGGGGTCTGATGTCTATCAATCAATATTGGGTAATATCGGTTTGGGTTCATCATCTAGTCCTGTCGCTACTCTTGATGTTAGAGGTGTGATGTTCTCCAAATACCTTACAGCTTTTGGAAATACTACTGTGGGTGTTGCTTGTGCTACTGCTTGCGGTGGATCTGGAGGGGCTTCAGATTCTATCGGTGCTGAGTACAATATGAGTGGTGGAGATTTGACTACTAAGTTATTGTATTTGAATAATATAGACATAAAAGGAAAGCAGGGAAGAAGAAAATTGTGCGTAAATGATGTGGGGATGTTGTTCCCTTGTCCTGCCCCTCATGGAGAGTGGATAAGAAGCACTCCAGGTGGACATGTGTTTAACCCTCAGGCGGATCTTCCTGTTGGGGTTGAAAGATATAAGATAGAATTGTGGGGCGGTGGTGGAAATAGTGTACCAAGTAATGATCCAAACCCAGGTAATGATGGCAATCATACTAATCCAGCCGATAATAGTTATGTTACAGAGTATAAAAATGGAGTCGCGACAGGCAAGAGTATGGTCGCAGAGTCAGGTAAAATGGGGACATGGCTCGTTGGAGGAGAGGGTGGAAATGCTTATACAAATAATATTACAGATGCGGTAGCTGTTAAGGGGGGTAATGGACAAAATTCAGGATTTTATATTTCTGCCGCAATTTGGCCTCCTATGCCTTTATTGATTAAATCAGCATTTAATCCTGACCCACTACCCACGATACCTCCTGTATATGTTACTCAGTGTATTGGTGGTCGCGGGGGTGTGTCTGCAAAATCTCCTGATGGTAATTACGGTGGTTATGGGGGAGAGGGAGGTAGTACTCTAAATGGTTCTACTGGTAAACAAGGTGTAAATTTTGGTTCTGGAGGGGGTGGAAGAGGTCACTTAGCAGGAACACTTGCATTGTGTGAAGCTCCAATCCCTTATAGTGCAACAGATTGGAAACGCCCAAGAAGTGCTGGTGGAGGGGCTGGGGGTTATGTTGTAGCTGAATTTGATTGGGTAGATGATACTTCTAGCATAACTTATGCCATAGAAGTAGGAGAGGGTGGTATCACTAACAGAGATTATGGAACAGGAAGAGGTGCTAATGGTGCAGTTAGAATATCTTGGTAGATCAATAAAAACCCCGCCGATAATCGGCGGGGTTTTTATTTGACATTTTCCTGAAATTTGCTACTATTGGTTCATCGCATTTTCTGCGTGCCCTCCTAAAAAAGGGACCCGAGCCTTAGCTAGGTGAGGGAGAAGATAATTATTAATAATTTATGTTTGTAGTAGTAATAGACCTTGAATGGTTCCGTTATTATTATAAACCAATAAAACATATATGGCAGAAGAATTTAATCGTTCAAAGCCGCACGTAAACGTTGGTACTATTGGCCACGTTGACCACGGCAAGACGACTTTAACAGCAGCAATCCTTAACACATTGGCTCGCCAAGGTGGTGGATATAGTGCAAAACTAAAGGGAGTGGGTGATATTGACTCAGCTCCTGAAGAAAAAGCTCGTGGAATCACTATCGCGCTTTCTCACAACGAGTACGAGACTCCAAATCGTCACTACGCTCACATTGATGCTCCAGGTCACGCTGACTACATCAAAAACATGATTACTGGTGCCGCTCAAATGGACGGTGCTATTCTTGTTGTTGCAGCTACTGACGGTGCAATGCCACAGACACGTGAACACGTGCTCCTAGCAAAGCAAGTTGGTGTGCCACAATTCGTCGTATTTCTTAACAAGTGTGACATGGTGGATGACGCAGACATGTTGGAACTTGTTGAAGAAGAACTACGTGAATTGCTTACAAAGAACGGTTACGATGGTGCAAACACTCCAGTTATCCGTGGTTCAGCTCTAAAAGCTCTAGAATCAGCAGATAACAATGATGAATGGGCAAAGAAGATCCTAGATCTTGCAAATGCTCTAGATACATACATCCCACAACCAGAACGCGATGTTACAAAGCCATTCCTAATGCCAATCGAAGATATCTTTTCTATCGAAGGACGTGGAACAGTGGTTACAGGTAAAATCGAGCGTGGTATCGTGAAAGTTGGTGAAGACGTAGAAATCGTCGGAATCAAGGACACTGTAAAGACTACAGTTACTGGTATCGAAATGTTCAACAAAAACCTAAAAGAAGGTATGGCTGGCGACAACGCAGGTATCCTTATCCGTGGTATCAAAAAAGAAGATATCACTCGTGGACAAGTTCTTGCTAAAATCGGTTCAGTTACTCCACACTCAGAATTTGAATGTGAAGTTTATGTTCTAAAGAAGGAAGAAGGTGGTCGCCACACTCCATTCTTTACTGGTTACAAGCCACAATTTTACATCCGTACAACAGACGTTACAGGTGAATCAACTCTACCAGAAGGCGTAGAAATGGTTATGCCAGGTGATACTGTAAAACTAAAGGTAAAACTAGTTACTCCTGTAGCTCTCGAAGATCAAACACACTTTGCTATCCGTGAAGGAGGTAAGACAGTCGGTGCTGGTGTCGTAACAAAGGTTATCGCTTAATAAGTTCCTGGGTCTAGTTTCTAATAACTAGTAGAAATACTGGTTATTAGAAATCAAAACCCGGTGCTTTCAAACAAATGACAACAACTACCGTTAAAAAAGAAAAAAAGGTGAAAGAGGACGGTGTCGTTCGACTTCGTATCCGCGTAAGAGCTTATGAAAATAAGATTCTTGACACTAGTGTCAAGCAGATTATCGATACAGCACTTCGCTACGATGCAAAGATCGTCGGTCCAATCCCTCTTCCAACTGAAATAAAGAAGTACACTGTGAACCGTGCATCATTCGTATTCAAGAATGCTCGTGAACAGTTTGAAATAAGAATTCACAAGCGTGTTATCGATATCTTGAACCCAAATCCAAAGACTATCGAGGCGTTGACAAACTTGTCTCTTCCGTCCGGAGTAGATATTGATGTGAAAATGATGTAATTAGAGACTATATATTTATGAAATTTATTCTAGGTAAAAAACAGAATATGGTGCAGTTCTTCGAAGAGGACGGTACAGTGGTTCCAGCAACGGTTATCGATGCGGGTCCTATTGTCGTTACTCAAGTGAAGACTCCAGAATCTGATGGCTATACTGCTGTTCAAGTAGCATTCCTCGATCAGAAAAAGGAGCGTGCGACAAAAGCACACCTGGGCCATGTTAAGGAGGGTGCTTACAAGCATCTTCGAGAGTTTCGCGATATCGAAGAAATCGCAGTCGGTGATCGTATCACTGTTAGCAGTTTTGCTAAAGGGGATACAGTTATCGTATCAGGTGTATCAAAAGGAAAAGGTTTTCAAGGTGTAGTGAAGCGTCACGGCTTTGCCGGAGGTCCTCGTACACACGGTCAGAAGCACTCTGAGCGTGAGCCAGGTTCTATCGGTGGAGGTCTACGTAATCGTGTACCAAAAGGTATGCGCATGGCGGGACGCATGGGTGGTGATCGTATCACAGTTCGCAACTTGAAAGTGGTCGGCGTAGATGTTGAAAACAACCAATTACTCATTAAAGGCGCAATCCCTGGACGACGTGGTACTCTAGTGGAAGTCATAGGATAATATTATGGAAACACAAGTATACAATCAAAAGGGTAAGTCTGTTGGAAGTCTAAAACTTCCAGAGCAAGTTTTTGGTCTAAAATGGAACGCTGACCTAGTTCACCAAGTAGTTACAGCTATGCAAGCAAATGCTCGTACACCTGTAGCTCATGTCAAAACACGCGGAGAAGTTCGCGGTGGAGGACGCAAGCCTTGGAAACAAAAGGGAACAGGACGTGCACGTCACGGTTCATCTCGCTCACCTATCTGGGTAGGCGGAGGTGTGACTCATGGTCCACGCAACGATAAGATCTACGCGCAAAAAATCAACAAGAAGATGAAGATTCAAGCTCTATTCACAGTTCTTTCAAAGAAATTTAAGAATGGTGAAATATTGTTTGTTGAAGATCTTTCAATGAAAAATATCAAAACAAAGGACGCAATTGCTGTGTTGAAAGATTTGAGTACTGTATCTGGATTTGAAAAAATCTGTGTAGGTACAAAGCCAAAAGCTTACATCACAGTTCCTGCAAAAAATGATGTCTTAAAGAAGAGTTTTGCAAACATCCCAATCGCTGAGATTGACGAAGTTCGCAACATGAATCCAGTCGATCTTCTTTCATATAAATATCTTATTATTGCTTCTCCAACAGAATCTGTTGCGTTTTTGGGAGGTAAAATAGAAAAGAAATAATTTTATGGCTACAACAAAAACAAAAAAAGTAGATACTAAGGTAGATGAAAAGGCGACAAAGACACACCCTCTTATAAAAGGGCTTCGTATTACTGAAAAGGCTGCACGTGCTGCACAAAACAATGCTTATACATTCAATGTTGCTACAAATGCAAACAAGACAGAAATCAAAAAAGCAATCAAAATGCTTTACGGAGTTACTCCAGTAAGAGTGACAACAACACAAATCACAGAAAAAGCTGTTTTCATCCGTGGTAAAGCTGGAAAGAAACAGGGTGGTAAAAAGGCGGTCGTATATTTAAAGAAGGGCGATAAGATTGAATTTGTATAATTTTTATGAAAACATATAAACCTACAACACCATCAAAGCGTCATCAGACTACTGTCTCATACCGCAATGTTCTTACAACAAGTACACCTGAAAAATCTTTGACTCATGGTTTCAAGCGTTCAGTTGGACGCAATCACCAGGGTCGCATCACTACTCGCCACAAGGGGGGTGGTCACAAGCGTCTATATCGTGAAGTTGACTTTATGTACAACAAGCATGATATCCCAGCAAAGATAACTTCTATAGAATACGATCCAAACAGAAATGCATTTATCGGTCTTGCAGTATATGCTGACGGAGAAAAGCGCTATGTTGTGGTTCCAAAGTCTGTAAAAGTAGGGGACAAGTTTATCGTTGGCGAAAAAGCACCACTTACAGTTGCAAACCGCGTTCCTCTAAAGTTTATCCCAGTTGGTACATTTGTATACAACATCGAGATAAAGCCAGGTAACGGTGGAAAACTAGTACGTGCAGCAGGAGTATTCGGACAAGTAGTTGCAAACGATGATGGTTTTACAAACATCAAGATGCCATCTACAGAAGTTCGAAAAGTTTCTGAAAACTGTTGGGCATGTATCGGTGAAGTTTCAAATGGAGAATTCCATCTTCAGAATTTTGGTAAAGCTGGACGTTCACGCTGGAAGGGTATCCGCCCAACAGTACGTGGAAGTGCCATGAACCCTGTAGACCACCCATACGGAGGAGGTGAAGGAGCTCAAGGACGAGGTCTACGCCGTGCCAAGACTATGTGGGGAAAGCCATCTGGAAAGGGCCAGAAGACTCGTACACCAAAGAAATACTCAAATATGCACATTGTCTCACGACGACGTGTCGGTAAAGCAAAGAAATAGTCTATCCTATTTTAAATCTCTATCACAAAAAGCACCCATTGGGGTGCTTTTTGTTCTATACAGTTGTAATCTTAAATAAAAAAATCCCTTACGAATGAATCGTAAGGGATTTTTTATGTTTTGGTAAATGTGCTAATTAGACCCAGTTACTGTTTTTGGAAAGTTCTTGTTGTACCAGCTTCGGGGGTCAATGAAAAATTTTTTTAGAATCTCAAAATCGTTTGGTTTTATTATTTCTTTTTCAATACAAATAATCAAAACTTCATCGATTGATAGAGCGTGAACTAGTGGAATCTTTTTTTCTGTTGCATTTTTTTCTTGGTTATCAAGGGTATTGTATGTGAGGATGGATGCACCCATCACTACGTCTGCTCCGAGTCTCCTGATCAGGTCGGCCTCTTTTAGCATGCTTCCATTCGCATAGACCAGATCTTCTATGATTAGGGCTTTTTTATCGGTCACGTCATGAGGTATATGCATGAAATTATTGTCACCAGAATTTCCTAAATATGTTTGGCCACTTTTTATTCTTGTGAATGACTTTCCATATTCCCCCGAGACCAATTTACCTACTTGTATTCCAGCTACACTAGTGCCAACAACAAAATCAAACATGAGACCGCGCTCATTTACTTTTTGATCAATTTTTTCTGTTAGTATTTCAGTAATTAAAGAGCATATCTGGTGCTCTTTTGGAATCCGTGAAAAATTTGTGTACATAGGGCTCTTGATCTTGGGATTCTCTTCTACCGGTCCCTCGGATCTGAATTTAATAATTCCTTTTTCTAAAAGCAGTTTTACTAGTTTTTCTTGTTTTTTCATTTATTTTTTTTGAAGGTTTTGCTCTATAGTATCAGCTCATCTCTTAAACTCAAAATTTTTTGTATTGACATAGACTATATATCTGGTAATGTATACAAAAACCCTTAAATAAATAGGAATATGAGTGAATTAAATTTAGATCTTACGATTCCAAGGAATCGTATCTGTGTAGCATTGGATGTTAACACACTTGAAGAAGTTGAGCATTATGTAAAAATACTTGCTCCTTATGTAGGAATGTTTAAAATTGGCTTTCAATTGATCCACTCTGTGGGAGGTCCTCAAGCAACAAAGGTTGTTAAGGATGCTGGCGGAGAAGTTTTTTATGATTGCAAGATTAAAGACACTCAGGACACAATGATAAAAGCTGCTATCGACATTTGCAAGCAAGGTGTAAAAATCTTTAATCTTCATGCTTCAGCAAGCGTTGCCACAATGTTAGCCGTAAGAAAGGTTACTGGTGATACAATAGTTGCCGGAGTTACCGTTCTGACCTCGATGACTGAGGAAGACTGCTTCCATAGTTATGGTGAAGAGACAAAAGAAAAAGTAGCTGTATTTGCTGCTGATATTGCGAATTGTGGTTTGCAGGCCGTGATTAGTGCAGCTTCAGAGGCTTCAATCATCAAGGGTACATCTGTTACATCTAATTTGATAACTATCACTCCGGCTATCCGTCCGATTTGGGCTGCGCCCAATGATCAGAATCCTGATCGTATCATGACCCCATACAAAGCAATAATGGGTGGGTGTGATATTTTGGTTATCGGGAGGCCGATACTTCAACCACCTGCTGAAATTGGTGATTGTGTAAAAGCAGTAAAATTGATCCTTGAAGAAGTGGAAAAAGCCTTAAAAGAGTTAAAAGAAAGAGATGATCAATCAAGGCATTAAAAAAAGTTTGCTAAACGAAAAAAGAGGGGGACACAACAGTGTCGCCCTCTTTTTATTTTGTTCCACATACCTATTTTTTAAATAGTTTTTGTGAGTTTGCTCCATTCATTTTTTGGTTTTAAAATCACATTACCTTTCAGTATGTCTTCGGCCACATAAGAATCATTTTGGTGATATTCTTTAAATGGCTTGCGCGCAAGTGATATGACAGGTATTAATTTATCCCCATAGTCAAAGTGAGTATCTATTGTCATGGACCGGTTTAGCAGGCCAGCAATGCAGATAACCTCGGCTTCGTATTTCTCAATCAGCTCAACTGTTTGCTTGGTTGTTGAAAAATTATTTAGCACATCTTCGGAAATAACTACTCTGTCTCCTTTTTTTATCTCATGACGTCCAAAAAACAATTCTGTTTGCTCTCGTGCTGTTTCTGTAGCAACGGCAATTGTCTTTTTTTCAGCACATGCATATCTGGCATCTACACTAGAGGCATGCAAGGATAAAAATTGAGCAACGGAGATACCTCCTAATTGTGGACCAACAAACACAAGGTTTGAATTAATTTTTCTGGGATCCAAGTGAAGATGTATTTCTTCCCATAATCTACTAGTAAAATGATTCATAATCAGTGGGCGTTCTTCAGCCTTAGAAAAGTTTGCGTAAATTTCTCCTACATAGTTGAGGCCCTTTCCATCGTCGGTAGGGTACTTTGCTGCATAGCCAACAAGGGGAGTAAGTCTTTTACCATCCGGGCTTTTTTGGCATTCATAGTAGCCACCAATGGCGGCAAGGAGGGCCAGGGGATCATTTTCAAACTGCTCAATGAGTTTCTCGGTTTCTGTTCTTTTCATAAAAATTAATTGTTTAAAGAGTGATTTTGAATTTAAGAATTTTTCTTTTACAGTACCACATTTGGGCAAAAAAACAACCCTATATATTGTTATACATAGGGTGTTTATTTTAAATAAAAATAGGTCAATTCTTGTGGAGTTCTTCGTTCAGGATTGCTTTGTTTCCTTTATGAATTACTTCAAGCCTACCATTCACGGCATTTCGGCGGAAAGTTAAATTATCTTTTCCGTTTAAATCTTTCACTTTTTTCCAAGCAGCATTTCCGTCAGGATATATTTCCCAAATTGGTGTATTTTGTGAAAAACAGGTTCCTGTTGCTACTACACAATTGTTTCCAAGGATCACACCGCATTCAGCCATAGCTCCAATAAGGCAATCTTTGCCGGCGGAAAGTTTTATTGAGTTTCCTCCAGAGAGAGTACCGAGGAATCCAGCACCGGCTCCAATATCTGTACCATCATCAATAGTAGTTCCAGCAGAGATTCTGCCTTCAACCATTGATTTCCCGAGCGTTCCAGCATTAAAGTTCACAAAACCATAATGCATTATTGTAGTTCCGGGTGATAGGTATGCACCGAGTCTGACATTGTCAGGATTTGCAATGCGTACTTCGGGTGGAATAGGTGCTCCCCATGTAAGTAGGGGAATTTTGTCTATCAAGGAACGAACCTGTAGATTTCCTCCAATGAATTCTTCCTTATTCCAGTAATCAATACTACATGCACCTCCATCGCTTAAATATGCAATATTAGGTAAAACTTTGAAAAGGTTGTCCAGACATATTGTATTTGGTTTAAACTTTAAACGAGAAATGGCGGCCAGCCGGAAATGCGCATCCGCATTACTTATCACAATTTTCTGAAAAAACTCCTTGTCAGGGTATAAGATTAAAACAAGCCTTGCATTGTCGTAGTTTGTCAATTGATTGTACTTTAATACCTCTATGTTTTCATGGTATTTTCCGTCATTCTCGAAAGGAGAAAAATATTTTTCAATATCTATTGGTATGACTGGATGCATCTTGTAGTACTGAGGATGGTTGCCCTCCATTTCGATCCCCGTCGAATCCATCAATACCGCGGCTGTCCCGAGGTTTTCATTCACATTTACTGTGAGCCACTTGTGGGCAATAGGTTCCCCTTTTTCGTCCTCAAAGCAGATTCCGATCCCGAAAGCATAAGGCATTACGTGTTCCGCCTTGAATCTTTTAGAGAAATTGTTGAATTCCTCAATAGTTGTGATTGTTGTCATTTTGTAGTTGTTTAAAGAAGTGATTTAATTTAGAATTTTTTCTTTTACAGTACCACATTTGGGCAAAAAAACAACCCTATGCATTATATGCATAGGGTGCTTTATTTCGTAATTAGACCTATTTCAGAACTATCTTGGTTTTAATGTCCAAGGGATAGTCTGCCCGGCTTTAAAAGGACGAAGATTTCCATCAACTAGTTCAGGAATTGTTTGTTCTTTTTTAATTAAAGTAACTGTATCTTTTGAAGGTTCAAGCCCGTAAATAGATAAATTGTTTACCGACATAAAATTTTCAAAGGTTTCAATTCCGTCAGGAGTGTTTAATCTCTCCATTTGATCAAATGCCATCGCATAGCACTCCACTGCATAAGGGGAGTTGAATACTCCACAACAACTACCATGAGAATGCTTTGATTCTTGGCTGTGTGGAGCTGTATCAGTACCGGCTCCAAACTTTTGCCTTGCTCCACCTAACATTATCGCAAGTCTGATGTAATCCACATCCTCTTGGTATTTGAGGATTGGTAGGCACATATTTTCAACATAAACCCCAGGTTTGTATGGCGGTACTCCGTTGTGAAATATGGCATCATGATTGTACAAGATATGCTGTGGAGTCACAGTCCCTACTACATTTTTGGGACTTTGCTCTACAAACATACATGCTTCACGAGTGGTGATGTGCTCAACAGAGATAGTCAATGCCGGAAATTTTTCATGAATTTTAGTGAGAGATTCCTCTGTGTACACCCTCTCACGATCCATAAATGGGATTTCAAATCTAGACGCATTCGTCTCCGGATGGATCAGAAGTGGCATTTCAATTTTTTCCATCATTTCTAAAACCGTAAAAATTTTTTCAAGTTCAGTCACTCCATCGTTAGAATTTGTAGTAGCACCATGTGGATACAATTTGGCTGCATTCCATACTCCCATTTTTAAACCTTCCTTAATATTTTTTGGGTCGGTATTGTCTGTAAGGTAAGCTGTCATGATAGGTTTAAATTTCCTGAGATGTTGATTTCTAGTGATTTGCATGATTTCTTGATGATAAGCACTGGCTTGTTGCCAGGTAACTATCGGTTTAGATAGGTTTGGCATAGCTACCGATCCCCAAAATTGTGCCGTTGTGTATTTTAATACACGAGGCAATAGTGTCGCGATCTCCCTAAAATGACTATGACGGTCAAATGGAGTTCTGAATGTAATTTCCTGCATACGATTAGTTGTTTAAAGAGTGATTTTGAATTTAAGAAATTTTTCTTTTAGATTAGCCTTTTTGGACCCAGAAAGCAAGAAGTCCTGTTTTTCTTTCGAAAAACAGGACTGTCTATTTTTTTAAAGTTAATAGGATTTTAACCAATGCTTTTATAGCATTGTTTTATTATTCCCCTTACTCTCCATGGTCTTAGTAATGCTACTGATCCTATTGATATAGCTTCCACATTAGGGAATTGAGCTAATATCTCTACGCACTCTCTATCCATTACTCCTCCACCAGCGATTATCGGCTTGCTATTTTTCAGTTCGCTAGCATGACGTAGCCAATCTACCACCAATGGGAATATTGGTGCACCTGATAATCCACCGGGGGGATACTTCTTTCTTTCAAGCGGTGATTTACCTTTGGGTCCATATTTAGACCAATCAATTTTACCACTAGGTCCTTGTCCAAAAGGTATGGTATTTGATACACATAAGGCATCGCAGGCAGGATGATCCATGATTTCAAAAGCGATCCCCGGATCGAGTAATGCGTTGATTTTAGGAACTAATGGAATCCTTAGTCTTTTTAGAATCTCAAACATTTTGTATGATTCTGCAATCAAGCCATGTTGTTCGTGACCTACATTGGGACAGGAAAGATTTACTTGTAGTGCAAATTGAGTGCGAAATTTTCCAAGATAATTTGCCATTTCTTCTACAAATAGTTCAGCTTCAGCAATTCTCTTTTCTACTGTATTCTCCACTGCCATAAATGACAACATAAATGGGTCTGTTCGCTCAAACCATAAACCTGTTTTGAGTAACTTTTCATACCCAGGATTACTGAGTCCTACAGCATTTAGGGCTGCCCCTCTGAGAATAAAAGGTCGAATTGCGTCTGGGGCAAATCTTTTAAAGGAATAGCCATTTCTGTCTAATTCTACATTACCTTTGTTGTAGAAATAAGTTCCTGTCTTGGAAACAAATCCCATTCCTTGGCAAATATCTCCAAAAGTCGCCCTTATCAATCCACTGTGTTTGTATTCTTGGTGATTTGGGTCTCCAAAAAAACCTTGTACTCCCGAGGCACCTTGTGCCGGGGGAAAATAGATGTTGCGTAGTAGCATAACCTTTTTTTTGTTTATTTTTGTTTTATAGAATTTTTCTTTTACAGTACCACATTTGGGCAAAAAAACAACCCTATGTACATTGGGTTAAATGGGGTAGGGGAATAAATTTGACAATTATTTTAAATTTGCTAGTATAACCCTACGAGCTCAGTTAGAGCTTCTTTATATTGTTATGACCCGCCTACGCAAAAGCTTCGGACGGGCAGGCAAGATTACATTAAATTATTTATGACAAGGTCACTAAAAAAAGGTCCATATGTAGACGAAAGGCTCTTGAAAAAGATTGCCGGAAAAAAGCCAATCGAGACAGGCATGATTAAAACATGGTCTCGTGCGTGCGTTATATCGCCAGAGATGGTAGGTTTTATGTTTGGGGTGCACAATGGTAAGACTCATGTTGAAGTTCTGGTTTCAGAAGACATGGTAGGTCACCGATTGGGTGAATTCTCTCCTACAAAGAAATTCGTACGTCACGGAGGTAAAATGCAGAAAGAATTAGAGCAGAAGAAGAAAGAAGCTGAGATTACAGCCGCAAAGTCCGCAAAGGCTACGACAGCTGATACTAAGAAAAAATAACATTAATTTATGAAAGCATTTCTAAAAAACTACAGACAGTCACCCCGCAAGGTTCGCCTTGTAGCGGAACTAATTAAAGGCAAAAGGGTTGCTGATGCTAATACGCATTTGTCTTTCTTGCCAAAGAGAGCATCACTTCCTATACAAAAGCTATTGAATTCAGCAATTGCAAACGCAAAGAACGCTGGTATAAATCCAGAAAACCTTGTAGTTTCAAGTGTTACAGTAGACAAGGGTATAGTTATGAAGCGTTCAATGCCTCGTGCTCGTGGATCTGCTTCACGCATAAACAAGCGCACAAGTCATGTCGTGCTTACTCTTGCTGAAAAAGTTATTACACCAAAAAAGTCGAAATCAACACCAAAAACAGTAAAAGCTCCAAAAAAGGTAGCAAAGACTGCTAAGAAAGCTTAATTTATAGATATTTATGTCAAAAGTTGTCCATCCATACGCACATAGACTAGTAACACTCCGTGATTGGAAATCACGCTGGTTTGCTGATAAGAAATACAGTAACTTGCTAGCAAGTGACGTTGTTATCCGTGAATTTCTAGCAAAGAAGCTACGTGGTTTTTATGTTTCTCGTGTTGATATTGAAAGAAATGCAAAAGCTACAAAAGTTATCGTTCACACATCTCGCCCTGGTATGATCATCGGACGTGGAGGGGATGGTGCTACAAAGCTAAAGGCAGATATAATCAAGGCACTAGCAAAGCGCCGTATCGTAGCTAGTGAAGATTTGAAGCTAGATATAGTAGAAGTAGCAAATCCTGATGCAGATGCTGCAATCGTAGCATGTATGATCGCCGAGGGTCTTGAAAAGCGTCTACCATACCGCCGTGTTCTAAAGCAAACAATCGAAAAGGTTATGACTGCTCGCGGAGTAAAGGGGGCACGTATATTCCTAGGAGGACGTCTTGCTGGTTCAGAAATCGCACGTACAGAGCAGATAAAGCGTGGTTCTATTCCACTTCAGACATTCCGTGCTGACGTTGATTTTGCTCGTGAAAAGGCTCATATGAGTTATGGAGATATCGGTATCAAGGTCTGGATATACCGTGGAGAAGTTTTTAGTGATGAAAAAAAGTAATCTAAATAATCTATATGTTATTACCCAAAAAAGTAAAATTTAGAAAGTGGCATACTGGTCGCAAGAGCGAGAGTAGAATGCAGAGTGGAGTAGAGACTCGTGGTCTTACTGTTGCTTTTGGTTCATATGGTCTCAAGGCTATCAGTGCTGGACGTATCAAGTCAAACCAAATCGAGTCTGCTCGTAAGGTGGCTACTCGTACTGCTACAAAAGCTGGACGCATCTGGATCCGTATTTTCCCTGACAGACCATTTACAGCAAAGCCAGCCGAGGTAGGTATGGGAAAGGGTAAAGGAGATCCACAAGGTTACTGCGTAGAAATATTCCCTGGACGTGTATTATTTGAAGTAGACGGTATCCCAGAAGCTCTTGCAAAAGAAGCACTTCGAAAGGCCGGTACAAAGTTACCAGTTAAGACTCGCGTGGTAGCACGATAATATATATGAATACAACAAAGACAAATAAGAATAAGGTATTAAAAGGTGTCGTTACAAGTGACAAGATGGATAAGACAGTAGTAGTATCTGTAACTCGCTTCGTAGAACACACAAAATACGGAAAGCGCATCAAGAAGAGCAAGAAATACAAGGCTCATGATGAAAACAACACAAAGAAAATTGGCGATGTAGTCGAAATCGAAGAGACAAAACCAATGTCAAAAGACAAGCATTTTAAGGTAATTGCGTAACAATATTTTATGATACAAGACGGAACAGTAGTAAAGATCACAGATAATGCCGGCGGTAAAGTCGGAAAGGTTTTCAAAGTGCTTGGATCTTCAAAGCGTCGTTATGCTGGTATCGGTGACCGTGTAGTCCTATCAGTAAAGGTAGCTGAACCTCGCAAGGGAGTAAAGAAAAAGGACGTTCTACAGGCTGTCGTTGTGCGTACTACAAATGCATTTCGCCGAAAAGATGGTTCATACATCAGATTTGATGACAACGCAGTAGTTATTCTAGAAAAAGACAAGCAAGATCCAAAAGCAGGTCGTGTGTTCGGTCCTATTCCTCGTGAATTGGCAGAACGTGGATACCAAAAGATTATTTCATTAGCACCTGAGGTTATATAATTTTATGCACGTAAAAAAAGGAGACAATGTAATAGTAATAGCTGGGGGAAGTAAGGGTAAAAAAGGCAAGATTGAGAAAGCAATGCCTACTTCAAACATGGTTATCATCGAAGGTGTAAACATGAAGAAGAAACACATGAAAGCTACTCGTGGAGCAAAAGGTCAGATCGTAGAAAAGGCAATGCCTATCCACGTGTCCAATGTTAAGAAAGTAAGTTAAAATATTATGGAAACAACAAAGACAAAAGAAAAGAAAGCATACAGTACACTCAAGGGTGAATTTGGCTACAAGAGTAGTATGGCTGCACCTCGCCTTACAAAGGTTGTTGTTGCTGTTGGTACTGGTTCTGGTATCAAGCGCGACAAGGATCGCAACAAGTTCATCATGGATCGTATCGCAAAGATCACTGGTCAAAAGCCATCTCTACGCGGTGCAAAGAAATCTGTCGCATCATTCAAGATTCGTACAGGTGACCCAATCGGTGTAGTTGTGACTCTACGTGGAGCTCGTATGTACGGATTCCTAGACAAGCTAATCAATGTAGCTATCCCTCGTACAAAAGACTTTCGTGGTATCGAGAGAAAGATCGTGGATGATATCGGTAATCTAACTATGTCTATCAAGGAACACACAATCTTCCCAGAGACAGGGGATGAAGAGTTAAAGGATGTATTCGGTATGGCAGTTACAATCGTGACTACAGCCAAGACAAAGCCTGAAGCTACAAAATTCTTTGAACTCATCGGTGTACCATTCAAGAAATAATCTGTTTCCATAAAAAACCCTTATAATATAAGGGTTTTTTATATAGATATTTGAATATACATAAAAAAACTTGACAGATTGTATTTAAAATGATATACTATAAAAAAATAAATAAGAGGATAAAGAACCTCGCCGTTATGAACGCCAAAAGCATAGGCACTCCGTGAAAAGAGTGTTGGCATCTCCTGAGGGTACAGAGATATGTAAAAAAGTTCCGGTATATTTTAATAATCTATGTATTATTGAAATTATTAAGAACTCCTTGTTCTAAGTTACTTCCAACCTTCCCTTGTAAGCCGGTGGAATATTAGTTCAAGTTTTCGGGGTCATGGCGACCCTGTTGTCACTAAAAATAAATTTCTTCCAAGGAAGGAATTATAATCCCCCAGCAATCAGTAATGGTTGTGGGGGATTTTTTATTTGACATTATCCCATCTATCTGATAGGATAGGGGGACGTGATTGATAGATCCGTTCTTCTCCTTAAGAGATAATACTTTTAAGAAAAGGAATGAGATATCGCAATCATATCCCAAGGACGGTCCTTGGGGCAGTTTTATTAAGATAAATTATAATATGGCAAAAACATCAGTTATAGCAAGACATTTAAAGAAGAGTAAGTTTACATCTCGAGAGACAAATCGTTGTTTTCGTTGTGGTCGTGGGCATGCATTTATGAGAGATTTCGGTCTATGTCGTATCTGCTTCCGTGAAATGGCAAATGAAGGTATGCTACCAGGCGTACGCAAGTCTTCTTGGTAATCTCAAAATAAACTTTTAACTAAAAATATATGGATCAAATAGCAAACATGGTAAATATGGTAAAGAATGCAAACCGCGTAGAACGTGAGTCTGTGACTGTTCCATATTCAAAATTAAAGCAATCAATAGCAGATGCTCTAGTAAAAGAAGGGTACCTAGGTAAAGCAACAAAGAAGATGCAGAAGGGATTCCCTACACTAGAACTTGAATTGGTATATGTAGATGGATCACCAAAAGTTACAGGAGTAGAACGTGTTTCAAAGTCATCATGTCGTGTTTATAAGGGGGTAAAGGATATCCGCTCTGTTCGTCATGGTTTTGGATCAATGTTTCTTTCAACACCAAAAGGTATCTTAACAGACAAGCAAGCTCGTAAAGAGATGGTCGGAGGCGAAGTATTATTTAAAATCTGGTAATAACATTTTATGTCACGTATAGGAAAACAAATAATAAATATCCCCGCAGGAACTGAAGTTAAGCTAACAGGTGCTACTTTTTCTGTAAAAGGATCAAAGGGTACACTAGTGCGTGATTTCCCTGGTACTGTTGCTATAAATATCAACGGTTCAGAAATCACACTAACTCCAAAGAATGAGAATGATAAGACAGAGCGTGCTCTATGGGGTACATATGCTTCTCATATCAAAAACATGGTAAACGGTGTAAACACTGGTTATACAAAGAAGCTTATCCTAGAAGGAGTTGGATACAAGTCAGAAGTAGCAGGTAAAGTTCTAAAGCTTGCTCTTGGTTTTTCACACCCAGTAAACGTAGATATCCCAGAGGGTCTAACAGTTACAGCAGAAAAGAACACAGTTACAGTTATAGGTATCGACAAAGAACTTGTTGGTCAGTGGACAGCAAATGTTCGTTCATTAAAGAAGCCAGAACCATACAAGGGTAAAGGTTTCCGTTACGATACTGAAGTTATTCGTCGTAAGCAAGGTAAGAAAGCTGCATAAAATATATGAACAAGAAACAAGAAAAAAGAATACGTCTAAAGAAAAAGATTCGTGCAAAGATTGGTGTTGGTTCTTCACGCCCTCGTCTTTCAGTATTTCGTTCAAATGCATTTATCTATGCTCAGATTATTGATGATACAAAAGGGGTGACTCTAGCTTCTTCTTCAGACATGAAAATCGAAAAAGGGACAAAGACAGAACGTGCTACAGCAGTCGGAGCAGAGATAGCAAAGCTAGCTACTGCAAAGGGAGTAAAAACTGTTGTTTTTGATCGTAATGGATTTAAATATACTGGTCGCGTAAAAGCACTAGCTGACGGCGCTCGCGCAGGAGGCTTAGAATTTTAATAAATTTTATGGATACAAATAACAAACCAACTACAAATACAAAACCTCGTTTCGGTACAAGACCAGCAGGTGGCCGACCAAACACAGGAGGGAATGGAGAGAGAAAGCCACGTGCTTTCTTTGAAAAGCCAAAGCCAGAGTTTGACCAGAAAATGGTTTCTATCCGCCGTGTTACTCGTGTGGTATCAGGGGGACGTCGTATGACATTCGCTGTAGCTCTCGCTATAGGTGATAAAAAAGGTTCAATCGGACTAGGAACAGGAAAGGGTGCTGACACAGCTGTAGCTATAGCAAAGGCTCTACGTGCTGCAAAGAAGAATATGTTCAAAATCGCTGTGACAAAAGAAATGTCAATCAACCATGAAGCATCATTCAAATTCGGAAGTTCAAGAATCAACATTATGCCAAACAAGGGTAAGGGTCTAGTAGCAGGAAGTACTGTTCGAGACATGTTGGTCCTAGCTGGTATCAAGAATGTCACTGGTAAAATTCAATCAGGCAGTAAGAACAAGCTGAACAATGCTCGCGCTACATACGGAGCACTAAAGATGCTAAAGTCTCGTGCACCAAAAGCAGTCAAAGAAGTAGTAGCAGAAGAAGTTAAATAATTTAAATCAATTTTATGCAATTAAACGAATTAAAAAGAAAAAATCCAAATAAGAAGGCACGCCAAGTAGGACGTGGTGGTACTCGTGGTAAGCAATCTGGACGTGGAGGAAAGGGTCAGACAGCTCGTGCTGGTAACAAGCGCCGTCCTCAAATTCGTGATATCATAAAGAAGCTTCCAAAACTTCGTGGATATCGTTTTAAGTCTACAGTTTCAAAGCCAAACGTTGTGAATGTTTCTTCATTGAATATATTTACAGACGGAACAGTTGTGAACCCTACAGCACTTTTTGCTAACAAGCTTATCCGCAAGGTAAGTGGCAAGCTTCCAAAGGTAAAGATCCTGGGAACAGGGGACATCACAGTCTCGATCACAGTTGAAGGTTGTATCGTTTCTGACTCAGCTAAAGCAAAGATTGAAAAAGCTGGTGGAACTATAAAATAATACTAATGGATCCTGTTAGAGATTCGTTTGTTGTTTTATAAGATAGATTAGAGAGTTTATTTATAATATATATTATTTACAATAATTAATAAGATACGGTAGTCTTTTGACTACCTATCTCTAACAGGATGGAAAAGTTTCTACATAAAATAAAAACAGTTTTTACCGACAAGGCGCTCCGAAAGCGCGTCTTGTTTGTTCTTGCTATATTGGTGGTGTTTCGTCTACTAGCTGCTATTCCGATTCCTGGAGTAGATGCTATGAAGCTACAAGCGTTTTTGAATAATAATCAATTCCTAGGAGTATTGAATGTCTTCTCTGGTGGGGGATTGTCTCATCTTTCTCTTATCATGCTTGGAGTAGGCCCATACATCACTTCATCTATCATCATGCAGCTTGTGACTATCATGTCACCTCGTATAAAGGCTATGTATCAGGAAGATGGCGAGATTGGCAAGAAGAAATTCAACCGCATCAGCCGTCTACTGACTATACCTCTTGCTATTATCCAAGGTATTACATTCATGATGTTGTTGTCTCAGCAAGGTGTACTCGGTGATATAACAGTGTTTGGTCAGATTGCAAACGTAGCAGTTATCGTCGCTGGTTCAATGTTGCTAATGTGGCTCGGTGAGCTAGTTTCAGAATTTGGTATTGGTAACGGTGTATCATTAATCATCTTTGCTGGTATCGTAGCGAATATCCCTAAAGAGTTGAATCAATTCCTATTTACTTTTGATGTAGCTAGTATCCCTATGTACCTACTATTCCTAGTTGTTGGAATATTGATAATATTGGGTGTAGTTATCGTTACCGAGGCAGAGCGTCCTATCCCAGTGACTTATGCACGTCAAATTCGTGGCGGGGCTACTACTGGTGGATCAGAGACTTATATCCCTCTACGTGTGAATCAATCAGGAGTTATCCCTCTAATCTTTGCTCTGTCTATACTATTGTTCCCTCAAATGGCTGGCAATTTCCTAGCTGGTATGACAAATGGTACATTAAAGGCGATAGGTGATGCATTGCTATGGTT
>JAGOUR010000015.1 GCA_018061145.1 Minisyncoccota bacterium | reverse complement strand
ATCTCTGGGGTGGTTGTGAATGACTCTATATACGATCTACCAGAATTTGATGTGATAGCTATAGTCTACGATGAAAATCAGAAGGCCATTGCTGTGAGCAAGACTCGCAAGCCTGGTGTATCTAGTAGTGGACGGGTCAATGTGTCTTTTACTTGGCCTCAGGCGTTTTCTGGTGTCCCTGCGGTGAAAGATCTGCTCTTGTCTGTTAATCCATTCACCACTCCTTTTTAATATGAAAAAAAGTTTACTTCAGATTGACTGGCTACTGTTTATATTTTTATTGCCTGTATTGGGGGCTGGTTTGGTTGTTATGAAATCTTTTACTGGCACTACTCCACTTTTCAATCATCAATTGATGTGGGTGGGTATTTCTTTTGTTGCTTTTTTTACATTATCTTTTTTTGATTTTAGATTTTTAAAACGCACGGACGTACTGGTGGCTATATTTTTATTTTTTTCTGTCATGCTGGCTGCACTCTTTGTGGCTGGGCACGTATCAAATGGTGCAAAATCCTGGTTTTCTTTTGGGGGTTTTTCTTTTCAGCCATCAGACATGATGAAGATTGTAGTTATATTGATGTTGGCGAAATATTTCTCTCGCAGGCATGTAGAGATCAGAAATATAAAGCATTTATTTATATCAGGCCTATACGCCTTTATACCTTTCATGCTGGTTTTCCTCCAGCCTGATTTCGGTTCGGCTATGATTATATTCTTTATCTGGTTTGGGATGGCGATCGTGTCTGGTATATCATTAAAACACTTGGGGCTGGTCATAGGGCTAGGTATTGTCACTTTTGGTATGCTTTGGATGTTTGCATTTGCTCCGTATCAAAAGCATCGAATTGCGAATTTCATGAACCCATTATCTGATATTCATGGATCTGGGTATAATGTGTATCAATCGACAATCGCTGTGGGGTCTGGTCAACTTTTAGGTAAGGGGGTAGGGTTTGGTACTCAATCAAGATTAAACTTTTTACCTGAATACGAGACAGACTTTATCTTTGCTGCTTTTGCCGAGGAGTGGGGTTTTCTCGGTGTAATACTTTTGTTTATTTTGCTGGGTTTGATAATATGGAGGATACTTCATAATGCGATGCTGGGGGCTAGTAATTTTGAGATACTGTATGGGCTTGGGCTGGCTATTTATTTTATGAGTCATTTTATAATCAACATAGGGATGAATATCGGCTTGGCACCAGTCACAGGTATCACCCTGCCATTTATAAGCTATGGAGGGTCCCATTTGTTGGCAGAATTTATAGGACTGGGTATACTGATGGGTATGAGGAAATATGGTAGGGTGGCACATAGAGACGATATGCGCAATGAATTTTTAGGAATTTAGAAAGAATATAAATTTTTAGAATTTTAAATTTTGTAATTTTTAAATAATGCTTAAATTATTCAATTTTTAAAAATTTTAGATTAGAAAATTATTTTTAAAATTAAAAATTGGAAATTAAAAATTATTGTTTTATATATGCAAACACAAATAATAGACGGTAGAAAAATAAGAGATGAAATACTTTCTGGTATAAAAAGGGATATTGAAAATTTATCTTTTAGGCCAGTTTTTTGTGATGTGCTAGTGGGGGATGACCCTGCCTCTGTGCAGTATGTGAATATGAAAAAGAAAACCGCACATTCTGTGGGTATGGATTTCTATGATGCACATTTCCCCGAGTCAATCACGAGCGACGAATTGATTAATGAAATAAAAAAGATAAACAATGTTCCCAATATGTCTGGGGTAATCGTCCAGCTTCCATTGCCTGCGCATTTAAACAGCAAGGAAATATTGGATGCTATAGACCCTCGATTGGACGTAGACTGCCTCAGTGGTGTTTCTACTGCTAATTTTTATAACAATAATAGCGATCTGGTATATCCTACAGCACTGGCTTGTATACACATACTAGACTCATTGAATTTAGATTTAACGAATAAGAAGATTGTCGTCCTGGGCCAGGGTAGGCTAGTCGGCAAACCAGTGGCTCATATTTTGAAAAATAGAGGCCTCGATATATCTTGTATTGATAGCAAGACAGAAAATCCTGATCATATAATAAGTGGGGCGGATGTTATAATCTCTGCTCTGGGCAGGGGCAAGTTTATAAAAGGTGATATGGTAAAAGAAGGTGTCGTTGTCATCGATGCCGGGACCTCAGAGGAGTATGGCTCTATCGTTGGTGATGTGGACCATGATTCTATGATGGGGGTAGCCTCATATATGACTTCTACTCCTGGTGGTGTAGGCCCTGTAACTATATCTATGCTGTTGCGTAATATATTAAAAGTAACGCAAAATTAAAATGCTGAATCAGGAAATATTTTATTTACTTCATAGTTTGGCCAATCAGTCAGAAATAATGGATTTTATTTTTGTATTTTGCGCCAGGTACTTGCAGTATTTTGTTTTAATTTTTGTTCTGTATTTTTTGATTTTTCATGTAGATACTGGGATAAAGAGTAAAAACAAATTTCATCAAAAAGTAAAAGAGATAGCTCTTGTGTTTTCTTCTGGTCTTTTGAGTCTGGCTGTTGTGAATTTTTTGAAAGTATTATTTGCCAATCCTAGACCTTTTGATTTGGGCCTACATGGAGTCGATCCGCTATTTATGTACTCGGACCTTGGATCTTTCCCGTCGGGGCATGCTATGTTCTTTTCTGCATTGGCTATGTCTATATACTCTCTGCATCCTCGTGTAGGTAGATATTTGTTTGTCATAGCTATTATCATACCTATCTCCAGAGTGATAGCAGGTATTCATTTCCCTGTAGATATCTTTTGGGGTTTTATGTTGGGTTCTTTCGCGTCTTATTTATTTTTTAATTATATTTATAAGATTTTTAAATAAAATATATGGAGATATTTCATTCAATTGTATTAGGTATCGTAGAAGGGCTGACAGAATTTCTGCCTATATCTTCTACTGCACACATAGATCTTGCTCGAGAGGTTCTCTCTATTGAAGCTACTGATTTTGTAAAAAGCTTTGAGATTATAATTCAGCTTGGAGCTATTATGGCTATCGTTGCTATATATTTTAAAAAATTATTTTCTTGGAAAGTTATTCGGGCTTTGATAATATCGTTTATTCCTACTGGGGTAATTGGTTTTATCTTGTATAAAATAATAAAAGAATATCTCCTAGGCAATACACTAGTGATAGCGGTGGCTCTATTTGTGGGCGGTATAATCATTTTAATTTTTGAGAAAAAATATAATTCTCTCTCTGAGCCAGAGAGAGGGATCGAGACCCTCAATGTGAGGGAGCTATTGTTACTCGGCATTGCGCAGGCACTAGCTGTGATCCCTGGGGTCTCTCGATCTGGTGCCGTGATTATATTTGGACGAGCAATCAAGATACCCAGATCTTTGATTACAGAATTTTCATTTTTACTAGCTGTACCTACTATGCTACTAGCTAGTATCTATGATATCTATAAATCTGGTTTCTCTATTACAAATCAGGAGTGGGGGAGTATCGCCATTGGTTTTGTTACTGCTTTTATCGTGGCTTATTTTGTAGTTAAAATTTTCTTGAATTATATCCGTAAACATTCATTTAGCATATTTGGCTGGTACCGTATTATCCTTGGTATCATTGTGTTTATTTTGATTTTTTGGGCATAGAAAATAGATATGTATAGTATTGCTTTTTAAGGGGAAACCCTATAAAATAAGCCTATTATGTTGAAAACGAGAATCACTGCATTATTAATACTTATTATCGGTTTTGGTATTGGTTTCTTTGTTTATAAATCAGAATTAGCTCATCAGAAAATTCAGAAAAATGATGTAGCAACAGGTGTCGCTAAATACCCATTTAAATTGGGTCTAGACCTTTCTGGTGGTAGTCACCTTATTTATCGTGCGGATGTGTCAAAGATTAAATCAGACCAAGTATCTGAATCTATGAATTCACTTCGTGATGTTATAGAGAGACGTATTAATCTTTTCGGAGTAGCAGAGCCTGTGATCACAGTACAGGACGGCGGTCTTTCAAATCAAGGAGAGGAGCGCCTTATCATCGATTTACCAGGAGTGACGGATATATCAAAGGCAGTAGCTATGATAGGCCAGACTCCAATGCTTGAGTTCAAAACAGAGAATCCAGATAAATCAAAAGAGCAGGAAGTCATCGTCGGTTCAGATGGAAAATTGAATGTAAAAATGCCAGAGCTCTATGTGTCTACAGAATTGACTGGAAGATACCTAGATAAGGCAACTTTGGAGTTTGATCAAAATACAGGTGAACCAAAAGTTGGATTGAAATTCAATGATGAAGGTTCAAAATTGTTTGAAAAAATCACTGGAGACAACGTCGGGAAAACTGTCGCTATATATCTAGACGGTTCACCTATTTCTGCTCCTGTGGTGAATGAGGCTATCAGTGGAGGAGTAGCCCAGATCTCTGGAAACTTTACTCCAGTAGAAGCCAAGACTCTAGTAGGACGCCTAAATTCTGGTGCATTACCAGTACCTATAGAACATATCGGTACAGAGACAATAGGCCCCTCACTAGGAGCTACTGCTACAGAGGCAGGAATAAAGGCTGCATTGATAGGATTTCTCGCTATAGCACTATTCCTAATATTCTGGTACAGATTACCTGGGGTATTGGCTGTGGTGGCACTGTCTATCTATGTGGTTACAATGCTTGGACTGTTTAAAATTATCCCAGTTACTCTGACTGCTGCTGGTATCGCTGGATTCATCATATCTATTGGTATCGCTGTGGATGCAAATGTGCTTATCTTTGAAAGAATTAAAGAAGAGCTTCGTTCCGGCAGGAATGTATCTGATTCTATCCGCAGTGGATTCTCTCATGCATGGCTATCAATCCGTGATTCAAATGTATCAAGTCTACTAACTGCATGTATCCTATATATATTCGGTACTCCATTGATACAAGGTTTTGCGCTGACATTCTTTATGGGTGTAGTGGTGTCTATGTTCTCTGCTATCACAATAACAAGATTGTTCCTGTATTCTCTAAATATCACAAAACACACAAAAATCATTAGCTTCTTATTCGGGTCGGGTTTTACTAATGCTAAAGTTCAAAAATAATTATATGTTCATCATTAAATATAAAAAAGTTTTCGTTGCTATCTCTGCTATTCTTGTATTGTTTTCAGTTGCATCAATCTCTTACTTTGGACTTAACCTAGGCATTGATTTCAAAGGGGGATCACAGCTGGAAGTCACATATACAGATGTTCGCCCAGAACAAGCAGTTATCGCCGATGCCGTAAAATCTGCAAATCTCGGTGAGGCACTGATTCAGCCAATCGGTGCAGACGGGTATAGTATCAAGATAAAGGCTCTAACTGAAGAGGAACATCAAGCGCTAAAATCTGTATTAGTTGGATCAACAGAGAAGTCATTTACTTCTATCGGTCCGTCAGTAGGGGCTGAACTTGCTCGCAAGGCATTGTTCTCATTTATCTTTGTATCTCTTGGAATTATATTCTTTATCGCTTTTTCATTCCGCAAGGTATCAAAGCCAGTATCTTCATGGAAGTATGGATTGATAGCTATCGTATCTCTGATTCACGATATATTGATCCCAGTTGGAGTATTTGCATTCTTGTCTCACACTATTGGCACAGAGGTGGATACACTCTTTGTAGTGGCAATCCTCACGATCCTGGGTCTGTCTGTATCTGACACTATCGTAGTATTCGACCGTATTCGTGAAAATATCCGCGGTGGTCACTATACTAACTTTGCGGAGACAGTAGGCAAGAGTCTATCTCAGGTATTCACTCGATCAATCGCTACATCATCTACTGTGATTATCGTATTGCTAGCTCTAGTATTCTGGGGACCGGCACCTACAAAAGTATTCGCAATGATGCTGACTGCTGGTATGTTCTTTGGGACATACTCATCAATCTTCCTAGCGAGTCCACTGTTGGTGATGGTAGCTGGTAAAAATAAATAGTCCACACATTGAAAAACGCTTTGAGTAGAACTCAAAGCGTTTTTTTTGTTTAGGTGAACAAAATTAGTTCACCATAAACGTTTCTGTGTAAGATGCACCCGTTCCATCTGTTAGAGTCGCGGTGTACATTCCTTCATCCCAGCCTGCGGTAGAGATACTTTCATCGCACGGTACGTCTACCATAGATATTATTGTTCCGTCAGGACACAAAATATCTATTTTCTTCCAGCTTGAACCCCAGGAATTTTTGGGTTTCCAATAGCTGGTCTCGGTTAGGGCAACTTCTGTTGCATCTTTTTCAACAGCTAAGGTTTCCATTTTTACCCCCGGCTCATGAGCTGCAGAGGCGAATTTTGATGTTGATAGCATACCTACTACTAACAACATCAGCAAAAGAACTTTTTTCATTTTCTGTACGGATTTATGTACCCGTGTACACTAACACATTTTGGTATAAAAATCAAGCCTCAAGCTTGATTTTAGGGGTAGGGCTGATATACTGTAATAGTTATTATTTAACCTTATTTTTTATGAGTACAACATTAATTATTTTAGTAGTTTTGGGTCTAATCGTTCTGTTTTTTATTTTTAAATACAATGGATTTATTACACTTCGCAATCGTGCGCAGGAGGCTTGGGCAGATATAGATGTTCAGCTAAAGCGTCGTTATGATTTGATTCCTAATTTGGTAAACACTGTAAAAGGTTATGCCACTCACGAATCTACAGCATTTGAAAAGGTGACTGCTGCTCGATCTGCTGCTATGGGTGCGAAGACAATGGGTGAACATTCACAAAAAGAAGCTATGCTAGGCAGTGCGATAACAGGGCTCTTTGGTATTGCAGAAGCTTATCCAGATCTAAAAGCAAATACAAACTTTATCCAGCTCCAAAATGAACTGGCAGATACAGAGAACAAGATTATGGCATCTCGCAGATTTTACAATGCGAATGTTCGTGATTTAAATACTGGGATAGAAATGTTCCCAGGCAATATAATCGCAAGCATCTTCAAATTTATCAAAATGGACTTCTTTGAGCTCGAAGCTGACTCTGTAGAGAAAAACCCAGTAGAAGTTAAATTCTAAATTTATGAAAAATAATTCAAAGATACAAATAATTTTGCTCGCCGCTCTTATCTTAATGGTCGGTGTTATTCTTTGGAATCAGGGGTTAGGTAAAAATATACTAATTACAGAAAATCAAAATAATGAAACTTTAAACAATAATAAAGTTGTTACGGAGAAAAAAATATTAAGCGGGGATAAGGCTGTGGTTACCTCTAGTCGCTCTGTATTAAATGATTTAATATCTAAAAATTCGAATGGAATAATAGATCAATGTAATTATGGTAGTGATGTTTATTTTCGTGTGTATCCCGATGTGTGGTTGGCAGATGCTCCTCATGTGATATATGATTTATCTGGTAAAATGGTTGCTTCGGGTGGTGGATATCCAGCCCCTGGGTATATTGCAGATCCATTATTTACGAAAATAAATCCCACCTGCACAAAGCAGGTTTATGAACCTAAATCATTTATGAATGAGAATGAGAATGAGATGATTAAAAAAGAAAAGGAGTCTGTTTATATTCAACACAGTTTCGGGGCTGTGGCTTCTGATATTGAAACTATAAATAAAATTACTTCTAATTCAAATAAACCTTTTCAGATAAAATCATGTAGTCCAACTAAAACAGAATCAGGAATAGTTTACCCAAGTTTTTATTTGGTGGGAAATTTTATTGATACTTCAAATTCTGTATTTAGCGTATTTGATTCAAGGGGTAATAAGATTAATACCTGTAATGAAGAAAATAATAATAACGATTGTCTGGTAAAAATTAAAAATATATCAAATTGTGAAAGTGTATTTGATACTAGATATGATAAGTAAAAATGGCAACACTATATACACAACAATCAAAAAATGTAGGCAAGACATGGCTCCTCATGAGTATTTTCTTGATACTCGTCATTGGCCTTGGATTTGTCCTCGCTCAGATGTACGGCAATCCAAATATTCTTTATGTCTTTGTCTTATTTAGTGTAGTGATGAATATAGTAGGGTACTGGTATTCAGACAAGATAGCACTATCTATCGCTGGTGCACATCCTGCTACTCGCGAGAAATATTTTGATCTATACAATATCGTAGAGAATCTATCTATCACTGCTGGACTACCTATGCCAAAATTGTATGTCATCATAGATCCAGCTCCGAATGC
>JAGOUR010000014.1 GCA_018061145.1 Minisyncoccota bacterium | reverse complement strand
AAGAGTGTATTGTCCGAGACTCCACCAGAGCTCGCAGCAGATATCATAGACGAGGGTATCATCATGACTGGAGGTACTTCTTCATTACGTAATCTAGGGGAATTGGTGTATAGAAAAACTGGAGTAAAAGCTCGTCTTGCAGATGAGCCACTATTTTGTGTTGCCAATGGTACAGGTGAGGCGCTCAACCACCTCGAGACTTACAAAAAAACTATAATAAGCAAAAAATAATATGGATAAAAACAGGAAAGTACTAAACATTATTTATACTGTTTTCTTGTATATATTTGCCTTGATAGGCTTTATTTTTGTGTGTGTATTGATCGCAATGCAATATGGATGGCTCAATGTTAAAGGTGCGTCTTCATCTCGCAATAAATATTTCCAAATGCCTGCTAGTGCTATCCTATCTGTTACAAATAATAATTCTGTAAAATCAGAATGGATGACTACTGATCAATGGAATTTAATGAAATATGTTTTCACTCGCGATCAGGAGATTATAAAGAGGGCTGCAAATGATGCGGGTGTATCTCCGCGCGTACTACTAGGTGGCGTGATGGGTGAACAATTCCGCTTTTTCAATAATAGAAGAGAATCATTCAAGAATTATTTTGAACCGATGAAGATACTGGCATCACTGTCGAATACTTCTTTTGGTATCGCAGGGATAAAACCAAAAACAGTAGGGCAGATCGAAGATGGCCTAAAAAATCCATCATCTCCTTTTTATCTAGGCCCCGAGATGGAAAATATCATTACCTATGATCCATCTATGACTGACATAGAGTCTGTGCGCATGGACCGCATCACAAATACAAATGATCCCTACTACTCATATCTATATGTGGGACTATATATGAGGCAGATTGAAGCTCAATGGTCAAAAGCTGGCTACGATATACATAATCAGGCTGGAATAATGGCTACTCTATACAACCTCGGCTTTTATTATTCAAAACCCAATGCAAATCCTGCCATTGGTGGATCACTGATAAATATAGAGGGAGTGGATTATACTTTTGGAGATATCGCCCACGAATTTTATAATTCAGATGAACTATTGGATATATATCCACGTGATGTACAATAGATATATGTTTGAAGATTTATTTCCTACAAAACTTTATCATAGCTATATCGTAGAGGGAGATCCTACTACTACACCTTTCGAACTGCGAGATTATTTGATCTCTTCTGGTCGCATTAATTCCGATAGCCCCGATGTATTCTTTGAATTGTATGAAGCTCTCGATATGGATCAGAGTCATGGTATCAGAGAGTGGCATACACTAGCATCATCTTCTGGTAGCTCTCGTGTGTGTATCATCGGTGCAAAAAATATTAATCGCGAAGCAGAACAGTCACTATTGAAAATGCTAGAGGAGCCGGGTGAGAATACTCATTTTTTCCTCGTGATCCCAGATAAGTCAAATGTGTTGCCGACTATTCTATCCCGATGCCATGTCGTGCAAGCTGAGAAAAAAGATAAATACGGGTCTTGGGTTGATAAATTTATCTCTGCTAGTATAAAAGAACGATTGGATATGGTAGCTCTAGTAGTAAAATCCGCAGAGAATGCCGACACTAGCGCTACGCTAAGGCATGAAGCATTAAACATCCTCAATTCGCTAGAAGGAAAGATATTTAAAAAATATAAACAAGATATCATTAAAAATAAAAATTTAGAATGGGTCGTGGGCGAAATTATCAAGTCAAAAAAATATTTGCGCAATCCGGGTTCATCGGTAAAGATGCTCTTGGAGCATATCGCGCTTGTGATATAATCAAAAATATATAGTCCCGTACGAAGTCATACATGTTATGCAAGTTACGGAGATTATTTAATCAAATTATTCATATTCGATATTATTATTTAATTTATGTACGATAATCTAAAGATTATCTACTTCGTATGGGATGAGTTACAATACAACACAATTCAAGGCAGAATTAAAAAAGATAGAAGAATGGTTATCAAAAGAATACGGATCTGTGCACACAGGTCGTGCTACTCCTATGGTCCTAGATAGTATCATGGTGGAGAGTTACGGACAGTATATGCCGATAAAGAATATCGCATCTATTTCTGTAGAGGACCCAAAGACACTACGCATAGCCCCATGGGATAAGAGTGCAATCAAGGAAATTGAGAAAGCTATTCAGACTGCAGACATCGGACTCTCAGTTCTTTCTGATAGTGATGGTGTGCGTGCAATATTCCCAATGCTCACTACAGAGACTCGTACAAAGCTCGTAAAAGTTTTAAAAGAAAAGCTAGAAGATGCCCGTATCTCTGTGCGCAAGGCTCGTGCCGATGAGATAGGCCTACTAGACGACCTGACAGAAGATGAGCAAAAGAAAGGAAAAGAAGATATTCAAAAAGCAGTTGATGAATCAAATGCAAATCTCGAAGCCATTTTCGACAAAAAAGAAGTTGAAATAATGAGTTAATAACATAAAACACCTATTGTCTAAATAGGTGTTTTATGTTATTGTATCTAAAAATAATTCCATAAAACCCTTAATTAAAAGTTAATTATGAACACAGAAAAAGGCTCAGAAAAAGACGCAAACGAAAATCAATTGCCACAAGACAAACAAGGCGAAGGAACACAACAGGTAAATGGATCCAAGGATACAAAGGTTGAAAAACCATTTGTAGAAAAGAAATCAATGCCTGGGGATGAATTCCTCAGTAAAACCGAGTAAAATTAAAAGGGTTAAAAACCCGAAAAACATCCGTGGTATTTATCGCGGATTTTTTTATACCCAATTGTGCTATAATCTAAAAATGAATATTTTGATTTTTATAGTAATACTTTTAGTTTTAGTTGTGTCCCATGAATTTGGACATTTTATTGTTGCAAAGAAGAGTGGTATTCGTGTAGACGAATTTGCATTTGGTATGGGTCCAAAGATTTTTGGTTTCAAAAAAGGGGAGACTACTTATCGTGTGAACATATTACCAATTGGTGGATATGTGAAAATTTTTGGAGAAAATCCAGATGAAGATTCTATGAATGGCGCTGATAGTGCTCGCAGCTTTGTGAATAAACCAAGATATATCCAAGCGGCAGTATTGTTCGCAGGAGTAACTATGAACTTTTTAGTTGCTTGGTTGCTCGTATCTGTCGGATTTATCAGTGGCATGCCTACTTCTGTGACATCACTCTCTCATGGACAGACTATTACAAATCAGGCAATCACTGTCACGTCTGTTATGCCGGCATCGCCTGCTGAAATCGGAGGATTGAAAGCTGGAGATGTATTGGTATCATTAAAGACTAAGACTGATATTACTGACACCCCTTCTACTGATAGCGTATCTTATTTTATTAAAAAACATGGTACTGAATCTATCGATGTCACATACAAGCGTGGACCAGATGTTTTGAATACTTCGATTACACCTAGTGTGAAAAAAGACGGTGGGGTGCCTACTATCGGTATATCTATGGATATGATAGGTATCATGAAGTTAAAACCATTGCCGGCGATATGGGAGGGACTAAAACTATCTGGTGATCTATTCGTGGGAACAGCAATAGGATTCTTTACTCTTATCCATGATGCTGTTCTCGGCCAAGCTGATATGAATACTCTGACTGGACCTGTGGGTATCGTCGGTGTAGTGGGTGATGCAGCAAAATTCGGATTTATTTATCTACTGTCATTCACAGCACTCATCTCTATAAACCTAGCAGTGATAAACTTGATACCATTCCCAGCGCTCGATGGAGGCAGACTACTATTCCTTTTGATTGAGAAGATAAAGGGTAGCAAGATCAGTCCCAATATAGCCAACTGGACAAATACTATTGGTTTCGGACTACTCATGCTACTGATGCTGATCATCACGTATCATGATATCGTAAAATTGATTAAATAATAATTTTCAAAAAACATCTCAATATAATGAGGTGTTTTTTTGTTTTTGATTGCATATATGTTATCTTGTTAATAAAATTCTTATAAGATAAATGAATAAATTAAAAAAAACAAGCATACTGCTATCGGGAGTGTTAGCGGTATTATTATTTTCATCATTAGGTTTGTCTGCTCAAAATACAAAAAGCAAGCAAGGTATCTCAGTTGGTTATTCTGTTAAAGATTCTGTTGAGGCTTTAAAGAAAATCAGGGTTTCTATAAAAGAACACAAAAAGACAATAAATCTTTTAGAGGCAGAGTCTCAATCTCAAAATCTAAGACTACGGGATTACCACTTAAGACGAGATTCAATAGGGATTTTAATCTCCGTATTGTCTACATTGGACTCATCTTCTATGGATTTCAAGGTATTAGAAGCTGAAACTACTTATTTAATATTGATGCTAGATTCTGAGCTTCTGCAGTTTGCCGAAGAAAAGATGGTGTTGAATAAAAAGATCTTTGCTTTAAATAACAGAACAATGTATCTATCTGGTAGGGAAAAGGCGCTTGTTGAGCATATTGATAAGTTCAAAAAGAAATAATTGTTCCTTCTGATCGTCTAAACGCACCTCGTACTCCGAGCTCTGCGTTTTTTCTTTTGCTTTATATGCAATATTTTGCCAAAATTAAAAATTTATGATATAGTACAGGTATTAGTTCGCCATGAGGCGATTTTATTTTTAATTAATTACTTAAATAGTACGAAACAATATATGGAGATCAGAAATATAGCGATTATAGCCCATGTGGACCATGGAAAAACAACCCTTACTGACGAGCTGATGAAGCAATGCGGTATGAATAATGAGGGTACTTCTATGGACTCAAATGCTCTCGAGCAAGAACGTGGAATCACTATCTACTCTAAAAATACCTCTGTAAATTACAAAGGTACAAAGATAAACATCGTGGACACACCAGGCCACGCGGACTTCGGATCTGAAGTTGAGCGTGTTCTTCGGGCTATCGACTCTGTGCTCCTACTAGTGGATGCCCAAGAAGGTCCTATGCCACAGACTCGTTTCGTATTGAAAAAGTCCCTAGAACTCGGCCTAAAACCTATCGTAGTGATCAACAAGATCGACAAACCAGCAGCCAATCCAGATCGTGTGCATGAAGAAGTACTAGAGCTTTTCCTAGAATTGGGTGCAAATGAAGAACAAATTGATTTCAAGACTATTTATGCTATTGGCCGTCAGGGTATCGCAAAAAAGAATCTTGCAGATGATTCAAAGGACCTTACTCCATTGCTGGATTTGGTTCTTGAGACTGTACCAGAAGCATCAAAGAACGCAGACTTACCATTCCAAGCTCAGGTATTTAACCTCGGTTACGATAACTTCCTTGGACGTCTAGCTATCGTGCGTGCATATGCAGGATCAATCAAGACTGGATCAAATATTTACGTAAAGAGAGAGGATGGACATGTTAGAACTACAAGAATTACAAAGATGTTTACCTTTAATGGTATCGTTCGTACAGAAGCAGCAGAGCTTTCTACTGGAGATATCGCTATTATCGCTGGTATTCCTGATGTATTCATCGGTGAGACTATCACTTTCGAGCCAGGTACAGAAGCCCTACCATCTATCCAGATTGATGAGCCTACAATCTCTCTAAACTTCCTAGTGAACGATTCACCTTTTGCTGGACGTGAAGGTAAATTCGTAACTAGTCGTCAGATTCGCGAACGCCTTGAAAAAGAATTGGAAATCAACGTCGGCTTAAAAGTTGACTGGGAAAGATCAGCAGAGCTCGACAAAGAAGGTTTTACTGTTTATGGACGTGGAGAATTGCACATTGCAGTACTCCTAGAAAATATGCGCCGTGAAGGATTTGAACTACAGGTCTCACAGCCACACGTAATCATCAAAGAAGAAAATGGTATGAAGGTGGAGCCTTATGAAGAGGTCACTATCGATGTGCGCAATGAATTCTCTGGATCAGTTATCGAAAAGCTTACAGCTCGTCGTGGCTTGATCACTCATATGCATGAAAAGGAGGGTATTACTCGTATGCTTATTGAAATACCTACTCGTGGAATCTTAGGTTACCGTGGACAATTCGTTGTCGACACAAAGGGTGAGGGGATACTCGCTTCACGATTTATCGGATTCAAGGATTACGCAGGGGAGATCAAGAAGCGTGATGTAGGATCTATGACATCTATGGTAGCAGGTAAAGTAGTAGCATTCTCACTATGGACCCTACAAGAACGAGGAATACTATATGTTGAGCACGGAGATGAAGTGTACGAAGGTATGGTTGTCGGTAACGTCACAAAGGGTGATGAAATGGCCGTCAATCCTACAAAAGGTAAACAGCTTACAAACATGCGTGCCTCAGGTACTGATGAAGCTGTGAATGTAAAGCCTCCATACAAGCTATCTATCGAGAGAGGTTTGGAGACTATGTCAGACGATGAATACCTTGAAATTACACCTAAAAATGTCCGTTTGCGCAAGAAGTTTTTGACTGAACAAGACAGAATGAGAGCTAAAACAGCAGCTACAAAGAAATAAAAGACTTATAACACAAGGCTTTTGACAAACATTTGACTTTGTTTACTAATGATGATACTATAAATTTATAAAGTTATAATTAATTTTTTAAAACAATGGCACAACCTATTACATTTAAACCAAAACAAGTTACAAAGCGTATGCTTTCTAATCTTCCTGATCGTGCCTACGAAGTAGTCGTAAACCGCTTTGGTCTTACTGATGAAGCAGAGAGAAAGACTCTCGAAGCGATCGGCAAGAAATACGGTATCACTCGTGAGAGAGTAAGACAGATTGAAAATTCTGCTCTTTCTATGATCCGAAAAGGTGATTCTTTCAAGAATGAGAATGCTGTTTTTGAAGAACTAAAAACTCTTGTTCATACACTAGGTGCCATAGTATCTGAAGATGAGCTGCTTGGTCACGTATCAAAAGATAAATTGACTCAAAATCACATTCACCTTTACCTTACATTGGGAGATGCTTTTACAAAGCACAAAGAAGACGATCATTTCAAGGCTCGCTGGAGTGTAGATGATGTTGTGGCTAACAAGGTTCACCAAGCGATCAAAGACATCTATACCAATCTTTCAGACAAGGATTTAGTTACAGAAGGTGATCTAGTGTCAAAATTCCTAGACAATCTAAAGGACCTCTCAGAACAATACAAGAATGAAGAGATAGCTCGTCGCTGGATAAACATTTCAAAGCATATCGGCAAGAATCCTCTAGGTGAATGGGGTAAATCAAATTCTTCAGGCATCAAGACTCGTGGAATCAAAGATTATGCATTCCTTATGATGAGAAAGCATGGTTCACCTATGCACTTCCGTGAAGTGGCAAAATCAATCTGTGATACTTTTGGTAAGAAATGCCACACAGCTACATGTCACAATGAATTGATCAAGGATGATAGATTTGTACTAGTAGGCCGTGGAATATACGCTCTAAAAGAATGGGGATACAAGACTGGAGTAGTCCGTGATGTAATCCGTGAGCTTTTGAAAAAGAACGGTCCTATGAGTAAAGAAGATATCGTAGATCAGGTTATGAAGGAGAGATATCTCAAGAAAAATACAATCCTAGTAAATCTTCAAAATTCAAAATATTTTAAGAAAAACAAACAAGGTCTGTACACCGTAGCATAATAAACATCCCCACCACTTTTAAAAAGTGGTGGGGATGTTTTGTTATTTAAATATGTTATAATAATTTTATGTATCAAAAAGGTTTTACTACAATTATTATAATAATTATAGGAGTAGTTCTGGCTCTAGTTCTCATCGGATATTATACGACACCCAAGGTGGATACAAATGCCTCTTACTTAGAATCAGTATCATAATCTCATGCTTGAAACATTTTTAGCTACTCATAATTTTAGTGTAATCCAATTCTTGCTCGTCGCTATCGGGTATATTATGCCTTTTCCTCTAGCTTTTGCAGCATTTCACCTTTGGCACCACTACAGACAAGAGAAGTTTATCTCGGGTATCAAATGGGTGCTCCTTGAGATTCAGGTTCCCCGCGAGATAAACAAGACCCCAGCTGCTATGGAACTGATTTTTTCAAATGCAATGTATCACCAGAGTATGAAAGGATTTTGGGAGGAATTCATCATAGGTGCACCGTGGCTATGGTTCTCACTTGAGATCGCATCTATTGATGGACAGGTGCATTTCTTCGTACGCACACCTTCACGTATTCGTAATCTCGTAGAGACACAGATATACGGTCAATATCCTCAAGCAAAAGTAATCGAGGTGGATGACTATGTTTTCCATGTGGATCAATACAAAAAAGACGGAGACTGGTATATGTGGGGTTGTGAATTCATGAAAAAGCGTGAAGACTTTTTGCCTATCAAGACATGGAAAGACTTTGGTGATGATATGAAGACTGGTCAAAAAGAAGAATTCAAAATAGATCCGATAACTC
>JAGOUR010000003.1 GCA_018061145.1 Minisyncoccota bacterium | reverse complement strand
TGCTTCGGTCCTTTTCCTTTTGGAAAAGCTCTGTGCTTCGCACAGAGGCGCTTCAGCGCAACGGATGCACGATTAGTCACTTTGCCGTTCGAAAAAAGTTCGAGCAAAGTATAGAATTAGAGCACAATAAAAAAGACCCTTTAGTGGGTCTTTTTTATTGTGCTCACACGATTTATTCGTGTGCCACAAAAATACTTTTTTGTGTGGGGAGAAGCTTGAAAGACGGAGCGCGACGGCGCGAGTCGGGGTCGCGCAAAAATTCACCAGAATTTTATGTGTGACCAAGTCTTCAAATTTACGAAAGGCTGAAATGCGACTAAGCATTTCAGAGACGGAGGCTGACGAGCCGAGTCGGGGTCGCGAGATTTTTCAGCAGAAAAATACTTGTGACTACAGATCCTGTAAGATTCAAGATTCTTCGAACCCATTCCTGCAACCAAGTCTTCTAATTTAAATAAAAAAGACCCCAGTTTCTCAACTGAGGTCTTTTTTCATTTAGTTTACTGCTACTAACGTAGCAAAGTAACTTCTTTACCGATAACTCTTACTGCAACAATGGTGCTATCGTTGATGATACTACTTGCAGTAGCACTATCAACCTCTAAACTATGAGCAAGACCATCTTTAGAGTGAACCCTCAATGATACATTCCATGTTTTCAATGAAACTGCATAAGACACACTCATGGGTATCCCAATGATTTCAATAGGTTTACCCTGCAATTCACCATTATCCCCAATGGAAAACCCAGGATCGATGTCTTTTTTGGGTTCCAGTTTAATGGAGTCCTTTTTTGCCATCTCAGCAGCTTTGCGCTCTTCGAGTCTTTTTCCAGACTTCGAGCAACCATTACAACTCATTACGGCCATTATCCCCATGGCGGCAATGCAAAAGATTAACTTCTTCATGTTTATAAATAATTTGTGTATATTATACACCCAAAAGGCTATTTTGTCAATATAGCTAATTCCCCTTTATTTATATGTATTCCCCCTCTTTTTCTTGCATTTTACCCCCAAATAAGGTAGTATATACATATGACGATTATTGCTAACCTATTACCGTATATACAGATTATCTTGTCTGTTATTTTGGTTGTTGCTATATTACTCCAGCAATCCGACAGTGGTGCCGGTGGTGCTTTTGGAGGCGGAGACAGTGGTGCTCTATTCCACACACGCCGCGGATTCGAAAAGATCCTATTTATAACTACAATTATAATCAGCATACTTTTTGCTGCTTCAGCTTTTATTGCGATACTCGTTAAGTAAATCGTTTACTTAATTATTAAACTCACATAGCGGGGATACCCCTCTCTATTCTATTTTACAATGCAATCATTTTTTTCATTTATAAGAGACTTTAAATTCCCCAAAAAAACAGAAATTAAAAATGCTTTTAACACGTTGACCCCAAAGCAACTGGCTTTATTCTTTTTATCCTGCGTAGTGTCTCTGTCGATGCTCATCACAATCCTCGCAAAGATAAACAATTACTACATGGTATCCGTGCCAAAAACTGGTGGTAGCATATCCGAAGGTATAATAGGAATACCTACATTTGTGAATCCTGTATTGGCAGTATCTAGCGCCGACAAGGATATGACTACACTAGTATATTCAGGTCTTATGAGAAAGATGCCCGATGGATCCATAATCCCAGATCTTGCAAAATCATATGAAGTTTCAAACAACGGATTAACTTATACTTTTATACTGAAAGACAATCTATCATTCCACGACAAGGAACCTCTATCTGCAGATGATATTATATTCACAATAGAAAAGATTAAGGATCCATTGATCAAGAGCCCACGAAAAGCACAGTGGGACAGTATCGAAGTATCAAAAATAGACGAAAAGACGGTGGCCTTTTATCTAAAACAGCCATACGCATCATTCCTAGTGAACAATGCGACTTTGGGAATACTGCCGAACCATATATGGAAAAATATTAGCCCTTCTGAGTTCCCTCTCTCGGGATTCAATATCAAAGCTATAGGTACAGGTCCATACATGATCGATAGTATTTCAAAAAGTAAAGACGGCACACCAGAGACTTATTCAATGTCTCGCTTTAAAAAATTTGCATTAGGTACTCCTAATATCAAAACAGTAGACATAACATCCTATTCAAATGAAAAAGATTTAGTTGATTCATTGCTAGGTGGAGACATAGATCAGGCTGGAGGCATCAGCCCAGAAAATACAGACAAAGTGGTCAAGGATGGATACACAGTGCATACGTCTACCCTACCTCGCATGTTTGGATTATTCTTCAATCAAAATCAGAACAAGATTTTCTCAGACAAAGCAGTAATAAATGCGCTAGAAAAAGCCCTAGATAAACAATCTATAGTAGACACAGTACTGTACAGTCATGGGACTACGATAGATAACCCCATCCCAGCAACAATACTATCCGCAGAAAAAGTAAACGATACTTACTCTATTGATGAGGCAAACAAGATACTAGACAATGCAGGATGGATAAAAGGTGAAGACGGATATCGCACAAAAGGCGGAACTACTAGGACTGTAACTACTACGACAAAAGTCAAAGGCAAGACAGTAAAAAAGACAAGCACAGTATCTACAGGACCAAAAGTTACACTGTCTTTCTCTATAACAACAGGAGACGACACAGAGCTAGATCGTGCAGCAAACATAATAGCCACTCAACTAAAAGAGATCGGTGTACGAGTTGATATAAAGAATTACGACATGGGCGCACTGAACAATCTAATCCGTGCCAGAGATTATGAGGGACTATTCTTTGGTCAGGTTGTAAACAATGAATCAGATCTTTACGCATTCTGGCATTCATCACAAAGGACAGATCCTGGGTTAAACATAGCAATGTATGCAAATACTACGATAGATGCTTCATTGGAAAAAGCCAGCAAGACATTACAAGAAACAGAAAAAGAAAATCTTTATAAAATTTTTATAAAAGAATTCAAAAAAGACAAACCAGCATTATTTATATATTCACCACAATATATCTATGCTACAAAAAAAGACGTGACCAATGTAGTGCTACCAGCACTCAATGCATCGTCAAATCGTTTTGTATCTATATACACATGGTATGCAGAAACAGATCATGTGTGGAAAATATTTACTAAAACAAAATAATTAACAACTTAAAAAATATCCGCCAATAGCGTGATAAATAACAAATATGAATGAAATAAAAAAACCGACAAGAAACGAAGAGAGGAAAACTGTTGGAGGAGGTCGTCCCATGCGGACACCGCAGGTACGAGTAGTACACAAAACAAACAACCCTCAACCAGCAAAACAAACACAAAGTATAAATCAGAATAACAAAAATAGAGGCACGCAACAAAGAAATAACCAAAACCCAAAAAAGATAAACCGTGGTAGTTATCAATATGGAAACAAGAATGGAGGTCGTCGCCCTCATGCTACACCTGGCGCACACGCACCTAGGCCTAGCACAAAAAAGCAATCGACAATACCAGCTCCAGCAGAAGGAGTAGTGCGTATTATTCCACTAGGTGGAGTAGAAGAGATCGGAAAAAATATGACAGCTATAGAAATCGGTAATGATATAATCGTAATCGATGCTGGAATGCAATTTAAAACAGAAGATACTCCAGGTATCGACTATATAATTCCAAACACTACTTATCTAGAAGAGCGCAAGGACAAGATACGCGCAATGATAGTGACTCATGGTCACCTAGACCACATAGGAGGTATCCCGCTCGTTATGAGCCGTATAGGGAACCCCCCATTATACTCTAGAAATCTATCAATACTCTTGATGAAAAAGAGGCAAGAAGAATTCCCCCACCTACCCGCACTAAAAGCTGAAATAGTAGAAAAAGATTCTGTAGTAACAGTGGGTAATATTCGCGTCAGATTCTTTGGTGTAACTCACACAGTGCCGGATTCTATGGGTATCATAGTAGAGACTCCATATGGTTCAATAGTGACACCAGGAGACTACAAACTAGATCAGATAGATGGAGTAGTATCAGACGAAGAAGAAAAAGAATATGCATTTTTTGATAAAGAAAATGTACTATGTCTGCTTACTGACTCTACAAATATCGAAAATGAAGGATTCTCACAACCTGAATCAAAAGTAAATGCGGGACTAGGAAATCTTTTAACAAAGTGCAATGGACGTATCATCATTGCGGCTTTTGCTTCACATATAACTCGCCTAGTAAAAATAGTAGAGAAAGCAGAATCACTAGGAAAAAAAGTAGTGCTAGAAGGAAGATCACTAAAAACAAATATGGAAGTCTGCGAACAAGCAGGATTATTCACTCCACAAAAAGGAACAATCATACCAGTAGAAGACATAGGCAACTACCCTCCTAATAAGATAGTGGTGTTGATGACCGGTGCTCAAGGTGAAGAATTTGCAGCGTTAAATCGTGCAGCGAACAAAACTCACAAGAAATTCACAATTACAAAAGGAGATACTATCATCCTATCTGCTTCTATCGTTCCGGGGAATGAAATCTCAGTGCAGAAACTAAAGGATAATCTAGCCCGTCATGGAGTAAAGATTATCAGTTACCGTACAAGTGAAGAGACTATCCACGCTACAGGTCACGGAAACCAAGAAGATATAAAGTGGCTACACCGTAAGACTCATCCAAAATTCTTTATACCTATCCACGGTCACCACTCTATGCTAGTACGCCACAAGGAGCTAGCTATGGAGCTAGGTATGTCTGAAGAAAATATTATAGTACCTGACAATGGATCATTGATCGAGATTACAGACAATGGAACAAAGATCGGTGTTCGAAAAGAAAAAGCACCAGCATCCCCTATGATGGTGGATGGATTCTCTGTAGGTGATGAGCAAGAGGTAGTCATCCGCGATCGCGTGATGCTAGCTCAGGATGGTATGTTCGTACTCATAGCTACTATAGATTCCACAACAGGAAAACTTCGAAAATCTCCAGATATTATATCTCGCGGATTCATATACCTAAAAGAAAATCAGGATCTACTACACCAAGTAAGACTTATAATCAAAAAGACAATCGAAGAAGGTACTCGTGATACACACCCAGCAAATTTTGATTTAATTAAAACAACACTAGGTGATAACATATCTAAATTCCTATTCCAAAATACAGCAAAGCGCCCATTGGTGATACCAGTACTATTATCTGTATAAAATGACGATCCAAAAGATACACAAAACATACATCCTGTCATTCCTATTTGCATTACATGTAGCAATCGCTGCATATATAAATTCGAGCTTCCTAACACAGATAGTATCCGAGAAATATGTTGGGTTAATATTCTCGATAGGATCTATCATCTCCCTTGTTTTTCTATCCCAGAGCTCTTCTGTATTGAAAAGTTTTGGAAACAGAAAACTTGCACTATCTTTTATCTCGATGAACATATTGGGAATATTAGGGATGATTCTTTCGAACCATCCGATACTCACTGGTATATCTTTTGTTGTTTTTAATGTTACAAATATATTATTCTTTTTCTGTATTGATATATTTGTAGAACATTTTAGCGAGAGAAATACAATAGGTAAAGCTCGTGGTGTATACCTGACTATATACAATATAGGATGGATGACTTCCCCATTTATTACAGGATTTCTAACTACATTAGGATATGGATACACTCCGGTGTATATGATGTCACTGTTGATAGCATTAATAGTGATGATTGGATTTATATTATGGATACCATCATTCACAGATGCTTCGTATGCCAAGGTACCATTTATCCAAGCATATAAATTCCTACGGGAAAAGCATCACCTAGGAGCGATCAATATAATCAATTTTATATTGCAATTCTTTTATGTATGGATGGTCATCTACACACCGATATATCTAACAGAACATATTGGATTTACATGGAAGAGCCTATCTGTGATATTCACAGTCATGCTCATCCCATTTGTAGTCATGCCTATCAGTATCAGTAGAGCGATAACTAGATTTAATCTGCACAAGACAAAGCTGATAATCATAGGAACACTGGTCATGAGTACAGCGACGATATTGGTTGCTTTTAATCACACAAACAACATAGTATTGTGGGCAGTGCTCCTATGTATGACTCGTATTGGGGCATCGACAGTAGAAGCAGTATCGGAGATATACTTCTTTACTCATGTAAAAGAAGAAGATGCGCATCTATTGTCATTGTTCCGAGATATGGCACCGCTCTCTTACCTAGTTGCTCCATTATTAGGAACTGCAGTACTGTCACTACTACCGTTCAATTATTTATTCATAGCATTAGGTATAATAGTACTATCCATACTATACTATGTACCTAGACTAAAACATTCATCCGATGAACTTCACTTATCCAATTAGAATAAACAGATACCTAGCGCTAAATAACTACGCCACAAGAAAAGGCGCAGATGTACTTGTCGAAAAAGGTCACGTATTGATCAATGGCAAAAAAGCTGTGTTAGGAGATCTCGTATATGAGAATGACGAGGTGGAGGTACGAGAGAGCGCAGTAAAACGCGACTATGTATACTATGCATACAACAAAGCTCGAGGAGTATCTACCAATCCAGAAAAGGGGTGCAAGGATATCCTAAAAGTTACAAAATTTAATGAAAAAGTATTCCCTGTCGGACGATTAGATAAAGATTCCCACGGACTGATAATCATGACAAATGATGGCAGAATCACAGACAGATTACTATCCCCTAAATACATTCACGAAAAAGAATACGTAGTAAAACTAAAATTGGATTTCTCTGATATATTCCTAGATATGATGGGTACAGGTATAAGAATCGATGGATTCACAACAAAGAAATGTAAGATTTGGCGTGCCACAAAGGCCGGTAAACCCAGTACTGACACATTCAAGATAATCCTCACAGAGGGCAAGAAACGCCAGATTAGACGCATGTGTGAGGCCCTACACCACGATGTTCTCGACCTATTCCGTACACGTATCATGAATATCCAGATAGGCAAGATCGCAGATAGTGACTACAGAAAAATAGAAGGCCAAGAATTAAAAGACTTCCTAGGCCTACTAGGGATAGAAAAATAATCTACAAATAAAAACACCACGACTGTGGTGTTTTTATTTGTATTTACAAAATATGATATTTGTGATATAATATATAAAATATCACAATATGAAAAAGTTAACTTTGGCACTGTGTGCCCTTTCTTTTTTATCTTTTTTCTCATGCAAAAAAGATTCTGAATCCCCTACTCCAAATGTTACATTTGAGGAGCCGTTTCCAAATGAATTAGTAGGTACATTAAACCAGAAAATTTATTTCAAACGCCGACCATTTGGAATAATAAAAAGTTACTTTAATGTTTTTATTTCAGGGGAAACTACTGAAGGGATAACAATTAGTGTCATGAGCAAGCATGATACTACAATATCAGGGAAACCCTACATAGTGGTTCCGGACACCAGCCAGATCTATATTGCAACATGGCAGAAAGATACAGTAAATGTATCACCGACCACGACCCCTCTTTTCAGAGACGGATGGGTTTTTAACTAAAAAACCCACAAACAAACAAAAAAGAACGACTCTTTCGAGCCGTTCTTTTTTTGTATCTTAATTAACTTCTGCACAAGAACTGTTAATCATCTCTCTCGTCTTTGGTCCTACTAGTCCATCACCAGTGACACCAAATTTGTTTTGCATTTTAATAACTACTGATTTTGTATTTAGTCCAAATATTCCATCCTCTTTGACTGGTCCATAACCTAGTCTGTTCATATGAGATTGAAGTATCTTTACATCACTGACTACATTCTTGGTATATGTATTGTATGCACCGTCTCTGGCTCCAGATCTGATCTTTTGAGTCAATGCAGTACACTTTGTATTTGGAATTGTAGTTGGTGTAGGAGCATTGACTGGTACTACGACAGGAGTGGGTGCGACTACGACTGATACAGCAGGGGCAGAGTATCTTGAAGATGAAGAAGAACTTCCATATCTTCTAGGGCATGATGATGTAGTGAAAGTAGAGTCAGAGCCATTTGTAGTACCTGCAGTGTTAGTAGAGAAAGCACGGTAGTGATACGTAGTATTACAATCAAGCCCTGTTATGTCTGCAGTATATACACCAGTACTGTATGAGCCAGATTCAGAGGATGTAGATCCGTAACTGTCTGTTAGGCCATAGTGGAATCCACGGGCAGTGTTGTTCTCACCTCCTGTGTTTGTGATGTTACCACCTAGTGTCGCAGTCTCAGTAGTGATACTGGATGCAGATGTAGTGGAGATTGTAGGGGCACATGCAGCAGTAGTGAAAGTAGAATCAGAGCCATTGGTCGTACCTGCTGTATTTGTAGCAAATGCACGGTAGTGATACAGAGTGTTACATGATAGTCCTGTGATATCTGCAGTGTATGCACCAGTACTGTATGAGCCAGATTCAGAGGATGTAGATCCGTAACTTGCTGTTAGGCCGTAGTGGAATCCTCGAGCAGTGTTGTTCTCACCTCCTGTGTTTGTGATGTTACCTGAGAGGGTTGCGGTTGTGGTGGTAATGCTGGATGAAGAGCCAGTGGTAATTGTGGGGGCGACAACTGAAACCGAAGTATAGACAGAATGATTATACGTAGCAACGATTAATTTTGTTCCATCAGAAGACGAATTAACTCTAGTATTATAACCACTTGAAAATGTATGTACTTCCCACGTTACGCCAGAATCACCAGAAGTATACACATACCCAGCATCTACACCTGATATAATTTTTGTGCCATCCGAAGAAGAAGCAATACCATACCAGTTTCTACTACCAGAATCTGTTTGCTCGGTCCATGTGACACCACTGTCAGCTGATGTATATATGTATCCCCCGTTAACAGCAGCAGAGAGTTTTGTACCATCTGAAGAAGAAGCAATACCATACCAGTTTCTACTACCAGAATTTGTTTGCTCGGTCCATGTGGCACCACTGTCAGCAGATGTATATATGTATCCACCCTGAACGGCGGCAAAGATCTTTGTTCCGTCGGAAGAAGAATCAATGACACTCCAGTTTCTACTACCAGATTTTGTTTGCTCGGTCCATGTGGCACCACTGTTTGTAGAGGTGTAAATATATCCGGACCATTCTACGGCAACGAGTTTTGTGCCATCCGAAGAAGAAGCAATACCATACCAGTCTCTAATACCAGAATTTGTTTGCTCGGTCCATGTGGCACCACTGTTTGTAGAGGTGTAAATATAGTCATAACTTGTAGTAGCAGCTATTTTTGTGCCGTCTGATGAAATAGCCACACGACGCCAACTTTTATTTCCAGAATTTGTTTGCTCGGTCCATGTGGCACCACTGTCAGCAGATGTATATATGTATCCACCACCTACAACAGCAACAAGCTTTGTTCCATCTGCCGATGAGGCAATACCAGCCCAATCTCTCATTCCAGAATTTACTTGTTCAGTCCAAATAATAGCAGCCGATGCAGGCACCGGAATAAGGCTGATAAATATAAAAAAGATTAATAAAATTGAATAAATTTTTTTCATGTAATGGCAACAAATAATTGTAATATACACATTATTATACAATACCCACAAAAAAAACACCACAGAATGTGGTGCTTTTTTGTGGGTGTTATTTTGCTACGTATGGTAGCAATCCCATGAATCTTGCGCGCTTTACAGCTTCTGCTAGCTTGCGTTGATTTTTAGCTGTGACACTTGTGCGTCGGCGAGCCATCATCTTTGCAGCTGGAGACAAGAAACGTTTTAGCAATTCGATATCTTTATAATCGATATGCTTTATGTTGTTTGAACTAAAGTAATCTTGTTTCATATTTTTATTGTTAATTTTTAAAATGGGATATCCTCTACATTGATTGCATCATCTGGGTATTCAATACTGTCCATTGATGAATCATCTTTTGGAGCTGGTGCTCCTGGTGTACTTGGTCTTGGACTACCAGACGGTGATCCAGTAGAACCAAATTGTACACGGTCTGCGATGACTTCAGTGCGATACTTCTTTGTACCTGTACCTGCATCATCCCAACTTCTTGTCTGCATTCTTCCTTCAATCATAACCTGACTACCTTTTTTCATGTATTGAGCCACTGTTTCTGCTTGGCGTCCGAATACTACGATATTGTGATAATCAGCAGCTTCTTGTTTTGCACCATTTGCATCTTTCCAGACACGATTGGTAGCTACAGAGAAACTACAAACTTTGATTCCAGAAGGCAGTGCCTTTATCTCTGGATCACGAGTCAAATTTCCGATAATAAATGCTTTGTTTAAGTACATATGTGAGTTTAGTTATCTACTAATACCTCTATTCTAGCACGAGAGCGTCGATTTCTTTGTCTACAGCTTCTTCGTCGATTGGAGCTTGCTCTGCATCAGTCTTTGTAACTTGTTTGCGACGTGGACCATCAGTCTTGTAAGCACGCTTTTGTGACATAGTATTCTCACGAACAGTCTTGATCATTAGGTAACGGATGAATGTCTCATTCTTTTCCATCATATCTTTGATTTCAACTGCAGCTTCTGTAGTTGTCTCAAATTTTACCCAACCGAAATACCCATATGAGAATTTCTGCTTTTTGTTCATAATACTGCGACTCATTTCATATGCTAGTTCCATCATACGAGGATACTCATCTGAAATAAATGTCACACCTTTTGCAGTTAAAATATCTTTAAATGCTGTAACTTCTGCACCTAGATTCTCTTCTGCGATAGAAGGAACCATAAGGTAACCTATCTCATACACACTTGTACGAGCTTTTGTTTCATTTTCCATGTTTTTTGCGTAAAATACGCTATAATTACTACTTTTAAAATCTGTCTATTATGGACCTTTGTATCCCCGTTTTCAGTACAGGGATAAATAAACAGTCCTCACATATTAGCAGAAAACCCCTGTTTTGGCAAGGCTATATTTTGAAGACTCTTTTAGCATTAGCTATGATAGTCTCTGCGACAACTTCAGGGTCTAGACCCTTTATTTCGGCTATTCTGCGAGTGATTTCCTGTACATATACGGGCTCATTGCGCTTGCCTCTGTATGGCTTTGGACTCACATATGGTGAGTCTGTCTCAGTCATGATCATCTCGATCGGGGTCTGACGGATTACATCATCATAGTCGTGTGTAAATGTGACTACACCTGTGAATGATAGTGTAAAACCAAATTCTACAAAGGCACGAGCCACCTCTGGTGACCCAGCAAAAAAGTGCACATCCCCTTTTACCTTGGCATGTTGTTTTAATATCTCTAGTGAATCAGCGTATGCATCATATGTCTTGTCTTCGGGATTATTGCGGATGTGGATCATCAATGGCTTGCCGATTTCATTTGCTATCTCGATCTGTCCGATGAATGCTTCTTTTTGTTTTTGCATAGTCTCTGGAGTACAGCGATAATAGTCCAGTCCACACTCCCCCACTGCTACTACTTTTGGATCTCGAAGTAACTCAAGATATTTTTCTTTATTAAAAATTTCTCCACGAGAAGTGAATTCTATTCCACCCTCGCCTAATTCTTTTTCATCATGATATGAGGCACCAGTGTGTATAGGATGTAGTCCGATTATGGCATATACACCCTCCTCGTATTCATGAGCCATCTCTACTGCCTTGCGACTTGTGTCTATCTGAGTACCCACATTGATTACCCATGTAGAACTTTCGAGCGCCCGACGAATAACAGCATCTCGATCTTCATCGAATGCTTTGAAGTTCACATGTGAATGTATGTCTATGTATTTTGGTGTCATCTTAATCCTTCCTCAAAAACAGCGGATTTTCTGGCTTTTTATTTGCTTTGATTAAAGTAATTATTTTTTCTGCCGTATCTGGTAGTACAGGAATCAATCTTTGCGCAATTATAGACAATTTTTCGACTAATATTTTTATATGTTCTTTTCCAGCTTGCTCGTCTACTTTAATAACCTTAAAAGGTTGTTCTTTTTGGATATATTCATCGAGGTCCCCAATAAAACTCCAAGTTAAATCCATAACATTTTTTAGTTCATACTTATCCCAATATTCAGACTGATCACCAGGATATTCAACAAATTCCACAGGAGATTCTAAGTGTTTCTCTGCCATAGTCATAATACGACTAGTCAGATTCCCCAATCCATTCGCAAGGCCACTGTTGTATGAATCTTTAAAACGCTCGATAGTGAATGGTGAATCTTCAAATGAAGACACTTCGCGAAGTAGGAAGTATCGTAATGCATCTGTACCATATTCAGCCACTATATCTTGAGGATCAACAACATTACCCAATGTCTTGGACATCTTCAGTCCTCCATCTGCTGTGATGAATCCGTTGATTACTATCTGCTTTGAATTCGGCACTCCTGCGGCCATGAGCATTGATTGCCACATCGCAGATTGAAAACGTAGATTATCCTTGCCACAGTATTGAGTAGGAGTTCCGTTCACCCAGTATTTTTGGAATTTATCACTTGCGACAAGGGCATCAAGTGTATCTACTCCATCGTCGGCCAAGGTAGAGATATAGTTTGTAAGTGCATCGAACCATACATACATCACATGGTCACTGTCATCTGGCACGGGTATACCCCATGGCATCTTGGTAGCGAGGCGCGAAATAGAAAAATCTTGTAGACCTCTTGCCACGAAGGCTTTGATCTCATTGTAGCGGAAATCTGGCACGACAAAATTTGGATTTGAATTATAAAATTCTGTCAGCTTTTCTGTAAAAGCAGAATATTTGAAGAAGTAATTTTCTTCTTCTATTACTTCGAGTGCGCGACCAGGATGATCAGGGCACTCACCATTTACAAGTTCACTGTCTGATTTTTCAGATTCACAGCCTACGCAGTACTTTGTCTGGTAATTTTTCTTATAGATATATCCATTGTCTTTGCACTTCATCCAGAAACTTTGTGCAATCTTCTCATGCCTCTTGTCAGTAGTACGGATAAAATGTATATCATCGGACAATCCAAAGATATTTACAGACTCACGAAAATTTTGGAAACTCTGATCGACAAATTCTTGAGCAGTCAGGTTTTGTGATTGCGCCTTTTCATAAATCTTCATACCATGCTCGTCTGTGCCAGTATTGAAATACACATCAAAATCATTGAGCTTTTTGTATCGCACTATCGCATCTGCACGCACAAATTCCAATGCATGCCCCATATGGAGATTTGCATTTACGTATGGCAATGTTGTTGTCAGGTAAAAAGGTTTTTTGTTCATATTAATTCGTTCGGGAAAGGATCTTTTTCTTTTCTATGTCATCTAGGAATTCAAGCAGACACACAGCCCCAGGGATAGAGAGCACTACACCCCAGAATCCAGCCAATTCAAAACCGATGATGACAGACAAGATGACTACGAGCGGTGATATGCCTACCACCTTTTTTATAATCAATGGGGCTATAAGATAAGTTTCAAATTGATGCAGTATTATATATATCACAAAGCTCATAATAGCCATAGGTATACCACCAGACAGGAATCCGAACATCACAGCAGGTACCATAGCCAGATATATACCAAAAGGAATAAGCTCAAATAGTGCAGTGATGATGGCTATGACTAGAGAGTACTGTACTCCTAATATAGTCAGTGATAGATATGCGAGCATTCCGATGATCACACCTAGTAGTAGCTGGCCCTGCATCCAAAGACCGATCTTTCGCTCTGTCCTCTGCCATAGTGATATCACGTACTCTTCATGAGTATCAGGGATGACAATTCGTAGGAAATTCTCAATACCCTTTTCTTTTGCAGAAAGATAAAAAGATATGATCACGATAAGGATAAGATTGAATATACTACCAAAAGCATTACCTGCTACTTCAAAGAATCCACCAGAGAATGTAGAGATCAGATTCTGAGTACTCTTTATCAAATCAGGCAGAGAAGCCTTGCTAGAAGATATAGTCTTTACTACATTCTGAGCTCCACTGATAGTATCTGTCTGGAAGCTATTGAGGATACTGCTATCTGGTATATATTTACCTAGCTGTGCTACTAGGCCAGACATCTCCTGCACGAATACAGGGATAAACACAGATGATAGCCATACGAGCAAACTGATAGTCAGAGTATAAATCAAAAATACAGCCAATGTCCTATTTGGAATAAATTTGCGCAATTTCAAGAAAGAGAACTCAACAAAAGAAGCCAATACAATAGAAGTCAATGTGACTAGAATGATATTTGTTAGCTTAAATAATGCCAACATTATTAATATAAACACAAAAATCCGTACTAATGTACTTGTCGAGATACTCACTTCATGCTTTGTAATATGTTCACTCATAATTATTATTATAACACAATAATATAACTTAAAAAATAAAGAAATACACCATAAGACATCTGCGCTGCGACCAGAAATAACTTGCCCTTCCAGGCCAGAATGCGAATGTCTGGCAGTGTATTTTTTATTTTTTAAAATTCAATAGACAGACAAACGAATCAGCGTCCTTGTCTGGACCGATGACTGCTAGAGTGAGATTCTTGTCTGTGAAAATCTTCTGAGCCATCTTCTTGATATCGAGAGATGTGACCTTTTCAATCAATTTGATTCTCTCTTCTACTGTCCGCATATCCCCCTTCATCAATTCTTGGGTACCATAGTAGCTGGCTATATCGTCCGTAGCTTCTAGTGCCATCTTCATATTGCCAGAGAGAAATGATTTTACTTTTTTCAATTCTAAATCACTAACTAATTCAGTTTTTAATTTTCCACATTCTTTCAAAATTTCTACTATTACTTCTTTTGTACGAGCATTATTTACACCTGCAGATATCTGGAATACTCCATGATCCAGAGATGTACTATTGTAGCTACGCACATAGTACGCCACACCCATCTCCTCGCGAAGCTTTATAAAGAGGCGTGAACTCATCCCCGCACCGAGGACCCCAGAGAGTACGGACAGTATAGGATTGCGAGAGTCGAACATATCAAAAGTCCGCATACCTAGTACAAAGTGAGTCTGGTCTGTGGTCTTGTGTTTTAGTAGTACTTTTGGTTCACCCTGCTTAACAATAGTCTTTTTCTTTTTACCTTTTGACGATGCAGAAATGTCACCAAAATATTTCTTGACTTGCTCACCCACTTCTTTTTCAGTCACATTGCCAGCAACAACTATCACAGTGCTACCTGCTACGTAGTGTGCATTTTTGTATTTAACAAAATCATTCCTTGTCATCTTTTTAATATTTTCTTTTGGTCCGGCGATATTCCATCCTGCAGGTTGATCTCCATAGAGGGCTTCTTGGAACATATCCTGGACATGGCTCTGTGGCATATCCTCATACATATTTATCTCCTCGATAATCACACCTTTTTCCTTTTCCAACTCTGTCTCAGGAAAAGTAGAGTTCAGATATATATCAGAAACAACATCGAAAATCTGTTTGAATTTTTTACTATCAGCTTTGGCGTAGTACCCTGTCATCTCGTGATCAGTAAAGGCATTGTACTGTGATCCTAGTGCATCGAGCTCGTGGGATATAGACTGTGCAGTCGGGCGCTTTATAGTACCCTTGAAGCACATATGCTCGAGAAAGTGAGATATACCATTGATATCCCTAGTCTCGTAATCAGACCCTGTACCCACTAGTACGAGAACAGTGACAGTCGGATTGTCCTTCATAGGAACAGTCACCACACGCAATCCATTCTTTAATATTTTCTTTTTTGGTTTTAACATATAGTCCAATATATCATAAAAACACCCACAAACAACAAAACCGGCAAATGCCGGTTTTGTTCAAATTTTATCCCAATTTTTCTTTTATATGATCCACTAGTTCTATGATAGCAATACGTTCTTGAGTGCCAGTATCACGATCTCGGATAGTCACAGTATCATCAGTCAGAGTATCAAAGTCGATGACTATACACCATGGTGTACCTATCTCATCTTGTCTTCTGTATCTCTTACCTATATTTCCATTGTCATCCCACATCACGCGACCAAATTCATTCTTGAGTGTGCCGTATACTATACGAGCTTTTTCTATGAGTTCTGGCTTGTTCTTCAATAGTGGCGACACTGCACATACGACAGGTGCCATATGCGGTTCAAATTTTAGATAACTACGTACTTCCCCATCTTTGTCATCTTCCATGTATGCAGAGGTCAACAGTGCTAACACTGTACGATCTACACCAAAAGATGGTTCGATAACATGAGGTATGAATTTTTGAGCAGTCTCCTCGTCTTGATATGAAAGATTATGCTTACCTAAATCATAATCTGTTCTATATGCAAGACCATAAAGCTCATTTTGTCCAAATGGAAAATTAAATTCAAAATCTATTGTTCTACTAGAATAAAAAGCCCGGTCTTCTGCCCCCACTTCTATTTCATGAACCTTGCTCATATCAATACCCACACCTTCCATCCACTCGATCATTTCCTCTTTAAAGAAAGTAAAATATTTTTCCCAATCATCAGGTCGTACAAAATATTCAATTTCCATCTGCTCTATCTCACGCACACGGAAGATAAAATCACGGGGGGTGATCTCATTACGGAAAGCTTTACCAATCTGAGCCATACCAAATGGAAGCTTTGGGTGGAACGAATCTACGATATTTTTAAAGTTCACAAATATACCTTGAGCTGTTTCGGGGCGTAGATATACAGTAGAAGCAGTGTCTTCCGCTGCCCCTATTTTTGTAGCAAACATTTCATTAAACTGACGAGCCTCACCTACAGGTGAACCACAATCATCGCACTTACCCTTCTCTTTTAATTTATCTTCGCGTAATCTTTTTTTACATTTTGTACACTCTACTAGTGGAGCAGTAAAAGTATCTACGTGTCCAGACGCTTGCCAGACAGCAGAGTTCATCAATATAGCAGCATCTACTTCATACATATCGTGTCTAGATGACACGAATTTTTTACGCCAAGAATCCTTGATATTATTCTTCAGCATCACACCCAATGGGCCATAATCAAATGTACCAGCCAGACCCCCGTAGATCTCGGACCCTTGGTAAATAAAGCCTCGGCGCTTGCAGAGGGAGATTATCTTCTCCATTAGTTTATCGTCATTTTTATCCATCCCGTACGAAATAGGAAATGTTTACATTTCCGTATTTAATTATAGTTTATCATTAATAATACCGACTAAGTCTATTATTTGAAATCCGTAGAAACATGACATACACATTTCGTACGGGATCCATATATTACTTTATAACACGTTCGTCACCAGATTTAAAGGCTGGATCGTTTTTAAGATTTGTATTCAGTGGACCTCTACTACTACGTACTGTTGTGCCTGCAAAAGTGTCTTGTCCCACTAGAACTACACTCTTTATGATCTCTGGTATTGTGCCAACTTGAGAAAGTGAAGGCACAAATGATACTACGAAATCTGCTTCACGATTATTTGCCCCAGAGCCAGTATTCGGGCTGACATTACCGATCTTCCAGATTATCTCACGAGACACATCATTGTAAGAAATATTTTCTGTGTTGCCAGATACACGGCCTACATACTTTACATATAGTGGTAGCACTGCACGAGCTTCTGCTCCGGATATAGAATTTGTGGAATTCGACAATACCCAACTGATCTTGTATCTAGTCTCAGTTTCAGCTTGCGGGGGCAGAGATCCAGATATGTAGTTCATACTAGTAGCGAGCTGTAAATCAGATGCTACCTTTATTATCTTTTTTGAAAAATTATTTACAGCTACGAACCCACTACCTGAATCAGACTGCATACCTTTTATGCTGACTTCTACGAGAATCTGAGGACTACTTATTTTTGAATCTGAGCCCAACAGAGACACAGGTATAAAATCAAAATTCAATCTACCCTGTTCTCCTGGTGCTACATAAGATAGATCTGGCATAGTATTTTTATTCCATATTATTTGACTAGAAGTAGAGTCATAGAATCCATCCAGGGCAGAGACAGCACTCTTGTCCAAAACATTACCAGATATTTTAGCTGTAATCTGCACATCAGAGATAGAAGTAGGTAGATTATTTGACCATATTATATCCGCACTCACTCTCTGGCCACCAGACACACTAGGCACATCGACATCATTACCACCGACTACCACCCTAGCATCCAGGAATGGTCGGACGATACTGATAGTTTGAAGGAAAGAATTATAGACTACATCCACAGATGACTTACCTGCCTTTTTTGTCCCGACATACACGTGGAAAGCTTGCTCGTCTCCATCCTGACCCACCATATGACCAGTCACAGATAATTTAAATGGAGTAGTTTTTGTTAGATCTTTTAGGCTCCACATTGTGTTGCCATTTGTAGGTGCGGGGCTAGCACTATCAAACACAAATCCTTGAGGGTAGCTGACTTCGAGCACAGTCTCTTCCTCTGGTAGATTTGTGTTTAAAGTAGCACTGATATTAAAAGTGAAAGGTTGATTTGCGCTGGTCTGCGTAGGTGAGTCTACAATCAGAGATATGGGAGAAGAGTTTATAGTCACAGGGTACGCAGACTCTTTTGTAAATATTGCATTTGACCCAGCAGGGTGATACTCTAATTTTATTTTTACATTACGGACTAGACCCTGGTCTCCGTATAATGTCACTTTGAAAAGTCTCTCAGCGCGTCCACCAGCAGATATAGTGCCTATAGATTCCCTAGCGAGTCGGACTACATCAGTAGCATCATCACTAGCACCACGCGGATACTCGATGACTAGATTTGCTAATTCGAGGTCTGCCTTGTTTCTATTTACTATCTCTACTTGTAGAGGCAATTCACTACCCCCTTCTGTAAAGGCATTACCTAGGACGGTGATATCTATATTGTCATTGGACACAGAGCTAGCTCCGCGGAAAAACATATACGCAGCGAAACCAATTGCGAATACAAAAAATATAAGAGTAGCGATAAAGAATTTTTTAAAAAATGTTGTTGGTTTTGTTTTTGTCATATCTGTTTCTTCTTCTTTTTTCCAGCTAGTACTAGCCTCGTGATATACGGGATGCAGTACACCTTGCCGGTCGTGCGAAGATACAGTAGAGGACCTGTCATAGAGCCTCCTCTTTACATCTTCTATTTTACTTAGATTTTCATTTTCCTTCATAAAAAAATTATAACATTTTTACAGTCCACTTTCACGCAATGCACGATTGATATGTGATATTATGGATTTCTTTTCAGATAGCAATTTATGTATCTTGTCTTTATCAAATGTACCACCGATATAATCATGCATATCATCACTATCTCCGACATAACCCAGAGAGTGCACTATAGATAGTACAGTATGAAGCTCCAATGCAGACAGTGATTCATGATTAAAATTCTCGTCATCCAATAATAAGAATGATTGGATAATCAAATCAAAAACTTCATCATTCCCCTCCTCTCCACGACAGAGACGGTCGATCAGTGCAGATACCCTAGACATGAATACGATAGATTCTTTTTTACTACGAGCAATCGGGAATGATGATATCGTCGTAGCCGAAGTCACCCGCCAGATATCTCGGCCTTTTACTAGATCAATCTTGGCATAGGACATATCCTGCAGTGTATATCGGAGCTTGGATTTTGCGAGCCTAATACCACCGGCCATAGCACGGACTAGACCTAGTTCCCTAGTATATATAGATAGCATCTTGTTAGCTTCACCGCTTGCCCGTGAAGATATGATGAATCCATGTGTGTGATAGATATGATGCTGAGCCATTTTTATTTATTTATTTAAATTATCTAAATATTTTTTAGCTTCTTTCAGAACCACCTTTTGATCATCGAATGTAAAAGTTTCCAAAGCCTGATCGTATGTCACCCACTTAAAGTCTACTATTTCACCTTCTTGGATTTTCACATCGACTTGTTTTGCATATGCGATAAAATATTCATTCACCTTGTGGCGTATGTCTCCACTATGATTGAAATCATATTCTTCCATTAGAGTAGGTAGTTCAGCAAATTTAAATTCTGTAATACCTGTCTCCTCCTGCAGTTCTCGAATAGCAGCAGTTTTAGAATCTTCCCCTTCTTCGAGATGCCCCTTTGGAAAACTCCAATTGCCAGACAATTGTTTTATTAATAGAAATTTATCTTCCTCGCCATCCTTGCGTAGTACGAGGATAAATCCCGCAGAGTATTCTGTAATCATATACCTAGTTTACCATAAAAAATAAAACGAGGCTTTTACCTCGTTTTATTTTAAAAAAACCTTATTTTTCTATCTTTACTACAAATACTAGATCTCCGATTTTTATTTCATCGCCAGATGTATCACCCCATACTACCTCCCTTAATCCTGTAGTCTTTTGGAATTCAGGGAGAAATGTATTTACAATATCTTTTTCTATCTCGCCACACTGCACATATAGAGTCACTACATCAGCAGGCATAAGCCCTGTCTTTTTTCGTAGGTCTTGAACTGCACGGACAAATTCACGATACTGACCCTCTTTTTTCAGTTCAGATGTGATATCAAAACTCATAAATACATCAGATAGTGTAGTGTCACAGACAATTTCTTTTACATTCAATTCATCTTCAATAATCTCTGTATACAAAGACGTGAATTCCATAGGTATACTAAATTTTCCAAGAGGCTGGCGCACAGGGACACCAGCTTTTTGACGAGACTGCAGACCTAGTGTGACTACATCGCGAACTTGCTGCATCATACCTACAACATCAGAATTTTCATAAGAGAATGCTGGCCAATCACAAAGATGTACAGATTCTGCATCGTTTTCATTCTTTAATTTTTGCCATACACTCTCTGATATAAATGGTGCGAATGGCGCCAATACAGAAACTGTAGTTTTCAGTACGTAGTATAGTGTCTTCTTTGCATTCACGTCACCATCCTTTAGACGATCACGAGAGCGTCGTAGATACCAAGTAGAAAGATCTTCTATAAACAATTCAAAAGGTCTCGTAGCTCCGGCCATATCGTATGCATCCATAGATACAGTCACCTCCGACACGAGGGAGCTTAATCGAGCTAGGATCCATTGATCCAGTACATTTGTATTTTTTTCTAAATCAAGTTCACCATTTTCAATAGATACATCTCTGTAGAGCTCGTAGAATGTAGCTACATTTTCTAGACGAGATACGATCTTGCTTGCGATATCCTGGACCCCCTTCTCAGAGAAGTTCACATCTTCACCCTTCATCAGAGTAGAAGACATCAGATAAAATCGTAGAGCATCCACTCCATACTTATCAAATAGTATCCATGGATCTGGATAATTGTTTTTTGATTTACTCATCTTGCTACCGTCCTCGGCTAGCACTGTACCCGTAGTGACTACATTCTTAAATGGAGCCTCTCCAAATAGCATAGTAGATATAGCATGGGTATAGTAGAACCATGTTCTAGTCTGAGCTATATATTCAGCTACAAATCCACCAGGGAAATTATTTTGTTTCCACTCTGGATTCTCGAATGGATAGTGATCCTGAGCAAATGGCATGGAGCCAGATTCAAACCAGCAGTCGATAACCTCGGGGATTCTCTTGTACTCTGTACCATTTTCATCCACCAAGACGATACTGTCTATATATGGGCGGTGTAGATCAAGTTCGTAATTCGCATTGTGAGGAAGAGGATAAAAATCAAACTTAACAAAATGTCCAGGCAATACAGAATTCATCTTCCAATTTTTCCACATGACTTCATCGTTATATACATTCTTAACAGCATCTAAGGTTTCCAAGCCAATACCATGTGTAATAACTAATATATTCTCATTTTTATGTATATTATCTATGTCATAATAAAATGAAGAAAATCTTCGACGAGCATCAACAACACTCTCTCCGTTTGGAGGACATAGATCTACAGTGTCACCAATTTCTTTGCGCCATTTTAGATAATCACTAAATAACTTAGCATTAAAATCACCAAATTTATATTCAGTAATTCTATCATCATAGATAATTTTACTTTTATCAAAACCAATTAAATCTGCAACTATCTCTGCAGTCTCCTTTGTTCTAATAAAAGGTGAACAATATATCATCGATATATTCTCTGATTTCAAAATAGATGCATTTTCAGAAACTACTTCTTTACCCTTTTCTGTTAGGTGATGGGGGTAATCCGCAACAGAACTACATACACCATCTGTATTGTGAGTTGACTCCCCATGACGCATTACAAAGTATTTGTTGCCAGATTTTTTAACTTTTGATTTTAGATCATCAACAGAGCTAGTGAACATCATCTGCCCGCTCTCTGATTTCCAGATAGGCAAAGGACTGGCCCAATATCTATTGCGAGAGATAGTCCAATCCGGTGCATTTTCCATTGTATGATGGAATCTTCCATCTTTTAAGTGTGCTGGGACCCAGTTCATTGATTCAGCTTTTTCTAGGAGATCTGCTTTTACTTTTTGAATATTCACAAACCATGAAGGTAGTGCGTAGTACAGTAGTGGTGTATCACATCGGTAGCAGTGTGGATATGAGTGCTTTATTTTTTCTTTATCAAAATACGCCCCACTCTCTTGCAAATATTTTATGATATTTATATCAGCTTGAAATCTTATTTTTTCATCTTCACTTTTTGGTTTTACATATTGACCAGCAAAATCAGTCACTTCTGCAGAAAATACTCCGTTTGGTTCTACGTGGCGGATAAATGGAATATTGTTTTCCTTTGCTAGATTCATATCATCCTCACCAAAAGCCGGAGCTTCGTGAGCGATACCAGTACCTGCATCTGCTGTTATAAAATCCGCATGCCAAACTTTCCAAATATTTTCTTTATTTGGCATATCTGCATTTTTATAATAATCAAAAACCGGTTCGTATGATAATCCCACTAATTCATTACCAGAAACTTCTTTTATGATTTCTGGATCTGTGAATTTTGTTTTTAGATTTTCAAATAAATCTTTTGCGATTATGAATGTCTCATCTTTATCTGGAACATTGTTTTTTACATATACATACTGCAAATCTTTATTTATCGCTATCGCAGTATTACCCGGTAGCGTCCATGGAGTAGTAGTCCAAGCCAAAAGGAATATTTCCGGAGCAGAAAATGCATCCGAACGGGTTAGCGTACTCGCGTTAAAGAGAGGGTGCATTTTCTGCGTAGGAGTTAATCTAAATTTTACATATACAGAAATATCATTTATATCTTTGTAGCTGTTGTCCATGGCAATCTCCGAGTTTGCAATCGGAGTCTCACATCGTGAACAGTATGCGAGTACTCGCACACCTTCGTATAGGAGTCCCTTGTTATTCAGCTCACCCAGGGCCCACCAGACACTCTCGATAAAACTATTATCCATAGTCTTGTATGAATTATCGAAATCCACCCATCGCCCCATGCGGTCGACAGTCTTTTTCCATTCTGATACATAGGTCAATACCTTGCTACGAGCATGCTCAGAGAACTTCTCTATGCCGTATTCCTCGATAGCTTTTTTACCAGAGATACCCAGGTCTTTTTCTACGATATTCTCTATCGGTAGACCATGACAGTCCCAACCCCATCTACGAGGTACAGAGTAACCGCGCATAGTCTGATATCTACCTACGACATCTTTTGCAGTAGATCCTAGAATATGGCCATAGTGTGGTAGTCCTGTAGCAAAAGGTGGCCCATCGTAGAAGACGTACTTCCCTTTTGGGGCCTCCTTTTCTATACTCTTTTTAAAAGTATCATTCTCTTTCCAAAACGATAGTATCTTTTCCTCACGCTCTGCATTTTGTGATTTTGTATTTTTTTCTTCCATGATCATATTTTTAACTAATAAATGAAAAATCGCCCTTGAATAACAATCCTACGATTGCATTCCAAGGGCGATTTTTTACCGCGGTACCACCTTGCTTACTTCTCATTTACTGGGTTCTACGTCCTTTTTCAGAGGATTTCTTCCCAAGACTCCAGGGTGATAGCCCCTTCAACATCTGTATATACAGAATAACCATAAAACACTAAAAAAGCAAGATTTATTGAGAAGCTTGCTTTTTTCCAAAATATGAGTAATATAAGACCTAATTCTTTGTACCTTCTCCAGGATATAAAACAATGTAGGGACACTACAAAAAGCTCCGTCCATACATTTCCTGATTATCTATCAGGACCTTTTATAGCGCAACGAACCACTAAATTCCCCGATCGGCCTTTCACCCCGGGGAATTTTTTATTACATTTTTTCTGGAGTTTTGATCTGGGTTATACTTTTGTATAGGTCGGACCTATGCAAATTTATTTCCAAATCTATATATAGAATAATCATAATACACTAAAAAGAAACATAGTTAAATTCCATATAAAATTAAAGGCTTAGACACATAATATCTTCATCGTAATATTTTCCATTATACTTTACTAGATTTTTGTATTTTCCAATCTTTTTAAATCCAAAACTTTTATATAGTTTAATAGCACCTTTCTGAGTAACAGCAACATTCAAACAAATATTTTCAACATTTTTTTCTTTCAAAAAATTTATTGCCTGAGTTAATAAACTTTTTCCTATACCACTACCACGAGCTTCTGACTTAACAAAAAAGGAGTAAATCCACGCATTATGCTTTACTTTTTCTTCTTTATTTATTGCCAATCTAATCATCCCAACAAGTTCATTGTTACATTCAGCAAAAAACATTGTTTGTGGTGAATTTTTATCAAGATACATAGTCCACCCCTCTATTGTTCTTTCTTTCTCTTCAGTTTCTGTAGGCCAAAAAGCTACCGGTTCAGACGAAACAGCAAGAAGGCGAAGTTCTTTGTATTCTTGCCATCTTTCTTTTGGTAATGTAATAATTTTAAATTTCATATTTTTTACATCTTCTCTGGAGTTTTGATACCTAGGAGGTAAAGGCCGTTTTGCATTGTAGTATGGAATGCGGATACCAGTGCCACACGATACGGTGCATATGGATCATTCTTGTTCACTATCATTGTATTTCCATAGAAAGAGTTGAATGCAGATGCGAGCTCGGTCAGATATGTAGCGATATGATGAGGTTCTAGTTGTTCATATGCATGAGCTACTACCTCTGGGAATCTGTATAGAGTTTTCTCCAGTACTGTGATATCAGATGGTATGTCTGTATACGCTACGCAAATACCCTCGCCCTCGGCTTTCTTGTGGATACCATTTGCGCGTACTGCTGTGTACTGCAGATATGGACCAGAGTCACCATCAAAAGAAATAGATTTTTCAAAATCATAAATGATATCTGATCCAAGAGATGATCGGAGGATAGAATACTTGAGTGCAGCTACTCCTACAGTCTGAGCTATATTCTCTTTCTCTTCGGCAGATAGCTCACGCTCGGCTACCTTTTCTCGAACTACATCCATAGAGTCCTGAAGTAGTGATTCACCTGTGACTACATTACCCTTGCGAGAAGACATCTTGCCAGAGGCGAGGCGCATCATACCGTGAGTGATATGCTTCATCTTTTTCTCAAGATCTGGATGCATGAGTGATATAGCCTGTTGGACTACCTTCATATACTCACCCTGCTCGATAGCTGTAGTCACTATAGATAGATCGAGATTTTCTTCCTTTTCGAATTTTGTCATTGTCAGGCCGATCTCCTTTGTCTCGTATAGTGGCAGACCACTACTAGTGATGAATACTCGAGTGTGCAGTTTTGGATTGTATTTATCTGCTTTGAATACTATTGCCCCGTCAGATTCCTCGAATACATTTGGAGTATTTGCTCGGACGATCTTCTCACCTATTGGAGCCATAACAGACTCAAAGAAATAGTGATTAAATTTTGTACCTAGGAGTGAGTATATCTCTTCAAAGGCAGCCAATGTGACCTCTCTACCCCATGCGTAGATTTTATTTATCTCTTCATCACTCTTTTCGTATATCTTTTTGTTGATAGCATCTATAGCGCTCTTTGCATCAGGATTATTCTCATATTCATCACTACCCTTTGCATACTGCACGCCGATATACTGCGCCTTTTCTGATACAGAAAGATTTTCGTCTGGCATACCAAAATTCTGCAGTCCATATATCGCTTTTGCTACGTGTAGACCCACATCACCCTGATAGTTTGCACGGACAGTCTTTGCGCCAGAGAATTCTACGACGCGAGCGATAGATTCACCAATAGCATTGGTCATAAGGTGTCCAATATGAAATGGCTTGAATGGATTCGGATCTGTATACTCCACCATTATTTTCTTGCCATTGGACAAATCATTTTTTCCCCAATTTTCTTTTTTATTCAAAATATCTTTTACGCTACCAACAAAGAATTCACGTGATAGGTAAAAGTTTATAAATCCAGCTCCTGCAACTTCTATTTTTTCTATCTCCGCTAGGTCTTGCCTAGCGGAGATTTCTGCAACTATTTTTTCTGCCAACTCTCTTGGATTCATTCCGATTTGCTTTGCATAGGCCATGGCTACATTTGTAGAATAGTCGCCATTATTCAAATCTGCGGGATGCTCCAGGGTAATAACCGTCGCCTCGATGCCGAGGCTCCTTAGAGCTTCTAGTATTGTATTTTGTATTTTTGTTTTTATATTCATATTATTTATTACCGGTCGTACCAAAACCACCACGATTTACCCCTTCCATAATATCAACTTCCTCCCATTCTGCAACTTCTATTTTAACAAAAACACCTTGGCCTAATCTCTCCCCTTTCTCAACAACGACTTCACTGTCTGTAATGTTGTAAACCTGTAAAAGTATCTCATCGGCTTCTCCGCAAAAATCATTATCTATGTAGCCAGTACTTACCAATAGACCCTTCTTCTTTAAGGTACTTGAACGATCCTTGATTTCTAGCATGTACCCTTTTGGAGTCTCAATGATAACATTTGTCGGCAATCTCACCAATGTCTTTGGTAAGACAACCATATCCACACGTGAATACAAATCAAAAGCTACAGCACCAGTAGTCTGATACAAAGGTAACGGTAATTCTTTTTCAATTCTCTTAATTTTGATTTTCATGATAAAAATAACTCTTTTACTTCTTTGCTATGCATAGATCCGACAAAATCATTTGGGTTTTCTTTTAACTCTCTCAATAGTTCTTCTTTTGTGAACCATTTTAATTGTTCCACTTCATTCTCTTGAGCTGTCAATTTTTTATCTTTTGAGAATTTTGCAGTATATATTTGCAAAAATCTTTTACCTCCAGCTGTCTCTCCGTACAATTTTTTTGATATAGTAAGAGGTACATCACTCACTCCGATTTCTTCCTCCATTTCTTTATACGCATTACTCTCATATGTCTCACTTTCTTCTACTGTTCCTGCCACTGCGGCACTCCATTTACCCGGATTATTTTTTTTATTAAATTTTCTTTGTTGCATTAAAATATCTCCATTTTCATCAGTTATCCATATAGAAGTTATACGAATAATATCCTCAGGGCTCCTGTCTAATCTATCTTTATACCCTATTATCTCATCTTGTTCATTTACTACTGGAATCTTCATATAAAGTAATTATACACATAAAAAGGCAAACAAAAAGTCCTCTCTTTTGATCGAGAGGACTTTTCCTTTACGGTTTACGGAAGTGGTTAGTGGTAAACAGAACATCCATAATTTGCTTTAATTTTTCCTTTTCATCATCTTCTAATATGTAATAAGGGAGGCAATGAAAAGTAGCGATAAAATCATGAAATTCTTTTTCCGATAATTCTTCACGAGCATCGAGGAGTCTTTTTTCAAATAACTCTCCATCAGTAATCTTTGGAAATTCATTGTACTCATCTATTGAGAGAAAGTCTCTCCTAAATAGAATTCCATCAAATTCATCTGAAAATAGCTTCTGTTGTGTCATCTTGTACAAAAAGAATGCGGCAACCGGTACTAAGTACGGCTTTATCTCGGGTTTCATAATATATTGGGATTTAATTTTACCTTCATACTACCCCTATATCACATATTGTCAATAGTCTAATTCTTTGATGCCTTTTTGATCTTTGGGAGGGATTTGATTGCTTTGGCGTACACTTCCTCGTGTATATCCTCTCGGGTGCGCAGGGTATTCTTCACAGAGCAATCCACCTGCACATAATTCTTTTGTGTCTTGGCTAGCCACAGTGCACTAGCCCGAGAATTCTCGAGAAAATTATTATCCTTTTCATGTACATCCTGCTTCTTACCCAGATAAGCGCGTGCATCCTTTTTATTTCTCTCGGCCATTAATGCCTTGCTGATAGCTATAGGAAGACTTAAGTAAAATATCACATCTGGTCTTGGAATCTTGAATACTTCATGCTCCATCTCATCGAGCCACTCGATGAATGCTTGGCGCTTTTTTGTATTCTTTATCTTTCCACCCTGGTGGATCTGATTTGCACTGACATATCTATTCGCAATCACTACATACCCCTTTGCGAGCCAATCTTCCATCTGCCCCTTGGACTCAAATCTATCTGCCGCGTACAGGACCGAGGCGATCTTTGGGTGAACATTCACAAAATTGTAGTACTGCTCGGAAAGACAGTGCCCGATGAATTTACCAAAAAAGTTCTGATAGTATTCTGGAAAATCTACAGTCTTTACAGTGTAGCCATCCCCCTTTAATCTCTTCATCAATAAATCCACCTGTGTAGCCTTGCCACTACCATCTGTACCATCTATTACTATGAGTTTGCCTTTTTGTTTTTTCATATTAATTATCAAAAAAAATCTTACCCGTTTTTAATGCTTCAAAATAAGTCTGAAGTGGTGCAAACAAAGGTTCAGGTAAATTATTTATGTCATACCAATCCCAACCTTCGCATTTTTCTGGTTCTTTTAGTGTAACTTCCCCACTGCCCCAATCTGCAGTCATTGCGATATCTATATAATGTTTGTCATATTTTTTCATATTTAACAAACGAAGAAATTTAATATTTTTAATTTCTATTCCGCATTCTTCAAAAACCTCTCTTTTGGTACATTCAATTATTGATTCCATATATTCTAAATGTCCTCCAGGCCATGAATACTCACCTGCCCCATGTTTACCTTTTCTTTTACCCATCAAAACTTTTCCGTCTTTAAAAACCATCACGCCTACACCTACTTTGATATGATTATTTTCCATTTTTATCTCCTAGTTCTTTTAATGCTTCGGATGCATAAAATAAGACATTGGGCACAAGATTTGCATTCTCTAGTTCTTCCATTGTGAACCATTTTGTCTCGACACCCTTTTCATGATCAAGAATGGAATCCGTAATTACATCACTATCTGAAGTAGCAAAATATACTAGTGCAATGTGCTCGTGAGTCCCAGATACTGAGTGTCTGCCTAGGTATCTAGGTGGTATAAGGTATTTATATCCACGATTTGCCGGGCTGTCCTCGTCTATTCCATCCGCAGATCCTGCTATTTTAATATCCAAGCCTACTTCCTCTTTTACTTCACGATATGCAGCCTGTATTGGATCCTCGTCGAGTTCTATATGCCCACCGACTGATAACCAGAATTTATATTTATCATGCATACGAAGTAGGACTTTGTCTTTGTGAACAATAAATACTTCTACACAAAAATCTATCTTTTCATGAATATGTGCCATACTATTTCTCAAAAATATTTTTTATGATTTCGACTATTTCAGATTCTGATGTATACGGATGAATTTCAAAATCTTTATTTCCGACAATCATAGCAGAAACTTTTTTACCTTCTACTTTTAGATACAAGCAATAAATCTTTTTATTTAATTTTTCCGCATAGGCGATCTCGTACCCGACTCCAAGGGATGGATTGGTGATATCAGCGATGACGATATCGCACTCCTCTATCAACCTTACATCTCTATTATATATCTCTTCGTCAGTCATATTCACAGATCCATAACTAGTCAGACTCTTGTCTGCTACAAACTCAGAAAGAACCTCTCCGTAATTGGAAATCTGCTTTACGATAAAATCGTACCAAGCCTGATAATCTCTCCCTCCGCTTATTGACCCTGAGAAATATATTTTCATAAATTATTTCCCTCTTAGAATTTTATCCATCTTTACTGCAATCTTTATCATATCCTTCTCCTTTCTTCCGCGAGTAGTCTCTGCGCATGTACCGAGGCGGATACCAGATGGATCCATCACAGAGCGCTTGTCTCCTGGAATCGTATTCATATTTACTATGATGCCTGCCTTTTCTAGCTTCTTGCTCGCATCACTCCCTGCAATGCCCGCACCACCCATCCATGTATCCACCAATATCAAATGTGAGTCTGTACCACCAGAGATGATATGCCATCCGAGTTTTTTCAATTCTTTTGCTAGTGTCTGTGCGTTCTTTACTACTTGCTTTGCATACTTTTTGAATTCTGGTTTTGAGGCTTCAGCCAGTGCTATAGCCACGGCTGCTATATTGTTCTCGTGCGGACCACCAAAGAGTCCAGGGATGACCATCTTGTCGAGTTTCTTGTCAAAACCTCTTTCATCTTTTTTTACAAATAGCAGTGCCTGTCTCGGACCACGGAGAGATTTGTGAGTAGTAGTCATCACAGAGTCCGCATATGGGAATGGACTTGGGTATGCCCCACCAGCTACGAGCCCACCAAAGTGAGACATGTCTACGTGAAGTATCGCTCCGCACGCATCAGCGATAGCACGGAATTTTTTGAAATCTACAGTGCGTGGATATGCAGTGAATCCTGCGACGATGATCGCCGGCTTCTCTTTCTTTGCTATCTCCATGAGTGCATCGTAATCTATAACTTCACTCTCTCCATCGAGTTCGAATTGCACAGGCTTCCAGAGCTTGCCCGTCATAGACAGTGGATGTCCGTGTGTGAGATGTCCACCAGATGTGAGCTTCATACCCATAATCTTCTCCCCTAGTGGTACGAGCGCGGAGTACAGTGCAAAGTTTGCAGGAGATCCGGATAGTAGCTGAGCATTCACATGCCACTCTGTGTTTTTTATTTTGAAAAGTTTTAGAGCACGATCGATGCAGAGCTGTTCTACCTGATCTATGATCTCATTGCCACCATAGTAGCGACGGCCCGGGTAACCCTCGGCATATTTGTTTGTCAGTGTTGAACCCAATGCGGCGAGCACATCCCGTGATACATAGTTCTCAGAAGCGATCAGATTCACCACACTCTTCTGACGCTTGTCTTCTGCTTTGATAAGTTTTTCTACCTGTTTGTCTTTCATTGCCATATAGATTAAAAAAATTAGGGATTAATATAGGTATTCTATCACAGTAAAATGATAAACAAAAAGCCAGTATTTCCATTGGAAAATCTGGCTTTTAGTGTGCAATGATTTGTTTCTTGTACAATAATGTGTCGTTATTATCATAAAAATAGTAACGCACACAAACATAGGGATACTTACCCAACCTCTTATTGTTAAAGATATATACATTAGAATGTACGCTTAAATACAAAGTATGTTAAGAAATTAAAAAGACATATTTCTATGTCTTTTTAATTTATTTATTAATCGGATTTGAATTATTAAAACCATTCGTAGTACCCTCCATCAAATAAACATTGCGAATCTTTGAATCAATCATTGAATCCCAACAATCTTTACAACACCACCAATGACCCCATAGATAGACATCACAATTTGAAATATCTATTTTACTTTTTTTAGCTTTCAGCATCGCATGACTCTCTGCATGATACTTACTAGAAGCGCAACCAGGACATAACCAATACTTTTGTCCTGATGGTATTTTTAGATTTTTTCTTATACACCAATCTTTATGAGTTTTTAGCAGAAAATCATTTGTTAAAGCTGATTTGTTTGCTGCTCCAACAAGGATGACCCCCTCATCATTCACAACGACAACCCCCGTGGAAGTCTTTTTGTCAGATGATTCATTTTTAGCTACAAGACAAGCAGCTTCCATGTATTTATTACCCTCTGGTACATGCAACAGAGTTCTGCCTTCTGGTAAATAAGGATATTTAATATTTTCCATATATTTACATTCTATTGTATAATCAAAAATATGACAACATTCGACACAATATACCAAGATATAGTCAGAAAAATCATGGATGAAGGAATCGAGGAATTGAATGTTCGCACTGGACACAAGACAAAGGCCCTCCCTGGGGTAACTTTTCAGATTGATATAGAAAAAGATGGTTTCCCTTTGCTTACTCTCCGCAAGCAACCACTAAAATCTCCAATAGCAGAACAAGTATGGTTCCTACAGGGAGACAAGGATGCTACATTTCTACGCAAGTTCACAAAGATGTGGGATCTTTTCTTAGAAGAAGATGGCACACTATCTTCTGCATATGGATGGAGATGGAAGCACCACTTTGGACGTGACCAGCTAGGTAAAGCCATAGAGCTACTAGAAAAAGATCCGAGCTCACGCCACGGAGTAGTCATCACATGGGATCCCGCAGATGATGGATACGGTGGTACACCAAAAAAGAATGTACCCTGCCCTTATGCTTTTACTATAAATATTATTGGTGGCAGATTGCATATGCATAACATAATCAGATCAAATGACATCATGCTAGGTACACCTTTTGATACTTTTGGTTTTGCATTACTGCAGTGCATGATAGCAGAGCACCTAGGTGTAAAACCTGGGATATATACTCACAGCATAGCCAATGCCCACATATACGACAATCACTACGAAGGTGCAAAAGAGATAATGAGTAGAGTAAACGACCATCAAAATATTTCTATTCAGATCCCAAAAGATGCGATAAAGAGATCAAGAGGAAAAGACGAATCACTAATAGAAGAAATGTTTGCAGAATTTTCAAAAAATTATCAACCACTAGCTCCTATATCTGGATTGGATATAGTTTTATAAAATGATATCACTCATCGCAGCCATAGGTCGCAATAATGAATTAGGCAAGGCAAATACCCTGCTGTGGGACCTGCCTCGTGATATGAAGCATTTCCGCGAGACTACCAGTGGACGGACCATCGTCATGGGCCAAAAGACTTTTGAATCCCTAGGTCGCCCACTACCTAGGCGCAGAAATATCGTACTGACAAAAGATGAAGCATTCCACCCAGAGGGAGTGGAGATAGTGTACTCCATAGATGACTTAGAAGAGCTACTAAAAAATACAGCAACTATTGATGAAGAGATATTTATAATCGGTGGTGGTCAGATATACAAGATCATGATAGAAAAAGCAGACAGATTATATATCACCCATGTCGACATGGAAGATAAAGAGGCAGAGATACACTTCCCTACTATAGATGAGAGCATATGGGGCAAAATAAAGAATGAGCATTTCGAGGCAGATGATGAAAATATCTACAATCTAGATTTTGCAATTTACGAAAGAAAATAAAATACCCCCGACATTCGTCGGGGGTATTTTATTTTATGGATCAATATCTGTTTTTTCTCTAATGAATATATCCTTGCCATCTGGAGATTTTGTCTTAATATATTTTCTGTGTTTATTAACCTCAATCTTTCTGACTAACTCTTTTTCCAAATCATAGCCCAGAATCTCACACATACCGAGTATGAATATCATCACATCAGCAAGCTCCTCTGCTACTCCGTCTTGATTTTTATTGAATTTAGAAAATGCTTCAGAGAGCTCCTCATGTGCACGACAAAAATCCAAGGCCATATCGGTAGTATTAAAACCTTTCTCAACCTTATTCCTCATCACTTCCTTTTGTAATTCCTTCAGGTCTACCATGTATAAGATTATATGCCTTTTATCCATAAAAGCCAAGATAACAAAAGAGCCCTTAATCTTACGACTAAAGGCTCTTTATTTCGGTTTAGAAAATTACTTACCACAGAGGATTTCAAGGGCTTTTTGATAAGCCGGTCCATCACAAAGTGTTTTCATGTTTCCCTGAATAAGTACAGGGTCGTTTACATCACCTGGCTTGTAAGGATCAGATACACAGATTATCTCCCCGCAGTCATAATCACCGGGATCCACATAATGTATAGTGGAACAGAATTCAGACTGGCCATCCATAAAGGCACCCACCACAGCATTGTCGCCTCTGTACTTTGGTTTTTTGTCATCACCCAATATCCTTAAATCTGCTGGGTGAACATTCACAATTTTCTTATGATAAGTATCAATAAAAGAATTAGGAATAATCAACATAAATCCAGCGAGCAATACCAAGTCAACCTGATAGGTATCCAGTATTGTTTCAATTCCAAAAAAATACTGGGCTCGTTTTTCTTTTGATGAAAGATCTGTGCGAAATTTTTTCCAATCTTTTACAATACAAGGTATTCCTATTTTTTGAAAATACGAAATACCACTGGCACCCTCAGCACTCGACACAGCACAAACGAATTCATAATTTTTATTACAATTCGGGTCTTTCTCAGACAGAAATACACCGGAGCTGCCGCCGCCAGTAAACAAAATGGCAATTCTAAGTTTTTTCATACGTATTAAATTAAAATGGGTTTTTTGTGATATTACCACAAAATAATAAAAAAACAATGGATCATAAATCCATTGTTTTTTTATTATTAAGAAACTTTTTCTAGTTTAATAGTTATTAGTCTGATTATGTTGCCGGACAATACTTTTAATTCTACGTAGTCACCTACATTTTTATCTCTAATCAGAAAAGTAAAATCTCCTTCTTCATCTATCTTTTGACCGTCTATTTCCAGGATGACATCACCCTCTTTGATGCCGGCTTTCTCAGCTGGAGAATTTGGCACAATAGCTGGTTCCCCCTTGGATCCTTTTGTAATCCACACACCATAGTCCACAGTCAGACCCTTGCTCTTTTTAATCTCTGGATTTATCGTGACGTATCTTACTCCTACATATGGCCTAGATATAGAACCCGTCTTTCTTACTGAATCAATAACACTTTTTATACTATTGATAGGTAGAGCAAACCCAATATTCTCAGACCCAGAAACAACAGCAACATTCACTCCGATAACATTTGAATTTATATCGAGTAGTGGGCCACCAGAATTCCCAGGATTGATAGCTGCATCAGTCTGAATCACTTTACTTAATTTTTCAGATCCGCCCCCGCCAGTCGATGCAGTTACAGACCTAGACAATCCAGACACCACACCCACAGATACAGTATTTTTGAATTGACCCAGAGCATTACCTATAGCTACTACACTCTGCCCCACTTCGATACTATCTGAATCCCCTAATTGCAAATATGAGAATTTATCCGTTGAAGATACTTTTAATATTGCTACGTCTAGCACATCATCCCGTGCGAGAACCGTCGCATCATACACCTTGCTATTATTCAGAGTGACACTATATGAAGCACTAGTATCAGATACTACATGCTTATTTGTGACTATATATCCATCAGAAGATATGAGGAAGCCGGTCCCACTACCAGTCTTTTTCTTCTCCGTACCGTTCTGGACATAAGTAGGGGTTCTAAATATTCCACCAAAAACATTGGTGTCATTGTAAACTACATCATATTTAGGGACATCTTTCATTCCCACGATAGAGACTACAGCTACATTTGATTTGCGAACTACGTCTACGACAGTCGGATTCTTTACCTGTTGCGATGCGACAGGAGTAGGCTCAGTATCCAATACAGGCTCTGGTATATTTGAGTAAACAGAGACAGCCTGATTATCCTGATCAGTCAAAATAAAATCAATAATTTTATTTTTATTCAAAAAAATAACCAAACAAAAAACCAAGAGTGTAGCTACTGTGGTCAAAAAACTCACCGCAACAGTTTTGCGTATTTTGCGACTTATAATCTTATTTATTTTTTGAAAATTAATTTTTTGCACAATCAATGAAATTATCTAATAATGAAAAACCCTAGAACCATAGCTATAAAATTCAATATAGTATGACTAATAGATATAAGTATTATATTCGGCTTGTATACATACATCCAGGCAAAACCTATTCCTGCCATAAAAGTCAGAGGCAATACAAATACTGCATTTGCATATATCACATGGATCAAGGCAAAGACTAAGGCATTTATGAATATCACTATCTTTATATCATCAAAAGCTTTTAATAACATCTTGATCAAGACACCACGGAAAATTATCTCTTGGAGAATACTAATAGGAGCAAATAGCAATAAGAATTTCTTGTTTTCATACCAATCAAGCATCGGGTTATGAGGGACTAGAGTCTCGAGCCACAACAAGAAAAAAATTGCACCAAAAGTAAAGAGTAAGTAGTATTTCCAGTCTGCCCACCAGTCTTTTTTAAAACCTATGTCTTCATATGTCCAAGCCGCTCTATGTATAACACCGAGGAGCATAATAGCCACAAAAAATAAAACCAGGAAACGATAGCTACCAGGAATAATATTAAAATACAATAAAAATACAGGCAAGAGAAACAGATAAAATATCTGAACCAAAACTATTTCTTTTTCTCTTAATGTGTCCATAAAAAATTATTTCAAAATTTTATTTACTTTTTCTACATCACGAGCTATTTGTTCAATCAAATCTACCGTCTCATCAAATCTCTGTATATCTCTTATATGTTCTACTATGTCTACTTCTATATCTACACCATCTGTATTTGGGAAATTATCATCGGTAACATCTATCAGGTGCACTTCGAGCTGAGATTCTTTTTCCCCAAAAGTAGGGACCGGACCAAAGTGTAATGCCCCCTTGTATGCCCTACCACCGATATCTATCCACGCAGCATAAATACCATCTTCTAACATTAGATCCTCAGGAATTGATAAATTGATTGTAGGAAACCCTAGATTTTTTCCACGACCAATACCTTTTACATGTTTTGATTGAAATACCATTTAAATATTTTACACTATTTAGATTAATTTGTAATCTGGACAGATTGATTAATCCGGGCGATTTTATATATAGAAAAACAAAGAATAAAAGCAGCGATTAACTGAGATACGGACAAAAAGTTATTATATAGCTTCATATCTATGAGTATAGCCACAAATGGGAATGTCAGTTCCAAAATTGTAGCGATGTGGACTTTTGTCATAGACAGCCCCTTGTAGTAGATAACCAGGGCAACCATCCCAGTAGACACAGCAATCAAGCCAAACAAGCCGAACTGATTCAGGGTCGGTAGAAATAATGAACCTCCATATCCAAGGACCAAAAGTACAACTAAAGAGATGACACCAGTAAATAGGAATCTATAAAAAGTAGTCACTTCATGAGAAATCTTTGTGAGGATCATCTTGGAGAATGTAGTTGATGTACCCCAAGCAAATGCTGCTCCCACCGCATAGAGTGCGGCGACAACAGTATCTCCCCCCGTCGCTAGGTTCACATAGCCATCTTTAAATGTCACAAAAAATGCTGCGATGATAGCGATGACAGCCCACTTTATATATGACTTTTCAAATTTTTCTTTCAGCAGAATAGATGAACTAGTTATAGCAAAAATAGGCTGAATCTTTTGCAACAAGAAAACAACAGAAAAAGAAATGAAATGCACTTTTAGTAATGCAGTAGTGAACCATAGAGTACCGAGTAGTCCACTGAGTATAGCGACGAGCAATAGCAACCAGAAACTACGCCTATCAATTTTTTCTAAAATAATTTTCTTCCAAACAAAAGGTAGCAGTATGACTAGGCCTATTATATGTTCAAAAAATATTATAGTTATAGGTGGTAGACTATACAGAGATCTTCGAATGACACCATCAAAAGCCCACAAGAGTGCAGCGATAATTATAAATACCGGTCCCCAATTTTTAATTCCCATTTTATTCATATAGATGGTAGTATACTAGCAAAATAAATATTTAAAAAGCCCCGATATGGGGCTTTTTAAAATTATATTATTTTTACAGAATCTGGGTGTTTTGCGCTCCATGCATATAGTGCGATAGCAGTAGAGACTGCGGCATTCATCGATTCGCACTGAGGATGCATCGGGATGCGGAGCATGATGTCGCACAGCTCACGAGTCTTTTCCCGGATACCTCGAGCTTCATTCCCTATGATAAATGCTGTAGGAGTATCAAAATTTTCTTCATTAATAGACTGCTTTGATTCACCGTCGAGCCCGTATACCCAAAAACCTTTTTCTTTTAGATCACGTATCACATTGTTGATATTACCAATCTGTACTACTGGCACTCGGAATACCATCCCTGCAGATACTTTGACCACTGCGCCAGTGATCGGGGCCTGATTGTGCTCTGGGATAAATACTCCGGCTACACCCATAGCTGCTGCAGTACGGATGATAGATCCTACATTCTGAGGATCCTCTAATTCACCCAATATCACAATAGAAGTATTTGGAGTGACAACTAGCTCATTCATGAACTTTTCATAAGGACGGATAATCCTGTCTAAAGACAATAGTCCGATCACACCTTGGTGCTTGCTATCATTCGACACATCACCCACACCCTCGCCTTTACCTAGCTGAGATATAGTGATTCCTGCTTTTTTGATCAGATACACGAGCTCTTTGTCGTCTTCACGAGCTAGGAATACCTTTTTGACGGATTGAGGGCTATTTGTCAGCGCCTCTACCAATGCGTGCTTGCCATAAATATAGATTTTTTCTTGCTTTGCCATATATGACACTATAATACAGAAACACTAAAAAGGCGAATATTTATAAATAAAAATGGTATAATACCCCTTATGAAAACAAAGACACATGGGTCAACCTCAGTCATCACAGCACTAGCAGGTAATACAATAGTAGCGATAATAAAGACAATAGTAGCCGTAATAACTGGATCAGCCAGTATGTTTGCCGAGAGTGTGCACAGTATCGCTGACACATTGAATCAATCCCTCCTTCTCATAGGACTAAAAAGATCACAAAAACCAGCCGACCACATACGAGGATATGGATATGGGATAGAGAGATTTTTCTGGTCACTGATATCTGCATGCGGAATATTGTTCATCGGTGCGGGTGTGACTATATACCACTCTATCGATTCCCTACTAGGGCACGGAGGAAATACGACTTCATTTAACTACATCAGTATAGTAGTATTGATCATCGCTTTTGTTATCGAGGGATTCACTCTTATTGTAGCTATCCGAGAATTGAAAGGTGGAAGAAAACTTTCTAAAAAAATATTTGAAGATGCAGACCCTGTGACACTAGCCGTAGTATACGAGGATGGAGCAGCAGTACTCGGTGTACTCATCGCATTACTTTCACAGTTTTTGCTGTACACTACAGGCAATCATATATATGACGGAATCGGAGGTATCATCGTCGGACTCATACTAGGAATCCTAGCCATAGTACTGATAACAAAGAATTATCAGTACATCATAGGCAAGCCTCTCAAAGCAGAAGTCCAAGAAGAAATCATAGAATTCCTACAACAAGACCCATGCATAGAAAATATTACAGATTTCAAATCTGTAGCAGTAGACACTAGCAAGTATAGAATCTATGCGACAGTGGAGTGGAATGGATCTCCACTGTACGAAGAGATCTACGGATCAGGAGACCTAAAAGAAGAATTTGATAATATCAAAGACGACTTCAAAGAATTCACAAAACTAATGTTCCGAACAACGGACCGCATCCCCCGCCTAGTCGGCAATCATATAGACGAGATAGAGCAAAAAATCCGTGAAAAATTCCCAGAGATACTGTATGTAGATATCGAGATAAATTAATTAAAAAAACCTGAGGCTCCCCTCAGGTCTTTTTTATATTTGACAAAATACCTATAAATTGTAAACTTATAAAAAACAAAAATGCATATGAAAAAAGAACATTTATTCTTTGATTTTGATGGGATGACTTTTGACACATTACCATCTACCCTTTTATTTATCAATCAAACCTACAACACAGACATTAAATTAAATGAAATTGTAAATCGTGGAAGTGAGATCGAATTGATAATCCAAAAGCATACCGGAGACCTATCTATCACCAAGAGGCAGTTTTACAAGTTGTATAATGAAAATTATCTTATGTCCCTAGAACGGCACAAAGACATACAACCGATGAAAAATGCCCCACAAGTTATCAGGGCCCTGAGAGAAAAGTATATCCTGCATACACTAACAGCAAGACAATTTACAGGTTTTGATGTTATTAAATACATGATTGACACTCATTTAGGAGGTGCTATGCAACACATCCACTGCGTATCAAGAGTAGACCCAGATGGGAAAACTAAAATTGTAACAAAAAGAGAGTATGTGGACAGTATTGATGGGTACAAGATAGCATTTTTTGATGACTCTCTACATGAAGTAAATGATATGCGCGGAGCAGTCCCATCTTTTTTATTTGATCCTCACAATTACCATCCTGAAATTGACCCAAAAAGGAAAACCACGGACTGGATTCAGATTGGTGACATGTATCTCTAAAGAAAAAGACCCGAGGTTTCCCTCAGGTCTTTTTTATTATTGCATAGATCTTCCCTTTTCTTGAGGCGAATCAATGATTGATTTATATTCTGCAATACTTAGATATTGAGGTGAATATGTACCACCATTTGACTGTATGTTTTTTACAAAAGCCCTCAAATGATTCCTAGAACCTTTCTGGAGATTGTTGTATGTGATTTTTATATCTTCTTTAGTAGTCTCTTTTTTAAGATTTTCTAAATCTCTAATATCTAGGTCTTCTACTGTCGCACCTACAACAAGAGCATCAACAAGTGAAATCTTTCCTTTCTCAATAAATCCATCATATAGATCCTGCATGGACTTGGAAGTAAATACTCCAACAGAATCATTGGTAACGGGGTCCTTGATTCCATATCTCTGGAGAAGAATCTTTACTGAATCAGTATGTGTCTGCTCTGAGGCTGAAATATTTGAAAATATCTTTGATCCCCATACGCCGCCTAGAGTAGTATATACATCCCGGGCAAGCTTTTCTTCTTCTCTCATTTGAATCAGACCAGCTATCTCTTTATCTGTAATATCTGTTCCCGCAATTCCAGAGACAATAGATCTACTATCTAGCATATCACTAGGGTCCACAACATAATCTGAACCAGAAGAAATAGTAAGAGATAATTCATCTTTATTTGAAACAATACCTCCATCTAGCTCAAAAATATTTTTTATACCATTTGATTTCATTATTGAAATTGCTTGGCCAGACCTATTTCCGGATCGACAGTATACGAAATACGTCCCGTCTTTGTCTAATTTCTGAACTTCATCTATGAAGTTTTTATTTTCAAAATCAATATTTGTCGCACCGTCTATGTGCCCCTCTGCAAATTCCCCTGGAGTACGCACATCAACTAGTACAGAATTCGGAGTGTTTTTATAGCTATTTACAAATTCAGTACCTGATAATTTTGTATCACCACCACTTAATCTAAAAATTATGAATAGTACGAAGATGGCAGCGATAGATATATGAGCAATATATTTTTTAATTTGCATATTATTATGATTAACTATTAATCAACTGATTAAATACTTCCGGCTGGAATCCTACTGTGATAACACCACCAATATCAACCACAGGTACACCCATCTGACCGCTCTTGTCTACCATCTCCATAGCACGATTGCGATCTTTTGATACATCTACATCTTCAAACTCTATACCCTTTTCCTTGAAAAACTTTTTAGCATACACACAGTACGGACATGTAGGAGTAGAATACACGATAACTTTTTTTGTCATATATTTATTTAAGATTTAATAATAATTTTGTAATTTGTGTAATTTTTTTACTCTTTACACAATAAACGACTTCTTTACCATCTCTGCAAGTCTTTACCACACCCGCATCCCTCAGTACTTTTAAATGCTGAGATAGTGCAGACTGGGTCAGAGTACAGTGTCCCATCAGATCACCAACATTTTGGGGCTTTGATAGGCAATTTAGCAAATTCAATCTTTGCTCATTTGAAAATGCTCTATATACATTGTCTTTACTCATAAATACATATTAGCATATGCTAATATGTATTGCAAGCAAAAATAGCCTAACTGCGATACAACAGTTAGGCTATTTCATATTTTCTTTGATTCTGAACATAATTAGACTGTTTTGCGAGAACTGCGATTGTGATAAAAATTAAATACTCAACACTTTAAAATTTTCACCTGAAGCTAAAGATATAAATTCATCTTTTGTATTATTTGTCTTTTCATAATGCATAGGAACCACATTCTTAATATTTTTGAATTTTTTTACATGATCAAAAGCCTCTTGTGGACCAAATGTATAATAGCCTCCGACAGGTATCAGGGCGTAGTCTACTTCTAAATTAGACACATCTAAGCCAGAAGAGTAAAACATATCTCCAGAAAAATAAACTTTTTCTCCATCTACATTTATTAAAAAACCAAAATTTTCAAGCGGTCTTACTGTCACATTTGGACCATGGTCTACATCAAAACATTCCACAGTTATACCATCTACATCTACTATATCCCCAGTCTTTATCTGTATAATTTCTGAAGATAATTCTTCTTCACCTAACACTTCGATACATTCATGATTTAAGTACAATTTTTTGGGAGACAATTTCTTTATTTGTTCAACATTAAAATGATCACCATGTATATGAGACACTATCATAGCATCTACGTTTATACCTTCGAGTTTTTCTGCTGGGGTATACGCAGCGATATCGATGGCTAACTTGTAGCCATTTTTATTTTCAATAATAAAACCAGATTGCTCAAATTTAGTAATTTTCATATGTTCATTATTTTAAAATTTTAAATGTGGGATTTTTTCTTCCAATTTAATTAAATCCTCTATGTCTGACAAGGGAGTATTTTCATCCCAAAGCAATAATCTAATAATTCCAATAACGTAATTTCTAAATGTAATTATGTTTGGGAGAGTTTCTAACTCTAAATTGTTTAAGGGTCTAATTTTTTGATACTCACCCAAATAATAATTCATAGACTCAACGCCTTCATCACCTAGAATATTCCATAAACTATAACCCAGGCAGACTACAGAAGGAGAATAGCTCAGATCATCAAAATCTATTATGCCATTCACCTTATTGTCCAATACGATTATATTACCATCAAAATCAAGATCTAGATGATTGTATCCATGAGGTAGTTCAGGGTTTAAGATATACTTATATGCCCTTACTCTTTCCAAAAAATCTGAAACTTCTGAATTATCCACAGGCAAAGATACAATTTTATTAGCCATAGTATCTTTCAAATCAGCCCATTTGTTATTGTCTTCCTTTACTAAATCTGAAAATTGTATGCCAAGTAAATGCATCCTTGCCTGAGTTTGTGCAATGTCAGATATCAAAATACGGTCAATATTAGAATTAATACTATTCCCTTCCACAAATTCCATTAACAAAAATTGCCAATCCTTATCCTCAATATTTAAAACAAAAAAATCTTCATCTTTATTGTTCTTGTAAATTAACGGAATTTTTATACCATTATCTCGTAAATAATCCTGAAATTTAATTTCTAATAAAATTTCGTCATTAGTTTTTCTGTCTTGAGAATAAACACGTAGAACATATTTCTTATTATTACTTTCTATTAAAAAAGAATTATTGGAAATGCCCTCATCTATCGATTTAAAAGTAAAATCAGAAATATCATATAATTCTAAAAATTTAGAAATTATCTCTTGATTTATCTGTATATTTCTTTCTGGATTTAATTTAAACATTATTTATAAATTCGAACAAAAATATATTCACTCTCTTCTTCTGATGTATTCTCAATTTCGTGATAAACACCTTCTGGAAAGATAAACAGATCACCCTCATTATATTGATAAATATCGTCTTCGTCTCTGGCAGTTCCGTGGCCTTTTAGTACGAGCATAGTCTCATTCATCTTTTCATGTGTATGCCATACAAATTTAGAACCTGCTGGAAGAAATCCATAGGTCAAACCTTGCACATTGCTAATTTCTCGGTCTGAGAGCAAAACCTTTCGTGATCCACTACCCCCATGGGCGTCTTCGCGAATTAAAGTCTCATGAGATTTTTTAATGATTTTCATAATTTTATTATACCAGAACAATAAACAATCTTTTAAAACTTAAACATAATAAGTGTGATTTTTTATAAAATTTTAACTTTAAAAGGAACTGTTCTTGCCAAAAAAAAGAGCCAAGGTTGGCTCTTTTTTATCTTTAACTAGACCAGTTATGGATGAGTAGCAAATTCATAAATTTGCTCTCTGGAAAGAAGTTGTGGTTCTTTTAACCTTGGTTTCATTGTGCATATTTGTAGGGAAAAATTAGGCCAAATACTCCGAGCAACCTCTTGGAGCTTTTGCTCATTAGCTACGTGAAAAGCATAAGACCGATCATGGAACAATATCTCATCGATAGTACCCATAACAATCTTACCTCCCCCAAAAGAATAGATTTCTTTTAGGCTATTCTTTTCCATGTATTCAAATACGGCCAATGCGTGGCGATCGTATGGATGCTGATTTAAGTGTACAATCATCTTGTAATCGATATTGTCTGTAGATACTAGTACGAATTTGGCATCTTTGATGTACTTTTTTGATAGACCCTTACTGTCTATTAGATCCTTAATTGGACCAATTAGTATTAAATTGTTCATGTCTTACTGTTTTTTATGTATTTAATCATTAATACATATTAATGTCAAAAAATTTTAAAAAGTTCTATTTGTGATAAACATGTGATTTTTTATAAAATTGTGCTAATATATCGATACTATTGCCTGATCGTCTAATGGTAGGACAGCGGTTTCTGGAACCGTTAATTGGGGTTCGAATCCCTATCGGGCAGCAAATAAATGAGCATAGCGAGTTTTTTGCGCCCGAAGCATATGAACTGCTTCATATGCATTAGGGATTCGAAGACCTTTTCCTTATGAGCGTACTCGCGAATGGAAAAGGTGTACTGATCCTGTAAGGATCGAAAAGTGTACTCACGGTCCCCCAAAGACCTTTTCCTTATGAGCGTACTCGCGAATGGAAAAGGTGTACTGATCATGTAAGGATCGAAATTCCCTATCGGGCAGCAAATAAATTTATAATACAGAGTTCTGTATTATTTAATTACTATTTTTATAGTATAATTTCACAATGGAAAACAAACCTATATTTAGAAGCATTCAAACTGAAGCAAATACTATTAAGGAAGCAATCGAAAAGTTAGGGGGTAACCCTGCGGGTGATAAAGATTTTGATTGGGTACTTGCAAATCCGATTGAGGCAAGAAAAATGCTTAAAGAAGATAATGTTGGATATTATTTCCCAAACACCCTCTCTAAAAATCAGGTTTCTTATCTTTTCTGGGATAAGGGTGAATTTTTAGTCAGCGCAGAAGAAATCGATTATGAATGGAACCCTTTTAATCGTATTGTTTTATTAGATTAAATACTCTTAAATTACTGATTTATATAATCATGAAGCTCCCTGCACAAAAAATTGGTATATTACCACAAAATAGATAAAAAACAATTGAAAAATATAGTACGGCGGGTTATTATTAAAGGATGAAAGAAGAACCACAAGTATTTAGACCGAAACATTTAACAATAGACGACATCCGTGAAGGATGTGTCACATTATACGGAGAGGACAATGAAGAGACAAAGCTATGTATGGTCCAAGAGGAATTCAGACAAGGTATAGATATGATCCAGTCTTTTAGTCCATCTGTCACATTCTACGGTTCAGCAAGACTACCAGAAGATCACCCAGAATACATAAGAGCTCGCAGGATAGCACAGCGTATATCTGAGGAGACAGGTGCAGCGATTCTATCCGGTGGAGGTGGTGGTATCATGGAGGCGGCAAATCGCGGAGGATACGATGCAGGAGGAAAATCAGTAGGCCTGACTATCAAGCTCCCCTTTGAGCAAAAGACCAATCCATATGTCACAGATGTAGTACCCTTCTATTTCTTTTTCACAAGAAAAATATCTATGTCCTACACTACTGAGGCTTGTCTATTCTTTGCTGGAGGTTTTGGTACATTCGATGAATTGTTCGAGATGCTCACACTACGCCAGACAAAAAAAATAGATGATGTGCCGATCATACTAGTAGGCACAGAGTTCTGGATGCCATTCCAAAATGCTATCAAGAGTGTAATGGTAGATAAATTCAAAACTGTCGCAGAAAAAGATTTTGATTTGTACACTATCACTGATGATGAAGATGAGATACTGAAAATCATCAAGAATACAAAGATCAGAGACGGAAAAGCAACACTAGCATAATAAATATAAAATTCCCCACCAGTCCGACTGGTGGGGAATTTTATATTTTACTTCTTTATACAAGCTTTCATAAATGCAGTGAACAGTGGATGCGGATCCAGTGGTCGAGCTAGGAATTCCGGATGATATTGAGTACCTAGGAAGAATGGATGCTCTGCTGATTTCAACTCGGCTACTTCACATAGATGTCCGTCTGGAGATTTTCCAGAGAATACCAATCCTGCTTTTTCTAACCTCTCTACATAATCATTGTTCACTTCGTAGCGATGGCGGTGGCGCTCGCTCACCTCGGTCTTGCCATATGCCTTTGCTGCTACACTACCCTTTTTCAAGACTGCAGTATATGCACCCAGACGCATCGATCCTCCCATACGCTTTGTAGCTACATTTTCTTTTTGACTCTCCATAATATCGATTATGATATTTGTAGATTTTGGATTCACCTCTCTCGTGTGTGCATCTTTTAGTCCTAGTACATTTCGAGCGTACTCGATCACGAGTAGTTGCATACCGTAGCATAATCCAAAGTATGGGATCTTATTCTTGCGGGCGTATTCTATCGCTTTTATAATCCCCTCTACACCACGAGTACCGAACCCACCAGGAACGATAATACCATCATAGCCAGAAAGTTCTTTTAATTTCTTTGGATCTTTTTCAAAAGTAGTAGATGATAGCCATGTCAGTACTGGTTTGCGACCGACTGCATATGCAGAGTACTTTATAGCTTCGATAACAGACAGATATGAATCAGAAAAAGTAAAATCTCCTGTGTCAAAATATTTACCGATCACGGCGATCTTTACCTCGCCTTTTGTATTGTGTGTAGATTTTACAAATTTCCTCCAAGCACGAGACCCAGGATTGTCCGCAGGATCGCAAGTCATAGATACTACATCGCAGATCATATCGCCCAGACCCTCCTTTTCAAAATTGATAGGTATGTCGTATACACTATCCACATCAGGAGCAGAGATTATCCTCTCCGGTGACACATTGCAGAACATTGATAGCTTTTCTTTACGCTTTTCATCTAGTGGCTGATTGCTACGTGCGATTATAATATCTGGCTGAATACCAGAAGAGTTCAGAGTGCGGACTGCATGCTGTGTAGGCTTTGTCTTCATCTCGCCTACCTTTGAAGGTATCGGTAGATATGAGACCATCACAAAGAATACATCCTTTGGATGCTTTATCTTGAGCATTCGGGCAGCTTCTAGAAATAGAATGTTTTCGTATTCACCTACAGTACCACCGATCTCGATCACTACGACATCTGCACCTACTGCGTCACGAGCAGCCTCGATACGGCCGATGACTTCGAGCGGAATATGAGGCACCACCTGTACGCACGCCCCACCGTATCCCAGATTGCGCTCGCGTTCTATGACTGATTGATATACACGACCAGTAGTCATGTAGTTTATATGCTCTAGATTTATATTCAGGAATCTCTCGTAGTTACCCATATCCTGATCACACTCATCTCCACTATTTGTCACAAAGACTTCTCCGTGCTCTGTAGGATTCATAGTCCCCGCATCTATATTTATATACGGATCAATCTTGATTGCAGTCACCACCTGACCACGATCCTGTAGGATACGAGCGATAGATGAAGCAGCTATACCCTTTCCTACTCCGGATATTACACCACCGACGACAAACACATATTTGCATTTAGACACATCCTTGGCTGATGAATTGTTTTCAGTCTTTTTCATAATTTATTTATTTAGATATTTATGCACAGCAAGGAAGCTCGACACAGCACCGATAGCTATACCTGCGATAATCTGGATAAAGAATAATTGAACAAATTGAGATTTGTAATATACATAAAGATCAATACCGAGGAAGTCTGTCATAGAGTGGCCCAGCCAGTATGATGCCGGCCAAAACAATAGGATGCTGATGACTGATGCAAATAATCCAACCAATATACCAGAGATGATGAATGGACCACGGATGTATTTATTCCCCGCACCTACTAGCTTCATAACACTGATATCCTCGCGAGACATATATATGATCAGGCGCATAGTATTGAAAGTAATTATGATAGATATAAAGACTAGAATCACAGCCAACATAAATCCCATACGCTGAGCGCCGTCTATTATATTATTCAATCTATCTATCACCAGTTTGTTGCGACTATAGTCAACAGAGTCGATAACAGAGAGCATGCCTGCAGACAGTACACTATCACTCTTTAGATAATTTAAGATACTCTCATACTGAGCTGGATCTTTTGCTTTTATATTTAGGGATGCTCCTAGTGGGTTCTCGTCTAAAATATCAAAAACCTGGAGAATCAGATTGTCATTTGAATGCTTTTCTTTATATATAGCTAGGGCTTCTTCTGCGGATACATATTCCACGCTCTTTACCTCGGGAGCTTTCTTGATAGCAGATTCTATGGATTCAATAGTGTCCACATTAGCACGAGGGACAAAATATACAGTCACATCTACTTTGTCTTTCATATTTGAAAGAGCTGTAGTCAAAGAAGCTTGGACAAAAAACAAGCCTGTGATGACGAATAGTGTGATGACCATCACAAGCACAGCAGATACAGAGGTAAATCCACTTCGGAAGAAGCTACGGGAACCAGCACGAATTGTTCTTTTAGTATTTTTCCAAGACATATATATATTTATTATATCACATACTTACCATCCTTATCGTCGCGAATAATGCGCCCATTTTCAAGTGTAACTACACGCTTGCCTAGACTATCCACTATACCCTTGTTGTGAGTAGTCAGGACCACTGTAGTACCCAATGTATTTATCTTCTTTAGAATATTCACTATCTCGTGAGCATTCTTTGGATCTAGATTCCCCGTAGGCTCATCAGCGATTATGATGTCCGGTTGGTTTATTATCGCCCTGGCGATAGCTAGTCTTTGCTTTTCTCCCCCAGAGAGCTGGTGTGGGAAGTGTAGTGCCCTATTCTCGAGGCCCACTAGGGCTAGTACATGATTTACATCGGAATCTATCTCGTCATCATCACGGCCGATAGCCTCCATAGCAAAGGCTATATTCTCGTAGGCATTCTTGTTTGGTATCAATCTAAAATCTTGAAAAACTACACCTATTCTCTGGCGTAGTTTTGTTAAATCTTTTTCTGATAACTTATGAATATCTACAGACTGAAAAGAAACGGTACCTGATGTAGGCTTTTCTTCTGCTAGAATGAGCTTTGTCAGAGTCGTCTTGCCTGCGCCAGAGTGGCCGACTACAGTCACGAACTCCCCTGGAGCTATAGATAGGGTTACATCTTCGAGTGATGGCTCTGTGTCGAATTCTGCATATTTTTTTGTAACATTATTGAAGTAAATCATTTTATTATTCTATTATACAGTGTTTATATATTTTTTAAATATTGCCCGATTGGAGTTTTTGTCCTGCTGTGATAAATTCCTCTATATCTCCATCTTCCAATACCTTATCGACATTTGAAGTCTCCACCCCTGTGCGCAAATCTTTTACCAATTTATATGGATGGAGCACATAGTTCCTGATCTGATTACCCCACTCTATCTCTGTGGTCTTTGTCGGAGTCATACCCAATGCTATTTTAGCTTTGTCTTCTTCATTCTTCTTGAACAACTTTCCTTTTAGCATCTCCATCGCTCTATCCCTATTCTGTTCTTGGGATCTCTCTGTTGCGACGTGCACTGATAGATTCGTAGGGATATGCACGATACGAACTGCAGTTTCTCTCTTGTTCACATTCTGGCCACCGGGGCCTCCAGATTTAGAGAATTCTATCTTAAGGTCATCCGCGGGTATCTCTATAGGATCACTGTTTTTATCAAATTTTGGAATCACTTCTACGAGAGAGAATGATGTATGCCGGAGAGACTTTGCATTGAATGGTGATATACGGACTAGTCGATGCACGCCAGACTCATTCTTCAGCAATCCATAAGCATTCTTACCTCCTACCTCAAAAGAAATATTTCGGTATCCACCATGATCATTCTCGTGTTGATGGATCAATGAATATGAAAAACCTTTTTGGTCAAAATATTTTGTATACATGCGTACGAGCATGGCGGTGAAATCCTCGGCATCATCACCCCCTGCGCCGGACAGTATAGACAGTATCGCACTACCTCGGTCGTATTTCTCTGCACCGAGCAATTCATCTTTTAATTCTTGAAGTTTTTTAATAGTAGATTGAGCTCGGACTTTGTCGGACCAGAAATCGGGACCCTGCATCTCCTGCTCTAATGTATCAATCTGTGCCTGTATATCATTGATGTCTTGCATATCCTCCTATTATACCTGAAAAATGGGCAATAAAAAAAGGCCTGCAAAAGCAGACCCTCTTTATTTACTTTAATAACAACAATCAATGAATAGTTGTGTATTTTTTACTAAAAGGACGATCGACGAACCTTACATAGGTTGGAATACTAGAACTCCCCAAAAGAGCTACAGAATCCCTACGTACAGGGCCCCCACCATTTTTTTGACACAATTTGTCATAATCCTCGTAGGAGATGTCGTAGATAGCTCGTGCATCAGGGTTTTTTTCCGGATCTTCCGTCATAACGGCATCTACATCTTTAAAATAAGACACATCTTTTACTCTCAGAGTTACCCCCAATACTGCGCCAGAGTAATCAGACCCATCATCCCCCAGTAAGGTATCTTTACCTGTACGAGAATCTTTTGCCACGAAACCCTGACAAACTATCATGTCATAATTCTCAAAAGAAAAAGTGAACTTAGGGATGCAGATTTTTTTTGTTTCTTCAAAATCTACTGGAGCATTTGTGTAATCAAACATGTAAGTGTCTTCAACTCCAGGACTCGCAGTTTTGATAAATTCCCTTGAATCTAGTAAAAGATTTCGAATTTCGAAAGCATTAAAATAATCACTAAAAATTGCTGAACTAGCCAACTCCCCAAATCCCAATATTTCAGCTTTCTTTGTAGAATGATTAAATTGGTTAATTGAAAAGTCACTAAAATCCATAGAATCTATGATCATTTTCAAATTTCCGTAATGAAGCATGAAATGATCTTTAGCATTTCTTCCTCTGGGTTTTTGATCTTGAAAAAGTTCTCCAATTAATTTGATGTGATTGAATTTGAACTGATCTAAAAATCTTTTAATGAGTTTTTGGTATGAAGCTTTTGGGATTAATTCATATAGCTCAAACACATCAGTGATTCCACGCAATAGCTCAGTGGTTTTACCAGAAGCTGAACAGACATTTATGGTCTTTGAGCTACCACTTCCCCCATTCTCATGATAAGCTAAAACATTTTTGTAGTGATTGGCCGTTCCCAGAACGACTCCTCCGTATTTATTTACGGAAATTTCTAGTTGATTTGACATGTGCATACTGTTTTGGTTTTTAAAAACTATACATTAAAAACATAGTTAAATCAATGAGCCTCCTACCAGAATCGGACTGGTGTTCACGGTTTACGATACCGTTGTTCTGCCACTGAACTAAAGAGGCTTATATTGAGCCGTCAGTGAGAATCGGACTCACGGTCTCTGTCTTACCAAGACAGTGCTTTACCACTAAGCTATGACGGCAAAAGAAAAATACCTATGAATGATAACTCATTCATAGGTATTTTTCAATGCGCGGTCGACCGGACTTGAACCGGCAACCTCTCGCGTGACAGGCGAGTGCTCTAACCAGTTGAGCTACGACCGCAATTTTTAATGCAGATAAATCTGCATGGTGTCGATAGCAGGAGTTGCACCTGCGACCTTCGCTTTATGAGTGCGATGCTCTAACTACCTGAGCTATATCGACATTTATATACACTTAACCATAAAACAAGCTATATGCCATATATTTGCTTTCTAACTAAAACAGCTACATCGACATAAAACATTTTCAGCAATGGACATGTTTTGGCATGTCACTTGCCGATTGTTGCGGGAGGCCGAATCGAACGGCCGTCTTAAGGTTATGAGCCTTACGAGATACCTCTTCTCTATCCCGCTATATAATATAACAAAAACAACGCTCAGATGAGCAAATACACTATACTAAAAAAACAGATATTTTGCAATGTTTATATCGCTCTTAATTCTTCAAAGACATTTTGGAACATTTTGATGACACGGCGAGCTTCGAGCTCTGTTATAGAAAAATCTGAACCTTCATGAGCAATCTTGTTTCTCATAGCATGTGCGTCCCACGCACTCTGCAGACTAGAGAATGCTCCGGCATCTACTTCCTTTAATTTTTCAGCTAGAGTATTGCCACTGTATCCACGATCAGAGAGTATCTCGTCGAGCATGGTATCAGCCTCGATAATAGCAATTCGCCAATCAGATTCATTTGGACTATCTACTAGGGTCTGGATATATCTCCATCTTGGATTCTCATTGCGTTCCCTCTCGGCATCGCGAGCTAGAGCCTCACGTATCTCGTGCTCTATCTCATCATCTTCATGAAATTGAATTTCAAACATTCGAACAAGAGAGAATATTATTATAGATATACAGAGAAGAGATATAGACATAGATATATAGCCCAATGTGGACCATAGATGTGGATCGAGAATCGACCTCATCAATACCTGGAATCCAGGGAGTATCTTACCGAAAACAGCATAAAGATTTATATAGGTGGGATCGAATGGTTTAGTAAAACCAAAAATTACAACGAACAAAACAATGAGTCCTATGATTACCCATAGTATCTCATCCCCTATTCCTCCTCCACCATGATCATCATGCTTTTCTGCCATCCCGTTAGAAGCAGATCGCGATTAAATTGAATCTGCAATAATTATTCATAATAAACATATTATAATATGTTCTGTTGTTTAACGCTATAGTGCGATCGCGGCTTCTAACGGGATAATACCTCCCGCTCAAAATCTTTCCCAATAGTAAATAGAATATCTTCACGGAAATGTGGGGCCATCATCTGGAACCCAAGAGGCATACCATCATCTGACAACCCTGATGGTATAGATATAGCTGGGATGCCAGCTATATTTGCTGGGACACAAAATAGATCAGACATATACATAGAAAGTGGGTCTTTTGATTTTGCCCCAAATTTAAATGGAGGTGTAGGTGTAGTAGGTGTGATGATAACATCTACATCCTTAAACACATTTGCTAACTCCTTTTTTATCCCCTCACGAACTTTTACAGCGGTATTGTAGTATGCATCATAATATCCATGAGACAGAATATATGTGCCGAGGATAATACGACGGAGAACTTCTTTACCAAATCCTTGACCTCGTGATTTTGCATAGACGTCAAAAAGCTTCCCTGCCTCAACATTCAATCCATAGCGCATACCATCGTAGCGACCTAGATTGCTAGATACTTCAGCTGGCTGAACTATATAATAAACAGAGAGAGAATATTTTATGAGAGGCAAAGATACATCCACCAATTCATATCCTGCATTTTTTAATTTCTCACAACTTTCTTCAAAATTTTTCAAAACATCAGCATCTATACCATCCCCCTTCAAAAATTCACGAGGTATGCCAATTTTTTTCTTGATTGGTGAATTATCAATAGTACTTAATAATTCTTTTGGAGCAGATGTCCCATCCATAGGATCGTGGGCATTTATCGCATTGAAAAGAATTTCTGCATCAGCTACAGTTTTGGCTATAGGACCTACTTGATCCAGCGAACTTGCCATAGCGATGATACCGCTACGTGACACAGCCCCATATGTAGGCTTGAACCCTACGAGATTTGTAAAAGATGCTGGCTGACGAATAGATCCACCAGTATCAGACCCTAGAGCTACGAGTGCACCATCCATAGCGACGGCAGATACTGAACCACCAGATGAACCACCAGGAACATAGTCGGTGTTGAGTGGATTCTTTGTAGGACCATAGGCACTCGTCTCAGTTGAGCTACCCATAGCAGCATCGTCCATATTTGCCCTACCTAGGAATACCGCACCTGCATCCTTTAATTGTTTTACAACAAAAGAATCATAAGTAGATTTATAATTTTTGAGAATAGTAGAAGCAGCTGAAGCTACATATCCATCACGGAGCATATTGTCTTTTAATGCAACTGGTATACCAGTCATCATAGTCGCAGTTCCATTTGCAAACATTTCCTCTGCTCTCTTTGCCTGATCCAACACATCTGGATACACTTCTACGTACGCGTTAATATCTGCATTTTTTTCTGCGATTACAGAAAGATATGCATTCGCAAGATCAGTCGGAGTATATACCCCGCCTTTCATATCTGCATGTGCCTTTTCTATTGTAAGTTCTTTGAGATTTATGTTCATAAATAATTTTTAATTTAGAATTTTTAATTTTATAAATAATTTTTAATGTTTAGAATTAATTAATTTAGACATTATTTAAAAATTACAAAATTATAAAATTTGTTTGACCTTCAGGTATCCGTTATTCTGATCAGGGAATTGCTCAATAATCTTGCTTGTATATTCACCACCGCGATTTGTCTGCACATCTTCTCGGGCTACATTGTTCAAAGTAAAATTGGCATCGTTTTCTTCTACGAGCTTTACAGCCTCTTGGACTTGGCCTACATATGCCAAAATACCATCAAAATCATGAGCCATCTGACTCATCTGTTCATCGCTCATATCTACACGAGCCATCTCTGCTAGTTTTTTAATATCTTCTAATTGCATGCTCAAATTATATACTAAATATCTTTTTATATTAATTGACAATTATTCTTTAATGTTATATAGTTTTTAAAAATTAATAACCTTATGAAATTAGAAGAAAACAGAATTTCAATCTATCTGTATGTCCCCTGGTATGTATTCAACATGCTCCTGACAAAGAAATTACTTTTCTTAGAAGAAAAAACTCTTATCAACAAATTAAAATCGGTAATTTTTTCAATCGGTTTTGTATTGATTGGTATTATTTTTTTTGGAAAAAGAGGAATGATGATTTTGTCTTGTTATGGATGGTTCAGAACAGTTGATGACATTATGGATGAAGAAAAAGCTCCATTGCACGGCTTAAAACACGAAGATTACCTAAAAGAAAAAAAAGTATTCGTGAACCAATTAATGAAATGCTCAGATGCCAACAAAATCCAAGTCACAAGAAAAGAAGATTTACTACTTTTGTTCCTAATTTCTCAATCTGAAAAACATAAAATCTTATTGAAAGATGATGTGTTTAGTTTGTGGAGTTATATGATAAAAGAAAATGAATCCAGATTTTTCCCTTCGCTGAGGACAAAGGAAGAATTATCGTCCTTTGCTAATTATCAAGATCTACTATTTGTATCTTTTGTTTCCAAGGTACTAAGGGGTAATACAAAGAAATGTATAAACCTAGCTTATCAACTAAATGGTTTTATTACTAGGATGGATTGGGTCAATGATTTTAATCATGATGCCAATCTAGGTATTATCACTATTTCAAAAGAAGATGCAGATTTGCACAAGATAGATGAAAATATTTTATTGAAAGGAAAAAATCCTTTAGTAAATAGTGATCAGCTTGCATCTTGGCACAAAGAAGAGAGGCTAAAAATATTGAAAGAATTTGAAAAAAATAGTTATTTTATTTTTCAAATAATGGAAAATATTTTTGCGACATCGTGGATTGGTAAAAAAGCCGCGAAGTACTTAATCAAAAAAAGATTAAGCGAAGCCATGAAAGAAATTAAAGGGAGTTGACAATGTCAGCTCCCTTTTTTCTATGCCATCTTTAAAAATTCATCTTCGGAGAGGATTTTGACTCCTAGTTTTTGGGCTTCATCATATTTTGACCCAGCGGAAACACCCGCTACTAAATATGAAGTCTTGGCAGATACAGAACTAGACACCTTGCCACCATTTGCAAGTATCTTTTTCTTTGCATCATCACGGCTCATAGTAGATAGTGTCCCCGTGAGGACAAAAGTCATACCGGATAGCTTTTTGCTATTTGTTTTTTGCTTGTAGATAGTGACACCATTCGCGAAAAGCTTTTCAATAAAATGAATATTTTCTGTGTGAGTAAAATAATTATAGATACTTTCCGATACTACGGGTCCAATATTTTCTATATTATTTATTTCTTCAAGACTTGCTTTTTGTATTTTTTCTAAAGTCTCAAAATGGTCGGCGATATCGTGTGATGTCTGCTCCCCTACGTGGAGTATCCCTAATGCATAAATAAATCTCCAAAGTTCTACTTTTTTGTGAGATTCAATAGAAGATATAATATTATCTGCAGATTTTTCTCCGAATCTTTCAAGGCCTGAAAGATCAGCTTTTTCTAGAGCAAATAAATCAGCTGCGTCACTGATCAGACCCTCCTCCTTTAATCTGTCCAAAATCTTTGGACCTATCTCGTATATCTCGTATGCATTTACAAAATGCTGCATCGCTCGTTGATTCTTTGCAGGGCAGTTTTTATTTGTGCAGTAGAACGCTACGGAAGTTCTTTTATCTTCAGCAGGAAAAGCTCCTCTCATCGAGGTCCTCGGATCTCCTTCGCGCCCACGCTCGGCCAGACCGTCTCTTCGAGGACTTTTCCTGCTTTCGATAATACTTTTACGAGAGGAGCTTTGGTTTTCGGAGGTGTCTCTCTTTTCCACACCAGCGTTACACACAGGGCAAGACTCTGGCATTTTGAATTTCTTTTCTTTGCCTGTGCGCATACCGACGAGAACCTCGACTACCTCAGGAATAACATCCCCTGCCTTTTGAATAACCACAGTGTCACCTATACGGATATCGAGTCTCTCTATCTGATCCATATTGTGCAACGTAGCTTTGGAAACAGTAGAACCCGCCACGAGTGTAGGGGTAAAATGCGCGAGTGGGGTGAGGACTCCGGTGCGCCCCACATTCACAGTGATATCTAAAACTGTAGTTGTAGACTTTTCTGCTGGGTATTTAAATGCTACAGAATATCGTGGGGCCTTGCCTACAACTCCGATCACTTCCTGCAATTCATTCTGATCTACAGTAATAACAATACCATCGGTACCATAAGGAAGGTTGGGTCGGACTTTTTCTACTTCATCGATAAAATTAAATATTTCTTCTAGAGTGTCAGATTTTTTATCATAGGGCGCCAGAGTGAAACCCATCTTTTTTAAAATGCCATGCTTTTCTGAGTGAGTCTTTATATCCATATCATCGTATTGAGCCAGGTCCCATGCAAAAAAATCAAGATGTCGATCTTTTACTATTTGAGGGTCTAGTTGTCGTAGTGAACCAGCTGCAGCATTGCGAGTATTTGCAAAAGATATCTCCCCATTTTCTATACGAATTTTATTTATACCAGCAAGAGCCCTCTTTGGCATCACAGCCTCCCCGCGGACTTCAAATGTACCAGGAAAATTTCCATTTAATTTTAATGGAATAGTATTTATCATCTTTAAATTTTCGGTGATATCCTCTCCTATCCATCCATCCCCACGAGTGGCGCCCCGGACAAACACACCATCCTGATATATGAGTGATACAGCGAGCCCATCCATCTTCAATTCAGCAAAATAAGAATACTTTTTATTTATAAGCTTAGAAATTCTTTTTTTCCACTCCAAAACTTCATCTTTTGAAAATGCATCATTCAGAGATAGCATGCGAGAATCATGAGTCACTTTTGAAAATTTTGGCAGAGGCTCACCTGCTACACGATTTACACCACTATTTATATCGGCGAATTCTGGATACTTTTCTTCTAGATTTTTCAACTCGCGAGTTAGTGATTCATATACATCATCTGTCACATTTGGGTCATTCTCCACGTGATATGCAAAACGAAGACGAGATATCTCGTCTTTTAATTTTTCTATTCTGTTTTTTATTTCAATATCTTTCATATTAGTATCTGACCTCAAAAGATCTCTCCACTCTCTTTGGGCTAGCAGGATTGCACTCATTATAGCCACTGGCTTTTATAACCCTATTATCAGGAGTATTGTTACTCTCGTCTACATATATCTCAAAACATGGACCACTTGTAATACTATTATCTTTTAAGGTAAAAACACCGCCTCCACCCTGCGCAGTGAGTGTGACATCTGAACCATCGGCCTTCAGCCCACAATCAAAATCTTTTCCAGCAACATACCCTGGATTCTTAAACTGAATATACAGTGCACATTCTATAGCAGTATCAGCTTGATAAAAAGCAGACTGAGAATCACGGGCTACAGAAGACAATATCAATTGCTTGTTCACAGCATTGGATAGACCAATAGCTATGGTCATAATGATACTGATGATCACTACAGTATACAAAATAGCATAACCTTTTTGGCTTTTATTGAAATTTTTTTTATTTATTTTTTTTATATTAAAATTAAACATATATTAATTTGTCTGCCAATCAGTAAAGCTCAAATTGTAAGATTTTGATTTAGAGTTATTACCATTTTTCCAATTTATCGTAATAGAAACATCCACCTCGTCGCCACTATTATTCTTTGACAATACAACCAATCGGCTGAAAGTAGTGTCAGCATAGTCACTCCCCTTTTCTGTAGAATAATAACTGCCACCACTAGTGTCCTTGTGATAGTAGAATACATCTGGTGCATTATTCCCATTATTATTGGAACATTCGGGTGCAGTTGGGCTAGAAATTGAACCAGGGTATATTTTTATTTTACACACCCTAGTCTGCTGACCATTTGAATCATTCAAATTATAAAAGTCGAGAAAATTCCCCCACCCGACAGCTGGATCTATCTTCATCTGAGTATCGCGAGTATTGCGAATATAGTCTGCAGACTCTTGGAGTAGATAGGAAGCGATCATGTCATTCTTCGCATACTGAGCAGTAAAAAGACTCCTAGAGATGAGGGTCAACACTGAATTCAAGACAAGAGAAAGGAGCACGACTGCGATGAGAGTCTCTAGTATAGTAAAACCTTTATTTTTATTTATCTTTTTAATCATAAATTATTCGCTATTTCTCTGAGAGACAAAAGTCTGCAGAGCAAATTCTGTTTTTTCAGATCCGACAGACACGCTACCCTTCATAGATATATATACACTCGGCTGGATCTGATCCAGAATAGGGTCGGAGCCAGTCACGTAAAATTGTAGATTCTCAATCTTAACATTTGATGAAGTCATACTAATACACTCTTTTGAATTAAAACTATTCAAAACACATTTTTGTAAAGAACCATTGTTTGACAACTCATAAGCCACATCCTTGTTTGAAGTCGAACCCTTGTTTTGAGAAATAAAAGAAATAGAATCTTCCCCACTAGGACAATCATCTGTATCTTGAGTTGATAAATCTGTACTACCGCAATCATAATTGCTACCAGTACGTAGAGATCTAGTCATACTCTCCATGGCAAAATTCACATTGTCCATAGCCTGATGGAGTGCACGAGACTTCTTGGCTACATTGCTTATATTCACAAGAGCACCTAGCGCCATGATCATGACAATCATGAAGATAGACATAGACACCATTAACTCGATCAGAGTAAAACCCCCCATCTTGTTTTTAGTGGCGATATGATTCTTCCCTTTATTTGTAATTAGTAATTCGCAATTAGTCATTATATTATTCTACGCTTATTTGGCCAGTATTCCAGACTACTATTTTTTTTAAAATATTTTGATCTGACTCTGATTGAACTATAATACCAACAGAAGAAATCTCAGGAGCACAACTATCACTAGCATTCACTCTATAACAAAATACAGCATCGGGATTTGGCCTACGGAACACAATATCCAGAGACCCATTTGGATTTGGGGTTAAATCTTCGCATTCAGAGTTAGCACAGACACCTAGAATCTTATCCCCTCCGGATATAGTGATGACGGAGATACACTCATTATCGGAACCTAACACTGACCCATCACAAGCAGATTGATCTGGGGTGGCAGAGACAGGAAACCCATATTCAGAATCACCCTTGTCTTGAGGATTATTAATATCAAATGGTATATCAGCAAAAAGAATAAAAGATTTTGAACTACCAGATATCGGACCACTACCACTAGGACTGAAATGTACACCATACCCAGGGAATATACTACTGCCTGCAGTAGATACGGATTTTACACCCATAGCATAACCTTGGGCTTCACGGATAGACAGGGCTACGTCTTGAGCTAGGACATTTGTAGATGTTGTAGATTTATAGCTACTATAATTAAAAGCGACAGTCATAGATATAATAGCAAAAATAGAAAGCACCACCAGTAATTCTACTAGGGTCATACCTCTATTATATTTTAATAAATGTCCACGCATAATATTTTAAAATGTAAAAACAGAAGCTAAATCAAAGATATTTATATTAAATATAAAGACTAAAAATGCACTGATAGCTAGAAATGGTCCAAATGGAACTTCTGTATTCATAGAAACTTTATGCCTTCCGATAAACATTACAGCCAAACTAGCGAGAGTCCCAATCCAAAATGCCAACATAATAGCAGCACCACCCTGCATCAATCCGAGCATCCACCCTATACCTAGGATCATTTTTGAATCACCAAAACCCATAAGCCTCTGCCTAGACACAAGAGATATCAATGCAAAAGGTAACGCATACACGACACCAGATATGAGAGATAGGAATGTCGGCTGTATAAGCATACTAGAACCGATACCCTGATTTATAAACATAGAAGAGAAAGCGAATATGCCAAAAACAAATACGAGCATGTCTGGGATAATCTTGTGGCGCATATCATAAACAGATATGACAATGAGCAAAGAAAACATCATTGTATACAATGTCACCAATAGAACGTACTGATTAAAAGCATACGATAGGAGCGGAGAAAAATGGTATGCCACAGCTGTGAACACAGCCCCAGTGATGAACTCTACTATCGGATACTGATGCGAGATTTTTGTGGCGCAAGTATTGCACTTGCCTTTTTGGAATAAAAAACTGATGACAGGGATCAATTCATACCAAGACAGAGTCTTGCTACAAGTCATACACATAGACCTCCCCCCTAGTGTCTTGCCACTATTGAATCTATAAATAACGACATTCAAAAAGCTACCAATAATACAACCGAGACAAAAAATAAATATATAAATAAGAGTAATCATACTATTATTATATCATCATACAGATACCATTCAAAACAAAAACCACCCAAATGGGTGGTTTTTTAAGAAAAAATACTATGAACAGGTTCCTGTAGGGAAAGTACAAGTAATAGTTGCCTCTCCAGTTTTTGTAGCTGTATAAACGTATGAAGTAGCCGCAGAAAGAGTTCCAGCTGGAGTAACTACAGGTGTTCCATATGCCCATCCTGTATTACCAAGTGATGGCCAAACTGGTCCAATGTAATTTGCTGGTAATGCATTTCCAGTAGCAGCAGCCTGACAAACATAAGTCGTACCCCCCGTCGGAGCACCCGCAGTATAACCATAACCTCCACCGTCAGCACACATAATTAATTCAGGCATAACCCCACGTAGATTTGCCATTGCAGCTGTACGATTAGCTTTGTTCTTTGCTGATGTCAAAGACGTAAGAACGATAGATGCGAGGATACCGATGATTGCGATAACAACCAACAATTCGATCAATGTAAAACCTTTTTTATAATTTAATTTCATAATTTTAAAACTATTAATAATTGTGCTCTATACGATAGAGCGCGACCTTATTTCTAATAGTAATATTATATCATAAACAATATTAAAAAGTGCAATAGTGTGGATAACAAAAACCCTCTTTCGAGGGTTTTTGTGTTATATTCCACTTGCAATATTATAGATAGGCATCAGTACGGCAGATAGGAGTATACCCACTCCCAGACCCAATGCTACGATCATGATAGGCTCGATGAGTCCGACGAGCGTATCGACTGCATCCTGGACTTCACGATTATAAAAATGTCCTAATGTCTTGAGGATATTGCCGAGTGATCCAGTCTCCTCCCCCACCTTGATCATCTGAGACATAATCTCTGGTATCTCTTTGTGTTTTGCAAATGCATCAGAAAGTGAGCTCCCTGATTTCACCATAGCAGTAGTATCCTTGAGAATATCTGCATATACACGATTACCCACCACAGCAGAAGTCAGCTCGATAGATCTGATAATAGGTATACCAGAAGATAGCATAGTCTCCATATTGTCTGCCATACGAGACAGATACAGTTTTTGATATATGTTGCTCACGATAGGAATACTAATCTTTAATCTATCTAGATAGGATTGGCCATTATCAGTGCGAGTAAAACGATACAAGAAGAATACGCCTATAGCAATAAAAACTAAAATAAAGATACCATAATTCACCAACAAATCACTCATCCCCATGATAATCTTTGTAAAAAATGGGATTTCCTGCCCTGATTCTTTGATGATAGCAGATAGTTTTGGGATGATAAATACGAACATCAGAGTCATAACGGTTATAAATATACCGATAACAAAAGATGGGTATATGAGCGCATTCTTTGTTTTTGAAGTTAGCTGATACTGACGCTCTAGATAGTCAGCCAAGTATGTAAATGTTTGAGTCAATTTTCCAGACTCCTCTCCAGCTTTTACCATATTCACATAAAAATCAGAGAATATATCTGGGTGCTTTGACATGGCACCATTGATAGGTGACCCAGCCTGGATATCCTCGCATATAGTATGTAGGGTGTGTGAAAGCTTTTCATTCTTTGTATTGTCTGCGAGCAGGTTAAATGCCTTGAGGGCGGAGACATTGGCTTCAAATAGTGTCGATATCTGACGAGACATTATCACGATGTCTTTCATGGGTACACCATCAAACAATTTTATCTCAAGAAAACTTTTTGGTTTACCCTCTTCGGAGATAGACAATACCACCAATCCCCTACGCTGAAGAGCTGTGACTGCCATGTCACGATTCAGAGCCTCTACAGACCCCTCCTTTTTCTCATTTGTATTAGTGATGGCTTTATATGTGAATAACATTTAGATAATTAAATTACATTAATTGTTCGAGGGCTTTGGGATTAAATGAGTATTGATGAGCAGTCTCCATAGATATCTCCCCTTGCTGGACCAATTCAATCAAAGACCTATTCATATCTATCATACCTTGCTCAAAGCTTGTCTCAATGACAATATCGATCTCGTGAGTTCGTCTCTCTCGGATAAGATTAGATATAGCATTATTATTTATAAGCAATTCATATGCAGGGACACGACCCCCAGCGATACGAGGCACCAATCTCTGAGAAAAAATACCGATCAAACTAGACGCAAGCTGAATACGGATCTGGTCTTGCTGACCTGGTGGGAATGAGTCGATGATACGATCGATAGTTTGAGATGCATTGTTAGTATGAAGAGTAGAAAATACAAGATGTCCAGTTTCCGCAGCAGTAACAGCAGCAGATATAGTATCCGGACTGCGCATCTCCCCTACAAGTAAGACATTCACATCTTCACGTAGAGCAGACTTGAGAGCTGTGGCAAAATCTTTTGTATCTATACCTACCTCACGTTGATCGATAATTGATTTATCTGGAGTATATACAAATTCTATAGGATCCTCGATCGTTACGATATGTGCAGCACGCTCCTGATTTATCATATTTATCAGTGCTGACAATGTAGTAGATTTACCTTGACCTACTGGACCGACAACAAGAAAGAATCCTTGCTTTCTACGAGCAAAACTTTCAAGAATCGCAGGCAGACGGAGTTCAGATATGGCCTGAGCTTTTGGAATAAGACGAAAAGTCATACACATCAGACCTCTCTGGAAAAATGCATTACCGCGGAGCCTTGAACCCTGAAATGCATAAGAAAAATCAAATTCTTTTTCTTCAACAAATTTATTGAAACGATCCTGCCCCAACAGAGTAGTAAGTATACCAATCATATCATCCTGGCTGATTTCGGGCTGATTAACAAGAAAAACCAAATCTCCGTTTACACGGATAGCTGGCTTTCGTCCTGTAGCAAGATGTAAATCTGAGCCACCCTCACGAATCAATGTAGTGATGAACAATTCGATACTTGCTTTTCTGTCCATATATTATTTTTGATATTTACTTATAATCACTGATACTTTTTCCACAACTTCAGATGGAGTATTTGAAGCCTTGACGATATACCCAGCTGCACCTAGTGACTCACCGCGAGTGATATCTGACTGTTGACCACGATTAGACAATAGAATCTTTATAGTATTAGGCATGAGCTTCTCTTCGTTTACTTTTTCAAGGAATTCAAACCCATCCATAACTGGCATTATAATATCGAGAATCATAACGTCAGGAACATACCCTCCTTTTAATTTTTCAAGAGCGACCTCTGGACCAAGGGCAGTTGTTACCTCAAAAACAGATTGGCTGAATTTTAACGCATACATATCCAAAAGAAATACGTCATCATCAACAATTAAAATTTTTTTCTTTGTTGTTTCCATAATATTTTAATTATATTACACTACTACTAATTTTACTATACCTACACACTTATGAATAAGTGTGTAGGTATACACTACTACAAACCATAAACTTCTTGGAATGGCACTTCACCCTGAATATTCTTTAAAATAGCGTCTTCTTTCATGGTGAGCATGCCTTTACTGCGAGCTAGTTTATATATCTCACCTTCTGTGGGGGTTTTCAATATTATATTTTGCATCTCTTTGTCCACAGAGAACATCTCAAATACAGGCATACGCCCCTGCAATCCAGAAGGACACTCAGTCGAAGGTACAGATTCATACATAATATCGCCTATTGGGAGTTTTGATCTGATATCTGCAGGCAAATCTGAAAATTGTTTATTAATCATCTCTTTTGTAGATGGGTCCATCGGTATCTGGTGGCGAGAGCCTGGGTAAATACGACGAGAAAGACGCTGACCTATAGCTAGGATAAGAGTAGGTCCGATCAAATACGGATCAATACCCATATCGACAAGACGTGGTATCGCACCTACTGCACTATTCGTATGGAGAGTAGAAAATACAAGGTGACCAGTGAGTGCAGCCTGTATAGCGAGCTGTGCAGTCTCTTTGTCGCGGATCTCCCCCACCATGATAATATCCGGGTCCTGACGGAGAATAGAGCGTAGTCCTGAGGCGAAAGTATAACCTATCTCGGGCATAACCTGAGATTGATTTATCCCTGGTATATGATACTCCACAGGATCTTCGAGCGACACAATATTGTCCTCCTCTGAATCAAGCTCATTGAGCATAGAATACAGGGTAGTACTCTTACCAGATCCAGTAGGACCAGTAATGAGGATAAGACCATAAGGCTTCTTCAGGGCATCTCGGACCATCTTGAGATTCTCGGGAGATAGGCCAATATCATCTAGTGGGTGCACACCTTTTTCTGGATCCAGGATACGCATAACCACTTTCTCCCCGTAGTAAGAAGGCATAGTAGATACACGAAAGTCGATCTTGCGCCCTTCAATTTTCGCAGAAAATCCCCCGTCTTGAGGTTTACGTTTTTCATCTAGGCGCAATTTAGCAAGGATTTTTATACGAGCAATCACACCGTTGTATACATTCAATGGTAGGACAAGTGACGTATGCAAGACTCCATCCACACGGAATCGGACTTTGACTTTATCACCCACGTTTTCGATGTGAATATCAGAAGCATTACCCTCTGTCGCATGACGCAGTATAACTGCAACTATTTTTATGATAGGTGCATCTTCGACAATCTTCTCCTCCTCCCCCGGTTTTAGACTGTCTTGCAATTTTATGTTTTCAATACTTACATCTTTCGCATCATCATCAGAAATCTCTGAATCAAGCTCTGACAGAGCCTGATCAACCTCGCTACCAAGATTCTGATACATCTCGATAAGCTGATTAAATAATGTATAACTAATCAAAAATACCTTGAATGGTTTGTTTATGCGAGTAGAGATGAACTGCAATGCATCCATAGCAGAAGTATTCTCTGGATCAGTAATACCGACCTCCAAAACATCATCAGATATACCTACGGGAATAAAACCGTAAGTTTTTACAGATTCCAATTGGATATATTTCAATGTAGACGGAGCGACACTCTTTGGGTCAATCTTTTTAACTGGAACATTGTAAAAAGAACCCTTTATATCCAAAAGAGTATTTTCATCTATCTTCATATCAACCAGAGCTCTATCTATGATACCTCCATATTTTTCTTCTGCAATACGAACAATCTCGGGTATCTGCCCTTCTGATAGAAGACCTCGCTTAACTAATTCATCGAGAAATATCATATTAACGTACTGGTACTACAGGGGGTGTAGTACTAGTGCCAGTATTAATCTGGGGGAAAGATATTGATGAGTCAGTAGAATTCTGTCCATCAATAGAAGCAAAAGGGTTCGGCCTGCCCACAACCCCACCATCATTGGATATAGGAACAGTATTATCTTGCAACTTAGAAAATGTAGGATGCTGGAACAATGAAGCATCAATCTTTATTTTATTCAAAGACAATAGAGTGGACAAGAAAGCAGTAGTACTCTCTGTACTAGACACAGTAGGTGCAACACCTGTCTTTGACAGAGTAGATTCTTCAGAGCTCGCACTGAAATAATACACAGCAAAACCGACTATGAGTACAATGGCTACTATTAGAAATATTTTTAGTGTTTTAGACATAATTATTTAAGCCAATATGTTTCAACTTTTAATGAATAAGTGTATACATTTGGATCGTTTGAAATATCACTATTCGGATCAAAAACAGTCTTTTTGTCACCAGAAGGTACAGTAAATGATATCTCTTTTACATTAACAAGACGAATATTGTACTCTAAATCTTTCAAGAAAGCTTTAAAGTCTTCGTATCTAGCGTCAGTAGAAAACTCAAGATTAAATATGCCATAAGGAAGAGCATTGTTCTTGCTACTAGATGCACTTGATGCCTTTGATCCAGAGGTACTATCTTGTTTTATCAGACTCGGTGCATCGAATTTGATATTTTTTAGATTCATATTGTGAGCAGTAGCAATTTTTTGAATTTGGAGTATGAGCTGAATATTGTCCACAGTATTGGGTAGGAAATGATCCAACCTGTCTTTTTCTTCTTTGGTTATAAGATCATAATTCTTTTTTAATTCATCTCGAACATTCTCTAGGTCTCGAGCATTTGTTAGAGCCTTGTCATAAACAGCCACGTCATTGCGTAGTTGTCTCACCTCTAAATAAGTAGGATTTACTAAGGTAAAAAATAATCCTATTGATGCGAGTATTAAAATGACAGGGAAAAGATTGCGCATATATTATGGTTTAGGTGTAATTGTTTTAATATTTAAACTTGAAGATGATGAAGATTTTGAAGTAGGTACTACTGATGGAGTAACAGTACTATCTGTATTTACATCTTTGACAACTACATCTGGTGTAACAGGGATAACCACGTCAACTTTTGGGGTATCAGCTCTTGGCTTCAGTACATCTTTTTCATAAGAAAAAAGCGCAGGATCTACATCAAAAGATACTTTAAAAGTAACACTACCCTTCTTGTCTTTTACTAGGTCAGAAAATACCACATTCTTGAAATAAAAACCTGGGGCATTATTGAAAGTCTGAGCTTGCAATGCAATATATTGATAATCACGTGCTACCCCTGACATGGTGACAGATGTAGTCTTCTCTCCTGTCTCAATACTGAACTTTGTATATTGAATAGATGGGACAGTTAAATTCGCCAATGTATCAAAAAATGGAGACATGACCACGTGACTAGACAGTAATTGCTTTGACACATTTGTCCTCTTATCAAAAACTTCTAATAGCTTTATAGTATTGGGTTCAAATCTACCACGAGAAGCTATCAGAGAGCTCTCAGCGCTAGTCTTTTGCTGAACGAGATATCCTTTGTATAGAAATACCCCACCTAGTGCCAGCAGTGTGCCTACTATCATAACGATAGATATAAAAGACAAAAGACTCATAGACCCCCCTGATGACGAGGATTCGATGGTTAATGGTTTTTTGGGTATAAATGATGTTTGAAAAGATTTATCCATAATTTATTATGACAACTGTCGCAAAGATATACCGACAGCCGCAGCAAACTCTGGCCCACTAACTTCGAGAACAGGAGTAAGAAATGCGGGAGCTTCTGTTTTTGAAAATGGGGCACCGTAAACAACCTCTGCACGGAAATTTTCTGTAGCACGAGCGAGTAGGCCTTTTGTGAGAGCTCCACCACCCGAGAGTATAACTTTACTGATATTTTTATTATACTTCTTTTCAAATGCAAGCACAATATTATTTGCATCAGATAACATATATTCTACAGAGAGCGACACAACTTCTGCGACATCTTTATTCGCATTGCGATCGATACCCACTTCCCTCTTTAATTGTTCTGCGTCTTTGAATGGTATAGATAATGATTGAGAAATATTTTTTGTGATATCTGCACCACCACGATTTACGATATGGAAAACTCGAATGATACCGTACTCAACAATAGATAATTTTGTTTTTGAGGCACCAAAATCTATAAATAGTACAGGGGCGATGTCGTGAGAAAAAGTAGAACGTACAGATGAAAAAATCTCAAGCTCAAAGAAATCTGCAGTGAGGCCAACCTTGGTCAATACATCTTTGTATTTAGTGAGAGTGTCATTGTGTATAGCAACCAAAAGAACCTCGTTCTTTACTTCGGGCCTGACTCCTCCCTCATTCTCCTCATAAGACTCTACTTGCCTAGGTATAGGCCACCAATCTAGAGTCACCTCAGACATCGGGATGGGGATATATTTGCGAGCTTCATTTGGTATAATCTCAGCGAATTTATCCTTGTCTACACTGCTAGGCAGTGAGATTACAGACATAAAACTAGATAAAGACGGGATAGCAACTACGCCAAAATTTGTAGTGACATTTGCTTCTTTCATCAGGTCAGTCAGAGCCTGAGCGATGACATCTACAGGCGCATTTACCACCTGACCCACATCTGTCTGCATATATGGACCAAGAGCCAGGGCCCCATAAGTCTCGAGCACTGCTTTACCTCCTTGTTTTTTAATCTGAACTAGCTTGATAGAAGATGAGCCAATATCTACACCCAGGGCGCTCTTGTTACTCTCTTTTCCAAAGAGAGACTGCAGTCCATTTTTAATTATGTCGCCAAAAGAATTACCCATATATAGTATTCATATTATATCACAAACAATGTAAAATAAGGGAATATGTTAACAAGTATATACAACATTATCGTTGATATCCTTTTTCCTCTCCGATGTATATCCTGCAAAAAGAACGGATCCTATATATGCGATGACTGCATACCCCCACCCAACAGGCGAGAAATCGAGAGCCTAGAAAATATAGATGCTTGTTTTGATTACAGAAATCCGATAATCAAAAAAATGATATGGGATTTAAAATATTACAACAAGAGATCCGCTGGGGCAGTACTAGGCAGACATCTATATGAATATGTACAAGAAGAAATATCCGATCTGCATATACTACACAGAGGCGAGCCATTCATCGTGATACCCGTTCCCCTATCTAGAGAGAGACACAGGGAGCGAGGATACAATCAGGCAGAATACATAGCTCGTGGGTTTGTAAATGCAAATCCAAATATTTTTGTTTTAAATACAGACATAGTGGTAAAGCAAATAAATACCGGACCCCAGGCACGGATAAACAACAAAAAGAGAAGATTGAAAAATATCAAAGGTGCTTTTAAGTTAAAAGATGGAGCAAATGTAAAAAATAAAATAATTTTTGTGGTAGACGATGTGACGACTACCGGAGGTACCCTATCTGAAATAATTCATATACTAAAAAAAGCCGGCGCCCGCGAAATCCGCGGTCTGGCTGTGGCGCATTAGAAATCTTTTAAAAAATCATATTTTCTGATATACTCGAAAAATCATACATGGAGGCGTGGATGAGATGGGGTAAATATAAACTGCTTTATATTTACCCGCGAGTGAAGCGAGAGACCACTCATCTACGGCATCGCCCTTGGCGACCTCCATTATGTAAACATAATATATGGAGGCGTGGATGAGTGGTTTAAATCAACGGTTTACTAAACCGTCGTCTGTTACAGGACCGTGAGTTCGAATCTCACCGCCTCCGCACGAAAAATAAAGAATCAGAAGACTCACATACTTAGATAATTAAAAATAATGGTCGAAATAGCTAAAATTAATTTAACTTAAAAACATGGAAAATTCATTTAATAAAATACCTGAACCCAAAAAACCAGAAGATAAGAAGGTGTTTAAGACTGCTCCAGATGAAATAGATCCTGATTATGTAGCGCAAGAAGATGAATCAGGAATTATCGGTTCAGGAAGAGATCAGATGAAAGCAGAAGAGTTTGGAGATTTAATAAATACTGATAAAAAATAATCTCACAAAAATCCCATTAATAATGGGATTTTTGTATTTATTTTAGTAACTCACATGATTATTTTATAGTTCTCAAAATGTACTAAAATAGGCTTACAAGATTTGAACTCGTGGGTATTGAACTCACACCCTCCGCAAAGAAAATTTGCTTGCCTACTGTATAAGGCGGGTCTATACTATATATATTAACAATCATCAAAGGTAAATTAATAATTTACTTTATTTTATGAACAACATTAAAATCTTGTTGAAAAAAATTTTAAGTTTTTTCACAGAAGATAAGCGTTCTGCATTTCTATGGGTATTCGTACGTGTGTATGTAGGTTATGAATGGTTAATAGCTGGCTGGCACAAACTGGGTGTACCAGTATGGACTGGGGATCAGGCGGGAGTAGCTGTCAGTGGATTCTTAAATGGTGCGCTCGCAAAGATGGCGGGAGAACACCCAGATGTATCTATGTGGTACGGATGGCTAATCAATCATGTATTTCTGCCGAATGCCACTACCTTATCATACATAGTGACTTATGGAGAGATCGCTATCGGTATAGCACTCATCATCGGCCTATGGACCAGACTCTCTGCTTTCTTTGGAGCATTTATGAATTTCAATTATCTATTCGCAGGAACAGTTAGCTCAAATCCATGGCTACTACTCCTACAGATATTCATCATCGCTTCACATAAAACAGCAGGATGGATCGGAGTAGACAGGTACATTAAAAAATAAATACAATAATAAAAACCACCATAAGGTGGTTTTTATTATTGCGGAACCGGACGGACCGCGATTACGCTTTTCGAAACTTACAGTTTCAGTACACCTTTTCCATTCGCAAGCTCATAAGGAAAAGGTCTTCGAATCTCCCATGAAAGAAAAGTAGTTTTCTTTCATGGTTCCGCAAATACAAAATAGCCCCAGAGGGCTTGATTTTGTATTTGCGGAACCGGCGAGATTCGAACTCGCGAGGGCTTTTACACCCTGCCTCTTTAGCAAAGAGGTACGTTAGACCGCTCTGACACGGTTCCAAGTAATTAAACATTATCACAATATACGCATTTGCTCAAATTAAATTCCTCCTTGCAACAAGTACAAGGAGGAATCTTTTCATTCTCCATTAGCCAGATTTTGTTCCTGAGAATCTCCGGCTTGGTAAAATTTTATTTTTTGATGATTGTCTGATATCTTTTTAATTGACATCAAATCATTCAAAATAATAAAATGGATTACCAAACAGTAATTTCTAAATGCATACGTAGTTACAGACTCGGATTCAGTTGGCCCAAAATAATAACGTTGACCAGCAATAAAAGTAATATTGTATTCTCTAAGCAATACTTCCAATACACCCTTAATCTTCTTTCGTGAGCTACCCCTTGTTTTGTTGAATGATAAATAATAAGTTCTTTCTTCCTCGATACCCTCGAGGCATGCTTTGGTTAAAATTTTTGGATTTAAGCCTTCTTTACAATCAAAAAAAGCGATAGTTTTTTCTTTCATACTGGATTTGAGATAACCCAGTATGCACTCATGTGCAGTGATTCTCATAATAAATAATAAATTTAAAAATTTTAAAACAACAAAATTGGGACTAAAAAAATGGCCCAGGCCATTTGGAGTCCTTAATATTATAGATAATATACCACTATTGTAACACAAAGTCAAAATAGATATATTCATATACACTATATGATATAATTATTCTCATGAGAGAACATATTAAAAAAATTCGTGGAGTATCGGGCTTCAGTGAATTTATCAAAAAACAAGGAGTTGTCAGTCTGGCGATTGGTTTCATTTTAGGAGGAGCTGTTTCTAAATTTGTATCATCACTAGTTACAGACATCATAAATCCTGTGCTAAATGGAATGATGGGTGGAGTGGACGATCTAGCAAAGGCAACATACAAGATAGGCAATGTATCCATACACTACGGAGCTTTCTTGAACAATGGTATAGATTTCATAGTTATAGCTCTCGTAGTATATGCGGGTGTAAAGATACTGCGCATAGACCAGGAGCAAATACAAAAAATAGATATTGGTAAAGTCGGCACATTAGGAGCAACCCCAGCAAAAAAATAATATGGACGAACTACAAAAAATAAAAGCAGAGAACGATGAATTAAAAAATATCAATCTGGTAAAATCAGATTTGATATCGATCTCAGCTCACCAACTACGCACTTCCCTATCTGCATCTAAATGGATATTGAAAATGTTTTTAGATAAAGACCTAGGTGAGCTCACAAGTGAACAAGAGAATCTGATAAACAAAGCATACGAGAGTACAGAGAGGATGATAAAGCTCACAAATGATATGCTCACATTGAATCACACAGAGGACACAATATTAAAATTCAATTTCACAAAGGTAAATATAGTAGAACTACTCGAAGAAACAATATTTGAATTCTATAGCGAGTCACACAAAAAAGATATCGAGCTGATATTCCTAAAACCCCACACAGCCATACCTGAGATATCAGTAGACAAAGAGATGATCCGAGTAGTCCTACAAAATCTAATAGAAAATTCGATAAAGTACAGTAATGAAAAAGGTAAAGTCGTCATATCTATGGGTGAAGACGACAAGGGTATCGAGATATCAGTCAGAGATGAAGGTATCACGATAGCAAAAGAAGACCAACCAAAGATATTTGAAAAGTTTTATCGAACAGAAAATGCAAAGCAAAAAGACGCTATTGGTTCAGGTCTTGGACTATTTACCACAAAAAAGATAGTAGAGCATCACAATGGAAAGATCTGGTTTGAAAGCAATGACAAAGGTACTACTTTTTTTGTAATGTTGCCTCTTAATAATTAATAATGATACAATAAAACAATGAGCAAGATATTAGTAATAGAAGACGACAGCTTCCTACAGAGCCTCGAAGCTAGCAAGCTGAATAAGGAGGGATTTGAAGTTATCACAGCAAGCACAGGAGATGAGGGCATGGCAAAGATAAATGAACCAGGTGTATCGTTGGTACTCCTAGATCTAATGCTCCCAAATTTTGATGGTTTTGATATATTAAAAAAAATGAGAGAACAAGAGACAACAAAGACTACCCCAGTTATCGTATTCTCAAACCTGTCAGAAGATACTGCGATGCAAAAGGCAGAGGCCCTGGGTGCAACAAAATTCATGGTAAAGTCCAACTTTACACTAGAAGAACTAGTCACAGAGATCAAGGCTGTATTGAATAAATAATGAAATTAAAGAGTGTAGAAAATCCAAGATTAGCTATCTTGCTACTCATGATAATGATAGCTATCGGAGGAATAGTTATGTATGGTAAATAGAAATACCCCCGGCCAAATGGCCGGGGGTATTTTGTGATACAATTTACATATGCAATTGCACGAACCAATCGAAAAAAATTTCAGGATAGATGCCGGGCAAAAAGTGGCATTAGCCAAGCTTGGAATCAAGACTATCCATGACCTCCTATACTACTTCCCCACAAGATACACAGATATATCCGAAGTAAAACATATCAATAATATCTCCGACGGAGAAAATGTGACACTATTAGGAACAATATCAAAACTCGAAACAAAAAAAGGTTTCAAGAGTAAAATTCCTATGGGCCATGCAGAACTAACAGATCTGACCGGCAAGATAAAAATAGTCTGGTTCCATCAGCCATACCTGGCAAAAATGCTTCGCGAGGGTGCAGTAGTAAGAGTGACGGGCAAGGTATCAAATAGTCCGAGTTATGGTATGACACTGACCAATCCAGAGATTACCAAGGAAGATATCCTGCCTATCGACACACATGATTCACTATTTTCAAATGGAGAGACAGCTGCGAGCTTTGGCTACCCTATCTATCCCGAGACAAAGGGTATCACTTCAAAGTGGATGTACCACGCAATCCAAAAAATAATAAAAAGTGGAGCTCTTGAAAATATCACAGAATATATACCCGAAGAAATAATAAAGAAATATAATCTGCCAAATCTAAAGACAGCTCTGATCTGGATCCATGCACCACAAAAGAAAAATGATGCAGATGCGGCCCGAAAGAGATTCGCATTTGAAGAAGTATTTTTCATACAGCTGGCTCGACAAATGGAACGTAAAGAATACGAAGAACTTTTTTCATATAAATTAAAAATCCCAACAGCAGATATCGCAGACTTTGTGGGGCGCTTCCCTTTCAAGCCTACGAATGCACAGACCAATGCGATAAATTCAATCCTCGAAGATTTTCAAAAGGACAAGGCGATGTCGAGACTAGTAGAGGGTGATGTAGGCTCTGGTAAAACTTTTATCGCAGCGACAGTAGCATATGCCGTGATCAAGAATCGTCCAGTCGGGCAGAACTTTGGCAATATCCAGGTGGCATATATGGCACCGACCGAGGTGCTAGCCACACAGCTATTCGAAAGCTTTATCGAATATTTTAAACATACTGGTATATCTATCGGTCTGATCACGGGATCCGGCTGCAGGAAATTCCCGACCAAGGTCGCTAGCGCTCAGGAACCATGGACGACTATTTCTCGCAGTCAATTATTAAAGTGGGTAAAGAATGGCGAGATACCGATACTCGTCGGTACGCACGCACTCGTATCTAAATCTGTAGAATTCGAAGACCTAGGCTTAGTCATCATCGACGAGCAACATCGCTTTGGAACAAATCAAAGAATGAAGCTCGCAAAAAAGGAAGGCCATGCACCGCACTATTTGTCTATGACGGCGACCCCCATCCCCCGCACACTTGCTCTGACGATATACGGAGACCTTGATCTATCAATTATAGACGAGATGCCGGCCGGAAGAAAAAAAGTAATTACTGAAATTGTCGCGCCTGGCAAACGCGATGAAGCGTATGCAAAAATACACAGAGAACTCGAAGCAGGCCACCAGGCATATGTCATCTGCCCACGTATAGATGAGCCGGATCCTGATCAAGAAAAAGCCTTAGCTATGAAAAATGTGACCACCGAGGCCAAGAGACTGAAAAAAGAAGTCTTCCAAAAATACAATATCGAAGTCATGCATAGCAAAATGACGAAACAGAAAAAGGAGGAAGTCATGCAAGATTTCAAAGATCACAAGATAGATATACTAGTATCTACATCGGTGATCGAGGTGGGTGTGAATGTGCCAAATGCCACATCGATAGTCATCGAGGGAGCAGAACGATTTGGCCTAGCCCAGCTGCACCAGCTCCGCGGACGTGTCATCCGATCCAATGATCAATCATATTGTTATCTATTTGCAGAAGCCAAAACAGAAAAGACTATGGACAGACTAAAAGCTCTAAAAAAAGCTGCGAGTGGATTCGAGCTAGCAGAGCTAGATCTAACACTACGTGGGGCAGGAGAGCTCGGCGGTGGTAAACAATGGGGTATCACAGATCTAGGGATGGAAGCTATAAAGAATATTAAAATGGTAGAAGCTGCTCGTAATGAAGCGATAGATCTGGTAAACAAAGACCCAAAACTCTCATCATCCCCTGTCCTACTTCGCACTGTCGAACAAAAAAATATCACAATGCACTTTGAATAAAATAAAACACCTCGACCTAGGTCGGGGTGTTTTATTGATAGAGTTATTTTTTTAGAAATGCATAAAACCTTTTCCTTTTCCTTGCTTACCCTTGCCCTTCTTGTCTTTCATCTCTGTCATTTTTTTCTGCATAGTAGATAGTCTAGTATCTGCCTGAGCTTGAGTGATCACACCCTTTGATACTAGTGCCTGGAGCTGTTCCTTCATCTTTGTAGCCTGAGTTGCTTGCATCTTGGCCTTTAGAGCCTCCTCTGTTATGCCTTTTGTCTTTGCTAGTTCAATAAATGAAATCCCCTTTGCCCATGCATCTTTTACTTCATCTGCTGTAGCACCGATCAGTGTCGCATGCTCGGCAAACATAGTAGAATGATTTGTAGCTATCTGGTCTGGTGTGAGATTCTTGTTGAATCCACCCATTCCCCCGCCGAATGCAGATGCACTACCAGCAGAGAGTAGCATAGCCAAAGCCAAAGCAGACACACTATAACCTAGTATTTTCTTTTTATTCATAATTTTATATTTATTATTACTATTAATGTACGATGATATCTTTCGTACATCTATTATTACAATGCTAAATACAAAATATTTCAAAAATTATTCAATTACTGCTCTTGGCATTTTTTCCATTCTCCTGTCAAATTTCTCTATTTTCTTTTTCTCTTTTATCTCTCCACGATAGTATTTATGCATAGGACCTATCACCGGTGGACGTCTATCCTCTCCAATACGAGCCAGCCGAAAATTCACATCAAACATATGCACCACAAAACCAATTAGTACAACTAAACTTATTAAGCCAAATAAAATATAAGCCAATGGTTTTTTATAAACAAAAGCATGATCTTTGACTAGTACATACAGCACCATGACAAGTGTTATAGATAACATCACTATAATCCATGGGATAGATGTCATGAGCATCTTCATCCCCCGTGGGCTCAAATCAAATAGATTAAATAAATCTTTTTCATGCAAAACAAGGCCGATAAAACTAAGCAAGTATACGGTCGCAAAGAACACCACACTCACGAGCAATATATTTAAAACAATCTTCAGCATAAAATACCATCGTGGCTTCATGTGTATCTTGCCAGATTTTATTGATTCGATTATATTCTCTTGTATTGATTTGTGTTCCATATTATTTTTCATATACAAAATTATTATCTTTTAATATTTCCCTTAGTTTATCTTTCCCTCTTTTTATACGTACCCCTACCGTGGACACCGGGATCTCGAGCACTTGAGATATCTCCCGATAGTCCATATCTTCAAAGAAATACAATATCATCGGTTCTCTGTATTTCGGATCAATTTCTTTGAGGTGCTTATCTAGTAATTTAGAAGTGAATTCTTTTTCCGAAAAATCATCTGCTGTCTCGCGGGCTACAGGCTGTGGAAAGAATGTATCCAGATCAAGAGAAAATATACGAGAAGAAAGCTTTTTCTTTAGAGCGTTCACAAATTCATTGTGGGCTATACGATATATCCACGGGGAAAAAATCTTGCTATTATCAAAACTTTGAATATTTGTATAAGCTTTTATGAATACGTCTTGTACAAGATCATCTGTATCTGATCTATCGAATAGGAATTTACGAGAATACCTTTTGAGTTTGGCTTCGTATCTATCTACCAGCTCTCGGAAACTCTCAATATCCCCTGCTTTTACTAGTAGGACGATCTGCTCATCTGTTTTATCAGAATGTATCATTAATATATATTACAACTTAAAGTGGATTTTATTTCATTAGTGGCTATGCCCATGAGAATGAGAGTGGCCAGTTTGACCCTTGAATGTTCGGCCATGTAGCATCCATACAGATATAAATGTAGTGATAGGTATAGCCAGTATCAAACCTATAGAACCTATGAGGGTGCGGATTATCTCTGATGCAAACATCTCGCGATTGATCAATGATATAGATGAACCGAAATTTGGAAAAGAAAAAAGTACGAGTAGAGGTAGTGCTACTCCTACGTAGGCAATAGCTAGAGTATTCACTAGTGCCCCGATATGCTCCCGTCCAATACGTAGAGATCTAGCAAATACATATGATTTTGATAATTTTGGGTCAGCCCTCCATAGTTCCTCTACAGACACAGCTTGGCCTATCGCACTATCATATAGTACTCCGAGTAGTCCGATAATAATTCCACTCAGTAGTAAACCCTGCAGATTGAGTGTACCCCTAGTATTTAAAGCTAGATACGTAGCCTCGTCAGAATCCATACCAGATAGACTAGCGACATGCACTGCTATATAGGCTAGTACTCCGGTTATCAATACTGTGACGATCATCCCGAGAACCGCACTTGAAGTAGTACGATTGAATCCGTGTGTCACATATGATCCGACTACGATGATGAGCGACGCCACCACAGAGCTGACTAGGAATGGTGAAGACCCCGCCACTATCTCTGGGATAAGAATATAAAAAATTAATAGCAATCCACCAATCAGAGAGAGCAGACCACGTATACCCTGCCATCCGCCAAATATCACAGTTAGAACAACAAACAAGGCAGTAAAAAATATTATGTATGGCATACGATTCACATCCGACACAGCATAGATAATTTTTCCACTATCATATCTAGTTATTTTACGAGCATAAAATTTTTCTCCTTCTTCTAACTGAAGATAATCATTCTCAAATATTACGTCATTCTCTGTACCGTCCTCTTCGTAGATACGAGCTCTTATCCTCTGAGAATCAGACTCCTCATCCAGGCCCGGCAATACAGTCTTGCCACTAGACATGATCTCTAGAACTTTAGCTTTTAGTATCTCCTCTTTGTCCGACTGAATAGTAGCACCACTCACTAGTACTGGAGATAGAGAAAAAGAAATCAGAAATATAATAAAAATATTTTTTAAGCTTTTGAGCATTTTTTGCATAGACCAAATAATTCAAATGAATGACTGTTTATCGACGCAAAATCTTTGGCCTGAGACAGGGCCTTCTTTATCAAATCACTAGACCCGCAACCTACGAAATCCGAGACTTTTTTACATGAAGTGCATACGATATGATGATGGTCATGCTTTTCATCTACTAGCTCAAAATAAGGAACAGAATCCTGAAGGTCTACCTGTCGCACCAATCCTGCTTCTTTAAAAGATGACACGATGCGATACAGTGTCACTTCGTGGGCATTTGATGATTTTATCTTACCAGCAATATCTTTTATCGTCAGAGGCTGATGAAAAGCATGAAAAATACTAAATAACTCAAGCCTCTGATCTGTGGCTTTTAGATTTTTATCTCTTAAAATATTCTTTAATTCTTCCAAATTCATTTTCTAATTATACAACAAACAGGAAAATACAGGGAGCCTACCCTATAACCACCTGGGATTCATCATGGTGATCATCCTCACCCCCATGAGTATGAGGCACGAGTACCAATGACATAGTCAATAAAAATGCACCAAGAAGAAATCCTAAAATATAATTCTTTGTATATTTAGCATGAGATAAATCTTGAAAAACTTTCCATGATACTATACCTGCAGATACGGCTATCAGTATTGGCTCCACTACTTCACCAAAGTCTCCTATAAACAAAGTGGTGAAAATAGAAAGAGATATGATAATAGATATAAACAGAGCACGAATTGGCTTTACCCCGCTCTCTACTAGGAGTACCTGTTGGCCGAATTGCTGAATAGTCTGATGACCCAATATCCCAAACATTGCGACAAATCCCCCAGCTGAAACTGCAATACCATCTACAGCATTGTGAAATAGGTCAGAGATAAAAATTCTTATTGTACTTGTTTTATTATGTATGTGCTTTGATTCTGATTCAGAGTGGTGATGGTGGAATTCTTTTACGAATAGTCCGATAAAGAAGCTCCCTAGTAATCCAGCCCCATACCAAGTGATAGTCCCCTGCAATCCAGAGTCCGCCAATGATTCACGGACGAGGAGGACAATAAGTGCTAGATAGACACCTATGGCAAAACCCCGAACCCAATCTTTTTGAAAAAAAGATGGATTCTTTGGTAAAAAGAAAACTAATAATGCGGGTAATATACCAGCGAGGAACAATTGGATAAATAAAATACTCATAATTTAAATACAATAATATTAATATATTTGAGTATAAACTAAATGCAATTTTTTTGCAAGTAGAAAAAGGATAACTAAAACCTCCCAATTGGGAGGTTTTAGTTATTGTCCGTCTGCTTGGATTTGAACCAAGGACCCCAGAGGTATAAGCTCTGTGCTCTAACCAACTGAGCTACAGACGGATTCTTCTGTTTATTAACCAAAACAGCTAAAGGTAGGTATTTCGATTAATAATAATATACTAACCGAAAATTCAAATTACTGCAATTACGCTTCTTTTTTAACTAAAATTTTAAACACACTATCATCCATTTTTGACACAGAAAATTTACCTTCAAAATTCTTCTTTTCGTCGTAATCTTTCTTGAATTGTTTATACAGATCTTTTACCTCATCATGCACAATAACTGTATACCCTTGTTTTGATAATTTATAGATAGAAGCTACAGCATTTAATTCTACAAAACTACCAGTTTTTACACCATTGAGACCAAGATTTTTAGATTCACCCAATAATCTATCAAAAAGACGAGTGCCTAAATCCTGACCTTTAAAATCAAAATTAACAGCAATAAATTTATTCGCAATTAGTTTTTCTATATCAGAACTTGAGGGCAGATCAAACTGAACCACCCCAACTTCTTGATTATTGTTTTTGTTTATTAACTTAATACATTTACTACCCAATGAAATATTCTTTTCCTCCCCTTCAACATCTAAAACTGGAGAAAAATTAAAATCTAAATTTTCATTTTTGTTAAATTTATTTTCCATATTATTCTTTAATTATTTCAGGGTCTTTCATCTTTGGAGTGATCCCGTGCTCGATGATTATCTTGTTGTATTCATCTTGCTCGAGAGTCTCTACCTCGATGAGCTTCTTTGCGATAGCATCTAGTATGTGACGATTCTCAGATAGTACCTTGCGGGCTACTTCTAGTGAATCATCCATAATCTTTTTCACTTCGCCGTCTATCACCGCGCTCATCTTTTCAGAATACTCCTTATCATTCACTCCACGGCCGAACAAGGTCTTGCCTCCATCACTCTCGAGAGCTATCGGACCGATACTATCACTCATACCCCATCGTGTGACCATAGCACGAGCTAGATTCGTTGCGACTTGTAGGTCATTTGAAGGGCCAGTAGTTATATCCCCTAGTATCATCTCCTCGGCTACATATCCCCCGAGTGACATCGCTATATCATCGAGGAATTCTTTTTTACTTTGTAGCTTGCGGTCTTCTAGTGGGAGCTTCAATGTATATCCTCCTGCACGTCCACGAGAAACTATAGATACTTTGTGAACTGGATCTGCGTATGGGAGGACTGATGCTACTAGTGCGTGACCTGCCTCATGATATGCAGTGATTTCTTTTTCAGCTTTTGAGAGGAGGTGGCTCTTGCGCTCTGGACCCATCATCACCTTTTCAATAGAGCGTATCAAATCATTTTGTGCTACAGTCTTGCGCTCTTCACGAGCAGCGAGTATTGCAGATTCATTCATCAGTGAGTATAAATCTGCGCCAGAGAATCCAGGAGTTCTTTCTGCTATCACCTTTAGATTCACATCTTCTGCAAATGGCTTCTTGCGAGCGTGGATAGAGAGTATCGCTTCACGATCAGATCGGTCAGGTAGGTCTAGAGTCACACGTCGGTCAAAACGACCCGGGCGTAGGAGTGCAGGATCGAGGACGTCTGATCTATTTGTAGCAGCCATCACGATCACCTTTTCTGTCGGTTCGAATCCATCCATCTCCACAAGAATTTGGTTGAGTGTCTGCTCACGCTCATCATTGCCACCGCCGACACCCGTACCACGCACACGACCGACTGCATCTATCTCGTCGATAAATACGATAGATGGTGAAGCCTTCTTGGCCATCTTGAATAGATCACGCACACGACTTGCTCCGACTCCGACGAACATCTCTACGAATTCAGATCCAGATAGGTGGAAGAATGGCACCTCTGCCTCCCCTGCTACTGCACGAGCGAGCAAGGTCTTTCCTGTACCAGGATGTCCTGTGAGGAGCACTCCCTTTGGAATCTGCGCACCGATATCTAGAAACTTTTTTGGGTTCTTTAAAAAGTCTACGATTTCTTCGAGCTCTTGCTTTGCCTCCTTTGCACCGGCTACATCTTTGAATGTGACTTTATTTTTCTTGTCATCTGGATTTGTGATTCTTGCTTTTGATTGTCCAAAAGTAAAAGCCTGCATTCCCTGCCCCTTTGCCTGGCGAGTCATCATCCATAGGAAGAATCCAATTAATATAACTGGTAGGATGAATGGTAGTAGATTCATAATCCAATACCAAGCCCCACTCTCGGTCTTGACCTCGATAGGAGTAGTAGCCAATTTTTCTGGAGTCACTCCGTAGCGAGTCAGTGTCTCGGACATTGAATTCTCTAATTCCTTCTTTGTCTCGCCCACTGTCTTGTCTTTGAATGTGACATTTACATCACTACCAGATACCTCGATCTTTTCGATAGTGCCCGCATTTACCCCGCTTGCCACATCGGCAATAGTCAGCTTCTTTACCTCTATCTCTGGTTTTGAGAGTGCACTGTAGGCTAGGGTTATAGCTACGAAGATAAATATAGCTATAAAGATTTGTTGGCCAAATTTCGGTAATTGTTGTTTATTTTTCGATGTTTTTTTGTTGTTATCCATAAGTCTTTGTATTATATAGTACAAAGGCCTATTTGACAAAATAACATAAAAGGTGTATAATATGAATAAATGGGAACAAAAAAATTAGGGATAGGTATGAGCATAGTGTTCATCCTATCCGGCTTCGTTACCGCGTTGCTAGGCATTGCTATCTTGGTTGAATTCAAACTAATTGAAATCACTCAAGCTAAAATCGATTATTTCCGTGAAAACTACGGAGGTATGTCAACTGTAATTTTAGTGGGAATGTTTTGTCTGATAATATTAATAGCAGCAAACGAGGCACGCAAGAAATAATCAATAAATGAGTCGATCAAGCAAATTGCGAGATTGACTCATTTTTTATGCTAATATATAAAATATGGCGACATTTATAGACAATAGAAAAGCACACTTCAATTATGAAGTGATAGAGAAATTCGAAGCTGGAGTAGAGCTCCTGGGCTTTGAAGTAAAATCTATCCGAGCTGGGATGGTGAATCTCGCAGGGGCATTTTGTATTGTCCGAGGTGGCGAGGTGTACCTGATGGGTATGCATATCACGCCATATCAGGCCAAGAATACTCCACTTGATTATTCACCTGATAGAAACCGCAAACTTTTATTGAATAAAAAAGAAATAAAAGAATTAGGCGATGCAGATAAATCAAAAGGTTTGACTCTGATTCCCCTCTCGCTATATAGTAAGGGGCGCACGATCAAGCTCGAGCTAGGCATAGCGAAGGGCAAGAAATTGCACGACAAGCGCGAGAGTATCAAGAAAAGAGACACTGATCGTGAGATTAGACGTTCATTGAAAGAATAATATTATGCCCTATTTTGTTTATATCCTTTTAAGTAAAAAAGATCATAAATTATATGTTGGATGTACCCGTGATTATGAGGAGAGATTAAAATACCACAATCAAGGTAAAGTACCTGCAACAAGAAATCGAAGGCCTTTAGAAATAATTCACTTAGAAAAATATGAAATTAAAAGTGAAGCATTCAATAGGGAAAGATTTTTAAAAACATTATGGTCTTCAAGATTTAAGAAAAAAATATTAAATGAATATATAAATAAAATAGGTCATAATATATAATTATTATGGCTAAACCATTTTTAGTAAAAAATGGTCGCCCGAACAAATTTTAGTAAAAATTTGTTTTAGGGGACTGACGGGCTTCGACAAGAGGAATCGTCATACATGTGCGCGTAGAGTACTCAGGAATCTCTTTAAACTTCTTGGAAAAGACTAAGTGCAAACAAAGTCGCTTCAGTAAAATCTCCATACGCTGGAAATTTTGCTTTCTCATTCGCTTAATTATTTAAGCCGGTGAGGTGTCCTCCCTATCGACATCCGATACATAGGGCGGGCATAATCAATCGGGTTACGAGATACAGACAGCTTGCCTATATCTTCGACAATTAAAAGCTCGGTGTATATGTGTTTTGCTGGTTCTCTAGCATATACATTTAAATCCAATGAATCTGCTACACGCGTAGATTCCTGTATGGTCTTCTTTTGCACCTGGGTTCAACTCCCAGCAGTTCCACCACTTCGCCTCACTACGCTATCGCTACTTTCGGCTTCGCGGTGCAGGCACACAAAAAAACCATTCGTTATATTAAAAAAGCGAAGTGGTGCCCCGCAAAGCTTTTCAAAAGCGACGTGGGGCGGTTATAATATATTTATGTATTACACATACATTATTCAAAGTGAAAAAGATAATACTTACTATTATGGACATACAGATGATCTAAAAAAGAGACTATTAGAACACAATAGTGGTTATTCAGAATATACTAGTAGTAAAATCCCCTATCATTTAGTTTGGTATGGGGCTTTTCTAAAAAAAGAAAAAGCAATTTCATTTGAAAAGTATCTAAAAAGCTCATCGGGTCATGCTTTTGCAAACAAGAGATTAAATTGAAAAGTACCTGCCGATGTATTCGGCAACAAGTGTACTCACGGTCCGACCATCACTGCTTGACAAAACCACCTTTTGGGTGTATAATACTAGACAAATCCAAACCATATGAACCAAAACAGCACCGCGGCCCAAACGGCTGCACAAAAAAAATTACCGACAATTTTTGAATTGAGAAAATTGACTGGAAAACCTGTTAAATTTGAATCCCCTATTCCATCGATGTGTTACTTTAAAAACGGGAAACACACCGTTCAAATTGTTGGTGGGGGTATTGTTGAAAAAGTTGAAAACTTTGGCCGTTCGGCTGAAGTGAAAATTAAAGATGGCGATTATTCATATTACGTTGAGGTATATGAAGGACAAGGAATTTCAATCCTTGTAAAAAACTAACTAAGCCGAAAAAATGATAACGGGTCTGACATTAACCATATGTCAGGCCTTTTATTTTTATAAACAAAATATAGTATAATCCCTACATGGCAAACACACCGAAACTAGCAGTATCTGGATACCGAGGTATCTGGGGCGATACATTAACTATAGATATAGCAAAAAAATACGCTCAATCTTTTGGACTATTTATAAAAGAATCCAATCCCAGGCCGGGCCTGGGATGGACTGTGCTAATAGGTCGTGATGGGCGCGAGAGTGGGCCTGCGATCAGAGATGCGATAATACCAGTTCTAGAGAGTATGGGTATCAATGTTATCGACGGAGATGTCCTCCCTACCCCTACCGTACTCCTAGCAGTAAGGGAGAATAAATATGACGGAGCTATCATCATCACAGCTAGTCACAATCCTATCGAATACAATGGATTGAAGTTCATAACTGCGAGTGGATTCTTTACCGATGAAAATCAAGTAGAAAAAATTAAAAAATATTTTGATGTTAGCGAGCGAGAATATATTGTTCCAGGAAGTCTTGCGCAGGCTGTCGAGGCGAGCAGAGCAAAAATCCAGCAGGATTTTATGCGTGCTGACGGGAATAATATATCGAGCGAGCTGATTAAAATGCACTCAGATAAAATCCTCTCACATATAGACGTGGAGCTCATCAAATCAAAGAAATTCAAGGTAGCAGTAGACATGACCAATGGTGCTGCATCAGTGATGGACCCATATCTATTTGAACAATTAGGAATACAATTAATACCGATAAATAATGTGGCGGATGGCAAATTCACACACAAACCAGAACCACTAAAACAAAATCTCGGTGAGATTGAAACATTGGTAAAAAATAGTGGTGCTGACATTGGATTTGCGCAGGACCCAGATGCAGACAGGCTCGTAGTCATAAATGAAAAAGGAGAGATGATATCCGAGGAATACACGATAGCGCTGGCAGTAGAGGCAGTACTATCAGTCGGTGATCATAGTGGAGATACTGTTGTAGTGAATATGTCTACATCTCAGATGAATGCAGATATCGCAGAAAAATACGGAGTAAAATGTATCCGATCAAAAGTCGGTGAGGCAAATGTAGTCGGAGAGATGATAAAGAACAATTCTATCATCGGCGGCGAGGGTGGAGGTGGAGCTATCTACCCTACTATGAATTTTGCACGAGATAGTTTCTCAACTCTAGCACTCATACTAGAATTACTAGCAAAGAGAAATCTAAAAGTTTCTGAACTAGTAGATACACTACCCACATACTTTATGAAAAAAGACAAAGTGGATGTATCTGGAAGTCTATCTGAGATGTACTCAAAATTAAAGGCGCATTTTTCAGAGGCACAGATAAATGAGTTAGACGGTCTCCGATTAGACTTTGCAGATAGATCATGGATACATCTAAGACCCTCAAATACCGAACCAATAGTCCGCCTATATGGAGAAGCGACTACCCAAGAAAAAATAGAAGAGCTTTTCAATGAAACAAAGGCCCTATTCTAAAGAATTGGACAAAAAATCAAATATCGGTTATTTTAAAAGAAAAAACACCTTTTAAAATATGAAGATAGATAACATTGATATAGCTATCTTTCATAGAAAAGATACTACAGAAATACAAGCAGAGATGCGTAGTGAAAATTCTTATAATCTGGGCAAAAAAGAAATTGATGATAATTTCAGAATTGAATTTGATTCTGATGGAAATCAAAATTTTTTAGTTTTCCATAATAAAGATGAACACTATGAGCATATCGAAGCATTGTCGACTGAAATTTCAATACACAGAAAGATTAATCTCGTGATCATAAAAGATAGAGGTATCGCAATAGAATACAAGCTAAGAATAAGACACGAGAATCATCACAGCTTTCTTTTTTTTGAAATAATCAGGGAAATTAAATTTTTCTTACACTCAAACGGATTGCCAGACTCACATCAGATAGACAGAAAAAAACATCAAGTTTTTCTAAATATCATATTCTCTAGGATGGATGAATCCGAATTAAAGAAAATAAGCTAACACATGGAAATGTATTAGCTTATTTTTTTATTTCACACTCTTTATATCGTACTCCCCTATCTTTGTCCTCTTTATATGATATGCGATAGATTTTACTCCTAGCACTTTCCCTAGCTCATGGGCGATCGTGCGCATATAAGCACCAGAGCCACAAGATACCAAAATTTTTACGATAGGAAATTCATTTATTTCAGACTCCCCGATAAAACGCTCCCAATCTTTTAGTATCTCTTCCTGACGAAAATCCCCGTCGACAGATGACACCACACTTCTGACATGCTTCAGCAAATCATCTTTTGAGATTGTTTTTTCTTCTAGTATATCTATCTTGGAAATCTTTACTTTATGTTTTGGTATTTCAATATCTGCCAACCCACCCTCTCGAGCGATCTGGAATAATGGCTTGCCATCTACTGGCTTTGATGAATATGGTGGGTAATCCTGCTCGACTTCACCAGTAAAATTTTTTAGCGCTTGGTCAATCAAATTCTTTTCAACTATAGGTTTTGAAATTTCTACTCCCATTACCCTACCTAGGAGATCATAAGTGTCCGTCTCAAAACCAAACAATACAGACAATTCGTATTCTTTAGTTAAATCCAAATATTTATCTTTTTCCTTGCAATCTTCCCCCGCCAATACCAATAGCAAACCCTCCGCTACAGGGTCTAGTCGCCCGGCATATGTCATAGGTAGTTTTTCCCATTCTGGATGATTAAAACGAGCTTTTTCCATGGCCTCAAGAGGAGTCTCCCCTATTCTCTTGTATATGATTATCGGTCCGTATTTCATCTTGCCATAATAACACAGATATGCTATTATCTGGTACAGGTATGTCCCTCCTTATTAAACCAACATTGTTGGAGGTAAAGGACGACAATCTATTATTTTATATTGATATTCACTTGAGAGAACGAATAAACAACCAAATACGTGCATCCGAACTACGTGTACTATCTAGTACGGGTGAAAACATAGGTGTTTTACCTTTTAAAGAGGCGCTAGCAATGGCCGAAAAAGAGGGTTTGGATCTGATAGAGATATCACCAAATGCAGTTCCTCCAATAGCAAAGATAATGGATTTTGGTAAGTACCAATACGAACAGAGCAAAAAGCAAAAAAAGGCAAAACAAGGTGCAAAGGCATCTGAAACAAAGTCTATCCAGATCAAGATCGCTACAGGAGACAATGACCTTGCTTTAAAAGCTCGCAAAGCTTCGGAATGGTTAAAAGAAGGCCACCGTATAAAAGTAGAACTATTCCTCTCTGGAAGAGCAAAGTATATGAATGATACTTTCCTAAAAGAAAGACTAGATAGAGTACTTCATCTGATTACAGAAAATTATAAGGTTGCTGAAAATTATAAGAAAGGTCCTAAGGGTCCAACTATCACAATAGAAAGAGATAGTAAAAAATAAAATTGTATGAGTATAAAAACAAATAAATCATTAACAAAGCGTTTGAAGGTTACAAAGAATGGCAAGATCCTATCACGTGCACCAGGATTCAACCACTTCAACAGTAAGCAATCTCGCACAAAACAGCTTGCTGGGAAAAAGATGCAGAATCTTAATCTTACAAACAAAATTACAAGAACATATTTGCCTAACGCGTAAGACAATATACTAATTTACTAAAATACATATATGACAAGAGTTAAAAGAGGTACAATTAAAAACAAACGTCGAAAGAATATCCTTTCACAAACAAAAGGATTCCGCTTTGGACGCAGTACAAAAGAAGCAGCAGCAAAGGATGCATTGATGCACGCAGGAGCATACTCATTTGCCCACAGAAAGGACAAAAAGGGTGATGCACGACGTCTATGGCAAGTAAGAATCTCTGCTGCAACTGTAAAACTAGGTATGTCTTACAGTAAGTTTATGGGAGCTCTAAAGAAAAAGGATATAAAGCTTGATCGCAAGATCCTAGCAGACCTAGCAAGAAAGAACCCAGATACATTCGCAAGAGTATACGCAACAGCAACAAAATAAACCATACAAATAAAAAATCTTACAGGCAAGACCTGTAAGATTTTTTATTTGTATTAGCATTTCAAGATTACACTATCCCCTGCCATTGGAGTCTCGACATTTATATCGAGATTATCTTTTAATTTTTGCGCTAGGAACATAGCTGATTTTGGCTCACCCATAACTACAAAAACTTTCTTTACAGTACTAGCAGTGTCTGACACGAATTCGAGCAAATGGTCGGAGTCTTTGTGTCCTGAATATCCCGTAATCTTTTCCATATGAGCTGCAACTTTAATATCTTGACCTTGGATGCGGATAGTCTTGTGCCCCTCCTCTATAGAGCGACCTAGAGTCCCCACAGCCTGATAGCCTATTAGGAGCAATGTATTGTTTGAACCAGGCAGATAATTCTTTTCGTGGTGGATAATTCTACCACCATTACTCATACCAGATCCGGCTATGATGATCTTTGGGCTCGGTGATTTTAATATAGCTTTTGACTCTTCTGTGTCCGGTGTGATTTTTAAGCCCGGGAAATTAAATATATCATCTCCTCCCATTATGACTTTGCGGGCAGTCTCATTGAAGTACTTTTCATATTTTTTATAAATCTTGGTCAGAGTGATGGCCAGTGGTGAATCTAGATATATGGGCATGACTGGGATCTCCTTTTTCTCCACAAACATGTCTATCTCGTACATCAATTCTTGAGTCCTCTCTAAGGAGAATGATGGTATCATGAGGACCCCACCCCTCTTGTGATTGTCCAAGATCACTTGCTTTAATCTATTTGAGCGAACATCTCTATCCTCGTGATTCCTGTCTCCGTACACAGACTCCATGATCATATAATCTGCATCTGTGATCTTTTCTGTGTCGCGCAGTAGTGGGGATGGAGAATTACCTAGGTCACCAGTGAACACAATCTTCTTGCCATTGTATACAACCTCGAGCATTCCAGATCCGAGTATGTGTCCAGAGTCTTTGTATGAGAACTGAAAACCATGATCCACATTCATCACCTGATGATAATCGATGACTTCCCATAGTGCCATCGCCTTTTTAGTGTTCTCCATGATGTATATCAAGTCTAGGTGGTGTATGACATCATGAGAAAGTAGATGGTCGGTGTCCTCGAGCATGGCTTCAGTGATCTCACGAGTAGGAGGAGTAGATACTATCTTGCCCTGGAATCCTTCGTGGATGAGCTTTGGTATTAGACCGATATGGTCTATGTGTCCGTGAGTAATGAAAAGTATATCAATCTCTTTTGGGTCATAAGGAAATGCATCCCAGTTATTCTGATCAGCAGAGAGAGTCCCCTGCTCTAGCCCACAATCAATCAAAAACTTCTTGCCATTGCCCTCTAATAAAAAATTTGCCCCCGTTACTGTACCTGTACCGCCACAGAAAGTAAGCTTGAGATTTGTATCTTTTTGTTCCATTCTTATATTATAACTGAGAGAAAAAATATTTACTAATTACCAGTAACGCATGAATACTAGGGCACAGACAGCACCTGATGTATCCCAGAATAGATCTGCTGATGTGTCTACTATATCCCAAGGGACCCCGGCGATTATATTGTTAAATATATATTCAAATACCTCCCATAGTAACCCCACGAGGATAGCCCCTAATATCAATAATATAATCTTGCGATAGAATAAAAAATCGAATTGTATCTTTTCATAAAAAAAGTATGTTAATAAAAGCAAAGTAGTGAACCCCCCAACAAAATGCATAGGCATATCAAACCACCAGATAGCTTGGTACCAGAAAAACTTCATAGACAAAATATTGATAATTGCCAATAAAGAAAACAGAACTGCTGTATATTTGATTATTCTCTTGCGTGTCATCATATACAAAGTGTAACAGATAAGAATATAAATGAAAAATCCCCTTCAATTAAGAAGAGGATTACTCATTAGGGCTATCAAAGACATATTACCGTAGCTATAAACTACGTGGGACAAGAGAATTTTACAAATTTGTTCGCAATATTAATAAAAAAGCGTACAGTTCTGCAAGATTACACTGGTGTCCCCTATGTAATGTGTTCTAGGTAATATTTCATCAATAACCCTACATCTATTATACCGGACACAAGAACTCTCGCAAGCATTTTTTCGATACATCACAGTTTTGACACACATTGCAAATAGTATTTATAGAAAAAATCAAGTTTACCCCGTACTAATTTTTATGATTAATAATATTTACCACTGAAAGTTATATTTAAAAATTTAGTATGGGGTTGACGAAACTAAAATTCAATTTTTTTCAATTCTTCAAAATATTTCTCGATAGATTCATCGTTTATATCCTCGGGTTTTATACTTAAATGAGAAAAAAGCTCTTTTTCAATATCTCTTATGCAGTCATATAGTACATCACGGTCAGAATCTGTAGTATGGCTAGTATCTGCATATCTTTTATTTGCATCGAAGAATCTATCTTCCAAAGACCTCACTCCAAAAGGGGCCACCCTGCTATCCGCATAACTAGCTATTTTATGCTCCCAAGAACCTTCGTCTTTTACAAGACACCAATTGTGAAAACCTACAGCATCCACTACATCTAGTGCTTGCTTTGAAATATTTATAACAGAAGCCAGACCCATATTTGCTTCATGTTCTTCAGGTCCATACTTTTCTATATATTGCTTTTGAATATTTTCCCAGTATTCTACATCTTCACCCACGAGCAATTCAGGGAACGCTCTTAGTCGGAATTTAACAATATTGCCGATATCATGAACCATACAACCAATAGCTAAATCTTTTCTATTCAATTGCATATTGAAATTATCACATATCTGCATAGCAACAGCCGCCACACGCAACTGGTGCAACTGCAGATTCGGCATCGTATGATATTCCCCGTATATATCCCCTATTGTTCTCATATAAAATTATTTTAAAATCTCATTTCTGACCAATTTAATTTGTATTTATTTTCAATCAAAGTCCTCTCTCCATCATTCCAAGTCTCGTGACTTTCTAGCCCCAGCATTGTAATCATCTTATTTATTTCATCAACACTGCCTGCCTCGATCTCCAGATATGATGGCATCCTCGGATATGTATCAAAATCAAATTGAACATTATCTAAAGTCCAAGATACTCTATTCTTCTCTTGATGAGCATATGACACGAGGCCGAGCTCGATGAACATATCCTGCATCTTTTCATGACTATCTACTATCACATTTATCTCTTTGTGCTTGCGAGCAACTCCGATCAAATCAGATTTTGCTTTCCATGTAACCTCCACCTTGCCTGTACTATATGAGCGAATACGTAAGAACCAAGGATTGTCATCCTTTGAGACATTGGCAAAACTAAACCAGTCCACAACTAGGCCCACCTCTTGAATCTGCTCTGCCCCAAAAGCCTCGAGCTTTTCTCTTAATATTTTTCCATCTACTTCTAAAACTTTTGTTTCTATTTCATGCATAAAGATAATATAGCATAAAATCCGCCAGTGGCGGATTTTATGCTAATTGGTTAAATTAATCGTCGTAAGAGAAACGCTTGTATTGATGATTTGGAGCTTTTCCGAACCAGTACTCGATCTCATGTGCTGCCTCTTCTGGAGTCTCAGATGCATGGATGATATTCATAACTGCACGCTTTTCTTTGTTTGCTAGAGCTGGTGAATCGATAGAAAAATCACCACGGATTGTACCCATATCTGCCTGGTATGGCATAGTAGGACCAGCGATCTTGCGAACTACGTCCACAGAGTGTAGACCTTGTACGATCATACGAACCATAGGAGCTGAAGTCATGAAATCCAGTAACCATTCACGAACCATCTTACCGATCTCTAGTAGATCTGTAGTGCCTAGTTCATTTAGGTCATAACCATATTTTTCATAAGTAGCCTTTGTCTTTTCGCCTAGGCGTGTTATCCACTTTTCGTCTTGTGGGTAGTGGTGATCAACTTGGTCACGAGTAGGAGTGAACATTTCAAGTGCTACGATCTTTAGATCACGCTGCTCAAAACGCTTAATAACCTCACCGATTAGGCCCTTTCGGACTCCATCTGGCTTAATCATCACATATGTCTGTTCTTCTTTTGGATGTGTCATATAAATAAAAAAATAAGCTTTCGCTCACACTGTTAATAAGCTGATTATAGCAGAAAAACACTAAAAATCAAAGATGCATTGATTCTCCTTCTCCTCTCCAGGAGAAGGTGCCCGTAGGGCGGATGAGGTTGTATTTAATTCACCTCACCCCAACCCTCTCCTGAAATGAGAGGGGAACTCTAACTCACCTTATCATAACCCAATTCTATTGCTCTAGAGATGGCCTTGTTTAAAAAGTAGACCCAGTGGTCATAATCATGATTCTGATTACGAGATTTCCAGGAATTTAATATCTCATCCTTGTCTGTATACATAAGTTGAAAATTCTCGTGAGATTCTAGGTGTGTCTCCTGTAAATCTGTGCTTTTTAATATAACTAAAAAGAAAGACGCTCTCGCCACGCGATTCACATTTTTATTACTATTGTGATAATGCACATCAGCATTGCCAAGTTTTTCTACATGAATATAATCAGTCAGCCCACTCTCCTCGGCAAGCTCTCTGAGAGTCCCATCTCTCTCATCCTCCCCTTCATCAAATCCACCACCAAAGAGACCTAGGACTCCATTTTTTAGATTCCTATATACTGCGTATTTTTGTGAAGCTGGATCAAAAACAATTGAGCATCCCCCATCGCGACGTTCTTCATTCTCCCTCTCGATACCGAACTGTAAAATTTCTGTTTGTTCCATATTATTTTTGCCAAGCTTTTACTGATAAGGCGACCTCTTCTGCAATACCATCGATACACTCATAATTTTTTACTTCTACTTCATCTACCCAAGCATAATCTGTAAATGCTCCATCTTCTAGGACAATATCCCCACCCTTGTATTTAGCCGTAAATTTTACCAAGACAACAGGAACTTCATCTGGCCTAATAAATGTCTTACTATTTATGTAACGAATCTCAGAGAATATCTCAATACCCGCCTCCTCCATAGCCTCTCTGACTAATAATCTCTCAATCATATCATTATAGTCTAAAATATCTCCATTTATATGATCTGGATTTTCAACTGGCATATCACCCCACTCTAACTTACCCCCTATTACCCCATACCTACCAGGATGAGCAATCTCTCTATCACTACGCTTTAAAATTAGACATTTTTTATCGCTATCGCGATATACTACAACATTCGCAACAAAATAAAATAATTTGTCTTTCTTTGCTTTTTCAATTGAAATCTGTTTTGCAGGCATATTATTTATTTAAATCTTTCTTAATTTTTTCTTGCAATTTTTCAATCTTTGCTTCTTTTATCTGTTCATCTGTGTAATACCCCGGGCGTAAACCTGCTTCTTCCCAAAGTTTATACCCTTGGTAAAACCGAGCTGTGTCGCCATTTATAATTTTATAATCCCCTTTTTCATCTTTCTGATTTTGGTCTATAGATGAAAGAGCGTTTGTTTTATCGCCTGAAACTTTTTCAGTGCTAATATTCTGCTCAGCTTTTTTCTCTAGATTTTCACTAGGATAATACCCCGAAGTACCGATCTTAAAAGATCCTTCATTTTCAGGATTATGGGGGTCTGACTTTTCTTTATTTATTGTTTCTTTATATACGTAAGGTTGAATTGGTTTTTTGTACACAGGACTCCAAGCAACTCCATCAAAATAATCAGATATTGGTTTTATTTTTTTGTGATATACGTCGGGAGATGAATAATATGAGATTTGCTCAGGACTTAACCCTAAACTTTCATAATATTCAGCAATGCGAATGCTACTCCTGCCGTGAGGGGTTAACCTACTATCACCTTTTTTAAATTCATCTAGGGTTCTTACTGAAGCATTAAAATCCACAGCAGGAAACTCTTTAATTTTTTTTTCATTATCAAACCAGTTAGGGTCACTGGCTACCCATTTTTTAAATTCCCTAGTTTGCTTATTCATTTCTTTTAAGGAGAACTTATTAGGAAGATAGGATGATTTACTTGGTTTTGTTTCGCCTACCACCTGACCTCTAGCATTATGCTTTATGTGATCATTGATCTCTTCATAATCTGGAACCTGATTCGCTTTTTGGAATTTATAAGCCTTATAAAGATTCAAACTATCATTATACACCTTTAACCTAGAATCATTTGAGTCATTAACTTCAATCGGTGCTCTTTCATTATTTTTTTGATGTTTATTTTGCGCCTCAGATTCTTTTGGCAACATAGCTGCTCCTGTAGCACCAATTAATACACCAGTCTTTACAGCTTTTTTAACTACCTCTTTAGCTTTACTAAAAAATCCTTCTTTCATAAATTAAATTTTATTTTTTACTATACAAAACATTATTTGTTTTTTCTGTATCTGATATCTTTTTAATCTCATAATTAAAATAAGATTGTGGTTTGCTCTCGTCAGAAATAGGTTCAAACCCTTTTTCCTCTAATAGCTTATTAACTTCTTCAATAGAATAATAACCCTGTGGTTGGCCTGTTATTTCACGAAAACGATAGCCTTGAAAGAATAATTTCTGATTTGGATTTCTAAAATTTTCTTTTTTTATATCAGGCTCTATATTAGTAGTATCGGAGATTTCCTGTGTATCATTTTTAATAACCTCAACTTTTGGTGCTGGAGTATTTTGCGTCTCTTTTATTTTATTACTAATGATTTCTTTTCCATTTTTTAAATTCTCGTTCAAGACAACTTTTATACTAGGCTCTCTAAATTTTGGGGAATATATTATTCTTGTGTAGGTCTTATCGTCGCTAACTTCTCCCCCTAACCACATTTCTCCATACTCACCAAGTACAACATATTTTCTGTTTGTAGTAATTTTTTTTTCTTTTTCATCCCAAGAAATAGGTTTTATCCCCCTCTCCTGGAAACTTGAATCTATTTCCTTAAAATCAAATTGAGTAAGTGGCTTATTGTTTGGGTCTGGCCTGATAAATTCTACGCAAGTAAACAAATAATTTATGCGACCTAAAAGATGATCTTTTTCATCAACAGAAGTTATTTTTTCATTTTCCTCGATTTTTTTAAACAGAATACCTCTCATTTCTTTTTTTATAAGAGATTCATTTTTAATATAATTTGAATTCTTAACATCTAATGGCATATCAACTTTACAATCTACTCCATATTTATGCAGAACCTCAACATCTTTTTCATCCAATTTTTGATATATATTTTCAATATATTTACTCATTAATTCATGAGATTCTTTTTCAGCTTCTGGTGTTTGAATAAGGTTGAATTCTGACTGAACATGGTCACGATACTTAATATACAACTCATTGCTATCATTATAAGCCTTTAATCTTTGGTCATTTATATCTTCAACCTTAACTAAATTAGAATTTTTATTTTGTGTATCCAGAGGCTTTGTTTCTTTTGCTGCAAAAGCAGCAGCCCCAGTCATACCAACAAGAGCCCCGGTCTTTACTACCTTCTTAATCCCCTCTTTTGCTCTGTTGAAAAATCCTTCTTTCATTTTTAATTTCTGTATTTATCCATAATCTCCTCCTCTACTTCCTCGCGGTCACGGCCGTATTTTAGATATGACAATTCTTTTATGCTCTCTACTATCGCCATATTCCCCTGAGGTGGCGCAAATGTAGCTATATTGAATGGTTTTGTAGGTTGACCTTTTACAAGCATAGACATATACGCATTTCTATTATCAATCTTCATGATATCCTTGGCTGTGAATACGGGCTTGAATTTACTCTCCAGGAATTCTGCATCTTCGGCACCCACTCGGAATACAGTCATAGAACCTACGTTACCGAATACTGCATTCTTGATATTATCCTCGAGCTGAGCGATGTACTGGTGAGCGATAGTTAGAGACAGTCTGTATTTACGAGCTTCTGAGAGGATAGATTCGATAGCGTCTGTAGTCACATTTTGGAACTCGTCGATATATAGATAAAAGTCATTCATCTTTTGTCCGTACATATCCACACGAGAGAGTGCTGCCATCTGGATCTTGCCCACTATGAGCATTCCGATCAGATTCGCATTGATCTCCCCGAGGCGACCCTTTGAAAGATTCACGAGTAATATCTTTTTATTGTCCATGATGTCTCGGAAGTTGAATACTGATTTTTCTTGGAGTACTACTGGGCGCATAATATCGTTTGAGATAAAGTTGTCGAACTTTGAAGTCAGGTATGGCACGAAGTTCGCAAGAGATTGATCCCCTGTCGTCTGCTCAGCATTGACCCAGAATTGTTTGATGATTGGATTTTTACAGTGCTCGAGCTTCATATCACGAAAAGCCTTGTCGGAAAGAACACGTCCAATCTCCAACAGTGTTGAACCACTCTCTGGGTGCTCCATAACTAGGAATGCCGAGTTCTTGAAATACTGCTCGAACATAGGACCCCCGGAAGTCTTCATATCGAAAAGCTTGTTGAATATACCCATCAATTCATTCACGACAAAAGTCTTTTGCTCTGGATACTTTGGATCGAATTCAAGCATATTCAGACCCATAGGGCGAGCTGTATATGCAGGGTCAAAGTAGATCACGTCATCTAGGCGCTCTGGTGGGATGTAAGATAGGATATCCTGAATGTCTGTACCGTGTGGATCTATGTAGCACACACCGTGTCCTGCACGGATATCCTGAGCTATCATATTCTTCATTATTGTAGTCTTACCTGTACCAGTCTGACCGATGACATACATATGTCGTACGCGATCCTCTGGTGCAAAGTATATAGTCTTGTCTATGCCACGATAATCATTGTGACCTAGGATCACACCCTCTGCGCCCATCTCGATAGGTGCAGGTGCAATACCTGCTTTTGCTTGTTTGAGCTGTGGAGAGTCACCGATGCTGTATGGGAAGTGGAAAACAGTAGCCAACTCTTTTAAATTCAATGGAGTAGGATAATCAGTGTCGAGTGTGCGATAAGCAAAATCATGAGCGAGCTTTAACAAGTCGCCTCCCTCTTTATGCTCGAAATCAAAACCATTTCTATCTGCCTCGGTAAATTGATTAAATGAAGATTCCACATCCTGGAGAATCTGATTTGCTCTATCTTTTGTCTCAGCAGAGACAAGGATACGGATATTTGTCGTCATTATCGTACTCTTTACTTTTTCAGTAATAGATTCTACAGCAAAATCATTTACCTTTTTCTCTTCTTTTTCTTTATTTGTCCCAAAGAAAATTTCTGAAGCCAATTTGCCAAATTCTTTACCTATCTGACGAGTTATCGATCGAGCATCTTTTACAGACATACCATTTTTAACATCTTTCAAAATTCTATTGTATTCAATAATCAATCCATCACCCTCTGGCTGCATCACTATCTGTATAGACGCCCCCTCCCCCTCTTTCTTTAGCTTTGTAAATACATTCAAAATAATATTAAGAGGATCATGATCAATCGCATCGTATAATTTAATAGGATACACTTCAAAATTAGCGAGCTTTGCTATTGAGCCAGCGATCTCACCTCCGTCGCGGAAGATATTGTAATCATCAGTCAAAAGATTAACCTTTGCATGAGGGTGAACTCCGAGCAATTGCTTTTCAAAAAGATCAGCCTTTCGAGATGGCACTGCTGCATAAAAGATAAATTGATCTGACCCTTCGGCAAGAGCCACCTCGAGAGTAAAATGATCCCGACTATGATTCTGCCTATTGTCACCCACAGAGTGCATACCAGCATAAAACTGCTCCATAGCAGAGAGTAATTCTTTTAGGCTCTTTTTATCATTCTCATTGTCATTTGGATCTGGGAGTGTGATCTCAAATAGAGATATATCGAGGGCTTTGAAAAGTGGAGTACCCTCTTTGAGTCCTGGGACCTTGTGTGTGCTGTGCAGATACTCGATAAGGAAACGATTGAAATCATCATCCAGATGTGGATTTTTTAATTTTTCTACAACAGACAATGCACTAGATACACCCTTTGAAAGTAATATCCCCAATAATTCCTCCATCTTTGAATCATGACTCTCTGGCTTTAATCTCAGAACGAGAGCTTCGTGCTCTTTTTTGTCCATAACAGCACTCTCGTGCATGACGGTCTCTGGCTGGTGATTCTTGTACTCACCTATCACACTATGGGTGAGGGCCTCTTTGTTCACATCTTGACCCCCTTCTTTGAGCTCGCGTTCACGCTCTGCTATATGAGCACGTAAAAAAACCAACTCTTCCTCTGGTGTTTTAAACTTTGGTGTATTATTTAAATTAAGTCCTTCCATTCCTAAATTATATCATCAATGACATCTAAATAAAAAATACACCAGTCGGACTGGTGTATTTTTTATTTAGATTTTAGTTAGAATTTCTGGGTCGCCTTCGGTGATGAGTATAGTGTGCTCAAAGTGAGCAGCACGTCCGCCATCCTCTGTCTTTACTGTATATCCATCATCAGCGACATAGATATGAGCACTGCCCGATGTGAGCATAGGCTCTATGGCTACTACCATGCCTGGAACGAGCTTTGTACCCTTGCCTGCCTTGCCGTAGTTTGGGATGTATGGATCTTCATGAATCTTCTTGCCTACACCGTGGCCTGAGAGCTCTCTGACGATACCATAGCGATTGTGTACGAATGACTCGATGGCATAGCCTATATCACCTGTTGTAGCACCTCCACGAGCTGCCCAGATACCGATATCTAGCGCCTCACGAGTATCATCTAGTAATCTCTGATCTCTCTTGGATATTGCCCCTACGCCTACAGTCATAGCATGATCTGTATAGAGACCCTTGTACTTGATACCCAGGTCGATAGATACGATATCCCCCTCTTTTAGTATGATACCTCTCTTTGGTATACCGTGGACAATCTCGCTATTCACAGATGAGCATAGTGTAGCTGGGTATGGCTTTGCATGACCCTCTGGGCGATAGTTCAAAAATGCAGGATCCCCACCCCTCTCCTTTATCAATTTATAAGCATACTGATCAAGCTCATAAGTAGAGATGCCGGGTGCCACCTTTTCGGCAACCAATGCTAAAATCTCGGCAAGTATTTTACCCCCTTCCCTCAATATCTCGATCTCTTCTGCTGTTTTTATTATTACTGCCATATTTGCTTATATTATCCAATATATACCTTTTTTGCAAACTAAAAAATTCTTTTTCTCCTTTGAGATACCCGGTCTGAGTGTCTAGCAAAGAAACACTTTCTTGGAATAGGTATCTTCATTTTTCTATAAAAATTAAGCTCCTGGTCTGTAATGATATAGTTTCTTCCTGTTTCTTCGCATCGTAAAATTTGATGCTTAATAGAATCATCAACATCTTCTATATTATCAGGTAAATTTTCCAAGGATAACGTCTCCCTGCCTGTAGTAAATTGAATGTGATCAAAATAATTAAAACCTTGAGACAAGGCTTGTTCTTTTGTGAGAGGATAATTATCCTGAGCTATGGTTTCGTTGTACCCAAAATGGGAATACTTTGATGGGAAGAATTCACCCCATTCTCCTGTGTTCTTCATATGAGCAATTATTTTCGCCTTAAGATCAAAATACTCCTGTTTTGAATATTGCTTATTTAGTACGCAATACTGAGCTTGCCTTAACCCAGAACATCCAAATAGGTCAGATGACCCAAAACAATGCTCAACATAGCAAACATCACTACATTTATATGAAAAAATAGTGAATAATGCCAAGCGGTCATTGTCTGGAGTAATACCTTCGTAGCACATCTCATTCTCTCCCCCTACTAACATATCGTATCCATCTTTTATATCATTCCCATTTTCAAAAAATTTAACATTATGAAGGCGTCTGCCCGTATAACAATACTTTGCATTATTACTATTCAAAAGCGCTTCACCTACACAATCAACACAATTAATCATGAATGGTTCACCTAAAGGAAAATTAGAAATAAAATGAGCGAATTCTTTTTTTGCCTCTTGTTGACCACTATAACTACCCAGCGTAAATTCAGATATTATTTTATGATAATCTTCTTTTGTATATTGCTCATTTTTGAACATATACTGCCCACCACGCAAACCAACGCACATAAAACAATCCTGAAGATTTCGGCAGTCATAACAAAAAGAGCTTGAAATCAAATTTTGAGAATAAAAACAAAATTTACAATCGTAACACTGGTTCAAAAATATTGATTCATAGATTCTCTCTGATGCAAAAATATCCATCGAATCTACAACCTCTACAGCATTTGGACCTGATACTCCATATGAGTACATGCAATCTTCATTCTTCCAAGCCATCGAAACCATATAAGAATTTTTTGCATAAGCTTCATTTTGAGTATACTCACAATTCACACTACCAATACCATCATCGTTCATAAGTGCGATTAGAGGAACTTCTTTTTCAAGTTCATGGAATTGATCAAAAAAAGGACGAGAAAAATCAAAGTCGCGTCCATAAGATTTTGGATCCCAATTGTCGCTCCACCATTCTTTTACTGAATATACTTTCCTATCCTTTTCTGGAGAATAAAGAGATATTATATTTTTACCAGTAGAATCACACTTTCTATTATAAAAAGTAAAATCATTCCTCCATGTCATCCTTCTTTGCCTGCGACACTGAGGGCAAAAAGTCGGTGCTGGTACACCGATCTTTTCATAGAAAGAAAAATCATCAACCTCTATCACAAAAGTTTTTTTACAATTCTGACAATTTTTACTTTCAGGATTCATTTTAATCAAAGTAAGGATTATTTTATTAACGTCCCTAAAAATTCTCCCCCATTTAAATAATTTTTCAAATTCTCAATATTTTTACCATTCATGATCACTACCTCGAGCCCTAGCTCTTCTGATTCACGGGCTGCTACTGGATCAAAGGGTGATGAGAGTCCTGGGTGCCATTCATCTGGCAATATCTTTCTGAACTCTGCCCAAGTAGTATCCTCTATCTTTTTTGCATCAGGATATTTATTTGGATCTTTATCATAAGCAAAATCAATATTTGAAAGATTTATCACTCGTCCTGCATTTACTATCCTAGCTACATGCACAGCAGCTAGATCGCTACTATTCCCCGGCTTCCACCCACCACCTACGATGATAGATTTATCGGTCTCGGGCATATGATCTGGATCGAGAATTATATATGGATGAGCGAGTCCATCAAATGCAATACGGACCAATTCAGCATTGAGCCTTGTAGCAGCTATGCCCATCCAGTCTAGATCTTCCTCTGTAGGAGACACAATATTTTTTAGATATTCATTATAATTCCTACAAGTCCGGCCCCCGCCTGTGATGATCACGAATTTAAAACCATCATTTACAAATTCAGAAATTAATTTAACAAAAGCTGACAAAAACGAAACATCTACCTCGTCTGGAACTACGAGTGATCCCCCCAAAGATATAACGATGCGCTTTTGTTTACCTGCCCCGTTAGAAGCTAAATTATCTTGCATATTATTGTTTGGCATAAAATTTTAATTTATATAAAAGGCTTCTTTTGGGGTCCATTCTATTTATATTCCTAGAGCTTTAATAATATCAGAGTGAACTTGTTCTACAGATTGCTCTCCGTTTATTGTATGCAAATTATAACCCTCTTTACCTTCAAAGTATTTCATTGATGGTAAAACATTTTGGATATATTCATCAAATCTCCTAGATATAGCATCATCTGTATCGTCCGCACGGGCACGTAACTTCATGCGCTTCGTAGCCTCTTCTTTACCTACTTCTATATAAATAATGTGGATATCACTTCTCTCATAAAAATTCATAGCACTCTCAAAACTCTGTGATTGAGAAATAGTGCGAGGATAACCATCTGCAACAAGAGAGGTAAATGCAGTAAGATTAGAAACAAGAACATTTGTAAAAAATGAAGTAGTAAGAAAATCAGGCTGAAGAAAACCTTTTTCCAAAGTCTTCTTTACAATTTGACCTGTATAACCACCATTATCGATCAACTTACGATATTCTGATCCTGATGATGCGTAGATAACTTCTTCAGCTAATTTATTGTCTTTTAAATATTTTTCTAAAAGCTCAAATTGAGTACCCTTCCCCGAACCTGCTATTCCAAAAAATATAAATGTGTATGGTTTCATCCCAAATAAAATTTATTAATTAATAAAAATGATAATTTTGTTTAATCTTCCTGTTTTAAATATTTTACTGATTTTATAATCTAGTTAAATTTTAAACGGGACAGGTCTTTTGTTAATATACCATAAAAAATCCCTCAATTAAATGAGGGAATTTTTTAGTACTCTCTCATCGAGAGTTCGGCTTCAATTTTCTTTATAATATCAAGCACTACAGACACTACGATCAAAAGCGCAGTACCTCCGAGGGCAAAAGCAGTGATTCCAGTGATAGCCTTCATGACTAGAGGTAGAACAGCGATAACACCTAGGAACACAGCTCCCATCAGAGTCACACGGTTCAATATCTTTGCGATATAGTCACGTGTAGCGATTCCTGGACGGATACCTGGGATAAATGCACCATTCTTCTGAAGATTCTCAGCTATTTGATTTGGATCAAAAGTAACTGCTGTATAGAAATATGTAAATAGAAATACGAATATAAAGTAGACTAGAGAGTACAGCCATACATTTTGTACGAACCATAGCAATGCATCACCTATCGCCTTTAATGTACCATTTGTCATACCAGCTAGGAAATTGCCAGCCATTTGAGGGAACAATAGTATAGACAGAGCAAAGATTATAGGGATAACTCCTGATTGATTCACACGTAGAGGGATATAAGTCTCTGATCCACCAGTAGTCGCCCCGCCACGAATTTGACGTGCATAAGTCACTGGGATAGGACGCTCTGCCTCGGTAACGATAACTACACCCAATATTATCAATATTCCAACAACTAGGAATAGTAG
>JAGOUR010000013.1 GCA_018061145.1 Minisyncoccota bacterium | reverse complement strand
CCTGTCGAAACCTTCCAGTGCTCTACCCCCAAGAGGAACACACGACGCTAGCCCTAAAGCTATTTCGGAGAGAACCAGCTATTACCAGGTTCGATTAGCTTTTCACTCCTTACCACAAGTCATCCGAGACTATTGCACGGGTCACCGGTTCGGACCTCCATCTATCTTTCGACAAACTTCATCCTGCTCATGGCAAGCTCACCTGGCTTCGGGTCTTATCTATGCTACATAAATTTCGCGCTATTAACACTCGGTTTCCCTAAGGCTCCACTGTTCTAACAGCTTAGCCTGCAACATAGATAAACTCGTTGGCTCATTCTTCAATAGGCACGCCGTGACGGAATACATAAATGCATCCGCTCCGACTCCTTGTAAGTATATGGTTTCAGGTCTATTTCACTCCCCTCATCGGGGTTCTTTTCACCTTTCCCTCACGGTACTAGTTCACTATCGATCTAAAAAAGTATTTAGCCTTGCCGGTTAGTTCCGGCGGATTCGCTCAAGCTATTCGTGTCCTGAGCTACTCAAGAATGACAATCAAACAGATTTAAAATTTTCGAACAAGGGGCTATCACCCTCTACGGCGTTCCTTTCCAGAAACTTATTCTAATTTTAAATTTTGTAACTGTTCTAGATAAATCTACATTGTCACCTTACAACCCCGTAAGTATTGCTACCTACGGTTTGGGCTTCTCTCTTTTCGCTCGCCGCTACTTAGAGAATAACTATTGTTTTCTACTCCTCAAGGTACTGAAATGTTTTACTTCCCTTGGTATGCGTCTTGATATCAAGTATCAAGATAATTGAGGTTTACTCAATTGGGTTTCCCCATTCAGACATCTCCGGATCACAGGTCACTAGGCACCTCCCCGAAGCTTATCGCAGCCATGTCACGTCTTTCATCGCCTTTTTTAGTCTAGGCATCCACCATATACTCTTAATTTCCTATTAGGAAATTTAAAAACCACTTTATTCTTCCCTCTCTCGATAAGAGGAAAGCGATACACAATCTTGATTTTAGTGGGAACCGCTTCCCATCAAAAGGTGTATCCTTTTAATTATCTTGCACTCTATTTCCACCCCGTATAAAAGACCCTAAAAAATTTAGGATAACAGTGGGATGGAATAGCATTCAGTTTTCAAATATCATGATGTCTGTAAACAAAAAACCGCCTTCATGACGGTTCGAGTAAAACTAAAAAATTTTACTTGATCCGTAGTTTTGACTGGTTGTTCTTTATTAACATCGTAGGAGCATTCTATACTAACGAAAAAAGAAAGTCAAGCTTTTTAATTAGGTTCTAGTAATTAGGTTCTAGGAGCTAGAAAATACATAGAAAAAGAGCCTTTTGGGCTCTTTTTCTTATTAGAAACTAATCACTAGAAACTAGTCACTAATTATGTGATGAAGCTTTATTTTTACATCTTTGATGACATATCACGAGATACGTTATCGATAGCACGAGCTGCGGCTTCCTTGCCACCTAGTCCAAACGCTAGACCAAATGATATAGCAAGAGCTGCTATAAGACCTGTGAATAGGATCTGCATGAATGCACTTGCGATTCCTAGCTCTGAAAATGCGATTATTAATGCAAAGATCCAGATAGCATAGTGAGCTATAGTTCCTAGCATGTTTGCTGACTTTACACTTGCAGCTTTTGCTGAAGCTTGCACAACCTTCTTCATTGTCTCAGCGATAACTGTAGCGATGATCAATACTAGAGCTGCGATAGCTACCTTTGGTAGATAGAATATCACTGTCTCACGTAGGAAATCATTTACTTGTGTAAGACCCATGATCTCGAGTGATGCCATCATGAATGCTACGATGATGAACCACTTGAAGATTGCTCCAATAAATCCACCTACATTTAGGCGTAGACCAGCTTTTTCAAAAACTTCATTTGCACCTGCACTTTCAAATAGTTTGTCGATCTTGATAGCTACGAACAATTGTGAGATTGCCTTACTTACGATAGAACCGACAACCCAACCGATTACGAATAAGATGATTGCACCAAGTAGACTTGGAACAAAAGACATAAAACCGAACCAAAGACTTTGTAGTGATCCTGAGAACACATCACTCCATGTTTGTAAAAAAATCATAATAGAATATATTTTTATAATTAATAAATAAATCGTACTGTATAAAGCTTCGACCTCTAAAGTACTATTTATATTATACCAAAAAAATAGCCCGCAAGGCTATTTTTTAGTTATATATGTGGATAACTGTCCACTGTCTATTAGAGTCTCGTGTGGGAAATCTATGATATCGCAGACGAGCTTGTCATACATATTGAGACGGTATTGGAATTCTTCACTATCAAATACTACATAATCTAGCTCCTTTCCTATCTCTGCTTCCAATCCTTTGACTACTTGCTGTAGGACATTCTTCTTTAGCTTGTCACCTACAAGCATCACATCTACCCTACTATCTTTATTGTTCTCTATGAATACTCCAGATACGATCATGAGCTTTATCTTGCCAGCTTGTCTGAATCTAGACACTAGATCCTCTTGGAGTAATAGATTTGGATCTACGAGTAGGTCGCGGATGGCACTGACGTACTGGAATCCTGTATTTAGATACCATGCTGGAATCTTTTTCTTTGCACCACGAGAACCCTCTACTGTGACAAATTTTTGTTTTACAAAGCCCATAGCAGAAAGAGCGTTTATTTCTTTTCTAACATTTGGTTTTGTGACGCGACTACGAGATACTACATCCTCTACATCAAAAGAAGTATCGGGATTCAATAAAAAGAGTCTCATAATCTTGACCCGGGCCTGACCGCCGAACAGCTTTGCTAGTGTTTCCATAGGGTCTAGTATACTCCATCTCCCCCAGCCTTTCAACCCCTATAAAAATAGAAAAATAGGTACCCCCAGAGGAGTACCTATTTTTTTAAATTTAGGGAACTTTTTACATTTTAATGAGCATAGAAACCACGGCCTTCTTTGTCAGGGATCATCAGGAGTGTCCGACCATCAGTATGACCTGCAAACAAATCGATTGTTGCCTGGTCATTTACAGAACCAGAAGTAGTTAAAATGGTTGCAACACCTGAATCCAATAAAAGTTGAGGTGCATCAGGAAATGGAAAGAATGAATCACTAACGGCTACGGCCTCACTTGGATCATGTCCAGCTTTTTTCATAATAGAAAGCGCAAGCTCTACAGCACCGACACGGTCCTGCTGACCCACAGCATTTGCGAGCAACATACGATCTTTTACGATAGTTATCGTATTACTAGTACTTGTATTGCAAATTGCCCAAGCTAAAACTAGGTCGCGGCATTCTCGCTCGGAGGCACCATCCATATACCCAAACTCTTTAATTGAATCATTTTTCAGATTAACAACGTAAGTGTAGTTTGGTTGTAGGATAAACCCCCCGCGAACATAACGAAAACGTGTTACTGTATCGAGGCTCTCTTTAGTCAATAAATTAAGTGCTGGGTTTACCATCACCAAACAACGGTCATTCTTTCTCCTCAAAATTTCAAGTGATTCTTCATCTACGCCACTGGCAATTAAGATATCCAGTGGTCTACGTCCCCCACCACTATCAGTTACCAGCATTCGTGCTACATCTTTATGAATTTCAAAGTTAACAATCACAGTCCCTCCAAAGATTGAAATAGGGTTACCTGTAAGCATCATTTCAGTAGCCTTTTTACGACTATCATCGTATGCCGCACCGCAAGGATTACCGTGTTTTAATCCTACTGCAATCCTAGGAAATTCATGAAAATTCACATCGAAACCTGCAGCGATATGAGTAATCGTCTGCAAACCACGATCTACATCCGTCATATTTACCATACTTGGATTTCCAGCTAAAATTTTGAATCTATTCAAAGCTAGTGGGTCGTCAAAATCCGTAGGCATGACATAAACGGCGGCAGGTGTTTGGTATGGATTTTCTCCATACCGGAGATCCATAAATTTCTCACCAAAAATTGCCTGGTATTTCCCTTTTGAATGGTAAATGGCTGAATCCGCACAATACTGAGAAATCACAAATTCAGCTTTTGAACCTAAATACTCGATCATTCCATCATGACTAGGTTCACCATCCTTTAGCCACTGTATGACTGTCGGGCGATCTACAGGATCACAAATTGTGATACGTTTTCCTTTTACGGAAGCCCTAATCATTGTCGGCCCACCAATATCTGTTTTTTCAATTACAGATTCCGGTGTTGCAGTAGATTTTTTTATCTCCTCTTTTAATGGATAAAAATCTACGCAAACCAAATCAATCCATTCATAACCCTCTTTCAAGAGTTCTGCTTTGTGCTCATCATTATCAAGAGCCAAAAGCCCGGCGTAAATCTTTGGGTGCAGGGTAGCAACCCTATGACCAAGTATGGCCTTGAGGCCAGTAAAATCAGCAGTATCTAAAACTTCCAATCCTGAATCAGTAAGAACTTTTGCAGTTCCACCGGAAGAAAGAATAGTAAAGCCAATTTCGATTAGAGATTCTGCAAATTCTGCAATGCCAGTTTTGTCATACACAGACAATAAAGCGATTCTTTTTTTTGTCATTTGTTTAAATTGTTTAAGGAAATTAAAATTTATTTTATTGAAATTTTTTCTTTAATCTAACACTAAAATGGTGTAGTGTCAAACAAAAAAACAGGCGCTTTTGTGAAGCGCCTGTTTGAATAAAAATAGAAACAAAAACCTTAACTAAAAGATCTATTGCCGATGTAATTCATCGGTGTAATTTCTTTCAAAGAAAGAGCCGTGGATTTATTAATTACCTTGCTTATAAAAAGATGATCAACAAATTGATGCATCAATTCTCGGGTCATTTTTTTACCACGAGTAAAATCTTTTAATAATTCATACCCTTCAGCTGCTCCATTCACACGGAGCACCACCTGATAACCCTCTGCGACAACCTCCCAGCAATCCCCTAGTTCAGAATGCATTTTTGCCTCATCGACAGTCAGTCTTTTAATCCCAGCATGTATTGCTTTTAAACCAATCAAGGTATTAGCAAAAGCAGAACCGAAATTGCGCTCTACGGTAGAATCAGATAAGTCACGCTGGAGGCGAGATACCGGCAATTTATTACGAAAGAAATCAAACATTGCATTGGCCATTCCTAAATTCCCTTCAGCGTTTTCAAAATTAATTGGATTTACTTTTTGTGGCATAGCACTCGATCCCACTTCTCCATCTATTACTCTTTGTTTGATTACGCCCCTGGAAATATACATCCAGATATCACGACTAAAATCAATCAGTATGGTATTCAGGATACTGAGGGTGCTGAACAATTCAGCATAGGTGTCGTGAGGCTCAATCTGGGTAGTATAAGGATTGAATTCAAATTTATTTATACCCTCCCCAACATTCAAGTAACGCACAAAATTATAAGAAAAATCTCTAAAATCGATTTCTGGGTATGCCAAGCAAAGAGCATTATGTCCCCCGGTTGCACCGCCCCATTTTACTGAAATCTTAAAGTCTTTCAATTTTTCACGATACTTCAATAGGCGATTATGGAAAACTTTCATCTCCCAGCCAAATGTAGTCGGGGATGCAGGCTGACCATGGGTCAGTGCCAGCATGGGACTACTCTTGTGGTCTTCAGCAAGCATCAAAATATCATGAGATACTTGTCCATAATAATCCAGGAGTGCACCTAATCCTTCGCGAAGCATCATTGCATAAGCAATGTTGTTAATATCTTCAGATGTCAATCCTAGATGGACAAAGCCAATCAAATCTTCCAAGCTGGTACCCTTCATCTTGCTGTGCAAAAAGTATTCCACAGCTTTTACGTCATGATTCGTCTTTTTTTCAAAAGCCTGAATCTCGGCAAAATCTGTATCTGATATCTCAGACATAGATTCCAAAATTTTAATTTCTTCATCTGTAAAATTTCTGATTATTTTCTTCGAGAAAAGATGTCTCAGAAACTTAACTTCTACCATTATCCGATAGCGCATGAGCGCCTGTTCGGAGAAAATTTGCCCAAGTGGTTGAGTCTTTGATTCATACCTGCCATCAATCGGTGACACAGGACCTGTGATTCTAGTTTGTTTTGTCATAATCGGTTTAAATTGTTTAAAGAAATTTATTGAAATTTTTTCTTTAATCTAACACTAAAATATGGTTTAGTCAAACAAAAAACACCCCCTTTCGAGAGTGTTTTTTGTTTGGGGATGATTACTTAAGTGTAACCTGTCACAAGTCTTTTCCTGTTGGAAAAGCTCGCGACCCCGACTCGGACCGACGTCCTCCGTCTTAAGGTTACATTAAAGTAATTTTGATTACTTTAATGTAACCTTACCACCAGCTTCTTCGATCTTCTTTTTAAGATCTTCTGCTTCTGCCTTCTTCATACCGTCCTTAAGAACAGATGGAGCTGCATCTACTAGATCCTTTGCCTCTTTAAGACCTAGGGCTAGAGCTTCTTTAACTACCTTCATAACACCGATTTTTTGTTCACCAGCTGATGTAAGTTCAACTGTGAAAGAGTCCTTAGCTTCTGCACCTGCGTCTGCACCTGCTGCTGCTGGTGCTGCTGATACTGCTGCTGCTGATACTCCGAATTTTTCTTCAATAGCCTTTACAAGGTCATTGAGTTCTAGAACTGAAGCGTTTTCAAGTTCTGTAAGAAATGAATCAAATTTTGCCATATAATATATAAGTTTAATTTTGTAATGTTTAATTTTGTAATTTTTAAATAATTTTTAATGCTTAAAAATTTAAACATTATTTATAAAATTTGGATTTAAAAATTAAAAATTTTAGGCTGCTTTCTGACTTGCCACAGCATTGATACCGATAGCAAGACGTTGCATTGGAGACTTGAGCAAGTATGCGATTTGTGATAGCAATACTTCTCGAGATGGGATTGTAGCAACCTTTTCCATCTCTGCCTTGTCCATATACTTTCCTTCAAATACGCCACCGACTATAGAGATATTATCTTTATGTGTCTTTGCAAATGCGTACACTTCACGAGCCGGAGCTAGTAAATCTGTACCATATGCCATAGCGATCTGACCAGCAAGTTCTGGCATGTCACCAGTTATACCCTTCTTATCTAGAGATCTCTTTAATAGAGTTTTCTTTGATACAAAGTAACCGATGCCATCTTTTTGTAAGTTGCGGCGCAGTGCATTCACATCTGCTACCTTCAACTTATCAAATTTTACGAAAACTACAGACTGAGCATCTGCTAGAGCTTTGTCTAGAGATACTGCAATCTCAACTTTCTTTTCTTTTTTTAATGCCATATTGATTAGGTTCTAGTGACTAGTTTCTAGGGACGAGCAAATACTAATCCGAAATAAATCATTCAAACCTATTTCTAAAATAAAAAATCGACCTGTTAAGGCCGTCTAATCACAATCCACGAGTGGATTTTAGTGACCTCGGAAGGGCTTATGGTTGCCTTCTGTCTACGGCTTACCCTCTATATATAACACGATATATAAATAAAATCAACTACCGATAAGAGTCGATAATAGTCAGAGCCAGTAGGCCCAATCCGATCATCACAGAGAATGCAATAATTACTTTGATTGAATGCTTTGTTACCATATCTGATATTATATCATACGCATTCCGAGACTATACAATCGGTCAAATCGATACAACTATTGAAAGATAGATTTAAAGAATAATTTTATATTTTCCCAAATATTCAAACCACCGACAGAATCTACTGCTGATGCTTTCAGGTTTGAATTGTTTTCAGACTCTTGAACCTCTGGTATTTTTATAGTCTCCCCTTTATCTACAACTGTGACTTTTCTTTTTACTATAGCCACTTCTTTTTTGACTATATCTTTATTTTCTACAACTTCATTATCAATATCTTTCAAAGTCTCAGGTGGTGGCACTTCGCCCGCCGGCACAACACTAGCTACAGAGACACTTATACTCGAGACTGAAGTAGACCCATACTTTCTTCCCGTATTTACCTCTTCCACGGGCTCGACTATGTCTATAGTATATGTAGTAGTCTTGTCACCGACAGTCACAGTGAGCACTTGCCCCGACAAAGCTACACTACTATCAAAACCAGACACATCAGAAAGACCGACGGTCTGAATCGTAGTAGTACTATCACTATATGAACCAGTCACCACGAGCCCGGTTATATCCAGACTCTCACCTGTGGTATATGACAATTTATCAGCGGGTGTAGTGATGGAGATATTGTCGAGGGTCGGGGGTGTACTATATGACAAATGGAGTTTTATATAATCATGACTAGTTGTAGTATTCGCCGTAGGAGCACGGTATGCCATAAATCGTATCTTTAGATTATTTACCTTATCTACTGTATCTATGACAGAGCCTAGGTCTACAGTATCTGTATGATCAGTATTGGCTACACCGACAGTTACACCGTAGTCTACAAAACTACTACCATCCCAGACTTCTATTTTGGCTTCTTCCAATGCTCCAGACCTACGAAATTCATGAGAGATGCTGACGCCTTCTATCGTTGCATCTGTCGCAATATTAGGATTAAAAACAAATTCAATATATTTGCCTTCATCATAAGACCCCGCATTAGGCCAGCTACCATTACTCTGAATACGCACATCATCGCTATCAGATATCTTGGACAGATCTGTTGCAGAGAGCGGTGCCCCCACTCCGTCACTCATATCAGTACCACTAGACGGACTATAGTCGACAGAAACAGAAGCGCTAGATATATTTACAGATACAAAAATAAAAACAAAAAAGGAGGATAAAAATACAAATTTACATAGACTCATAAATTTTAATTTTGCGGAATCATATTACGATTTTATGACCCCATTTATTTATATAAATAAATTATCCCACATATGGATTTTATTGACAAATTGTTGTATATTGGTCTTTGTAATGAAGAATTTTTTAATCCGAGGCCGACAGGCGATAACACTACTCATCGATATAATTATCGGGTTTTTTGCTTTGTCTGCTACCCTATTGCTCAGGTACGGCCTTGATGATTTTGCTAAACAATTTGATATACATATAGCCATATTTGGAGCAGTCATTGCTATATTCATATTTAGCTTTTATATATTCAACCTATATTCCCCAAGATTCAATAAAAATATAACTGAATTCAATGATTCTTTTATAAAGAGTATCATTACCTCATTCCTATTTTCGATAGCATTGTTCTATTCTATTGGCCCATTCTTTAACATTGCCCCAAAAACAAATCTGATAATATTTACACTCGTATTTTGCTTAGTGGATTTTTATGTTCGGATAATGGTCAAGAGACAATATGCGAGTAAAAATATAAACAGAAAAGTGCTTATCGTAAATAATGATCAGAATCCTCTAGTGAATGAGATCAGAGACAACAACCATTCAGGATATGAAGTCGTCGGTGAAATATCTGACTTTGATTATGAAAAAATATTAGAAATAAAACCTGATATTGCCATAATAGGTTCAATCAGAACTGACTATATCTCCAGCATATACTCTCTCGCAAAATCTGATATATATACATCTTCTATATCTGTATTCTATGAGCAAGCATTCCAAAAAATACCGACAGAAGTAGTGACCAAAGAAAACATCATCGGATACATAAACCATCCAAACAATCTTTTTGAAATATTAAAAAGATTCATAGATATATCTATGTCTATAATATTTTTAATAATACTTGTCCCTGTGTTCATAATACTCTCTGTATTGATAAAGCTAACATCTAGAGGACCCGTATTTATACGTCAGATTCGTGTAGGTAAAAATGATTCATTATTCAAATTGTTTAAATTCAGATCAATGTTCGCGACAGATCCAGATGGCCAATCAGAAAATGGTAAACCCACATGGACAGCAGACGACCGCACAGACAAGAGGATAACTCCCCTAGGTAGAATCCTACGCAAGACTCACCTAGATGAGATACCACAGCTGGTCAATATCCTCCGTGGTGATTTATCTTTTGTCGGACCTCGCCCAGAGAGGCCAGAATTCACAAATATAATAGAGGAAAAAATCCCCTATTATATTATTCGTCACAATGTAAAACCAGGATTCACAGGCTGGGCCCAGATTAACTACCGATATGGAGCTTCTATAGAAGATGCGAATGAAAAACTAAAATATGATTTTTATTATATAAAAAACAAAAATATCTTCCTAGATATACTGATCATCGCAAAGACTTTTGCTATGATACTAAAAAAGCATTAGACGTAGTAAAAACGGGCTAAAAATGCTAATATAATCTCATGAGTGACTCTCATATTACAGTCATAAAACCAAAGAAATTATTCAGCCTCAGGGACCTAAAAGAGGTGTGGAATTACCGGGAATTGATGTATTTCTTTACTTGGCGCGATTT
>JAGOUR010000002.1:88200-126819 GCA_018061145.1 Minisyncoccota bacterium | reverse complement strand
AGTGCGTGCGAGCGCGCCGAATTCCGAGAATGCTGTTTCAAAATCAGGCGAAAATCCGTGGTCGGCGCTTCGCGCCGCCCGTGCTAATTTTAGTATTCCCGACGAAATGCGAGTGATGGAGCCGCTTCTCAGACTCGAACTGAGGACCTTCGCTTTACAAAAGCGTTGCTCTACCAACTGAGCTAAAGCGGCGTATATTTAAACTTAAACAACACAACTAACGTATTATACTTACTTTTTGATATCTACCAAGACAGCATAAAGCGGCATATATAAATTTAATCTTTAAACAATGAACCTGCCATATACTTTGTATTTACCAAAACAGCACAAAGCGGCACTACAGCTTGCGCTGTTTAGTTTTCACTTTCTACTGCGTGTTCTTCACGGATCTTTTGCTTCAAACGTCTGATCTTTGATTTTGACTCAAGGACAGCTTTTGTTACAAATGATGGCTTTTGGGGGATAGTACTCTGTGGCTTCTTTTTAAATATTGCATTTACCTTAGGCCACTTTTCCTTTAACCAGACACTTATCTTTGTTGTTGTGGTAAACCAGTATTTTACTACTACGAGTACCAACCCTTGGATAAAGTGCTTCAACAAATATAGCATAATCTTTTCTATTTGTCTAAGGGATAACTGCTGCACTGGACTTTCTGCAATTTCTACTTCAGTTTGTCCAGTGCGCAATTCCCACGCTCGAAATGCAAGCACTCCGAATGCTGTTATTATAGCTATGAAAAATATAATAACGATAAATATCATATTATCCTATTGATTCGCGTGATACAGATTTGATCACGGCTTTGTTATTTGAAAGAAGGGTAGCTATCGTTATATCTGGGTTCTTGATAAATGATTGATCAAGAAGTGTTTGCTCTTTGAAGTATGTACTGATTTTGCCTTCTAGCATCTTTGCTTTGATATCTTCTGGCTTGTCTGATTCTGATACTTCTTTTGCAAACATCTCACGTACTGCAGATGAAGCTTTTTCATCTATCTCTTCTCGTGTGATATATGCAGGCTTCATAGCTGCTATGTGCATAGCTATGTCGCGAGCGATCTCTGTACTACCTCCTTCTAGAGATACTACTACAGCAGTCTTGCCCATATGTACATATGAACCTACTACATCTCCCTCTACAAGCTCTACTTTGCCTAATTCTATTTTCTCTCCACACTTTTGAACAACTGTATTTATAAGCTCAGTTGAAGATTCTTTCATTGCTTCTACGCCTTCATTTAGAGCTTTGTTTGCTAGTGTATTTGCTAGGTTTACAAAGTCTTCATTCTTGGCTACGAAATCTGTCTCACAGTATAGTGTGAATATTACAGTTTTGTTTCCATTTGATATTACTGTGATTGCACCTTCATGTGCCTCACGATCAGCTTTTTTCATTGCGATATCGCTAGACTTCTTCTTTAGCACTAGAAGAGCTTTTTCCATATCACCCTCAGCCTCTTCTAGGGCCTTTCTACATTGCATGACAGATACACCTGTACTATCTCGCAATTCTTTTATCAACTCAGTTGTTATTTGTATAGACATAAAAAACAAAAATTAGATTATATTTAATAATTATAGCAAAGAACATTAGAAAATCGAATTAAAGATTCTCTAAATATTATTTCTTTTCGTTTGTTTGACCTGCTAGACCACGGTCGTAAGCAGCTTTTATATTCTCTAGGAAGAATGAAATACTAGAAACAGATGCGTCATTAGCAATGATAGGGAACTCTACGCTCTTTGCATTACAGTCAGTGTTTAGTATTGCGATTACTGGTATTTTCATCTTTTGAGCCTCTGTAACTGCGATGTGCTCTTTCTTTGGGTCTACTACGATCATATAATCTGGGATCTTTGTCATTGCTGTGATTCCTTGGAAATTCTTTGTCATATCAGCCATCTCACGGTCGATTAGGAGTCTTTCTTTCTTTGTATATTTATCAAGACCACCTTTTTCTTTTTGATCACGTAGGTCTAGTAGCTTTGCTACACGCTTCTTTATCTCAGGGAAGTTTGTAAGAGTACCTCCAACCCAACGGTCAGATACATAAGGCATACCAAGAGCCAGCGCTGTCTCAGTAGCTTGCTGACGAGCCTCACTCTTTGTACCTACGAAAATGATAGATTTGCCCCCTTGTGCAAGATTTGCCACCATTTCTAGTACTTTTTCAAATACTTCGTGTGTCTTTTCTATGTTGATAATATCTACGCCATTTTTTGTACCAAAAATGTAAGGTGCTGTAGAGGGGTGACGTCGAGACTTTGAATACCCGTAGTGAGTACCAGCCTGAAACATTTCCTCGATTTTCTTGTTTACATCAGTCATTGATTCTGCGGAATCACATCGCGTACGTCATTTTGACGCGATGCTCTTCTGTGATTAATTATAAATCCACCTTTCGACGGGTGAATGGTTCCGTTTTTAAGCATTCCAGCCTATTTACAAGGGTTCTCTATTAAAAAAGCCCCTCACGGAAGGTACAGAGATAGTACCATAAAATAAGGCTTTTTGCTACTTGACGATTACACATAAAAGTGATATAATATACACAAATTTTAATTATATATAGTTATGGAAGATTACGATTTTTTTAAAGTAAACGAGAATTTGATGATTCAGATTTTCCAAAATCTAGACGATGAATTGGAAGTTACTAGGTTGATCCCTGCCTATTGGTTTCTTGTTAAGGTTCGTGATGAAAATTCTAAAAAAGAAACTTTTTTTCACATGACACGAGAAAGGAAATTAACTGTTATTTTTGGAACTAATAATTATTCTTTGCTTGATGAAAAAACATGGAATAGTTGTCTTGAAAAAAGAGAGTTCTTAAAATTTTACGAAAAGAAAGATATTTATCAAGCTCTCTGGCAAGATTGCCAGGAGAACTATGAAAAGATCATCAAACAACAACAATGTTAAACACAGTTTAGCCCTTCGACTTTTCGGAGGGCTATTCTTTTGCCCAAAATGGGTTTTTAGGGTAGTATGGGGTATATGAGACAATCTCAATTATTTACAAAAACAAAGAAGGAGGCCCCTGCGGATGAGATAGCCAAGAATGCAGAGCTCCTTATTCGTGCAGGCTTTATTTACAAGGAGATGGCCGGAGTGTATTCATTCCTACCACTAGGACTTATTGTTATTAAAAAGATCGAGGATATCATCCGTAGTGAGATGAATGCTATAGGTGGTATCGAGATGCGTACATCTATCATACAAAACAAGGAAGTATGGGAAAAATCCAATCGTTGGAGTGACGATGTTGTAGACAACTGGTTCAAATCAAAATTAAAGAATGGTGGTGAGATTGGTCTTTCATTTACAAATGAAGAAGCGTATTCAAATCTCCTCACTCAATACATCAGCTCTTATAAAGATCTGCCTATCTATCCGTACGATTTCAAGAGTATCTTTAGAAATGAGACACGTAGTAAATCTGGTATTTTGCGTGGACGTGAGTTCTACTGGAAGGCACTGTACTCATTCTCCAAAGACGAAGCTGAGCACAATGAATTCTACGAGAGAGCAAAGGTTGCCTACAAGAATGTATTTCAGCGTGTAGGTATTGGTCATATCACATATATGACATTTGCTTCAGGTGGAGTCTTTTCAAAGTATTCTCATGAATTCCAGACTATCACTTCATCAGGCGAGGACACTATTTACATAGACGAGAACAAGGGTATAGCAGTGAACCTAGAAGTCTACAACGATGAAGTATTGCAGAATCTCGGATTAGACAAGGCGAATCTAGTTGAGAATAAATCTATCGAAGTGGGGAATATATTCTCACTCAATACAAGATTCTCAGAGCCATTCAATCTAAATTATACAAATGAAAAAGGTGAGGATGTGTTGGTGTTCATGGGTAGCTATGGTATCGGACTATCACGTCTGATGGGTACAGTAGTAGAAGTCCTATCTGATGACAAAGGTATCATCTGGCCAGAATCTATCGCTCCATTCCAAGCTCATCTACTAGTGCTAGGTGAAGACGAAGAAGTACGAAAGGATGCAAATGAACTTTATGATTTATTGAAAGGTCAAAATATCGAAGTCCTATTCGATGACCGTGCTGGCATGAGTGCTGGTGAGAAATTTGCAGATTCAGATTTGATTGGTATTCCTTATCGAATTGTGGTATCAAAGAGAAGTAACAGTAAAGATGGATATGAAGTAAAGAAACGCACAGAAGAGAAAGGAAATATATATGCTAAAGAAACTATACAAACAATTTTCAAATGATATCGGGATTGATCTCGGCACAGCAAACACTCTAGTCTACCTAGAGGGGCATGGCATCGTGATAAACGAGCCTTCTGTCGTCGTGGTTAATCAAAAGACTGGTCAGATAGTGGCTGTGGGTGCCGAGGCAAAGCAAATGCTCGGTCGTACTCCTGGTCACGTACGTGCTGTCCGCCCTGTGGTGGATGGTGTGATTTCTGATTTTGAAGTGACAGAGGAGATGCTAGCTTATCTGATCGGTAAGGCTGAAAAGATGTCAAAGAAATTCATTCGTCCTAGAGTCGTAGTGGGTGTACCGACTGGTATCACAAATGTGGAGATACGCGCAGTAGAAGATGCAGCATTGTCTGCTGGTGCTCGCGAGGTGTATATCGTCGAGGAGCCTATGGCTGCTGCTATTGGTATTCGATTGCCAGTTATGGATCCTGTGGCTTCTGTGATTGTAGATATAGGAGGTGGTACTACTGATGTAGCTGTTATCTCACTCGCTGGTGTAGTGCGATCAAAGAATCTAAAAATAGCTGGAGATAAATTAAACCAAGATATTATAAATTACATGCGTGATGAATTCAAACTTCTCATCGGAGAGAAGACTGCTGAAGGTGTAAAGATTGCGATAGGTAATGTGATCGAGACCGAACCACTAGAGGCCGAGGTTCGTGGACGAGATATCGTCACTGGATTGCCACGCCAGGTGATCGTGACTGACTCAGATATCCGCGAGGCTATTATGTCTTCTATCGTATCTCTCGTAGATGGGGTAAAAGAAGTTCTAGAGACTACACCCCCTGAATTGCTTTCTGACAGTATGCATCGTGGAGTGGTATTAGCAGGTGGAGGTGCACTCATACGTGGCCTAGACAAGATGCTATTCAACGCATTGAAAATCCCTATATTTATTGCCGAGGATCCACTGACTGCTGTTGCTCGTGGTACGGGTATCATCCTTCAAGAATTTGATTATTATCAAGATGTTCTAATAAAAACAGATGAAATATCAGTTCCGAGATAAAAAGAGTATAGAGCGCAAGGGTCGCTTGATAAAAGGAGCTATTCTCAGCTTTATTATTCTTGTATTATTTCTAACTGGTGTCGTTTCTATTTCTGGTGGAGTTTTTAATTTTTTAGGAAAGCCTCTGTGGCGAGCTCGCAATGCTGTAGTAGATACAGCAGGTTCATCTGCATATATTGTTCGTACAAAAAAATCTGTTTTTGCTGAGAATGAAGATTTAAATAGGAGACTAATAGAACAGAATCTAGCGATGACAGATTATCAGATTTTGAAATCGGAAAATGAAGAATTGAAAAGTTTACTAGGAAGAATACCAAAGAATCATTCTTTTGTTTTGGGCAATGTTTTGGTTCGACCAAGTCAATCACCTTATGATACTCTGATCATAGACGTTGGTACAGATTCTGGAATTAAAGAAGGGGATAAAGTTTTTGCTAACGCCCAAATTCCTATTGGGTATGTATCTCATGTGTATGATGATAGTGCACTAGTGTCACTATATTCGAATCCCGGAGAGACTACCGAGGTGACGATCTCTGGCTCAAATGCTAGCGTAGAATTGATCGGTCGTGGCGGGGGGAATTTTGAAATGTCAGTCCCAGTAGAACTAGATAGTAGTAGGGGTACTATGGTATTGATCCCGGATGCTCGATCTATGGTCATCGCAGTTATGGAAGATGTGATATCGAATCCTACTGATCCAGTAAAAAAAGTAATATTGAGATCTCCTGTAAATGTACAGCAATTAAAATGGGTACAGGTGGAAAGATAAAATTTTTGAATTTTGTAATTTTTAAATAATGATTAAATGAATTAATTTTTCAACATTAATAAATTATTTATAAAATTAAAAATTTGAAATTAAAAATTATTATGAAATTTATAATTGAGAAAAAACTAAAAGATAGTCTGGGTCGTGCAGGAGTGTTGTCTACACCTCATGGTGATATTCTTACACCTTCTTTTGTCCCTGTGGGTACCAAGGCTACAGTAAAAGCTATGACTCCCGAGATGTTAGCTGGTCTAGGTGCTCAGGTAGTACTCGCGAATACGTATCATCTGTATCTACAACCAGGAGACGAGATTGTAGCTGAGGCAGGAGGGCTTGGGAAATTTATGAATTGGCACGGACCGACAATGACAGACTCTGGGGGGTTCCAGGTTTTTTCCTTGGGTGCTGCCTACGGTAAAGAGATTTCAAAAGTAGTAAAGCCTGCCGATCCGAGTGTGCAGATTCCAGAGCGATCATCGGCTGATGATGGTGTACCCAGATTAGCAACGATAGGGAATGATGGTGTATCTTTTCGGTCTCATCTTGATGGATCACTACACTACATCACACCAGAAAAATCTATCCAGATTCAGCAGAATCTAGGTGCAGATATCATCTTTGCTTTTGATGAATGTACTAGTCCTGCCGAGACTGAGAGATATCAAGAGGAAGCTCTTTCTCGTACTCATGCATGGGCTAAAAGAAGTTTGGATGAACATAAAAAACTAGAGGGGGAGAAATTCACCTCACCTCAATCCTCTCCTGAAAGGAGAGGAGGGAATTCAGCCCCTTCTCATTTCCAGGAGAAGGCGGGGGATGAGGTGCGCCCTCCCCAAGCACTTTTTGGTATCGTCCAAGGTGGCAGATCTGAAAAGCTCCGCAAGCAGAGCGCAGAGGTTATCGGCTCTATGGATTTTGATGGTTTTGGTATTGGTGGTTCATTTGCCAAGGAGGATATGAGTACAGCTGTAAAATGGGTGAATGAAGTCCTTCCTGAAGAGAAGCCTCGCCACCTACTAGGTATCGGCGAGCCTGAAGATTTATTTATGGGCGTAGAGAATGGCGTAGATCTTTTTGATTGCGTGGCTCCTACTCGTATCGCTCGTAATGGTACTCTGTATACTCGGAATGGAAAGATAAATATGATGAATGCTCAATATGTAAAAGATTTCACTCCTGTCGAAGATGGCTGTGAATGCTATACATGCACCAACTATACTCGTGCATATGTATCTCATCTGTATCGATCAAAGGAGATGCTCGCTGGTACACTAGGCTCTATTCATAATGTATATTTTATAAACAAGCTCGTGATGGATATGCGTAACGCAATACTAGATGACACTTTTTTTAAGTTTAAAGAAGAATTCTTGAAGGATTATTTAAAATAAAAATGACCACAATGTGGTCATTTTTATTTGCAAAATTTAGTATTTGAGTATATTGTGTACGTAGATTTTATAAAGGTCTATCTTGTCGCGCAGGGCACCAGTGACAGGTGCTGGGAAGCAATGAGAGGGATAGATTTTAGTGTTGTTGGTGTGTTTAAAAATCCGGAGTTAGACACTATTGTGATTGATTCTATTCGTTCTTTGACTATCGAAATACAGCATTTTCAAAAATAAAACAATTGTCTATATTATGTTTGAAATGGTAAAAACAATTGATGATCCTATTAGTGATGAGTTGGGGTCATATTTATGAAGTGTTGTAAAATGTTTTATGTTTAAGTTATGTGTTAGTAGTGGCGAGCGAAAATGCATATTATTGTAAACCAGAATTTTTTCTTAAGCTAAGATTTTGGGGTTGAGGGACCTAAAACAAGGTATCCCAAGTAAATGCCTCTCGGAGACGGAGGTACGAAGTCTACCGGCACCATCCGGTCAATTTAAAACACAAAACAGAAAAATGCCGGCGCGTATGCGTCCGGCTTTTTTTATTTCTCAAAATAGCGTATTGTATATAGACATATGAAGGAAAAGAGTGTATTCAAACTAAAGAGTGATTACAAGCCAGCTGGGGATCAGCCGTTGGCTATTTCTGGATTGGTGGATGGCATTGAAAAAGGTCTACGCAAGCAGACACTCCTGGGTGCTACAGGTACGGGCAAGACTTTCACTATTGCCAATGTGATACAGCAGGTGAACAAGCCGACATTGATCATCGCCCACAACAAGACTCTCGCTGCACAGCTGGCCCAGGAGTTCCGTGAATTTTTCCCAGATGCTGCGGTTCACTATTTCGTCTCTTACTACGACTACTATCAGCCAGAGGCGTACATGCCAGCGAGTGATACATACATAGAAAAAGATGCACAGATCAATAAAGAGATTGATCGTCTTCGTCATGCATCTACACAAGCGATTCTCACACGCAGGGATACCATCATCGTCGCGTCAGTGTCTTGTATTTACGGTCTCGGAAGTCCCGAGGAGTACGAGCGTGTGAATCTGAAAATATCTGTCGGTGAAAAAGTGGATCGTCTGACGATAATGAAGAAATTGATCGAGGTGCATTTCGAACGTACGAATGCAGATATAAATTCTGGACAGTTCAGATCTATCGGTCCCAAGATCGAGGTCATGCCCGTGTCAGAGACTTTTGTTTATCAAATAGAATTCGCTGGTAATAAAATTTCTAGAATTGCAAAAGTAGATCCAGTATCTTCGCATATCATCTCTGAAGAGGAGAGTATTTTCCTTTTCCCGACAAAACACTTTATCACAGAGAAGGCTCAGGTGGATCGTGCGGTGAAGAGTATTAAAAAAGAATTAGATGGTCAATTAAAGAAATTTGAAAAGGAAGGCAAACCATTGGAATTGGAGAGAATAAAACGCCGTACAAACTATGACCTGGCGATGATCAAGGAGGTCGGATACTGTAATGGTATCGAAAACTATTCTCGACATTTGTCTGGCAAGAAGGAGGGCGAGGCACCCGAGACATTGTTGGCTTACTTTAAGAAGGACTTTTTAACTATTATTGATGAATCACATGTCACACTGCCACAGCTCCAGGGTATGTATGCAGCAGATAAATCCAGAAAAGAGACTCTCGTAGAGTTCGGTTTTCGATTGCCATCTGCAAAAGATAACAGGCCTTTGAAATCTGAAGAGTTCGAAGAGCGCGTAGGTCAGATGGTATACGTATCTGCGACTCCTTCTGACAGAGAGAAATCAGTGAGTGACAAGATCGTCGAGCAGATTATTCGTCCTACGGGATTGATAGATCCAGAGATAATTATAAAGCCAGTGAGTGCAGGGTTTAATTCTCCTCTTGAGGAGTACCCGCAGGGGGAGGTGGACGAATCAAATGCATCCACCCCGTCTCTACGAGCCACCCCTCAAGAGGGGAATTATCCGGGGCAGGTCCAAGATTTTATTTTAGAAACTGAGAATACAATTAAAAAAGGTTTTCGTGTGATTGCGACTACGCTGACAAAGCGTATGGCCGAGGACCTTTCTATATATCTTAAAGAAAAAGGTATCAAAGCCGAGTATATGCACAGCGAGATCAAGACTATCGAGCGTATTCAAATCTTGACTCAATTTAGAAAAGGGGAATTCGATGTGATCGTCGGAGTGAACCTTCTCCGTGAAGGTCTAGACCTACCAGAGGTGGCACTAATAGGAATTCTCGATGCAGACAAAGAGGGCTTTCTCAGATCGGAGACATCGCTGATCCAGACTATCGGCCGTGCTGCTCGCAACAGTGAGGGTAGAGTGATATTGTATGCCGACAAGATGACTGGCAGTATGGAGCGTGCCATAGGGGAGACTACTCGCCGTAGAAATATCCAGATAGAATACAACAAGAAAAATAAAATTACTCCGAAGACAATCTTGAAGAAGATTCAGGATATCACAGAGAGAATGGAGAACAAGCATGAGAAGGCAGTGAATGCCGAGCTTGATCTAGATATCGAACTATTCAAAAAAGCATTTGCAAAAGACAAGAATAAAAAAGGGAAGACAGAAAAAGATTCAATCAACAATCTGCTACTATCTGATGAAGAGCGCAATTCCATCGTCTATGACAAGATTATCAAGATGAAGGAAAAAGAAATGAATAGTGCAGTAAAAGAGCTCGACTTTGAGACTGCAGCAATATTGCGAGATGAGATTATGATGTTGAAGAGAAAATTGGATAAAAAAGAAGAGAAATAAAAAAAGCGGCCTATTGGTCGCTTTTTTTCTTTGTTTGTCTTTAAGCTTTTTAGCTTGCTTGTGGTTGTAAGTGCCGGTTTCTTTCTGCTTCAAGTTCTTCGAAATTGGCTTTAATAATTACCTTTGAACTTCCTGCGGAATCCCAGTTTGTTCGGTTTGAATCAAAGTCTTCAAATTCAAATTTCTTTGCATGGAAACTTTTTTCAAATTCTTCCTCAATAATTGCTTGTACCTCTTTTTGAGATACTTTGTAATCATGATCATCAGGTAGGCCTCGCTTTCGAACTTCAAAAATAAAAGTATCATTTTCTGATTCCTCTTTTTTGGGTTCGTCGGAAATTTCTACCATTTCTTTGGTAAATTTAATCTTAAGTTTAAAATACTTAGACGCCATAGCTTTTGTGTTTTTTTAAGGGTTAAACGGAATTTAATGAATTCGAAAATTTCTCTTAACTGTACTCCTGTATAGCTTCTTTGTCAAATAGGGTAATAGATGGTATACTATGCATAGTTTAATATTGATATACCCCCCGTTAGAGCTAACGGCGGGAATTTACCGCCTACCTCTAACGGGGCAGGCCCACTTTATAATTTATGGCTAAAAAAGATACAAATCATAGTGAATCGATCATCGTAAAAGGTGCAAGAACACACAATTTAAAGAATATTAGTGTAGAGATGCCACGCAACAAGATGGTGGTTATTACCGGTATGTCAGGATCTGGAAAGTCATCATTGGCTTTTGATACTATCTTTGCCGAGGGTCAGCGCCGATATGTGGAGTCTCTGTCTGCATATGCCCGCCAGTTCCTAAATCAGATGCCAAAGCCAGATGTGGACGAGATCACAGGTCTGTCTCCAGCTATCTCTATCGACCAGAAATCTCGCTCAAACAATCCTCGCTCTACAGTAGCTACAATCACTGAGATATACGACTATCTCCGTGTTCTCTATGCGCGTATCGGACGACCACACTGTCCAGAATGTGGAGCGGAGATTAAGAAACTATCAAATGAAGAAATTTTAAATTTCATTTTAGAAAAAATTAAAACTTTTGAAAAAACTGCAAAGAAGCAAAAAGTTATGGGCGTAGAATGGGACGAGACTCCTATCACTATTTATGCACCAGTAGTAAGAGGTCGCAAAGGCGAGTACTATCAGATGCTCTACGATCTGTTGAATAAAGGTTATCAAAAGATTCGCCTCGATGGCGAGATTCGCAATCTCCGTGAACGTATAGATCTATCAAAAACAAAATCTCACAATATCGATGTATTGGTGGATAGTTTTGCTGTGCATGAATTCCGTGATAATCCGGGTGATGCACGCATGAGACTATCCGAGGCCGTAGAGCGGGCTATATTAGAATCCGAAGGTCTGGTGACTATACAATTCGGCCCACACGATTCTAAGAATAAAAATATAGAGACTTCGAAAAATCGTTCTCTCCGCCATTCGCATCCTGGCCTGGAAGGGCAAGTTCTCTCTGGTCGTAGCGCAGATTCCTCCGAGAAGATTTCTTCTCATTCTCCAGAATACGAGGAATTCGTCATGTCTACAAAATTCGCTTGTGCAAATGATGGATTTTCTTTCCCAGAGATCGAGCCAAGATTATTCTCTTTTAACAGTCCATATGGTGCATGTCCAGATTGTAATGGTCTGGGTACAAAGTATTTTGGTGCACTCGATGAATGTGAAAAGTGTAATGGTGCTCGTCTGCGTGTCGAGGCACTCCATGTATATCTAGGCAAGAGTAAGACAAATATCTTAAATATTACAGAGCTCTCCATCGAAAAGGTAGCAGACTTTTTTGTGGAATTAGAACTAAATGAACAAGAAAAAGAAATCTCAAAAGTAGTGATAAAAGAAATTGAGGCACGTATCCAATTCCTACTCAACGTAGGCCTTGAATATCTTTCTCTAAATAGAAAGGCGAATACTCTATCTGGAGGCGAGGCTCAGCGTATCCGTCTCGCATCACAGCTAGGCTCACGCCTCGTGGGGGCACTGTATGTGCTCGATGAGCCGACGATAGGACTACATCAGCGCGATAATGAAAAATTGATCAAGACCCTCGAGAATCTCCGTGACCTGGGGAATACTATTCTAGTCGTAGAACACGACGAGGATACTATCTATGCGTCTGACTATATCGTAGATATCGGACCCAAGGCTGGAGTGCATGGTGGAGAGGTTGTGGTCTCTGGATATCTAGAGGAATTGCTCTCTGCTCCAAAGAATAAATCAGGCAGTCGTACTCTGTCATATCTTCGCAACGAGACTCGCATAGAAGTGCCAGAGGTTCGTCGTAGTAAAGACAAAGGTACTATCAAGATTGTCGGAGGAAAAGTTTTTAATATTGATAATATGAATGTAGATGTCCCACTAGGCAAGATGGTGACTATCACAGGTGTATCTGGCAGTGGAAAGAGTTCTTTTATGTACGAGATTCTACACAAGAATCTACAGGGTAAATACGATAGAAAATTCAGAACAGCCAAGATATACAATTGTGCATCTTTTACTGGATCTGAATATCTATCTCGTGCGATACTCATAGACCAATCTCCGATCGGTCGCACACCCCGGTCCAATCTGGCTACATACACTGGGGCATTTACTCATATGCGTGATCTTTTTGCTGCTACAGATGATGCACGTCTGCGTGGATGGAAATCAAATCGTTTTTCTTTTAATGTAAAAGGTGGTCGCTGTGAAGCTTGTGAAGGGAATGGCGAGATCGCAGTAGAGATGCACTTTCTACCTACTGTATATGTGACTTGTGATGTCTGTAATGGCAAGCGCTTTGACAAAGAGACACTGACTGTAAAATACAAAAAGAAGAATATCTACGAAGTATTGCAGATGACAGTAGAGGAGGCTCTAGTATTCTTTGAGGATATCCCTGCTGTATATGACCGCGTTCGTACACTGATGGATGTAGGATTGGGATACCTGACTCTCGGTCAATCAGCGACTACTCTTTCAGGAGGAGAAGCTCAGCGTGTAAAGATATCTAGCGAGCTTTACCGTCCACACTTAGAGAAGACTATTTATCTACTCGATGAGCCTACTGTCGGATTGCATTATGATGATGTGGCCAAGCTCCTAGAGGTACTCAGCAAGCTCGTAGACAAGGGGAATACTGTAGTCCTGATCGAACACAATATGGATATCATAAAGTGCTCTGATTATTTGATAGACATTGGCCCTGAGGGTGGATCTGGTGGTGGTAGAATAGTAGCGCGGGGTACCCCAGAAGAAGTTGCTAATACTCCAAAATCACATACTGGTAAATATCTAAAGAAAGTTTTAAAGAGGAAATAAAAAAATGCGGTCCCAGTTATGTGACCGCATTTTTTTTATTTGTTCTCAAGTGACCATAGGGTAAATCCTATGATTGTTGCGATTATAATATCTACTACAATAAATTTGAGGGTAGTTTCTAAATAAAGATTTATCAAATCTGTCCAAATAAAGCCTGCGATGGCCAGAGATATGGATGATACAATAAAAGGGAATATTACATAGCAAAGCTGAGGGGAATCTCTTCTAAAGAGAATTTTTACAAAGTAAAGCAGGGATGTTTTCATTGTGCAATGGTTTAATGGTTATTTTTTGGGGATGTTTTTTAAATAATATAATTTTAACAAAAAAAGTCAAACAAAAAAAGTCAGCAAGGGGTATTGCTGACTTTTCTATTTTACAAACGATAAGACCTTACCTTAGCTCCAGCAGACAATTCGTTCCTTTTCAATCTCTCTATTTCAGCATCCGTGTATTTTTCAGGATTAAAAGGTTCATTAATTTTTACTATTTCTGAGCCTAAAACCCAAAGAGTCAAAAATTCTTTCTTGTCCTTTGATAGTCTCAGGTTGGCTACGCAAAAATTTTCCTTACTCTTGTTAATGCTTTCCGAAAATTCAATTTGGCGACTATTTTTTTCAAAAGTTTGCAAGAAAACATTTTTTATCTTCTGAAAGACAACCAATTCCTCCTTGTCTGATATATCAGTACTATTCATGATTCTCCACACACTCAATAAGCTTTGTGCGGATAAATTTTCATAGCTTTTTGGTTTTGTTATATCAACGCTAAATTGATTTTTTATATCATTGATTATTGATATCTTCAGCTTTTCACCCTCTTGTTTGCTCAAGGGTATAATTTTTCCATTAGTGAATGGAACTTCTTCTAATCCTTCTTGGGCAGATAAATTGCTACCGTTTTGTTCTTCGTTGTTCATTGTCTTTACGTTTGTTTTGTGAATCTAATTTATTGAATTTTTGAGGTGCAAAGTACTTTCTCCTAGAAAAGCACGTGCGGTTGGTTTCTTGTTTTTTAGTTTACTCTTTTTGAAAATAAAATCAATATAGAGTATAGTATCTCTATGAAAGTCTCTGTCTATAAAAAAGCTAATTTACCGGATCACCCAGGGGTGTATTTTTTCTATAAGGGTGGGGAAATACTGTATATAGGTAAAGCTACATCTCTACGCGATAGAGTAAAAAGCTACTTTGGTCGCGATCTTATAGCTACACGGGGGCCACTACTAGTGGATATGGTCGTGCAGGCTGATCATATAGAATACCAGGAGACTGATTCAGTGCTCGAGGCACTCATACTAGAAGCCGAGTTGATAAAGAGACATCAACCCCGATACAATACAAAAGAAAAAGATAATAAGAGCTTCAATTATGTATGTATAACTAATGAAAAAATACCTAAAGTTTTAGTCGTTCGTGGTAGAAAACTAAATAAGAGTGAATATAAAAAAGTTTTCGGTCCATTCCCAAACGGCTTACAGCTCCGCGAGGCCATGCGTATCATCCGAAAAATATTTCCATTTTTTGATAATCATTCAGACAAGAAGCAAAATTATCAATTTTACAAACAGCTCTCATTGATTCCAGAAAAGGATCAGAAAAATAATATTAAAAATTTAATATTATTTTTCCAGGGCAAGAAAAAGCAAGTCATCGTAAATTTGAAAAAAGACATGATGAAGTATGCAAAAGAAAAAGAATTTGAGCGCGCTGGAGAGATAAAGAAAAAGATTTTTGCATTGGAGCATATAAATGATGTTGCTTTGATCAAGGACGATTTGATATCTACTACGAAAAATAATTTTCGTATCGAGGCGTATGATGTCGCCCATATGTCTGGCAAGAATATGGTAGGGGTGATGACTGTTGTTTCAGATGGCAAGATTGATAATAGTGAATACCGCAAGTTTATAATCGAGAGCCAAAAAGATGCAAATGATACTGGAGCTCTGGAAGAGATTTTATCTCGTAGATTTCGTCATACAGAGTGGGGGTTGCCTAATCTGATCGTAGTGGACGGTGGTACTGCCCAGGTAAATGTAGCGCATCAGGTATTGTCTAGGTATCAATATGAGATACCAGTAGTAGGTGTAGTAAAAGATGAAAGACATAAAGCAAAGGCGCTGATGGGGGGTGAAAAGATTATTTTAGCTCATAAAAAGTCTATAATTCTTGCAAACGTGGAGTCTCATAGATTCGCCATTACATTCCATAGAGCCAAGAGGAATAAGGCCTTTTTGTAATACTTGTGGTATTTAAAAACGCTGTGATATAATATATGAAGTCGATTCATTAATACTTTATTTTAGAAGTTATTTTATGATCGGAGGACACTAAAAAAATATCCAAAAAACAGTCTTAAATTTAATTCTGTTTTTTGGATTTTTTTATTTCTGGTAATTTATGGAACATACAAAAAGAAACAAATGCAGTGCCTGTGGTACTAGTAATACAAATCATGGCTTGCTCCTGTTGTCCGACCTGCTAGATGAGACTATCGGCCGAATAGGGCGAGTATTTTTAAAAATATTTAAGATTGACGAGAATCATACTCTTTTTAAATTGTTCGAGAAGTTTTTTTATAAAATTTCTGTTTTTTTTGGTTTTTTGAAATATAGTGATGACAAGGATAAATCCATCACAGGTAGATCCAGGTTAGTATGGGACGAGGCTGAGCGTCGAGGTATCAAAATGCAACAGGTTATAATGTTTGGCCGACCGATAGAGCAGTATAGGGCATTTGTAAATGGTAAGTGTATAAATTTTGAGAGTATCCCTGTACCTCCGCAGATGTCTTGCTCGGGGTATTCCTGGGTAGATGATAAATTTATTTTATCAGAAAGATTGAGAAAAGAAGGAGTCGCGTCTCCTTCTGCAGGATCAGCTCTGTTCCTTGGAACGGCAGAAAAGATTTTTGATAAGTTAGAAAAGCCCGTGATTGTAAAACCCAGATCTGGCTCACGTGGTCGTCATACAACAACAAATATTAATACAAAAAATGAATTAAAGAAGGCCTTGGATCTCGCCCATGTGATATCACTTGCAGTTGTAGTCGAGGAACATCTTTTCGGGTCTGTATATCGTGCGACTACAGTTGATGGGAAGCTCGTTGGATTTTTCCGTGCAGATCCACCTTCGGTCGCTGGTGATGGCCATAGTAGTATCGAGGATTTAGTAAAAAATAAAAATCAAAATAAAAATGAGCGCATGGGGGATATTGTTATAGATAGGGATGCTCTGGATTTCCTCGCTCGGCAGAATCTGGGTATCAATAGTATTCTGGAAGACGGTAGGAAAGTAAATCTTTCTGCGAAGACTGGCAGATTCTTTGGCGGATATACACGCGAGATGCTACCAGAGGTTCACCCCAAAATGCATGAGATATTTGAAAGAGCTGCCAAGATAGTGGATATCCCCGTGGCGGGCTTTGATCTGATTATAGGTGATCCGACTGCCGATCCTGATACTCAGAGATGGGGCATCATAGAATGCAATTCTATGCCTTATATTGATTTGCATTTCTTTGCTCTGGAAGGCAAGCCTATAAACATCGCAGAACATGTCTGGGATCTTTGGCTTAAAAAATAGAAATAAAAATAGAAATAAAATTTGTAAATAGCTTATTTCGCAGGACACGCATAAAATTCTGCTGAATTTTTGTGCTCTGCTCGTCGCCAGTCGCTCCTGCGCAGGTTCCTGCTCAATAACTATTTATAAATTTTATTAAAAATCAGTTTATTTGCTATAATAAAAATATGATAAAAGTTGGAGTTGTGCGTGGCGGAATCAGCCCAGAATACAATGTGTCACTTTCTACGGGGGGCAATGTTTTGGCGCATCTACGCGGACCAAAGCTAGCTCATAAATACAAGGCTATTGATATATTGATCGATAGAGATGGTATATGGCATGTAAATGGTCTACCTATAGCACCTCACGACGTCAGACAAAAGGTGGATGTAGTTTTCAATGCTCTGCATGGAGACTATGGCGAGGATGGCAAGATTCAGCAACTCTTTGATCAGTTGAATGTACCATACACTGGATCTGGGGCTTTTGCTTCTGCTGTTGGGTACAACAAGGTCCTATCAAAAGAAAGATTTTCTGATTTTGGTATCAAGACTCCAAAGCATATGCTTTTCCCTGTATACGATGAAGAGACGGATGGGGAGCTCGCTTTTTATGCACAACACTGTGCGCTCCATGTAGCAAAAAGTATGCCACCATCATGGATAGTAAAGCCCGTAGCCTCTGGATCCTCTGTTGGTATTCATGTATGCAAGACAACTTCTGATTTGGTAAATGTATTTATTGAGTATGCAAAGAACAATACTAGTGCGTTGGTAGAAGAATTGATAAATGGTAAAGAGGCGACTGTGGCAGTAGTAGAAGGTTTTCGTGGGCAGGACTACTACAGTCTTCCCCCGATTGAGATTCGTATTCCAAAGAAAAAAGTTTTCTTTGATTATGATGCAAAATACAGTGGGATATCCAAGGAGATTTGTCCGGGTAATTTTAGTCCAGATGAAAAGATAGAGCTCGAACATCTAGCTCGATTGATACACAAAGAATTAGGCTTGTCTCATTATTCTCGAAGTGACTTTATGATTCATCCAAAGCGGGGGATATATGCTCTGGAGGTGAATACTCTTCCCGGGCTCACTGATGAATCTCTGACACCAAAGGCTCTGTATGCTGTCGGATCCAACATGGCTGAATTCATAGATCATATATTGGAATTGGCAATAAAAAAGAGGTAAAAGAAAAAACGCCCGAAGGCGTTTTTTTGTGGAAAGTACAGGAATCTCGGTCATTACATGACCAGTATCCATTTTCGTCCTACAGTAATCTCTCGCCCTACGGTCGCGGGTACTTTTCTGGATTTGTAAACAAATCACAGAAAAGTCTTTCTCGTCCTGGCAGGAATCTCGACCATTACATGGTCAGTAAACCTTTTTCGTCCTACAGGAATCTCTCGCCCTACGGTCGCGGGTACTTTTCTGGATTTGTAAACAAATCACAGAAAAGTCTTTCTCGTCCTGGCGCAAATGAAGCAGTTCATTTGCTTACGGTCCACACAAGAAAAAGGCCCCGACCAAAGTCGGGGCTACTTTTTCAACGTGTGGACCGTACAGGACTCGAACCTGCCACCCCGTCATTGCAAATGACGTGCTCTACCAGATGAGCTAACGGCCCATGAATAACTTTACACTAAACCTAATAACTTAAATTTGCTTCTGTTGTGCTACAGATGAGCTAACGGCCCATAAATATCGAGTAAAAACTCAATAGACTATATATTACCTTATTTAATAATTTTTGCAACTATGTTGAGTTTTATATATAAAAATACGCCAGTTTGGGTAACTGACGCATTTTCTGTTTTTTGCACATTCATTTCCTTAAGAATGCCCACGGTTGTGGTAAAAAGGTTTTACCTTTTTCCATTCTTTTACCACCTTTGTTTTAAAGTTTATCCAGTCTTCTGGCTGGATATCAACTTTCAAGATTTTACCCTCATACCAATACTTTATATCATTGGCCCTGGCAAAATCTAAAGCCTCTTTTTCTGTCATACCCAGAGTCCCACAGAGCGTACCACCTTTGGGTATAGATATAGTTCCTTCAACTAAATTATCCATCCATTCTGGTCGTTTTTCCACCCTAGGTATCTCTTTCGGTTCAAAAATAATTTGTATACCAACAGGATAAGTCTTGCCATTACCCTCGCTAAAATATTGAACATCGGAAGATATGACTCTCATCTTTGGGTGTTCTTTCTTAAATTTGGTTAGGGTTAGGGTAATCCTAAGAGCGTAGATTTCGGTAACTGAGGTATTACTGCAGTCTATGCTATCTTCATTGATGAGTTCTACATACACCACTCCGTTAACCATCCCTTCACTTTTTATTTTTTCAGAGATAGGTTTCTCCCGAGCGGCTCTTTCTTCGGCACTAGGACCGCAAGAGGTGATAATCATCAAGATCAATATGATCAAGATGTAGGTAACTGTGTTTTTAGTTTTCAATTTATTGCCTCCTGAAGGGGGACTTGTTTTTTGGTTTAATAAAATTCAATTAATTAATTTTACATTACATTTTAAATATTATTTTGTCAAACCACTTGAGGTGTCTCAGATTACTCAGAGGATAGGTATTTTAAGTATATTGTATCATTGACATATCTAGCTAATCGTGATATTGTTTTAAAAAAACAAAAATAAATCATATGAAAAAGTCTTTTAAAATCATTTTAGCTTTTAGCTTTTTTTCTTTAGGATCATTAGGTCTTTATTATTTCTTTAGTGGGGACACTACAATACTTGGTCCAGAATATCATCAATATCTTCTGGGTGTATCTGTCATGTTTTTTATCTTAGCTTTTTTCTATTTTTACAATGTTATTGCTTTTAAAAATAAAAAGCCATCAGTGGATAAAAGTAAAGAACCTGGCTCTGCTTCTCCCAAGATTTCACCTAGATATGCTAGGCAACCTGAATATCAAAAAGAAGAACATCCTGCTCTTCCGTGGATTAAATGGTTTTTGATTTTAGGCTTTATTGCCTTAGTTTGTTCAGTGATTCATTTTAATTCCTGAATTAAGTGTATTAAAATGCACGCATCGCAAGATGTGTGCATTTTTTGTTATGTATTTTTTAATGCTATAATAAACAGTATTGTTGCGTCAGTTGTGTCTTTGTAAGCTTGCACGATATGACTCCGCAGAATCAATTTTTTTTTATTCAATAATTTTTAATTTAAAGTATCCTATGCACAGAGAAAAGAGGGAACGTTCTATAGCTAAAGCCGTGACTTATAGATTGATCAGTATTTTATTGGACAGTTCAATTGCGTATCTGGTGACTCAGAGTGCGGAGAAAACTATAATCTTTGTGATTATATCCAATGTTATTAGTATCATGATGTATTTCTTTCACGAGAGGGCTTGGAATAGAATACATTGGGGAAAGCATATGATAATGAGAAAATAAAAATCGCTCCCGTGGGAGCGATTTTTATTATGTGAATATTTCGATCATTGCCCAGATAGATGCGACTTTCATGATTACTGCTATAGACCAGCCGATAATATTTGTAATTTTTTTGTTTTTGTATTTACCCATTATCTTTTGACTGCCACTGATACCTACGATAAAGAATATAATAATAGGTGCTACCATACCATTGAAGATGGCTGAGTAGATTAAGGCTTTGATAGGGTCTATCCCTATAAAGTTTATCAGTATACCGAGTAGGGTAGATATGATGATCACTCCGTAGAATGCACGAGCCTCTTTTAGCTTCCTGTACAATCCCTCTTTCCATCCAAATGATTCAGACATAGCATAGGAAGTAGATCCTGCTAGTACCGGTATTGATAGCATCCCAGTGCCTATGATACCTAGGGTGAATAGTACGAATGCCCATTTACCTGCAAATGGTGCTAGTGCCTGCGCTGCATCAGCAGCCGTGTCTATATTGGTAACTCCGTTCTTGAATAATGTCGTTGCGCAAACTGCGATGATAAAGAACATGACGAGGTTTGAGAAGAACATACCGCTCCATACATCGATGCGCATCTTGCGAATCTCTTTGTCATTCGTACCTTTTCGAGATAGTACTGTAGTCTTGCCTTCGGCTATCTGCTCTTCTACTTCTTGGCCAGTCTCCCAGAAGAATAGGTATGGTGATATTGTGGTTCCGAGTATTCCTGTGATCAGCAGTATCTCATTGTTATCAAATGTGAGATGAGGTACCAATCCGTCATGTAGCAATACGGACCAGTCCATGTGTATTATCAATCCTGTGGCCACATATGAAAGCAATGCCAGAGATAGCCATTTTAGATAGCTTGCATATTTTTGATATGAGATAAATATCTGTAATAGTAACCCGACGATTCCAATCAAAATTATTAAAATTGTAAAATTAAATGCAGGGATTATGAGCTGTATCGCTTTTGCCATAGCACCTAGATTCGCTCCGATGTTTAGTGTATTTGCTAGGAATAGTAGTAATGTACAAAAATAGAGTACTTTTTTTGAGTACATACTTTTTATATTTGCCGCGAGACCCTTTCCAGTCACTAATGCGATACGAGCACACATCTCCTGGATAGTAGCGACGAGGGGGAATGTCCATGCCGCCATCCATAGTAGTCCTGTGCCGTATTGTGCACCAGTCTGTGAATACGTAGCGATGCCAGATGGATCATCATCTGCTGCACCCGTGATGAGTCCGGGGCCTAATTTTTTTAAATAAGAATTTCCACTTTTAACGATTTTGCCGTCCATGATTGCATGTTCTAGATTCTCTACAGCTCCGACAGTCTTCTCGAGGGCGATTGCTGGCGCCTCGATAACATCTTCTAGTATATTGTGATCTTTTGTCATAAATATAATTATACTATATTTGATTATCTTGACATAGAGTATCGCTACTTTTTTTATTTTTTATTTGCTACAATATATTTATATATGTCTTTCAGTAAACCAAACAAGATTCAGATAATCAAATACGCTCCTCCACCACCAGACCTACCAGTACTAGGCAAGGATGAACCTGCAGATATCTCATTTATCGGCCGTACGAACTACGTGGCTTCTCTTGAAGAAAAGAAGTTCGTTTTTGGTATCAAGCGTGTAGACCGCAGACGCCATCTATATATAATAGGCAAGTCCGGGGTGGGAAAGTCCAAGATTCAGGAGCTCATGGTCCGCCAAGACATAGCCTACGGGCATGGTGTATGTGTGATCGACCCTCACGGAGAATTCATCGATGATATATTAGGTTTTATCCCAAAAGAGAGAGTGGGGGATGTGTGTATTCTAGACCCAGGAGATGTAGATTATCCGGCATCTTTCAATCCACTATCAAATGTGGATCCTACTTTCAAGCACCAGTTGACCCAAGGGTTGATCGAGGTGCTCCGCAAACAATTCGGCGCGAACTGGACACCACGTCTTGAACACGTATTCCGTTTTACTGTACTCGCATTGCTCGACTACCCACACGCTACTATGCGCGGTATGATCTCGATGCTGACTGACCGTAACTACCGTCAAAAAGTAGTAGAGTATATCGAGGATGACATGGTAAAGAGATTCTGGGCTATTGAATTCGCGGACTGGTCCGAAAAATTTGATACAGACGCTATCATCCCGCTCGTGAACAAGCTGGGGCAATTCCTCTCTGATCCGATGCTCCGCAATATCTTTGGACAAAAAGAAAACAAGATTGATATCGAAAAGATTATGAATGAGCAAAAAATTCTACTCATCAATCTTTCAAAAGGAAAGATCGGAGAAGAGAACTCTTCATTCTTTGGAGCTATGTTCCTGACCAAGATCAAGCAGGCCGGTATGGCCCGTGCAAAACTATCGCACGATGCACGTAAAGATTTTTATCTATACGTCGACGAGTTCCAGAACATCGTGACGGATACATTTGAAAACATTCTCTCCGAGGCTCGTAAGTACGGATTGAATCTGACTGTCGCTCACCAGTACGTGGGACAGCTATTACCAAAGGTCCAGCAGGCGGTTCTCGGAAACGTGGGATCTATAATATCATTCCGCGTAGGTGGAGATGATGCTGTAAAGTTGAAGCCCGAGTTTGCACCTATATTCGACGTCAAAGATATGATCAACCTCGGAGTGGGAGAATTCTATATCAAGATGACTATCGATGGAGAGAGTTATGATCCATTTTCTGCCGAGACACTACGTGTACTACCACCGACTCATCCATCGTACAGAGATGAAGTCATAGCTTCTTCTCGTCTTAAATATGCTATCACTGCTGATGATGCACGCAAGCTGATCGAAGAAGAGGAGTCTACTATCGTCCGCTCTGCTCAAGAAAAAGCCGCTATTATGAGAAAGGGTAAGGGTGAAGATGGACCCGAAGAAAAGGTAGAAGTAAAAGAAGAAAAAGCCTCAGAGCCACTCATCTAAATATTGCTATTTGGGTAAATATATAGCAGAATAAAAATATGACTCCCGAGACCAAAATATGCCAGAATTGCAAGGGTGATTTTATAATCGAGCCTGATGATTTTTCATTCTATGAAAAGATAGGTGTTCCTGCTCCGACATTTTGCCCGGATTGTCGATATCAAAGAAGAATTTCTGATCGCAATGAATGGGATCTTTATCGTAGGAATTGTTCAAAATGTCTAAATCCGATGGTCTCTATCTACAATCCAGAATATTCGGGTCCTGTATACTGCACAAAATGCTGGTGGAGTGATGATTGGGATAGATTTCAATATGGATGTGATTTTGATTTTTCTAAAACATTTTTCGAGCAATTTAAAGATTTGAGAGAACGAACCCCAAAAGTGAGCGTAGCTCATTTTCGATGTGTTAACAGCGATTATACTAATCAATCTCAAGATTTAAAAAATTGTTATATGGTTTTTGGTTCTGATGCTAGTGAGGATTCTATGTACGGATCATTGTATGGGAAAAGTCGTGAATGCATTGATTGCAACAGTATACTTTCTTGTGAACTTTTGTATGAGTGTATCTTTTGTACAAAATGTTCGAATTCTGCATATTTAGATAATTGCACTGATTGTTTTAATAGCTATTTTTTAAAGGATTGCAAAGGGTGCAATGACTGTTTTGGCAGTGTAAATTTGCGAAACAAATCTTATTATTGGTTCAATGAACAACTTACAAAAGAAGAATATCAAAAGCGCTTATCCGAATTTAAATATACTAGGTCTGAGATTGATATGGTTCTAAAAAAGCACATAGAATTGGCCTTGAGTTTACCTACTAAATATTATGTCGGGCAAAAAATATTAAATTCTAATGGTTCTTATCTTGAGAATCTCAAGAATAGCCAGGATTGTTTTTGTGTCTTTGATACAGAAGATTCAAGTTATTGTCAGGATGCTTGGTATATGAAAAATTGTTTAGACGTCACAGAAATGGCGTATAATGAGCTTGATTATGAGATGGAGGGTGTTGGTTACTCAGCAAGGAGCATAGGTTGCTCTCGGTCGTGGAATATTTTCGATTGTAAGTACGTAGAAAATTGTTTTAGTTGTGATTCTATTTTTGGCTGTGTTGCTTTGAATAAAAATAAATATTGTATTTTGAATAAGCAATATTCCAAAGAAGAATATGAAATTTTGATTAGAAAAATTATTGACCACATGAAAGAAGGTGGGGAATGGGGTGAGTTTTTCCCCACTAAAATATCCCCATTTGCTTATAATGAGACAGTGGCTCAGCATTATTACCCAATGACCAAAGAAGAAGTCCTAAGTAAGGGTTGGCGGTGGTATAATCGTGATGCGCGTAGTTATGTGGTAACTATGAGTCATGAAAATATTCCCCAATCGATCAAAGAGACAGATGAAAGTATTTTGAATGAAATCATAAGTTGCAAGTCTCAAGATTCTGATGTTGAAAAGAAAAAGCATACTGCTTGTGCGACAGCTTTTAAAATAACTTCTGAAGAGTTGCTGTTGCATAAAAAGATAAATGTACCACTACCAGAGCAATGTTTCCCTTGTCGTTTTCGTGATCGCCTAAACAAGCGCACTCCTCGTAAGCTCTGGCACCGTACATGTATGAAGGATGGTTGTGAGAATGAATTCGAGACTAGCTACGCCCCAGAAAGACCGGAGATTGTTTACTGTGAAAAATGTTATCAGCAGGAGGTAATATAATATCTTTATGGAAAAAGATTTTGATAATTGGAATACTTTAAAAAAGTCTATTAATAAAAAAGAAATAGGTGATGATTTTAATTTTCACGCAGGAGATATCTGGTGGACTACTATGGGTTTGAATATCGGTAAAGAGATGGATGGTAAACACGAGACTTTTGAGAGACCAGTATTAATTTTAAAAGTAATAAATAGGCATACAATGTATGTTTTTCCTTTGACGAGTAAGAATCATTTTGTTGACAAATATCATTATAAAGTTGAATATGAAGAAGGAGGAAGTGGTGTCGTAGTATTCTCTCAAATGAGAGTTATTAGCTCGAATAGGTTATTGAGAAAAGTAGGGAAGATTAATAAGAGAGATTTACAAATAGTTATTCAATTATTCAATAAAATCTTGTCCTAAAAATCGAATACCCGCACAAGGCGGGTATTCTCGGAAGTCCCGAAGGACATCAATACATATAATATACCATATATAAAATTTTATGCAAATAGAAACAAGAGCATGCCACCTCAAAGGAAAGAGTACTTCCTACGGGGCAGGAAATTGCAAAAAATATGATGTTAAATAAAGAAAGTAGAATATGTCAGAATTGTAAGGGTGATTTTATGATCGAACCTGATGATTTTTCATTCTATGAAAAGATTAAGGTTCCTGCTCCGACATTTTGTCCGGAGTGTAGATATAAGCGCAGAATAATATGGCGCAATGTTTGGCATTTATTTCGAGGCGTAGATGCAGTTACTGGAAAAGAAATATTTACAGGTGTTCACCCAGATGCAGGTTTGACTCTATACGAGCAGTCATATTGGAATAGCGATAATTGGGATTCTTTTGATTATGGAAGAGACTATGATTTTTCTGTTCCATTTTTTACTCAAATGAAAGAACTTTTATATACTGTGCCATATCCTGCAAAATCAATGCAGAGGTGTGTGAATTGTGATTATTCAAATATGTGTGACGATATGAAAAATTCATATCTTTGTTTTAATGCTACTTTTATGGAAGATTGCGCATATTGCTGTAATGGTAGTATGCTTAAAAATTGTTTTGATTTAACTAGTTGTTATAACAGTGAATTTTGCTATGACAATGTTCGTGTTGATAAAAGTTATCATACAGTTGGATCTATTAATTCAGAGAACTGTGTTGATGTGTGGTTTTCTAAAAATTGTGTTGGATGTACAAATTGTTTTGGTTGTATAAATCTTAGAAATTCTACTTACAAGATTTTTAATCAACAATATACAAAAGAAGAATACTTCGAAAAAATTAAATCTATGAATTTGGATACATGGTCAGGATTTTTTGACGCTAGGTGTAAATCAGAAGAATTCTGGAAAAAATTTCCTGTAAAATACATGCTTGGTTTTAGAAATCAGGATGTATTAGGTGAAGATATAAAGGATAGTAAGAATGTAAAATATAGTTATATTGTACAGCAAGGTCAAAATTTAAAATACGTGCAGGATGTTCCATTTGGTGGCGCTAGCGATTCTTATGATTATACCTGCTGGGGCGTCAGCGCCTCACAAATCTATGAATGTATGATTGTAGGGGAGCAAGTTGATCAAATAAAATTTTGTTATGAATGTTGGCCTGGATGCCAGGAGTTGGAATACTGTATAAACATGCGACGATCTAAAAATTGTTTTGGTTGTGTTGGCTTGAAAGATAAACAGTATTGTATTTTTAATAAGCAATATACAAAAGAAGAATATTTTGATCTAGTGGAAAAAATTAAAAAACATATGGATGATATGCCTTATGTAAATGAAAGAGATATTGTATATAGATACGGTGAATTTTTTCCGATAGAGATGTCTCCATTTGCGTACAACGAAACATTGATAAATGATCAATTTCCTTCAAATAAAGAAGATGTTGAAAAGGCTGGGTTCATATGGAGAGATGCAAATTTAAGAGAATATAATACCACTATAAAATCAGTAGATATTCCTGATTCTATTAGTGATGTTGATGAGAATATAACAAAAGAAATAATTGGTTGTTCTTTGTGTGAGAAGGCGTACCGTATTATTCCTGATGAATTATCTTTTTTAAAGAATTCCAATTTACCTATACCTAGGTATTGTTCGAATTGCAGATTTTCAAGAAGACAGTTATTTATGGCTCCTCCAATTTTAAAAGAAATTAAGTGTATGTGCGAAGGGGAGCATCCTGTAAAATTTGAATACAGGAACACTCAAGTTCACGATTCTCATTTGGGCGGACAATGTCAGAATATTTTTTCTACTGCATACGACATAGATAATGAAATTATCTATTGTGAAGAGTGTTATAAAAAAGAAGTTTTCTAATATATAATTAAATTATGAAGCCACAAATTGGAGAATATTATTATCATTTCAAGCATAATCCCGAGGATATATATGGTCATTCATATGTTATACAAGGGTTTGGTTTTGATGCAGAAAAAGATTGTGAAGTTTTGTTCTATAAACCTTTGTATGAAGTAGATATTTTTAAAGGTAACGATATGGATGTATTTGTTCGCTCAGTGGAGAATTTTACCGAGGTTATGAATAGAGATGGGAAAACTTTTCCAAGATTTTCCAAGATCACAGACCCAGAAATTATTTCAAAATTAGAATCAAAGAAAAAAGAGTTATATGGATAATAAAAATGCCCACGTGTATACGTGAGCATTTTTTTTCTTTGGTTGGAATACAAAAAAATTACATTTTTTCTAGGCGAGCTATTCCTGCGCCTATTACATCTTGGAGCATTTCCTTCCAGATTTTTCTGTAGTTGTCTGCTAATCCGGCTCGAAGCCATTCATCCATGTCGATCTTGGTCAGCATGGCTTGAGTGCATCCGCCAGGAGTGGCCACATCGTGAATAACTTCTTCAAATGATTTACCTCCTGTTGTGGTGGTTTGATACAGACCATCATATACCTGGTTGATTATCTCTTCTCCATTACTAAATCCATTTTCCAGAGTTATCTCAGTCAGGATATTCCTGATAACTGTTATAGTCTCAAGACACCCATTATTTAAATAGACCCTAGGTGGTTTACCGCAAGATCCAAAAAGCTTGGCCATTATGGCGGGCATGGATCCTGAGAAGATAGTTCCTGCATTCATCATCTCTTCGGGGATTATTTCAATCTCACCGAGAATTGAGAATATCACAGATGCAGAGTTAAAATTTGTGTTTGTATTTTTTGAATCAAAACATAAAAATGTCATTGATTTCTGAAAAGACAAACCGACATTGGGCATAGCACGTGCAATCTGAACATTTGGTCCGACGATACTGCGGATAAGTTCAGTTTTTTTACATGCTGCGATAGAGATGAGGACTTTGTCCTCAGTCAGGTAGGGGGCGATTTCTGTGAGTACGCTTTCTAATTGTGCTGGGCGTACTGCTAGGATGATGACATCTGCATTCTTTACGAATTTTACATTATCATATCCACAAGTACAGGTTTTTTCCAAACCATTGAATCCCTTGGATTTATCATTGCGTGTTACGTAGATACTTCCATCAAAAAGGGAAGAGAGTGTTAGGGCTAGTGGATATCCGATATCCCCAGCTCCGATGATTAAGATGTTTTTCATGTTTTCTTATTATATTATGTAGTTTTGAATGTGCAAAAAAGAACAAATATTTGTATTTAACAAATAAAAATCCAGCTTAGGAGCTGGTTCTTACATTCAATATTTCGAGAAATATACAATACAAATACCAACTACTAAGATGTGTAGATGGGAGGTAGCGGAAGGAAATTTGTCTGCATGTATTTAAACATGTTTTCATCTTAACATATGTGATATAATAAATGCAATGGATAACAATATCCCACACAATCGTGATATTACATATTTCGGCAAGACAAATTTCCGCAATTCTGCGAATGTCTTTGGTATAAAAAGAAAAGATCGTCGCCAGCATATGTACATATTGGGAAAATCTGGTACAGGTAAATCTGTACTCCTTTCTAATCTTATAGTACAGAATATTCAAAATGGCGAGGGTATCTGTGTAGTGGATCCTCACGGCGAGCTAGTAGAAGAAGTACTCCATCTGATACCCGAGCATCGAGTAAAAGATGTTATATATTTCAATCCGGCAGATACTGATTTTCATATCGGCTTCAACGTACTACAACTCGATGACCCAAAGTACAAGCACCTAGTAGCTTCAGGTCTGATGGGAATCTTTACAAAAATCTGGGCCAATGCATGGAGTAGTCGTATGGAATACATATTGAACAATGCCATCCTAGCGCTCCTAGATACCCCAGGTACTACACTCCTAGGTATTCCTCGTATCCTAGTGGATAAAGATTATCGTCAGATGATCATAGGTAATTTGAAGGACCCAGTGGTCAAAGCTTTTTGGGTGCACGAGTACGAGCAGTGGCGTGATCAATTCAGAAATGAAGCCATCGCTCCGATCCAAAACAAAGTCGGACAATTCCTCTCGACTTCTATCATTCGTAATGTCGTAGGTCAGCCGAGATCTACTATCAATATTTTTGACATCATGAATGATGGCAAGATTTTCCTGGTGAACGTATCAAAGGGGCGCGTCGGTGAAGACAATTCTGCTCTATTGGGAGGAATGCTCATCACAAAGATCCAGCTCGCTGCCATGGAGCGCGTACGTATCCCCGAGAATGATCGTAAGGACTTTTATCTATATGTCGACGAGTTCCAGAACTTTGCTACAGATTCATTTGCAAACATCCTCTCCGAGGCCCGCAAATACCGCCTGAATCTAATCGTCGCCCACCAATATACTGCTCAGCTTGAAAACAAGGATGGTAGTAAGGTTCGTGATGCTGTTTTTGGAAACGTGGGTACTATGATCATATTCCGTGTAGGTGCAGACGATGCAGATTTTCTAGAAAAAGAATTCGAGCCTGAATTCATGGCTCAGGATTTGGTGAACCTGCCGAACTATCACGTGTACCTAAAATTGATGATCGACGGTATCACTAGTCGACCATTTTCTGCGACCACACTCCCACCGATAAAGGTAGACCTCACTGCGAATGTGAAAGATAAAATAGTAGAATCATCTCGTGCGCTTTATACAAAGCCCCGCGAAGAAGTAGAATCCGAGATTATGCGCTGGAGTGGTACTCTGCAATCTACAGACAATCCGGATGTTATAGGTAAATTCAAAGCCTCATGTCTGAACTGTGCAAAAGAGATCATGGTCCCATTTGAGCCAGATCCAAAGAAGCCTATCTACTGCAAGGATTGTCTATTTAAAATAAAAGAGGGAAATCTAGAGGCAGCAAAGGGGTTCATCACTCCAAAAGCTTTCAAGCAAGAAGCTGTGAATTCTCAACCACTAGCAGCCCTAGGTATCGAATTCAAAGCAGATGGATCTCGTGTGACTTCATCATTTACTGCCGCTGTAGAGCATGAACCTCAAAAGGAATATTCACATCGTGATGGTAAATTCCCAGCTAAGAGTTTTCCTCCTAGGAATGGTGCCCCAAATCCAAAATTCGCACCAAAGCCTTTTGTGAAAAAAACTCACGGACCATCACCATTACTAAAAGATTTACTGAATAAGATAAAGAATGAAAAGCCAGAGGATCTAGATGATAAAAAAGTTCCAGAGGTAGTAGAAGTCAAAAAAGAAATAGTAAAACCTATGTCTTTGTCTGCACTTAAAAAGCCAGAAGCTCCTCATGTAAATCCTGTGAAGCCCAAGGTAGTCCTACCTAGTAGGGAAGCTTCTGAAGAAAAGAAATCTTCACTCAAAGATCTTCTTGCTCGTGTGGCTCCTGCTGCTGCCGCTGGAACTGTAATTGCTCCAGCTGTCGTAGAAGAAAAAACTCCTACTCCTATCCCTGCTCCTGTAGTAGATGTACCAAAGCAAGAGATGATCCCCGAGCCTATAGTGGAAGTTCCAAAAATAGAAGAAGTTAAAATTCCAGAACCTACTCCTGTTTTAGAGATTCCAAAAGTAGAAGTGGTTAATGCCCCCGAAGTTGTAATAGAAATACCAAAGATAGAAGAGGTTAAAATACCAGAACCAATAATCGAGACTCCTAAAATAGAGGAAGTTAAAATACCTGATCCAGAGCCTGTAGTGGAAATCCCCAAGATTGAAGAAATCAAAATACCTGACCCAGAGCCTGTGCTCCTAGAGACACCTGTCATACCAGAAATAGTAGAAGAAAAAATTGAAGAAGTAATAGTACCTCCAATAGCAGAACCTCAGACAGTACAAGACGTGCCAGAATACAATCCAGCTCCAGTAGAGGACGTAAAAACTGAAGATTTTGACCAGGCTACACAAAAGCCTGACCCTTGGCAGATGAGAGTACCTGCCAAAGAAGTACCCGAGGATGTACTCAAAAAAGTATTAGAGTAAAATGAAAATTTTTTTAATCCACTTTATTATTTTGTTTGCTGTCGTGATGCCCGTCATAGCATCTGCGAATTTGGAAATAAGTGAGATTATGTACGACCCCAAAGGGTCAAATGCAAATCATCAGTGGGTGGAGGTTTATAACAGTGGTAGCTCTCCAGTATCTGTCGATGCATCAAAGTGGCGTTTTAATGATGGCTCATCTCATTATATGAATAATAAGGTGAGCTTTTCTGTCTCTGCGAATTCTTTTTTTATCCTCACGGGAGATCTGGCTACATTTGATATCGATCATCCAGGTTTCTCTGGGATTGTGATAGACACTTCTATGTCCCTAGACAAGGACGGGGGAACTGTATCTATCCTAAATGATGGTCAGGTTATCGATAGCGTGACATATAGTGCTACTCTCGGCGGTGCTGAAGATGGGAATTCTCTACACAAGTCTGGTAGTATCTGGGTGGCAAGCACTCCGACTCCCGGATCTTTATATCAGAGTAGTACGACTATTGATAATCAAGAAAATATACCAAATCAAAGTTCTGACACAGAGAACAATACATCCGTAGGTGCGTCACCCAAAGTAAATACAAAAATATCTAAAATTTCTACCGAGATAATCTCCAAGAGTGTGGTCACTTCGGGTGTGGATTTCAAGTTGAGTCAAAAGACTATTGGGTTGGATAAAGAGCTGATAAAAAATGGAAGATTGGTGTGGAATTTTGGGGATGGGATTTCTCGAGATACTTTAGATTTCAATACACCATTTCTGTATCGTTATGATTATCCGGGGGAATACCTGATCACTCTTTCGTATTACAAAGATTATTTCTCTGATGAGCCAGAATTTACAGATCGATTGAATATAAAAGTAGTATCTCCTGGCGTAGTCATCTCATCTATCGGTAGCCCTACGGATCCATATATCGAGATAGAGAACAAGTCATCATACGAGGCATCTGTATCCGGATGGAAGATTCAGGGTACAAAGAACAATTTTTATTTTGCTGTCGGTACTACGATCATGCCCGGCAAAAAGATAAAGCTACCCAGCAGAATAACTGGTTTTAATTTTGAAGATCTTTCTTCTGTCTCTATGTATTCTCCTGCAGGTGAATTGTTCGCTACATACCCACCTACTGCCAATACAAATTTTGAAAATAAGAATACAAATACAAAAATCCAAACAATAAAAAGTACAAACACAAATACTACCAAAACTGCATCAGATAAATACAAAAAGGTTATAAACCTAGATGATCTATCTGCCCAGGCGGGGAATACTAGAGTCCCTATATCATGGCCTGTCATCATCATAGTCATAGGATTCGCTATGTTTGGAGCCTCTCTGTATCTGTACTATCTGGCATACAAGGGGAGCATGTTCCAGAGGAAAGACAATCTAGATTCTAAAATAAGGCCTGAGGATATGGACATTTTGGAATAACTTGATTTTTTAGTATTTTTGTGCTATAATACTCCTATAATGTTACATAATGATAAAAATACTAATAAAAAAGATACTTCTTGGAATCGTGTGTCTGGATGGTATGACGAGCTACTAGAAAAGGACACTGACAGTTATCAAGCAAAAGTTATCTCTCCGAATCTACTCCGAGTGCTAGATCTGCGTCCTGGTGAAGTAGTGTTTGACTTGGCTTGTGGTCAGGGATATTTTTCTAATATTTTTGCGAGACAAAAGAATGTAAAAGTGATAGCTTCAGATATATCTCGCAATCTAGTAGAACGTGCATCTCTAAAGAATCCAAATGTAGAGTTCTATGTATCTCCTGCACACAAGTCACCATTCCTACCAGATGAATCTGTAAATACTATCGTAGTAGTTCTAGCCATTCAGAATATCGAAAATGTATCCCAGGTATTTGCCGAGTGTAATCGTATATTAAAGACTGGCGGACGAATAGTACTTGTACTGAATCATCCATCATTCCGTGTCCCTCAGGATAGTGATTGGTACTTTGCAGATGGAATACAATCTCGCATCGTAGATAAATACATGTCTGAATCCAAGATCTCTATAGATATGACACCAGGTGAGAGTGATCCACGGATGAAGATCAAGACTATCTCATTCCACCGACCACTACAGTACTATGTAAAATTGCTTTCCAAGAATGGTCTGGCTATCACACACCTTGAGGAGTGGATATCACACAAGAAATCTCAATCAGGACCTCGTGCAGTTGCCGAAGACCGCGCCCGCAAAGAAATCCCGATGTTCATGTGTATAGAAGCTACAAAATTCTAATAAAAAAAAGAGCAAGGTATAAGCCTTGCTCTTTTTTATTTAAACCCAAAGTCTCATAATATCAAACTTTGGATATTTACCATTTAATTTTTTTCTGGCGACTCCTTCATCGATTTTTTTAAATTTGAATTTATTGTAAATTCCAATTGCTGTTTCTTGTGTCTCAATTACAGCTAGGTCAACAGAGGGGACTCCTTGTTTTTTAATGTGAGTAAGGGCGCTCTCAAATAGTTCATATCCAACTTTCTGCCCGCGCATACTAGGGGATACATAGAATAGTCTAATCCAAGCTCTGTTTTTCGTAGGGCTATATTTTCTGACTACTATCATTCCGACTATTTTTCTACGTACTTCAGCTAGGAATACTCTTTTGACTTCATCTTCTGATGTCTCTTCGAGTAATTTCTCGTCTGTGTTCAGTACATCTTCTTCTGGTGTCATTAGGCCAAATGCGAGGGAGTCGACAGTGAATGCTTCGATGCGCAGTGCGCGATACTCGGCCAATCTGTCCGGGGTCAGTGGTATTATTTTTACATGCATATAAATAATGTTTATTTTTAAATAATTAAACACTATTTATCCATATATGTCAAATCCCCCAGATAGGGCTCGAGAGCCCTATCTGGGGGATTTGTTTCTTTTATTTCAATATTTTAATATCTGCGCCGATGCTATTTAATCGCTCGGCAATCTCTTCGTATCCACGCTTTATCATATAGACATTGCGTAGTACAGATGTACCAGATGCAGCCATCATACTGATGAGGATGACCATCGATGGGCGTAGTGCTGGGGGACATACAATCTGAGCAGATTTCAATTCAGTACCACCTTGGATATATAGTCGATGTGGGTCCGCTAATGTGATACTAGCACCTAGCCTATTTAATTCTGTCGCATAGATTGCACGATTCTCATAGAACCAGTCGTGTATGAGTGTCTGGCCTTTTGATTTTACTGCTATAGGTATAAAGAAAGGCAAGTTGTCGATATTTATACCTGGGTATGGATTTGCGTGTATCTTGTCCTGTGGAGCAGTTAGCTTTGAGGGGAAGATCTCAATATCTACTAGATTTGTTTTTCCATTGTAAGACAAATATTTTTTTAATATTTTATATTTCAAACCCATCTTTTTTAATTTGTATAATTCTAGAGTTAAAAAGTCGATAGGGCATCGTGTGATAGTCAATTTTGAATCAGTAGCTATTGCTGCAGATATGAACATCATGGCTTCGATAGGGTCCTCGCTATTTGAATACTCCACATTCATATTTATATCTGGATTGCCTGTGACTGTGATAGTCCCTGTGCCAATACCAGAGACTTCTACTCCGAGAGCTTGTAGGAAGAAGCAGATCTCTTGGACCATGTAGTTTCCACTGGCACATCGAATAGTTGTAGTGCCTTTTACTTTTGCTGCTGCGGTGAGGATATTCTCGCAAGCTGTATCTCCAGCTTCATACATGACGATATCAGCAGCTTTTAATTTATTGGCGGTCACATCGTAGCTATTTGCTGTTGTTTTGATCTTTACTCCTAGCTCTTCGAGTGCATACATATGTGCACTGACTGTACGCTTGCCGAGCTTGCATCCAGATGCATGAGGTAATGAAAATGTAGGTAGTAGGTGTATGAGTGGTCCCATGAGCATGACGATAGATCGAGTGCGAATTGCAGACTCTACATTTATATTCTTTAGGTTTAAAGTTTTTGGCGGAGTAATAGTGACAGAGTTTTTATCTATCCATTTTACTTCGACTCCGATACTCTCAAGTATCTCGATGACTCGGTATACTTCCTCGATGCGGGCGATGCCGTGTAGTGTAGTCTTGCCTTTATTCAATAGGGAAGCACAAAGGAGTCCGACAGATCCATTCTTTGAGAAATTTGTGGCGATACTGCCGGATAATTTTTTGCCACCAGTAATCTGAAAGTCTATAGAATTGTTTATGGATACGATCTGATGTTCTAGGACTTCGGAAATCTTGCCCAGTATTTCTGTACTAAAATTCTGCTCACCCTTTTCCATACGGGCTACTGCTGATTGGGAAGTGGAGAGTGCTTTTGCGAATTCGTCTTGGGTCATACCACGACGCTCGCGGAGTTCTTTGATAAAATAACCTATTTTTTGTGTATCATTTGGCTTTTTCATCCCGTTAGTGAGAAATGGCATTATGTGTTTTGCTATTTCTAATTAAAATTAAATTATTAAAATAATATATTTTCTACTAATGAATCTTTATTCTCTTACCTACATAATAGCAATGCCATTTTCTACTACGGGATTCATATATTTGCAGTATATATCACATATGATATAATTGCAATACTTGTCCCGTTAGAAAATCAACGAAGATAAGCTATAATTATGAAGTATTATTATTTAAATTTTTTAATGGGATGGAAATACTAGAATATGTAGATTCAAAAGGATATTGCACTCTCGCATCTGGGGGTAAATTTCGCTATATGGCAAAAGTCTCTGACCCTGCTGATTTAAAAAATATCTACCTATTTGCTCAGGAAAAGGGTATCCGAGTACTACCACTAGGTGGTGGTTCCAATCTAGTATTCAATGATGATGTGTTAAATGTCTTGGCTCTAAAAGCTGAAATTTTCGGTTTTGATATTCTCGATGAAGATGATAACTATACAACTTTAAAAATTGGTGCCGGGGAGAATTGGGATAAATTTGTAGAGAGGGTTTGCTCTATGGGCCTATCAGGAGTCGAGGCTATGTCTGCTATTCCAGGCACTATGGGTGCTACGCCTGTGCAGAATGTCGGCGCATACGGGCAGGAAATAAAAGATACTCTAATATCTGTGGATGTATTTGATACTATCGAGCTAGAATACAAGACTTTATCAAAAGAAGATTGTAAATTTAGATACAGAGATAGCATATTCAAAACAGAGGAAAAGGGTAGATACTTTATCACCAGCGTGACATTGCAGTTGTCTAAAAATATACCAGAAATTCCAAACTATCCAGGAGTAAAAAAATATTTCCTAGAGAACAATATAAACAGTCCGAGTCTGATTGATATCCGCAATGCGATCATGGATATCCGTGCATCCAAATTGCCAAATCCTGCTGAGATTCCGAATGTTGGATCATTCTTTGAGAATCCGATAGTTGATAAGAGTATTTTTGAAAAATTAAAAATTTTGTATCACGAAATACCTTCATTCCCAGTCTCCGCTAGGCAAGGCCTAGCGGAAGAAAATAATTTAGTAAAAATTCCTGCTGGATGGCTGATCGAGAATGCAGGACTCAAAGGTCATAATTTCGGGCATGTATCTGTATATGAAAAGAATGCTCTAGTATTAGTAAACAATGGAGATGCGACAGGACAGGACTTTGCAAATGCTCGCGATCAAATCATAAAAACTGTATTTGATAAATTCGGTATCACTCTTGAACAAGAGCCAGAAATAATAAAATAAAAAATAACCAGGATTAATCCTGGTTATTTTTTATTTGGTATAGACGGAGGAGAATCTTCCTTCTGAGATTACCTTCATTATTTCTTCTGGTGAAAAAATTCTACCATTTATACATACATATACACCTTCTTTTAAATCTTGGGATTTCGCTACTGCGTAACCAATATTGAATCCTGCGTCATTAAGATTGAATCCATCAAGTGGTATCATTGAACAGGTAAATATAATTGTTTTATTTATTTCCTTTAAATTTGCCTTTAGATATCTTGCTGTGTCTGGGAGGGTGTAGGTTCCGTGTGTAATTATTATTCTTTTTGATTCACTGTTTTCTACTTCATGAAGAATATTTTTTCTGTCATTTTCATCTATTTCTCTACTATCTTTCATGCATATTTCTGAAAAAGTACATTCTTCATATAGCTTTAGAATTTTTATAAATTTAGGAATAACTGAATGCTCACTGGGTACAGCTGTATCTTTTGATCCGTCGTAATATGAATCAATTGTTCCGCCTGTTAGTATAAAATGTAATTTATTATTTTCCATACATGTAAAGAATACCATACAAAATCTATTCTTTCCAAACTTTTATTTCTTTTGTAAATTTTTCAACATCCTTAGATAATCGAATAACGTATTTTTTATAACCCTTAAATTTAACTTCTCTTATCTGGGGCTTGTATCCCAATTTTTCTAAAATATCAAAATATTGATAAGCAAGTTTTTCTATAATAGTCGTGTAATTTATCATTAGATATCCTCGGTCTTTATAGATAGATCCATCAGTTTGTATTAATCCACGAAGACATTCTTTGGTGTAAGTTTTGTTGTTTAATATCCAGTCAGGGATTGAGACATTTTGTTTTTCTTTTGATCCACCTTTTGCTTTCCAACCTAGAATTTCTTCTAGTTTATTTGAATAGCAAGATATATCTACGCAACCCGTTCTTTTAACTTCTGAAACTTTATTTTCTGGGAAAAAGATTTGCAGGGATTCTTTTATATGATTTTTAAGTTTAGGGTATTTATTATCACAAGTGACACGTAGCCGAACTGCTCGGCCATTTGGATTTGATAGATTTCCATCACCGATTGCAACACCAACGATATACGCAATAAGTTTTTTATTTAACAAGTGCCGGGGGGGAGACTTGAACTCCCAAGTCTTGCGACACGCGATTTTGAGTCGCGCATGGTTACCAATTTCATCACCCCGGCAATTTGCATATTCTACCAGAAAATAGGATAAAAGCAATTTTGAAAAAGAGATAAAATGGCGTATATTTGATATATGAAAAAAGACTTACCATTGTCAT
>JAGOUR010000002.1:0-88100 GCA_018061145.1 Minisyncoccota bacterium | reverse complement strand
CTAGGTGTATTTGATCTAGAGCACGCACTTTTGATAAATCAGATTGCTCGTAAGTTGAATAAAAAAATAAAAGTTCATATCGCAGTGGACTCTCATCTGGGACGCGAGGGCCTGATGCCCGAGAGCCTAGAAAAAGCTTTGCCTGAAATTTTGAAAATGAAAAATATCACTGTCGTGGGCGTGTATTCTCACTTTGCAAACATCGAGGATACAAATGATTTTTCTCATGCGCAAAAACAGATAGATACATATGGCGAAGTCGTCTCTATTTTCAATAAATACGGACTGAAAGATATCCAAACTCATATATCAGCTACATCTGGCGTCCTAGCCTACGAGATGGGGAGTGCAAAGAATAGTATTGTGCGCCTGGGTATCGGACTGTATGGTATGTGGCCAAGTGTGGAGCTTCAAAATAAATGGCAAGACAAGATAGACCTAAAGCCTGCTATCCGATGGGTATCACATATCGCTCAGGTAAAGAAATTGCCAAAGGATCATACTATCGGATATGGATTGTCATACAAGACTGTTCGACCGATGACTGTAGCCGTCATTCCCGTGGGCTATAGCGACGGCCTGACGCGTTCTCTTTCAAATATCGGGGAATTTATCGTCGGAGGCGTAAAGACCCAAATCTTGGGCCGTGTAGCGATGAATATGGTGGTCGTAGATGTGTCCGAGGTGCCCGATGTGGCCTCTGGGGACGAAGTCGTCATACTGGGTAGGCAAGGGGACTGCGATATAAGGGCTGAAGATCTAGCCCTGAAGATGGATACGATCAACTACGAGGTGACTACCCATATAAATCCATTGCTACCGAGGCTGATCAAAGGATAGACCCCCCCTCATTCCTCCTTACAGGAGCTATACACCTTTCGCATCTGAATACAGAATGCTCAAGGTCTTGCGCTTGGGTCCCTATTGTCCCAAGCTCACCCCTTGGTAATGGGAGGAGGTTCCTATTTGCATTTTTAATCGTTTTATAGTAAAGTATACCCACTATGTCACAAGATAGACTTTTCAAATTAGCATGTACAAAGTGCAAGCGCATAAATTACTGGTCAAGCAAGAACAAGAAACTCGTCACAAAAAAGATCGAGCTTAACAAGTACTGCAAATGGTGCAAAACAAACGTTAAACACAAGGAGGCAAAGAAATAGTCTTTTGTTTAATTTTTTGATAAACTAAAACCGCCTCCAAAAGGCGGTTTTAGTTTTGTTTTGGGGTAGTATTAGTTTATAATTTTATACACACGGGCGATTAGTATAGTGGTAGTACAATTCTCTCCAAAAGAATTGGCGGGGGTCCGATTCCTCCATCGCCCGCAGGAAAAAATCTATGATAATATCATAGATTTTTTAGATGGAGGAATCGGAAGCCGGAGCGCGTCGGCGCGAGGCGGGGTCGCGAGATTTTTCACCAGAAAAATACTTGTGACCGAAAGTGTACTCACGGTTCCTCCATCGCCCGCAATAAAAAACAGCTTCGGCTGTTTTTTTGTTGGGCGTTAGCGAGCAAACTGCTTTGCTCGCGTGGAGGAATCGGAAGACTTTCCCATACGAGTAGTGGCTCGGCGGGAAAGTACCTGCCGATGTAATCGGCGATAAATGTACTCATGTTCCTCCATCGCCCGCATACGATTTTTTTGTGTTATGATAAATCTCATGAGTAAAGTAATTATCGCTGGCAGTATAAATATGGATATTGTTGTCTCTACGAAGGTTCATCCGAAAGTTGGTGAGACTGTTTTGGGTAGTGACCTAAAATATTTTCCTGGTGGCAAAGGGGCAAATCAGGCTGTTGCTTCTGCTAAACTTGGAGCTGAAACTATTTTAATTGGTAAAGTAGGTAACGACCCTTTTGGAAAACAACTTCTTATTTTCTTGCAAGAACAAAACGTTAAGACACAGGTTTCTATAGAAGAAAAAATGGCGACAGGAACAGCAATCATAGCAGTATCAGAAGCAACAGCAGACAATACTATTGTGGTAGTTTCTGGTGCGAATTCTTTGCTTACAGAACAAGAAGTTACTAAGGTGCAGTTTGAAAAAGGAGACGTGCTCATTTCCCAATTTGAAATTCATGTAAGTACAATTATTGCTTTCTTTAGAAAAGGCAGAGAAGTAGGAACAATCAATATTTTTAATCCTGCTCCTATGCAATCTATTCCAGATGAACTTTTTGAACTTATTGATGTTCTTATACTTAATGAAACAGAATTAAGCTCTATCTCCGGGTTAGTAGTAAATATTTCCAATGAAGAATCCATCACTACTGCAATTAAAAAAATTCAAAAAGAAAATTTATCCGTTGTGGTTACGTTGGGCGAAAAAGGAATAATAGCCTTTCATGGAGGAGAAGTGATGCCAGTTCCGGGAAGAAAAGTCCAGGCAGTTGATACGACGGGTGCTGGAGACTGTTTTGTTGGAGCATTTGGCGCTAGTATGGTAGAAGGTAAATCTTTTTTGGGTTGTTTAAAATTTGCCAATATTGCTGCATCTATTTCTGTAACTCGAAAAGGAGCAGGTTCTTCAATGCCTTACCTAGAAGAAGTTACTCCATTAATCTAAACCTTATTTGTCAACAAATCTTGTTCCAGCAGCCAACCACATCGCCCGCAATAAAAAAACAGCTTCGGCTGTTTTTTTGTTGGGCGATAGTGAGCAAACTGCTTTGCTCGCGTGGAGGAATCGGAAGACTTTCCCATACGAGCAGTGGCTCGGCGGGAAAGTACCTGGCTACGTGGTAGCCGATATGCGTACTCGCGATCCTCCATCCCATTTAGAACTTGTGTTATAATATAATTATGAAATTAAAAATCTTATCATGGAATATATGGTGCGGAACGCATCTTGATGAAGTAATAGCCTTTCTAAAAACAGCTGATGCAGACATCATTGGTTTACAAGAAGTATGTGTGGACGGACGAGGAAATATAGGGGAATTGATTGCAAAAGAATTAGGTTATAACTATGCTCATGCCGCAGAGATGGATATCCCCGTTAGATTTATTGATCCTAATTGCGCCCCTGATGATCCACGGACGATGAAATTTGGCCCAGCGATATTAACTAGACATAAAATTATAAAGAGTGAGGTTATTAAATTGACAGAAGAAGGCCGTAAGTTAATCATAAAATCAGATATAGAAATCGGCTCCGAGGTGGTACATGTATTCAGTATTCATTTGAATCATACTCATCAGACACATTCAGAATTGCAAGATGCCCAGGTTGAAAGTTTGATCAATATAGCTTCAGAAGAAAAAACTATTGTAATGGGGGATTTTAATTCATTACCAGGAAGCTCTGTAATTAAAAAAATGAATGAGTCTTTAAAGGATGCTGAGCAGGGTAGTACCACTCCGACTTGGTCTGTATATAAATACGGATGTCAGATTTGTCTCATAGATAGTGTAATACATAAACTGGACTATATATTTACTAGCAAAGATGTGAGGACTGATTCGTTTATAGTACATGAATCAAAGGGTTCAGATCATCTTCCCTTATCAGCAATAATTGAGATTTAAATTAAATAAACCTATATGCCAATGATTAATATAAAATACGATGATAAAAAGGTCTCCGACGAAAAGGTTACCGAATTATCAAATTCTATTATAAAAATAGTTTCTGAATCTACTGGGATTGCGGATGTTTTTGTGTATGCCGATAGTCCAAAAATAAAGATAGGTGTTGCGCCAATTGAAATTTTTATTCAAGCTGGTGTGGGTGTGATAAATGATAAAGAAAAATTATTATCAGAAATAAAAGACAAATTATCTGACTGGAAAAAAGAGAATAATTTTGAAACACCAATCAATCTGACTGTAATGCCTATGGATTGGAAATTTGAAGTAAATATTTAACTCATGGACTCCTTAAAAAACCTAGAAAATCAAATAAATCCAACTCTTGTTTTTCCCTCTGAAAAATATAAAGAGAGCTTTATTGAGGCGCTTGCTGAGTAGAATGACGACAAGATGGATCGCTTGAATGGAGACAGGCAGACAAAATTCGATGGTGATTTTGATTCATTTATTTCTTCTGTAAAAGATGCCAAGGAGGGGAAGAATTTACCAGAAAATTATGTTCCTCAAACAGTTTATTGGATAGTAGAAAATGATAAATTTATAGGTAGAGTTTCTGTTCGTCATATTCTAAATGATCATTTATTACTAAGTGGCCACATCGGGTACGCCGTCCGTCCAAGTGAGAGGGGTAAGGGTTATGGAAGTATCGCTCTTAAACTCGCCCTGCATAAAGCAAAAGAACTTGGCATAGAAAAAGCCCTCGTGACTTGTGCAGATGGTAATATTGCTTCAAGAAAAATTATCGAGAAAAATGGTGGTATTTTAGAAGATGAAAGGCTTGCTGGTGACGGTACGAATATGCTCCGTTTCTGGATAACTACGATTTAATTAAAATATAATTTTATGGACCCGCTAAAAAACCTAGAAAACCAAATAAATTCCATCAACGAACGCAATAAAAAGGTGGAGGTGGATAAAGCATGGGAGACAAGTAAATTCCGTATTTTTTCAATTTGTCTGATTACCTATATTATCGCATCTTTTGTTTTATATTCTATTGGCAATAATAATTTTCTCTTGAATGCCTTGGTCCCAGTAGTCGGATATTTTTTATCCACACAGTCACTACCCATTATTAAAAACTGGTGGATAGGGAAGAACATAAAATAGGCACTTGCTTTTTCTATGTGTGCTATAATGTATACATGGATCCCGTTAGAAGTCATATATGTCATTCTAGCTACGGGAATTATATTAAGATATTAGTGATATTTTGATTTTATTATTTTAATTTATGTACGATACTCTAAAGAGTATCTACTTCTAACGGGATGGAAACAATAAAAGATAACAAGTTTTTAATATTGGGAGTCGCTCTATTTATCTTTTCTGTTGCATTTTTTATTGCAGCAAAAGATTTTTCAAAGCAAGGTTCATATATCGAGGTAAAAGGTCTATCTGAGAAGATAGTAAAGGCAGATACAGCTATCTGGACTATGAGTTTCGAAGTAAAGTCAAACAATGTAGATATGCTCTACTCTGATATAGATAAAAATATCACAAAGATCAAAGCATTTTTGAAAGAAAAAGGTTTCGAGGATACAGAGATCAATGTAGCTCCGACAAATATCTATCAGGATACATACAAGGATGCAGCATTCCGCTACAATTCTACAAATCAAATTTCTGTATATACAAAGAAGGTAGACCAGGCTCGCCAAGCTTCAAATGCTACTCTGATGCTAGTCAAAAATGGGGTAGTCTTGAATCAGAATTCTATCGCTTTTGAATTCTCTGACTTGAACAGTATCAAGCCTGATATGCTCGCCGAATCTATAAAGAATGCTCGAGATACAGCAGCACAGCTAGCATCGAATTCTGGTGCATCTGTGGGCTCTGTGACGAGAGGGAATCAAGGTGTATTTGATATCTCAGAAAAGGATCCAGGTTCTCCAGAATGGAAGAAGATTCGTCTAGTATCTACTCTACGATTCTTGATAAAATAATCATTAAAGTAGTGAAAAAACCACCCAAAGAACGGTCCTTTGGGTGGTTTTTTGTGATTGACATTTAGGCTAAAATATGCTATACTCCAGTCAAAATTAAAACAAAAAAAGATGAAAAAAGTAAATTTCTTGAAATTAAGAAAAATAACCGCCATGGTGGCCGTTATTTTATTTATCGGAGTGGTTATTTTAGGTATTGTAAATTCCGAGCATGATCTTGTCGGTCCATTTTTCTTGGTCTCGTATGGATTATTTATTTTTTGTATCGTTTTTAACGAAAATTTCAAACACCATGCAGTGTTTGTCCCTCTTGCAGTATTAATTCCTTTTTTGGAATTTATATTCATTGGGCCTGAAAATTTTGACGCTCGTGGCTATTTTATCGATTCCGATGTGCGTGGAGTTTTTACTCGTTGGGGGTATGTAGGTATAGGTCTTTGTGCAATACTAGCTCCGTTCGTGGCTTTTGGTGTTAATTTATTCTCACACTCAATGAGTAAGATTGGAGATAAACATTAAAAATTCGCAAAAATTAGCTCCAAAAATTATTGAATGACCGCAGTGTATACTGCGGTCATTTTTTATTTCAAAAAGTCTTTTATTTTTTTTAAAGCCAATGCTTTTTCATGTATCTCCCGAGGGTCTATCCACAGAGTATTTGCATCTCTTTTGAACCATGTTTTTTGTCTTTTTGCATAGTGCCAGATCTCGGTATTTAATTTCTCAATCATCTCTTCTCTTGCCCCGCGCAACTTCAGTGTAGTAGGGTTTGTATCTCCGAATTTTCCTTGTATAAATTGCGCGCAGTACCTATATTCTAGACCAAAATTTTCTAGCTTACGCCATGAGATACCTCTGTTATAGAGATCTTGAACTTCTTTTATCATTCCTGATTTTATTCGAGCATGTAGGCGCTTGTATATACGCTCTTTGAGTATGTCATCCGGTAGAGCGAGGCCTATCTTGATTACGTCGTATTTAGAATCATCTGATTTTTTTAAAGCGGGGACAGATCCGAGAGCTTTTGCTATCTCGATCGCACGGATCAATCTCACAGGGTTATTTCTGTCTATTGTTTCTGCTCGATTCTCATCTAATTTTTTCAATATTAAAAACAATTCTTCTTTAGATTTTTTTTCTAGTTCCTTGCGTAGTTTTTTGTCTGGTTTTACAGCGGGTAGCACTACATCGTCTATGACTGCATCGATATAGAATCCTGTGCCTCCACAGATTATAGGGATATTCCCATTTTTTGAAATTTCAGTTATTTTCTTGTCTGACATTTTTTTGTATTTTGATACAGAAAAAGTAGCAGATGGAGAGGCGACATCGAGCAGATGATGAGGCACTTTTTGCATCTCTTTTTTGGTGATTTTACCTGTGCCCAGATCCATTCCCTCATAGACCTGTCTTGAATCCGCAGAGATGACTTCCCCTTTTATATTTTTTGCGATTTCCACAGCAAAATCACTCTTGCCTGTGGCAGTCTGACCTAGTATCACGACTATTTTAATCTTGTCTTTCATACCCTTTATTTTTATGCTAATATCCATAATATGTCAATCAAATCATTTTTAATGAAATCCGCACTCCGTGCAAAGGGAGTTTCAAAAGATCAAGCGGAATTATTAGCAGAAAAACTAGCAAATAACCCAGAGATAGCAGAGAGTCTAAAAGCACTAGAATCAAATAAGGAAGTGAAAGATCTTTTTGAGAAAATTCAAAAGGAGATAGAGGAGAGCAAAAAAAATGGACTAGATGAGCAGTATGCCGCAGTCCTTGTTATGGGAAAATACAAAAATGAAGTCATAAAGCACCGTGAGGTACTCATGCCACTGATGCAGCTAATGCAAAAATAATTTTTAGAAATAAAAAACTCAATTCAGATCTGAATTGAGTTTTTTATTTTTAAAAATTGTAGATATTTATTTTTTTATAAGCTATAATAAATTTATGTCTTTAAAATTTTATAAAAAAATTATATTCTCTTTTTTCTTTCTGTTTATTTTATTTTTTACTCATAGTGTTTTTGCTGCTGAGATTAGTTTGATCCCATCTTTTACTTCATACGAAGTTGGTGACAATATAAAAGTCCGAGTTGTATTGTCTAGCTCCGGTCAATCTGCCAATGCCGTCTCTGGTAATATTAAATTTTCAAACAATACATTAACTCTGGATTCTATCTCTAAATCAAATTCCATAGTTACCCTATGGGCGGTAGAACCTTCTTTTTCAAACGGTGCGGGTACTGTGGACTTTGAGGGTGTGATGCTCGCTGGGTATTCAGGTTCTAACGGCAGTGTCCTTACTTTGAATTTTAAAGCAAAAGCTGCAGGTACAGCGAGTGCTAGTTTTACTAGTTCATCTGTATTGGCAAATGACGGCGAGGGTACAAATATCTTGACTGGCACAAACAGGACATCTTTCCAGATAAAGAAAGTTGTAGAAAAAGCCCCTGTAAAGGAAATAGAGAAAGTAACTGAAAAAGTTTTAGTTCCAGCAAAAATAGAGACAAAGACTGAGGCTCCAACTCCAGCAACTGCTCCGAGTGTTTTGCCAAGCATCCAAATTCAAAAAACATCAGCCGAAGATAGCGTGGATTCTTTTGCAGTATTTTCTGTAAATAGTGTCGGTAAAAAATTAAAATCAGAATACAGTGTCGAGATAGATGGTTCACCTGTCGTATGGCTCGATCAGGATGGTGGAGTATTTACCACACCATCATTATCACGGGGGTCTCATAAGCTGACTATCTCTATGGATACTGTAAATAGCGATACCCTTTCAAGTAGTACAACATTCTCTATCCTCAGTATTCCAGCTCCAATAATCACTGAATATTCAGCAGAGATCGATGAGGGGAATTATATCGTGGTAAAAGGTACAGCAGTCCCAGATGTAGAGGTAATACTAGTCTTTAGTTCTACTGGCAATGATGGGGTAGAGTCCAAGCGTGAGGCAACTGTACACGCAGATGAATTTGGGGCCTTCACTTATCTTTCAGAAAAAGCACAATCAGGTACATATAATATTTACGCATATTATAAAGTAAAGAGTGGATTTGATAGCGAAAGGAGTTTGCCTCTAAAAGTAAATGTTGCTTCGGGTGAAAAATTGATGATCAATAAGATTACCAATACATTCTCAATAGTAATTTTGATGGTTGCTCTACTCGTATTATTGATGATAGTTGCTACTTGGGGATGGTATAAATTCTTAACACATAGAGATTACCGAGCAAAGAAATTAGCTGATAGTAGGGCAGTTATGAATAATAAATTTGATATGCTAGATACAGAGTTGGATCAGCAATTAAATATTTTGAAAAAAATTAAATCTAGTGATGAATTGACCAAAGAAGAACTAAAATTCTTGAAACAATTCAAAAAGGATATAAGAATCGCAGAAAAATCAGTAATAGAGGATGCAAAAAAAATAAAAAATAGTTAACTTAGTTTCAAAAATCACACTATGTTGTATAGTGTGATTTTTCTTTTGTTATTAAAAAAATACTGATATAATAATAATTATCAGCACTATTATGTGCACTTATGAATAAATTCAAAGCAAAAAGCATATTGGGAATAGTTTTTATTTTATTGCTTGTAATGAGTAGTTTTTTTGTTGAGAGTACTAAAAAAGCAAAAGCTTCAAATTCTAAGACAATCACAGTCACATTCCGTACTACTCCTACTACTGCCACAGTTGCAAAAGCCCCACTGAAATATAATAAGGATTTTGCATTTAGTTTCCAGATGGATGATGGTAGTGCGGACAACTATGAGAATGGTTTCAAATATATGTACGGAGGCACTAGTTCATTATTGAACGAAAGCTACGGTGGTAAATATTTTACAGATGGATCTGGCCGATCTACAGCACTAGCTAGTAGACCATTTCGTGGAGACTTTGTTTGGAATTCTAGAAATTATAGTTCAAGTTTTGTAGAATTACACACAGCACTCAATACTCTCACTTGGACAAAACTTTTGGATGCTAATACTGCAGGATTTGATGTATTGAATCACAGCTGGTCTCATGCTGCTGTTACTACTCTAGGCGCTAATTATGTCTACAATTATCCTGCACCACAGGGTGCCACTACTTTAGAATCTGGTGGTTATGAATATGAGCTTAGTCAAAACGAGGACGAGGTGGCCAGTCACGGTGTGACTATGGCACCACTTGCGATGGTTCCACCTGCTGGTGATCATGGATATATAGACCCTGCTTTTTCTACTGGTTACAAACTTGTAGCCAGTGAGAGTTCATCTTTTACCTACTCTGGTGGCACAGTAGCTGTGGATACAGGTGGCATGAACGTGACTTCGAGTGTGGACTTGGATCATCTTTTTGCTTATAGATATTTTTATGAAGATAGTAGATTTGCACCAAATACTGCGACAGCTATCACCACACCTATAGACACACTTGCATCTCGTAGTCGTGGTGCAAATAAATACTGGGCTATTGGGTTTACTCATAGGACGAGTGTAGCTTCAGGTGGTCTAACAGAGGCCAACTATGAATCATTGATGAATCACATAGCTACTACATACGGGCGCGATGGAGATGACTCCATATGGATGGCCCCAGCCGAAGAGGTGTATGACTATTTATCTACAAAGCAAAATACAGCAGTCTCTACAAATACAGTAGGGAATGTGATGACTATCACATTAGATACTACCTCTGTGCCGGCACTGCGACGCGAGGCTCTATCTCTGACAGTTTCTTCAGATGCTGAAATCGAATCAATCGCATATGCTCCCGGTGAATTTACTGCTACTAGTTCAAATATAAATACTGGTCTGATAAATGTGGACTGGGGTACAGTATACACAGCCAATGATTTTACTCGTGTAGAAACATTAGTTGCTACTGCTGAGACTAGTCGCCTTCAATCAGATATCGACATCGCTACTACTTACGTAGCTATGTTACCTGCTAGTTTGGAGAAAAATAATTTTACTAGTCGTCTAGGCAATATAGTAGTCCTAGGTCAAAGATGGTTGATAAATTTGGGTATCAATAGTGCAGGCAAATTGCAAGATACTGTTGTGGGCAGTGAGACAGAGAATCTCTGGTGGAATGAGATAAACCTAGTCTCAAATACTGGATCAAATCAAACCTCACCCATATTAGTAGACACTGCAAATGTGAATACTAGTTTAACTGTCGTATTACCTCAATCTACAGCTACGAATTCCTGGGTAAAACCAGGAGCTGGTAGTGAGGGTCAGACTACTGTCACCGATGGTGATGGGGCTTATCCAAATGCTAAAATGCAAAAAGGTCTTTATATATATTCAGGAACCGAGACTCCTCCTGTTATACAGATTCACAATCTTGACCCAGTAAAGAAATACAAGGTCACAATTTTTGGTTCTACAAAAAATTTAAATACAGGTAAGACTACTTCAAATATTGCGGTTCAAGGCGCATCCCAGGGTCCGTATCAGCATTATAATAATACAAATAATACCTTGATTTTCAGTTCAGTTTCTCCTACTGTCGGTGGTATTATCGAGATCGTTTTAACCCCCGTGAATCCAGCATGGAGTATTACCCCTATCAATGTCATAGATATTAGCGAGGTGACTCCTGCATTGCCAGCGGTGACTTTCAATTCTCAGTCTTTACGCAGTCAAGGCAGTGGTCTTGTAGACTATGGATATACTATTACAGATGACAATAGCGATCCTATCACTCTGATGAGCTATCAATATTCTTCAACTGGTGCATTTAATGGTGAAGAAGCAACAGCTACTCCAAAATCAAGCGACGGTCTTCATGATGGAATTTCTTCTTTGACATCTTCTCCTGCGGGTGTTGCTCATGATTTCGTATGGGATGCTATTACTGATCTCGTAGGACAAGAAGGAAGCTTTTATCTCAGACTCCGACCACAGAATCTATCCTCTGACGGGTCATATTCAATTGCTACTCCCGTCGCTCTCGATTTCAAGAACCCCGTACAGACTAGTATCGGAGCTACGACAACTTCATCTACTGCAAGTATCACTTGGACTACCCAAGAGATCGCGTATGGATTGGTGGAGTATGGTACTACTGATTCATATGGATCAAGTGTAGGATCCTTGTCATCTGGTACCGCGGTATTGAGTCATGATTTTGATTTGTCTGGATTAGATGCTTGTACTACTTATCACTACCGTGTGTCTTCTCGAGATAGTGTGGGTAACAATACTGTATCATCTGATCAGACGATGCATACAGCTGACTGCCCTAGTCCCGTGGCGAGCCCAGTGGCTGGATTATACAATGCGACTCAGTCGGTGACACTGTCTGCTACAGGATCTTCTTCTATTCGCTATTCTACCTCTGCTACTCCCGCTGATTGTTCAGCTGGTACTCTATATAGTGGGGCGATATCTGTAGCATCTACCACTACTATATATACACGCGCTTGTGATATTTCAAACAATTCGACAATAGCTAGCTTCCTTTATGATATTGATACTGTAGCACCAAGTGCGCCAGTTGCTTCACCTGGAGCCGGTACATTCAATAGTACACAGTCCGTGACACTCTCTGCTGCCGGATCTGATTCAATTCGCTACTCTACATCTACTACTCCTTCAGATTGTTCAGCTGGATCTTTGTATGGTGGGGCGATCTCTGTCTCTGCTGATCAGACTATATATACGAGAGCTTGTGACACAGCAGGTAATTCATCTACTGCTTCTTTTGCTTATGTTATAGATACTAATGCCCCTGATTCTGCGGTAGCTTCACCTGTCGCAGGTATTTACAACAGCACTCAATCTGTCACACTTTCAGCTGCTGGTTCTACTTCTATTCGGTACTCTACATCTGCTACTCCTTCAGATTGTTCATCTGGTACTTTATATGCTGGGGCGATATCTGTAGCAACTGATACTACTATATATGTACGTGCTTGTGACGGAGTGGGGAATGCGTCCACTACATCTTTTACTTACAATATTGATACCACTCCTCCTGATGCCCCTGTCGCTTCTCCTATCGCTGGTAGTCACGCAGGAACTCAGTCTGTCACACTATCAGCTGCTGGTTCTACTTCTATTCGCTACTCTACATCTGCTACTCCAGCTGATTGTTCCGCGGATACTCTATATAGTGGGGCGATAACTGTTGCTTCTGATACTACTTTATACGTGCTCGCTTGTGATGATGCTGATAACTCATCAGATTCATCTTTTGCATACACGATAACAGCAGAATCTACTCCTGCACCAGTGGCCCCGTCAAGGAGATATGGTAGTTCTAGCTCTTACTCCGTTTCAGTATTTAATTCTAGAGTTGCACAACCATCTGCTCCTATAAAAGATATTTCAAATATTACGAAACCAGCACCTGTCGTTACGAGCAAAAATAATTTAAATAATATTAGCCCGAGTGTTGTTTCTTCTATTGAAAAATTACCAAATAATTTAAAAATAAATACCTCCAGTTCAAATATTAAATCTTTGCAAAAGTTTTTGTCTGATTCTTCTTCTGGCCCAAAGGCTAAGGCTCTGGAGAAGCATGGCCTCACAAACAATTTTGGTCCTCTTACAAAATCTGCATTGGCTGAATGGCAAAAGGCGAATGGATTAAAAGCTGATGGAATCCTCGGACCAAAAACAAAAGCAAAAATAATTGAAATATTAAATAAATAAAAAATAAAAGCACCAATGGGTGTTTTTATTTTGAAAATACCCTTATTTCTGATATATTATTGGGATGTCACTATCCATAGGAATCGTAGGCCTACCAAACGTAGGAAAATCAACATTATTCAACGCTCTTACTAAAAAGAGTGTCCCAGCAGAAAATTATCCATTCTGTACTATCGACCCATCTGTGGGTGTAGTTCCTGTACCAGATGAGCGTCTATATAAACTCGCAGATTTTTCAAAGACTAATCGTACGATCCCAGCTGTCGTAGAATTCGTAGATATCGCAGGTCTAGTAGAGGGGGCAAGTAAGGGTGAGGGATTGGGTAATAAATTCCTATCAAATATACGTGAGACAGATGCGATATTACACATGGTACGCCTTTTCCCATTATCTGGTGGAGACAAGGAAATTGCGCATGTATATGGAAATGTGGATCCACTACGTGATATGACTGTGATAAACCTAGAATTAATACTAGCAGATTTTGAAACTGTGACGAAGAGACTAAGTAATATTCAAAAAGATGTAAAGAAAGGGGACAAAGAAGCTATTCTTGAGAATGATGTACTACAAAGAATAGAAAAAGTACTAGAGGCAGGCAAGCTAGCAAATAGCCTAGAATATACAGAGGACGAATTCAAGAAAATAAAAAGTTTAAATCTTCTTACGAGCAAGCCTATGATTTATGGTTTGAATAAAAAGGCAGGTGTAAAGAATTTGGACGAAGAAAAACCTGAATATTTTAAAGAGATGACAGATGAGATTGTATCTGGTGGTTCTCAGTGGATATTGATTGATGCCAAGATAGAAGATGAATTAAAAGATTTTGAAGGTGAGGAAAAAGAGACATTCCGCCGTGAGCTAGGAGGTGAACATGATGGTATCAATGATCTGATTGGTGGATGCTATAAACTACTAGGCCTAGATACATATTTTACTACAGGAGTAGAGGAGACTCGCGCATGGACGATCAAGACTGGCAGTACAGCACCAGTGGCAGGTATGGCAATACACACTGATTTTAAAGATAAATTTATCCGTGCTGAGGTAGTATTCTGGAGTGATTTACTTGATGCTGGATCTATGGGTGAAGCTCGAGCAAAGGGCAAGGTGCGCACAGAAGGCAAGGAATATATAGTAAAAGATGGAGACGTGATGGAATTCAAGGTATAGTATTGCATTAATTTTTATTTTTGATATATTTAAAATATGAGACAAAGTTTCAAAAACACAAACGTCATTTATATTAACCTGCTGAACTATCAGTTAGAGGGTTAATTTTTGTGTTTTTTTAAACTACTAAAAAAGAACAAAAAAATGAGCTCTCTAACGATAGCTCATTTTTTTTGTTCTTTTTTATTTTTTTGCACTTTAAAAACTTAATAACCATGCCAAACACAAATCCAAACGCCGAAGGAGAGACAACTCCCAAAGAATTGATTGAAGGAGAGACTCCTTCCCAAGAAACACCATCTGAATCATCTTTCTCAGGTTTTACTGAGGATTATTCTATTTTGGATCATTTAAAATCCAGCAAGGCTCTTATTGAACAGGACTTTGAATTATCAAAAGATTGCGGTCGAGCTAGAAAAAATGATGATTCCATTATTGATGGATCTAATTTTGCCGGTAAGGATCACAAGCCTTTTGATTCTGCCGTAAAGCCAAATTCAAAATCTAAAAATGATAATCTGGACTTACCAAAAGGTTCAGAGTATCGAAAAGAAAACAATTCATCATTACTTTAATTCTAAAAAAATGTCACAAGAAAAACCAAAAACAGATGAGGCCAAGACACTTCACGGCCCTTTTCATTTCGATTTAACAATCAATGATGTAAAGAAACGTAAACGTAAATCAAAATCTAAGGGCCCAGATAAGCCCGAAGATAAAAATTTATCTTCCACCAATGATGGGTGTGGAAATGGATACTAAAAGTATCTAAACAAATATAAAAGACCTGATGCATTATGTATCAGGTCTTTTTGTGTTATATTTAAAATATGCAAGATTTATTAAATCAAAAATGTGTGCCGTGCGAGGGTGGAGTAGATCCTATTAGCAGGTTTGATGCTGAGCTGATGCTCTCATACCACGTAAAAGATTGGGTTCTCAGTGATGATTCAAAGAGTATATCCAAGAAATTTGAATTCAAAGATTTTAAACAAGCATTAGATTTTATAAATAAAGTGGGGGACATAGCCGAGGGTGATGGGCATCATCCAGATATCCACCTGACAGACTATAAATTTGTTACTATAAATCTCTCTACTCATGCTATAGGCGGTCTATCGCAGAATGATTTTATCGTCGCTGCGAAAATAAACAACATAAATTATTCATAAAATAGCTTCCATCAAATAATATGAGTAAAGATTGGAAAAAAGTTGAAGAGGTTTTAATGGATGGAGGAGTTGCTGTGATTCCTACTGATACTATTTACGGTGTCGTGGCGCGAGTTCTTGATAAAAAGGCTGTAGAACGTGTGTATTCTGTGCGTGGGAGAGATGAGAAAAAGCCATGCATAATACTAATATCTTCTTATGATGATTTGAATACTCTGGGTATCAAACTAGATAAGAATCAAAAGGAATTTTTAGATAAAAATTGGCCGGGTCAGGTGAGTATCATTTTGCCTTGTAATTTAAAGAAATTTGAATATTTACATAGAGGCACTAGTACTCTCGCATTGCGTATGATTGGTAGTAGGAACAAAAATCTTTTGACTTTAATTAAAAAAGTGGGACCAGTCATTGCCCCATCTGCAAATCCCCAGGGCTTGCCACCGGCTCGCAATAGAAAGGAGGCTCGAAAATATTTTGATAAAAATATAGATGCTTATATATGTTATGGGACCAGAGAGGGCAAGCCATCGACTCTCGTTGACCTATCAAAAGGTAAGATAGAAATTCTCAGACAAGGTAAGGTAAAAATAAAACACCCCTAGGGGTGTTTTATTTTTTCTTCTTACTCACTAATTCTGCGTGTTGTTTCTTGAGATCTGCAATCTCAGTAATCAATAGTCCGAGTGTCTTTTCTATCTTGGACAACATCTCTTCGTCATTTTCTTCTTCTTCTGTCTGTTCCTCCATATCTTCAGAGATTTCATCCACATCTTTTCCAATCTCATCGACATCCTCTTGAATCTCATCCACATCTTTTTGAATCTCGTCAACATCTTTTCCGATTTCATCCACGTCCTCCTGAATCTCGTCGACATCTTTTTGAATCTCGTCGACATCTTTTTCGATACCTTCGACGTCTTCCTGGATCTCTTCCACATCTTCCTGAATTTCTTCGATGTCTTTAGATACAGCGTGGAGTTTTCGTGCCTGCCTGTTCACACTCATTTGAATCAATATTGAGAGATATATTGCTTCGAGGGATACTATAGTAGTTACTACGAGGAGTATATTGCTCAAGCTAAATCCTATAAAATAAAGCATAAAAGATGCCATGAATAGTGCTGTGTGGACTAGTAGGGAATTTGTCGATCCGATAGACCGCGTTGCCTTTATAGCAAAACGTTCAATTACATCAGCTTGTCGCTTTTTTAGTTCTCTTAACATTAGGTGTATTATAAACCATTTTTTTGCTATAATCCAGTTTATATATGGAAAATATAAACAATACACAACAAAATAGCGAAAAGAAGACGCATTCTTTTATTAAATTAGCAGTTATCGTCGCAATAGTTATTGTTTCTAATCTATTCTTTAATTACGCAGTGTCTCTGATATTCAATGAGCCTGTGAATGACGCATATTCTACTTCACCTCAGGTAGTGGAGCCAATACTCACAAAAGAAAAGTGTATCACTGTCGGTGGTCAGTGGACAGAGAGTATCTCACCTATAGAAAAAGGCAAGACAGAGATTACGGGTTCTTGCTACGAAGGATACACCAAACAAAAAGTTTACGATGCAGCTATGAAGATTTATAATCGAAATGTGTTTATCACCCTTGTTATTGTCGGTGTGCTCATGCTCGTACTATCTTCATTTATAAATGTATCACTGCTATCTATTGCATTTGCTTGGAGTGGGATACTGTCACTCGTCATAGCATCTATGCGCTACTGGTCAGATGCAAATAATTGGGCAAAGTTGATAATTTTAGGCCTTGCCCTGTGTCTACTAATCTGGATTACAATAAAAAGATTTAACAAATAGAAAAATATGAAAGAATACGATCATAGTAAAATTGAAAAGAAGTGGCAGAAAAAGTGGAGTGATGATGGTGTTTATAAGACACTTGATTCAAAAAAAGCAAAGACAAAAAAACTAAAACCTTTTTATGTTCTCGATATGTTCCCGTATCCATCAGGCGCAGGGTTACATGTGGGGCACCCACGTGGATATATAGGTAGTGACGTATATGCACGCGTAAAGCGTATGCAAGGTTTTAATGTATTGCATCCTATGGGATACGACGCCTTTGGTCTACCTGCAGAGCAGTATGCTATCGAGCACAAGATCCATCCTAGAAAAGCTGTAGATATCAATGTCAAAACTTTTGAAAAACAGCTTTCAATTATAGGTCTTTCATATGATTGGTCTCGCCGGGTAAATACTACAGATACAGAGTATTATCGCTGGACTCAGTGGATATTCCTACAGCTTTTCAATTCATACTATGATACAAAGAAAAATAAAGCAGAGAGTATAGATAGTCTAATAAAAGCTTTTGAAAAAAGTGGTAATGCAAAAATAAATGCACACCATACATGTAAAATAATCTTCTCTGGCAAAGAGTGGAAAAATTTTGACGCGTTAAAGAAGCAGGAAATTCTGATGAATTATAGATTGGCGTACGAGGCCGAGAGTGAGGTGAACTGGTGCGAAGGTCTAGGTACAGTGCTCGCCAATGATGAGATTGTGGATGGTAAAGATGGTAAGACAGTTTCTGAGCGCGGAGGATTCCCCGTGGAAAAAATGGTCATCAAACAATGGTCCATGCGTATCACTGCGTACGCAGATCGTTTAATCAAGGGATTAGAAACACTCGAATGGTCCAGTCACATTAAAGAAATTCAGAAAAATTGGATAGGGGAAAGTACAGGAAGTGAAATCGAATTTAAGATAAAAAATAGTAATGAAAAAATAAAAGTATTCACTACACGTCCAGATACTCTATTTGGTGTGACTTATGTAGTCCTAGCCCCTGAGAGTGATTTGGTTGAAAAATTAAATGATCAAATAAAAAATAAAAAAGAAGTAGAAAAATATATAAGTGGTGTAAAGAGTAAGCCAGAAGATGATAGAAAGAATGCAGAGAAAGAAAAAACTGGCGTAGTCCTCGAAGGTGTTTATGCTATCAATCCTGCAAATGGTGAAGAGGTTCCTGTATGGATTGCTGATTATGTATTGTCTTCATACGGTACAGGTGCAGTGATGGCAGTGCCTGCCCACGATGAACGCGATTTTGAATTTTCAAAAAAATATAACTTGCCATTAAGACAAGTCATTGTTCCATGTTTTGAAGATGAGGTCCACCCTTGGCAGGATGGTAAAGAGCTGACCAGGAGAGATGTTGTTCATTCAGTTTTAAGAAAAAATAATGGAGACATATTACTGCTATATTGGAAAGGTGGAGAATGGAAGAATAATCACCCTATAACTTTTATTGTTGGCGGTATTGAAAAAGGTGAAAATCCAAGAGAAGCTGCGATTAGAGAAATAAAAGAAGAAACAGGTTATGTAAATATAAAATTTGTTGAACAGGTTCCTTTTTCCACTCAATCTAAATTTTTTGCAGCTCACAAAAATGTAAATAGAATTGCAGATGTCTATTGTGTTGTTTTTGATCTTATTGACGAAGAGAGGGTTCAGACTAAAGAAGAAGATACAAAGTTCCATGATTTTAAATTTGTTCCCATGTCTGAAATAAGAAAAGAGGTGAATATTAAAGATGATCAATTCTTTGCTGATTATTTAAATAACCCTTCTGCATTTTGCGAAGATGGCATATTGTCTAATTCTGGTGAATTCTGCGGTATGGAATCTGTAGAAGCTCGTGGAAAAATCACAAAAGCTGTCGGAGGTAAAATCGTCACAAAATACAAAATGCGTGATGCTATTTTTGCACGTCAGAGATACTGGGGTGAACCTATACCTCTTAAGAGAGATAAGAATGGAATTATATCAGCCGTGAAAAAGTTGCCATTGGAACTGCCAAAAGTCACATCATATGAACCGACAGGAAAGGCAGAGGGGCCACTCGCAGGTGTGAAGGCATGGGTAAAAGATGGATATGAGACAAATACAATGCCTGGATGGGCAGGTTCTTCTTGGTACTTCCTACGATATATGGATCCAAAGAATAGTAAGAGTTTGGCGGGTGAAAATGAGATAAATTACTGGAAAAATGTAGACATGTATGTAGGCGGAGCCGAGCATGCTACAGGCCATCTACTATACTCTCGTTTCTGGCATAAATTTCTAAAAGATATCGGAGTTGCCAAGACAGAGGAGCCATTCAAAAAGATGAAGAATCAGGGTATGATCCTAGCATCAGATAATCGCAAGATGAGTAAGCGCTGGGGAAATGTGATCAATCCAGATGAGATAGTAAAGACTTATGGAGCAGATACTCTACGTGTATACGAGATGTTCATGGGTCCATTTGATCAGAGCCTGCCTTGGAGTACAGAGAGTATCATCGGCTCACGTAGATTTATCGAGCGAGTATATCGTCTAAGCTCAAAAGTATCTAAAAATAAAACAAATCCAGACTTAGAAAAAGTTTTACACAAGACAATTAAAAAAGTAAATGAAGATATTGAAAATTTTGCTTTTAATACTGCAATTTCTTCGATGATGATTTTTGTGAATGAAGCAGAAAAGCATGAGAATATATCTGTGTCTGATTTCAAGATGTTTCTCCAGATTCTAGCTCCGTTCGCTCCTCACTTTACAGATGAATTGTGGTACGAAATGGGGGAGAAGAATTCCATACATGTTTCCGGTTGGCCTAAATACAGCCCAAAGAAAATAATTGAAGATACTATGAAAATAGTTGTTCAGGTGAATGGCAAGGTCCGCTCAGAACTATCTGTGTCGATAGATGCCACCGAAGATAAGATTAAAGAAATTGCATTGAATGATAATGCTATAATATCCTGGACAGAAGGAAAAGAAATAAAGCGTGTGATATATGTAAAGGGTAGGCTTGTGAATATAGTCTTCTAGTATTGTGTATTTTAATGAGTTATAATGTATAAATTGTTGACGCGATAGTATTATTAGTATTTATTAAAATAAAAATGGGATCAAAAAAAGTTAGTATTATAAACAAATTATCCTTCCTATCATTGCTCGTTACAGCCTTATTGTCAGTTTTTTTCTTTATCCCATATTTTTCATTCAACATAGAGGCGAGTAAAGGTTTTTTGATTTCTATTGGGGTAACTATCTCTTTTTTCTTTTGGCTAGTGGCACGTCTTGCAGATGGGAAGTTTTTGATTCCAAAAGACAAGATAATCATGTCAGCTTTTGCTATCCCAGTAGTGTTTCTTGTTGCGTCACTTTTTTCTTCTTCTTTGTATTCATCTTTTTTTGCTTCAGGTTTTGAGATTGGAACTTTTGGTTCAATTTTAATATTTGTTTTAATTTTTTTCTTGGCATCTATATACTTTCAAACCGAAAGTACTTTAAAATACTTTTTTAAATACTTATTTGTAAGTTCTGGAATTTTGGCTTTAATTCAATTGGTTTATGTGGTGATGGGTTCATTCTCAATCAGTACTAATTTTTTTGCAGGAATAACTTCTGGCAATCTTGTAGGATCATGGAACGATTTTGTACTGTTCTTTGGTGCAATTATTATCTTGGCAATTTTTGCTCTTGGTTTTTTGGATTTAGTAAAAAAGCATAGAATTTTCTTGTACTTTTTGATTAGTCTCGGATTGATTTTTTTGATGATTATCAATATCCCATTTGTTTGGTTTCTCCTGGGTATATTTTCTACTATTGTTTTTGTATATGTTATTTCTATTCAAAGTTCAAAAACCAAACAGGCTACAATTGAGCGAAAACTTCCTGTTCCTGCATTGGTTGTTATGATAGTATCTGTCCTATTTTTAGTAGGAGGAAACTTATTCGGTGGATTAATTTCTAATTATGTAAATATTTATAATCCAGATGTTCGTCCATCTATTACTTCTACTACTACTGTGGCATGGCATGCACTACAACACAATCCTTTTTTTGGAACTGGCCCGAATACATTTAATTTAGATTGGTCATTCTGGAAACCTCAGATTATCAAAGATACAGCATATTGGAATCTAGATTTTAATCAGGGTGTAGGTTTTATCCCGACTCTCTTGGCTACTACTGGTGTCATAGGATTACTTTCATTTCTTGTTTTTATCTTTTTATTTTTATTTAAAGGTATAAAAACATTAAGATTATCATTCAAGAATGTTGCATCAAATTATTTTATTGTATCTTCTTTTATCTTGGCTTTATATGGATGGATTATTCTTTTTATATATACTCCAGGTATCTTGCTCTGTGTGATTACATTTATGGCAAGTGGTGTCTTTATCGGGTCATTAGTCCAACAAAAATATGTGCCTGTCTGTAGTCTGTCTTTTTTGCATAATCCTAGAAATAACTTCTTATCTATTTTGTCGATTGTCATTCTGATGATCGTAGTAATCTCTGGAGTTTATATGTATACGCAAAAATTTATATCAGTTGTATATTTTTCAAAAGGCCTAAATATGAAAGATTCTTCTCCTGAGTCTTTATCTAGATCAGAATTGATGCTCCTGAATGCTATCGCCTTGGATAAGAATGATTTATATTATCGTACAATTTCCCAGGTATACGTAGCAGAATTGAACCTTGTTCTAAGTGATAAGAATCTATCTGACGATGTCGTAAAATCTAAAGTACAAAGTATTGTGTCTAGTATTCAACAATCAGCAAAAACTGCTATTTCTGTTAGCCCGAAAAATTACCAAAACTGGGTCAATCTTGGAAATGTGTATTCATCAATGTTTAATCTTGGAATAGATAAAGCTTATGAAAATGCAGTTGAAGCTTATGATAAAGCTCTGACATTTAATCCTTCTAATCCATCTATCTTACTTGCTCGAGCCCAGCTTGAATTGTTGAAAAAAGATAATACCGCCGCAAAGAAATATATTGAAGACGCACTAAATATGAAGAAGGATTATTTAGATGCTATTTTTGCAATGGTTCAAATACAGGTTTTGGAAGGTGATCTTTCTGGGGCTATAAAGCAGGCTGAGTATGCAGCTAGCTTGTATCCAGGTGATTCATCTGTATTTTTTAAGCTAGGTATATTGAGATACAATAATGGTGAATTTAGTAACTCTGTGAATGCTTTTGAGACTGCTGTTATTCTAAATCCTTCTAACTTCGATGCACGATACTTCCTGGGTATGTCTTATTCAAAAGTTGGGAAAAATGCTGAAGCAAAAGCTCAATTTGAAATACTAAATAAATATATCCCTGATAATACTGACATAAAAAGAGAATTAGAAAAAATTAATAGTTATTCTTTTGTCAGTCCAAAAGAAAACATAAAGTTACCTTCTGCAAAGAAACAGTAATCGTAAATTGTAATGGTCAAGAAATTATTTAAATTATTAAATAAAGAATTTCATGGTGTAAATGAAGCCGCGCTACTGCTCGGATCATTTACTTTTATATCTCAGCTTCTCGGCCTTTATAGAGACAGAGTATTGGCTTATACCATAGGGCCAGGTCCAATACTCGATGTATACTATGCAGCATTTCGTATACCAGATTTTTTGTATGTATCAATAGCATCACTCGCATCTATCACAGTATTGATGCCTTTTTTGGTAGACAAGATTCATAATGGTAAAGATGGTAAATTATCTGCTCAAAAATTTTTAAATAATATATTCAGTGGGTATATGATTTTTATGGTCATTGTATGTGTGATTATTTATGCTCTTATGCCATACATAGCCCCACGTATAGCACCTGGATTTACTGCTGATCAGTTGGCAATGTTAGTGACTACTAGTAGGTGGATGTTATTATCGCCACTATTTATCGGACTTTCAAATCTTATTGGTACCATTACTCAACTATTTAAAAATTTCTTTGTTTTTTCTTTATCTCCAATTTTTTATAATATTGGAATACTCTGTGGAATATTTTTCTTGTATCCTGTTCTAGGTGTATACGGGCTAGCGGTGGGTGTTGTTATCGGTGCATTCATGCATTTATGTGTTCAGATACCAGTAGTATTTTTTCATGAATTCTTACCAGCATTTAAAAAGGTTAATTGGAAGGAGATATGGTCTGTAGTTAAGATTTCACTACCTAGAACTCTAGCACTGTCTTGTGGTAGTTTGGCATTCCTTTCTCTTATCGCTATTGCGTCTACTATGAAATCTGGCTCTATCTCACTTTTTAATTTTGCCTTTAATTTACAATCTGTCCCCGTTGGTGTGATAGGTATATCTTATTCTGTGGCTGCATTTCCTGTGCTTGTTCGTTCATTTTCATCAAAGGATATGGGTACATTTATAAATCATGTTGTGGGTTCTGCAAAGCAAATAATATTTTGGTCACTACCTGTGATATCCCTAGTTATAGTTCTACGTGCACAGATTGTACGTGTGGCCCTAGGTACAAATACTTTTTCTTGGTCTGATACTCGTTTGACTGCAGCAGCGTCTGCCTTGTTTGTGGTGTCTCTTGTGACTCAGAGCTTGGTTTTACTATTTGTACGAGGGTATTATGCATCAGGTAATACAAAGAAGCCATTATTTGTAAATGTGTCGTCATCTATTGCTACAATCTTTTTTGCATTTATTCTGATCCACTTATTTAGGAACAATCCTGTTCTGTTGGGATATGTTGAATCTCTAATGCGTGTGAGTGGAGTGGAAGGTACAGAGATGTTCGCATTGCCTATTGCTTTTGTATTTGGATCTATTTTGAATTTCTTTCTAATATGGACAATGTTCAAAAAAGATTTTCTGAAAAATATAAATTCTGGAATTTTTAAAACATTTTCTGCCTCATTATTGTCTTCTGTCGTTATGGGGGTAGTAGCCTATATGATGTTAAATATATTTGATGATATTTTCCTTGTTCATACTGGTTTTGGTATTTTTGCTCAGGGTTTCCTTTCTGGGATTATTGGTATAGTAGTAGGCGTTGCTATTCTCATTCTTCTAAAGAACGAGGAGTTGGCAGATATACGCAAAGCCGTACAAAAGAAATTCTGGAAAACAAAACCAATTGCCCCAGAGCAGGGTAAACTATAATTTTTAATAATATTTTAAAAATGCTTTCAAAATAAGCATTTTTTTGATATCATATAAAATATGTCACTATTCTCAAGTATTTTAAAATATATTTGGCCTCAAATGCGAAAATATAAATTCGCATTCTTTTTGATTTTGTTTATTTTTGCGCTTAGGACTGTTTTGGATGCAGTCGTCCGACCGTTTTTATTTAAAAAGATTATTGATTCTATTTCTATCGCTGGAGTGGATCGTGTGTCTTTGGTTGAACCAATAACCCATCTAGTCATCATGATCATATCTGTTGGATTTGCTCTCTTGATTGTCGGTAGATTGAGTAAATATATGCATCTTTCTTTTGAGATAAAGATGATCAGCGATTTAAGAAAATTTGCATTCCAGAAAATCCAATCACATTCTCAGACTTTTTTTGCGAATACTTTTTCTGGTTCACTCGTAACAAAATCACGTAGATTCGTGGGGTCTTTTGAGTCTATGTATGATATTTTTATATATGAATTCTGGAGTGTTTTTATCTCACTCATAGGTATTTTTGTGGTTATGTATCATCAGTCTGTTTTCCTTACATATATATTCTTAGCTTTCATCGTTGTATTTATAAGCTTGGTTTCTTTTTTTGTTGGGAAAAAGGTTAAATATGATCTAGAGGAGGCTCAGGCTGATTCAAAAATTGGGGGAAGATTGGCTGATATCTTTGGGAATATATTGGCGGTAAAAATATTTTCTTCTGGTAAACCTGAAATTAAAGCATTCGATGAGATAGTAGAGAATGCCGCTCTCAAGAGTCGCAGGGCTTGGTTTTTTGGAAATAGAATAGATGCACTCCAGGGAACTCTGGTATTTATAACTCAGAGTAGTATTCTTTACTTCATGATAAAATTCTGGCTAGCAGGGGAGATTAGCACTGGTACAGTGGTCCTGATTCAAACTTATATGGTTATCATATTTGATCGACTTTGGAATTTGGGTAATGCACTTACTAAATTCATGAAATATTCTGCCGATATGAAAGAGATGATCGACATATTTGAAGTATCTCAAGATGTAACAGATCCAGTAAATCCAGAAAAATTAAAAATGAAAAAAGGGCATCTTGTTTTTAAGGATGTATGTTTTAAATATAAAAACAATGAAGAAATTTTTACAAATTTTAATCTCGATATCAAGCCTGGCGAGCGTATTGGGCTCGTCGGTCACTCTGGTGCAGGTAAATCTACTTTTGTAAATTTGATTCTGAGATTTTCAGATGTTGATGGTGGTGGTATTACTATCGACGGGCAAGATGTCCGCAATGTGACTCAGGATGATCTACGTAGTGCTATATCGTATGTCCCTCAGGAGTCTGTATTATTCCATCGAACAATACGTGAGAATATATCTTATGGAAAACAAGACGCCACAGACAAAGAAATTATTTCTGCAGCCAAGAAAGCCAGAGCTCATGGATTTATAGAAAAGCTACCAAATAAATACGAGACATATGTAGGTGAGCGTGGAGTAAAGCTCTCTGGTGGCGAGCGTCAGCGTGTGGCTATCGCTCGTGCAATCTTGAAAAATAGTCCGATATTTATCCTCGATGAAGCTACGAGTGCATTGGATAGTATCTCAGAGCAGTATATCCAAGACGCATTCAATGAGATTATGAAAAACAAGACTACTATCGTCATTGCTCACCGCCTCTCAACTATTCAAAAGATGGACCGGATAATAGTCCTGGAAGACGGTAAAATCGTCGAAGAGGGTACTCATGCTGAACTTCTAGAAAAGGGTGGACAGTACTCCGATCTCTGGAATCACCAAGTCGGTGGATTTATAGAATAATCCCCAGATAGGGCTTTAGGCCCTATCTGGGGATTTATTTGTTGTGTTATAATAAAATCATGAGGAAACAACCTCTAATTACAAATCAATATTATCATATTTACAATCGTGGAGTGGATAAGCGTGATATTTTTAGTGACAAAAATGATGTCTATAGATTTATTGAAAGTGTAATTGAATTTAATCAAATTAATACAATAATTAGTTTGTCTAATTTAAGGAAGTCTAAAGAGATAGGACCTAAAGCCTTATCTAGAGAACCACTGGTTTCTATTATTGGATATTGTTTGAATCCAAATCATTTTCACTTTATTTTAAAACAGTCAATTGATGGAGGTATTGCAAAATTTATGCAAAAATTACAAAGTGGGTATACTTCGTATTTTAATGTAAAAAATAATCGCACAGGATCACTATTCCAGGGAACTTTCAAGTCACATTTAATTAATGATGAAAATTATTTTAATAAACTTTTAGGGTATACAAATCATAATTATGAAATCCATGATATTCCTGAATCTAAAAAAGATTTAATCTTTTCTGGGGATTTTGAATATAAAAATAATAAATTTAAAATAATAGACAAAGAAGAAGGAGAGAGAGTTCTGGAAATTTTTGGTGGAAGCAATAAATTTGAAAAACATTGCAAAGAAATTGTTTCAATTATTAGAAAAGAAAGAGGAAAGACTTCATTAAAAGATGAAGATAATCTTCCAGACAGGGCCTAAAGCCCTGGCTGGGAAAAAATATGGATATTTATAATAAAACAGTTGAATATGTAGATCAATCATTTAAAGGTAAACAAAAAGCTCATTTCGAGCGTACTGTATATTGGTATGAAAAATTTATTCCAAATATTACGGAAGCTCATAAGATAGCTGCTTATTCACATGACATTGAAAGAGCTTTTCGTTCTGAAAATGAAATAGTTCCTGAAAATTATTTAGATCAAAAATTCCTTAAAAATCATCAAGAAAAAGGTGGAAAAATAATGTTCGATTTTTTGCAGAAAGAAAATATTCCAGAAGAGGTAATTAATAAAGTTGTAAATCTTATAAGTAAACATGAAGTCGGAGGAGATGAAGAACAAAATGCTCTCATGGATGCAGATTCTATAAGTTTCTTTGAAACCAATGCAGAAATGTTTGTAAATAAAAAAGCACCTATTGAAGGACATTGTAAAGTAAAAGAAAAATTAGATTGGATGTTTAATCGAATTTCATCATCAATGGGAAAAGAAATTGCAAGACCTAATTATGAAAAATGGATTAAAGAGCTAGAAAAGTTTGAAAATTAACTCCTTTTAATTTAAGTGTTTTTCTGGTAGGATAGGGGAATAATGGACATAAAGCATATAAGAAATTTTAGTATCATCGCTCATATCGATCACGGTAAGAGTACCCTTGCAGACCGCATGTTAGAAGTGACGGGCACTATTGAGGCGCGTAAAATGAAGGATCAGGTCCTAGATTCTATGGAATTAGAGCGCGAGCGTGGTATCACTATCAAGATGCAGCCTGTCCGTATGGAGCATAAAGTTGGCAATGAGAAATACATTTTAAACCTCATCGACACACCCGGGCACATCGACTTCTCATATGAGGTATCTCGTGCCCTAAAGGCTGTAGAAGGCTCTATATTGCTCGTAGACTCGACTCAGGGCGTACAGGCTCAGACACTCACCACTCTACAGATGGCTCGTGATTCTGGTCTTGTAATCATCCCTGTGCTGTCCAAGATTGACTCACCATTATCTCGTGTAGATGAAGTAAAAATGGAGGTTGCTATACTTCTCGACATTGATCCCGATACTATCATGCTAGTCTCTGGTAAGACTGGTGACGGAGTAGCGGATCTTTTGAATGAGATTGTGAATCGCGTACCACCTCCGACCTTTGAAGTAGTGACTGATAAGAATACAAATAGTGCTCTTGTGTTTGACTTTAAATACGACAATCATCGTGGAGTTATCGTCTATGTCCGTGTATTTGGTGGATCATTTAAAAAAGGTGACTATCTAAAATTCGCAGTATCAGATGAGCAGTTTATCGCCCTTGAAGTAGGGACATTTTCTCCCGAAGAAAATCCAAAAGATAGTCTGGTTAGCGGAGAGATTGGTTATATCGTCACAGGTATTAAAAAGCCAGGTATCGCATCTGTCGGAGACACTGTCACAAATTCCAAGAATGGTGCGACAGCTCTGCATGGGTACATGAATCCTCGCCCTGTAGTATGGGCATCTGTATATCCGGAGTCTGCCGATGATTTTACAAATCTAAAGGCTGCGCTAGGCAAGCTCCGTCTTTCTGACTCTGCATTTTCATATGAAGAAGAAACATCTGGTACATTGGGCCGTGGTTTTCGTTGTGGGTTCCTCGGTATGCTACATCTTGAGATTATCACAGAGAGATTGTCTCGTGAATTTGACCTACAGTTGATAGTGACTATGCCATCTATTACATACAAAGTATTATTGAGAAATGGCAAAGAAGAGACTATATATTCACCACATCTTTTCCCAGATGATAGTAGTGTAGTAAAAGTTTTCGAGCCATGGATACACGTAAAGATTATCGCACCACTATCCTATGTAGGAGTATTGATGCCATTCTTATTCGACCACGAGGCAGATATTAAAATGACTGAAAATTTCGGAGACAACAGAACCCAGGTCACAGTAGATATGCCGCTACGTGAATTGATGAGAAATTTCTTTGATGATCTTAAATCTCTGACTTCAGGATACGGATCTATCTCTTATGAGATGGATGAATACCGTGAGGCTGATGTAGTGCGTCTAGATATCATCGTAGCAGATGAGCCAGTAGTGGCGTTCTGTCGTGTTGTGTCTCGTCGTCGTGCCGAAGATGAAGCAAGAGATCAGGTGGAGAGATTAAAGAAGGTAATCCCTCGTCACCAGTTTGCATTTAAAATCCAAGGCAAGGCCCTAGGCCGAATAATCGCATCGGAGTCTGTATCTGCTTATCGTAAAGATGTGTTGATGCATGGTAGTAAAGTAGTAGGAGGAGGAGATATAAGTCGTAAGAAGAAGCTATTGGAAAAGCAAAAGAAAGGTAAAGCTCGCCAAGCCGAGAACGGCAAGGTGAATATCACACAAGACGTATTTTTGAAAATGATGCGTAGTGGAGGAGGTAAGTAAAAAGAGCCCAAATGGGCTCTTTTTGTTGATAATGTTTATATTATTGCAGAATCGGCATATATAGCATTATCATACTGACTATAACTAGTATAGATATTATGGTAAATGCTACTCGCATCCTCTTTTGGCTTTTTGCGCTGAAAATCATGTTATAATCATATCAGAAATATGGAAGAATTCAAGAAGAAAAAAATGAATACCTTTTGGCACTCGCCACTATCGCTTATAGTGCTGTTTTTGATTTTTATAATTTTTGCTTATAATATGGTGGGTCTGTTTGCTAAAGAAAGAGAAACTGCCAAGACCAAGTCTCTTGTCCTGGACAAGATGAACGCCCTACAAGAGAGGGAAAAATCTCTAACTCAATCAATAGATCAACTAAAAACAGAAAAAGGTTCTGAGATTTTGATAAGAGATAAATATCAAGTCGTAAGACCTGGTGAAAAAATGCTCGTGATTGTAGACAAAGCAGAATTGGAAGTTGAAGAAAATGAAAACAAAAAAGAGCACGGTTTTTTAAATTGGCTTAAAAATTTATTCAAATAAAATTGCGAGCATAGTTCAGTGGCAGAATGATTGCTTCCCAAGCAATAGATCGGGGTTCGATTCCCCGTGTTCGCACTAGATTAAAAATTAATTTATTTTATATGGATTTACAAGAGGTAAAAAATGAAGATGGAAAGAGTGGTAGTCCTGTGTTGCCAATTGGCATGAAGAATTATCTGATCGATATAGATGGTACTGTGTGTGAGGATATACCAAACGAAGAACCAGAGAGATTCGTGACTGCATATGAGCTACCCGGTGCACGAGATTTTGTGAATAATCTATATGATGCGGGGCATATAGTGACATTCTTTACTTCACGTAAAGAAGACCACAGAGAGGCTACCGAGAATTGGCTAATAGTTCACGGATTTAAATATCACGGCATAGTATTTGGTAAGCCACGAGGAGGGAATTATGTATGGATAGACAATGCTGATTTGGAAGCTATCCAGTATAAAGGCGAATTTGAGGGCTTGATTTAGGTGTCCTCGTGTCAAGTGTTGCGCGAAATTTTTTTGTGATATAATAAATTTCCAAACTTATTAATTAATTATGCCTAAACCCTAACGGGTCGGCCGAGAAAAATATATGAGTACAGTTACAGTATATAGCACACCGACATGTCATTTTTGCCATATGGCAAAAGATTACTTCAAGGAGAATAATGTAGCATTTGAAGATTTTAATGTTGCAGAAGATCTAGGCAAGAGACAAGAGATGATCCAAAAGAGTGGTCAGATGGGTGTACCAGTAATCATCATTGATGATAAATTAATCGTAGGATTCAATAAGCCTCAAATAGCAGAGTTACTAGGAATCAAAGAATAGTAAAATTTTTTATTCTGTAGTATTATAAAAGCGCCTATATAGGCGCTTTTATGCCCTCATAGTTCAATGGATAGAACAGTTCCGTCCTAAGGAATAGATCCCTGTTCGACTCAGGGTGAGGGCACACTATCGTTTTTAATTTTATATTTGTTATAATTAAAAAATAATGGATCAAGAAATTAAAAAATTATTAGAAGAAAATCTCGAGCTTTCAAAAGAGAATAATGAATTATTGAAAAAAGTTCGCAATACTCAAAAGCTGGCTCAGATTTATCGTATCGTTTACTGGGTGGTGATTATCGGTGCTTCATATGGGGCGTACTATTTCGTACAGCCATATCTAGGTGGCATCCTAGACGTATATAGTGGCGGAGGGCTAGACTCCTTGAATTCAGAGGGGATGAATGGTGTTCCTGACCTAAATAGTATCCAAGGATTGCTAAAGAGCCTACAAAAATAAAACACCCCTAGGGTGTTTTATTTTGGATAATTTATTAAAAAACAAGTTTTCTTCCTTTATAATTCATTGCTTCCTCAAGGAACTTTTTACCATCTTTTGTGCTATGTTCAATCATGTGACAATTTGCACACAATAAAATACACTTTTGAATTTCTATTTTTATTGAATCCCAGCTTTTATTTGAAACATTCCCAATTATAAAATCTTTTTCTTTTGGATTTTTGTGATGAAATTGTAGGGCAGCTTGATTCCCACTCCAATCACATTTTGCACACTTACCTCCTAAATATTGAACAGCTGCTGCTTTAGCACGAAAACGTCTTATTTTTGTATTACAAGATCCACACCGTGTGCGGTTTCTTTGTTGGTAGTCTTTAAATTTTTTATCACAAAGTTGACAAGTTTGCATATATTACAGTATATCATCACGTGTTCTACTGGGCCAGTCCATCATTGCAAATAAGTTATTTTTTTAGTATGATAGATAAACAAAATTAATAATGCCTGGATAGCTCAGTTAGCAGAGCATTCCCCTGAAGAGGGAAGGGTCATCAGTGCAAATCTGATTCCAGGCACCACGATATAAATAAAACCCCGCAATTGCGGGGTTTTATTTATATAGATTTCACTTTTAGGTTTGTTTGCTTGTGTTTGTTTATCTTTGGGAGCTTGATAACTAGTAGGCCGTGCTTTTCTATTGCTTCAGCTTCTTCAGGGTCTACTTCTTCTGGTAGGCTGATTGTTCTTGAAAAGCTTCCCCAGTATAGTTCTCTGACATAGTAATCTCCTTCTTTGATTGATCTGTTCTCGTCTCTCTTGCCTTTGATAGTCAGAGTGTCTCTTGTGATCATTATAGATAGATTCTCTGGTAGTACACCGGCTATCATACTCTGCACTACGATCTCGCCATTTGTCTGATATAGGTCGATAGTGAGCTCTCCGTCTTGTTCTTCTTCGACTTCTTCTTTGAATTCAACTTCGTGATTTTTCTTCATTAACTTTGGTTCTTCGTCTACGAGAAATTCACTCTCGTCATCGAATTTAATACCACCTGTTAATTTTTCAAAAAAAGATTTCTTTTTTAGCATAGTTTTATATTGTTTGCGCAAAGCGCGGACTCATTCTTCTTAATTTTTCAAAAATAAGAATATTTATAATCGCGACGACCCATAGAAAACCAAAAACAGAGAGGAAATTTTCACCGCTTCCTTTCATTATAAAGAAATTGAACAGGCTATGCAAGACAATAGCAAATAATAATCCGATTATCGCATATGTTTTCTTTAATCTTTTTATATAGAATGCCAATCCAAATGCGCTACCTATCATGCTGCTCGCAATGGCGTGCAGTAGTGTCGATCCCAGGAATCGCAAGTTGCCAGTGAGTAGTCCGACAACTGTACCGTCTACTTGGAGAGGGTTGATCAGGAAGAATACATTTTCAAGTGCTGCGAATCCCAGTGCGGCTGCGATAAAGTACATAGGGTAGTCTATCGGCTGGTCTATATGTCCACTACCAAACACGACTACTATAACTGCGAGCATTTTTAGTATTTCTTCTATTGATGCAAATGCGATTATCTGCCATGTCTTGTCTAGTATCAATGTAGCCGAATATCTCTGTAACCATATAGCTAGTAGTACCATCACCCCACCGAGCACAAAAGACATGATTATCAATCCTGTGGGTTCTTTGTCGTCGCTATCTTCTTGCCTGAGCCAAAACCATAGCCATAATATGGCCGGCATGACTCCTCCTAGTACTGCATATATTAGAGTTTTTGGGTCTGATATAAGATTATCCATTATTTATTGTTGGCCACTTTTCTACCATCAGTAGTCCTGTGTCTTTATGAATAATCGACCATAGCTCTTCTGTGACGAATGGCATGAATGGGTGGAGTACTGTTGTTATTTTTTCTAGAGTGTTCAATAGGAATTGTGCACTAGCCATTTTTGCATTCTCATCTTTTCCGTTTAGTATTGGTTTGCTTTCCTCGATTATCACATCTGCAAATCGTGTCCATGCGTATGCATAGAGCTTTTCTCCGACTAGATAGAATTTGTATTCATCCATTTCTTTTGTGATTTCAGATATCAGATTGTCTCGCTCTTCGATTAAAGTTTTTTCACTATCTGTATATGCATCGAACTTTGGATCACATACGACGCCTTCTGTAGATGATAGGGTAAAGCGCGCAATATTCCAGAGTTTATTTGCAAAGTGCTTGTATGCTTTTACTTTTTGCATATCAAATTTTGTATCATTACCTGGGCCTACACCTACGACGAGTGCCATACGTAATGCGTCTGTTCCGTATTCGTTTATCACATCTATTGGGTCTATTCCATTATTTGCAGACTTGCTGAATTTCTTACCTTTACTGTCGCGAACTATTCCGTGGAAATATACAGTATCGAACGGAACTTCATTTAATAGGTATTGAGACATGAGGACCATACGGGCAACCCAAAATGGCAGGATTTCATATCCCGGCATAACTATTGTAGTAGGGTGGTAATTCTTTAAATCTGCAGAATTCATATCTGGCCATCCGAGAGTAGAGAATGTCCATAGTCCTGAAGAGAACCAAGTGTCTAGACTATCAGAGTCTTGTTCCCAGCCTTCACCTTCGGGTGCTTCCATATCGCAATAGACTTCATCACCTCGGTACCATACAGGCACACGATGTCCGTACCAGATTTGGCGAGATATACACCAGTCGCGAAGATTCGCAATCCAATGTGAATATATCTTTTCAAATCTATCTGGTAATACTTTTATTTTGCCATCAACAACAGGTTCAAGCATCAGATCCTTTAAGGTCTTGCCATTATGTCTTTCTATTGGTTTGTTTACATTGATGAACCACTGAAGTTTTGGAATTGGTTCGATTATTGCACCAGTACGCTCTGCTGTCGATACATTTTGATCAACTTCGACTTCAGATTCCATCAAATCATTTTCGCGTAGCCACTGTGCTACTATCTCACGAGCTTCACCTGTCTTCTTTCCCAGAAGATTTTCACCACCTACTGTCATCTTGGCATATTCATTGATAACTGGTTTTACCTCCAAGTTATTCTTTTGAGCCATTTCCCAGTCTATCTGACTATGTGCCGGTGTCACTCCGAGGGCTCCAGTACCAAAATCTTTTTCTACATTGTGGTCGGCGATTATTTTGATTGATAGTGGTACACCACAAAAATCAGCCACTTCAAATGTCTGACCGACATATTGAGTGTATCTTTCATCTGCAGGGTTTACAGCTACTGCCATGTCTCCGACTTTTGTCTCTGGTCGAGTCGTAGATATAGAGATAGGGAAGTCTTTTGAATATTTAAATGTGTATAGTTTTGCTTTTCTTTCTTCGTAAACTACTTCGTCATCTGATATTACCGTCTGGCCTTTTGGGTCCCAGTTCACAATACGATACCCACGGTAGATCAGACCTTCATCGTACATTTTTTTGAATGCAGTACGCACAGCAAAATTCCTCTTTTCGTCTAGGGTAAATGCTTCACGAGACCAGTCTATAGATGCACCCATCTTTTTAATCTGAGACACGATAGTGTCGTGACTCTCTTGTGCGAATTTGTCTACGCGTTTTAGGAATTCTTCACGACCTAGATCTGTCTTTCTTTTTCCTTCTTCTTTTTCTAGAATCTTTTCAACTTTTGATTGTGTGGCAATTGCTGCATGGTCTGTACCAGGGATCCAAAGAGTTTTCTTTCCCTTCATACGATTATACCGAACTAAGACATCTTGCATTGTGTCTTCAAAAGCGTGACCTAGGTGTAGTGTACCTGTCACATTTGGAGGAGGTAGGACGATAGAGAAATGTGGAGCGTCGGGTTTTGTGACTCCTTTTTCTATACAAACATCCGGATTAAAAAATCCACTATCTTGCCATTGCTGGTAAATACGATCCTCAGTATCGGCTGGGTTGTATGGTTGTAATAGCTTTTTATCAATATTTGGTTCTTTGTATTCAGGTTTATCTTGCATGTATAAAATATAGCATTTTTAAAGCCATCTTTCCAATTATTATATTGTTTTTTGACACATTGATAAATATATTTTTTAGTGTTATTATCGACAAAAATCCTTAAATAAATTTTATATGATCGAAAAACAAGACCGCTATGGTGCACGAGGTGTATCAAGCAGTAAAACAGAAGTCCATGATGCTATAGCCAAGTTGGACAGGGGTATTTTTCCGAATGCTTTTTGTAAAATTCTCCCAGATTATTTTGGTAGCGATGAAAAGTATTGTAATATCTCTCATGCTGATGGAGCAGGGACAAAATCATCACTTGCTTATGCGTATTGGCGTGAGACAGGGGATATGTCTGTGTGGGCAGGCATAGCCCAAGATGCATTTGTGATGAATCTGGATGATCTGCTTTGTGTGGGTTTGACAGATGAACCCATACTCTACACTCAGACAATTGATCGTAACAAATTCCTTGTCCCCGGAGAAGTAATTTCTGAAATCATAAATGCCACCGAAGAGTTAATTCAAAAAATGAACGATTTCGGTATGAACATTTCTTTTGCTGGTGGTGAAACTGCCGATGTACCTGATCTTTCTCGTACAATTATTGTAAATGGCACAATGACAACCAGGATGAAAAGAGACAAAATCTTAACTCCGGCCATTGAACCTGGGGCGATTATTGTGGGGCTTAGCTCGTTTGGTATGGCTACTTATGAATCAGAATACAACTCTGGTATGGGTAGCAACGGCCTGACTAGTGCTCGTCATGATATTTTCAATAAGGCGGTTGGAGAAAAATATCCGGAAACTTTTTATTTGCACGATAATCCTGAATTAATTTACTGCGGTGAACATAATTTGACGGATAGAATATCGATAAATGGTTGGCCTCTAATCTCGATGGGTAAATTGGTGCTTTCTCCTACGCGTACTTACGCTCCGGTCCTCAGTGATTTATGGCGTAGTATACTGCGTATTGAGATTCAAGGTTTGATACATTGTTCAGGTGGAGGTCAGACGAAGATAAAAAGATTTTTGCCTTCAAGTGTAATGGCGGTAAAAAATGATTTATTCGATAATGATTTCTTTTCGATGATTCAAAAAGAATCTGGTACCGCATGGAAAGAAATGTTTACCAGTTTCAACATGGGTCATCGCTTTGAAGTTTATTGTCGGAGTCAGGCTGCTGCCAGAAGAGTAATTAAAGCTGCCAACATTTTTCATGTTGATGCAAAAATTATTGGGCATTGTGAAGAGCGTAAGCCTGGTGATCCCGCTGTTAGAATCGAGACACCTCACGGTGTTTTTGATTACTAATTCTTGTTATTTTTTTAGAACCCCAAATTCCCGTTTGCTTTCAGAGATGAGAGTGAACGGGTTTTTTTGTGTTATTCTTTGACTTAATTTTAAAAAGTGGTAATCTGAGAAAAAAGAAACTTTAAAACTAATAATTATGGAAAATCAAAAACCTAAAATCAACGTCTCAAAGACATCTACTGATTCTGATTATTCTCTTGGTAGAGCTCTAAATTTTTGTTATGAATATGACAACTATGCTAATTCTCTCCAAGCTAGAGTTGATCGCCTCAAGGCTAAAAAACAAGAAGAAGTTTTTGCTGTTTTGTTTAATGAAATTAAAAATAAGATACCTGAAAAATTTAAGAAGTTTTTTGAATTGAATTTTTCTTTTGACTTGCAGTATAATCCTAATGATCCAAAACATAATCTTTTCAAGATGATACGTGATCATATGTATGGATTTATCGGAATTACTTTGTACCGCATCGAAACTCTCAGTATTAAAAATTCTGGATTTGTAAATTTAGAAGACTTTATGAATTCATTGTCACTTTTAAATGAATCGCTCGATGGTGTTTTTAAGGTTGGGTGTCATCAATCAGATATGTCGAAAGAAGAAATTAAAAAAATGCAAATTATTTCTTTGTCTTTTTGGCTCGATAAGCCAGATTATATTAGAGAAATGAATAGAAAATCTATGGATGATTTATTTAATGCACAAGAAAAACTTAGTAAAAAAAGTTAGGTAATTAAAACCCCAAATTCCCGTTTGCTTTCAATTTTGAGAGTGGCGGGGATTTTTTTGTTGGTTTTTTGATGTAGTTAAAGTATCCAGTGATAGCTATCATCAGGCCGTTGTCAGTAGAAAGTTTTTTAGTAGGGAAGTATACTTTAATTTTTAATTTTTCATTTTTAATTTTTAAACCTACTTTCTCTCTCAATATTTTTTGTAGGTGCGTATTTGCAGATACTCCACCACCTACTATCAGTGTCTGTATCTTGTATTTTTCTATGGCCTTGATTGTCTTGTATGTGAGTACCTCTACTATCGAATCTTCTACTTCACAAGCTATTTCTTTTTTTTGTTCATCATTTATATCTCCTAGGTCGCGGAGTAGATATAGGACTGCAGTTTTGAGTCCAGAGAATGAAAAATCAAAATCCCCTGAGTGTATCATTGGGCGAGGTAATTTAATTATATTCTCCTCTTGAGGAGTACCCGCCAATGCGGGGGAGGTGGATGTATTTGAATTCTTTCGATGTCCTGCTGCCAATTTAGAAATCTCTGGTCCGCCAGGATATGGCAGGGATAGCATGCGGGCTACCTTGTCAAAAGCTTCACCGGCTGCATCGTCACGGGTCTGGCCGATGACTTTGTATTTACCAAAGTCTTTCATGAGTACTAGCTCTGTATGTCCGCCAGATACGAGTAGTGAAAGAGCAGGGAATTGTATCTCTGGTATTTTCCCTTCATCGGTCATCAATATAGATAATATATGCCCCTCCATATGGTTCACTGGTAGTAGCGGCAGATCCCATGCGAGAGACAGTGCTTTAGCAAAGCTAATACCTACCCATAGTGCAGGCTCGAGGCCCGGGCCCACAGTCACAGCTATGGCATCTATCTTTGGCTTGGCTATCTTAGATATTGAATTTATGAATGTTTCTGATAAGTCATTTTCTCTTGAGAGTATCTTTTTTATTTTTACCTCATCAATTTTTAATTTCTCATTTTTAATTTTTAATTTGTATAACCCTGCATCTTTGAGTGCCTTTTCAAAAACGGGTACGATATTTTTTCCATGCTCGCGCTTTGCCATCATAGGGAATACACCACCATAGTTCGTATGAATGGGCTGGGATTGTATTGCATTTGCCATCATGTGTAGACAGTGGCTACTCTTTCCACTCTTTCGCGCGTCGAGGATCGCTATCCCTGTATCATCGCAAGATGTCTCTATCGCTAGAATTTTCATAAATAGAATATAGCAAATATAAGCCTTTTTGACTATACTTTATAAATATGTTATTTTAAATCAAAGAAATAAACATTTTATGGAAACAAACAAACCAAAAGCTATTATAATCTGTGCTCCATCTGGGGCTGGTAAGTCTACCATTACATCAAATGTAATGAGTCAGTCTTCAAATTTTTCTTTTTCAGTGAGTGGTACTACTCGTATTAAAAGACCAGGAGAAGTAGATGGTAAAAATTATCATTTTTTTTCTGAGTCAGAATTTAAAGACAAGATTGCGAGAGGTGATTTTGTAGAATATGAAGAATACTGCGGTAATCTTTATGGAACTTTAAAATCAGAAATTGAAAGGCTGCACAATGAAGGTAAGGTTATTTTTTTTGATGTAGAAGTTCGTGGTGCCGCAAGTTTGAAGAAATATTTTGGACGTGATGCTCTTGTTATTTTTATCTATGTACCATTGGATGTCTTAGAGCAGAGGCTCCGCTTGCGAAATACTGAAACAGAGGAATCTCTACGTGAAAGACTAGCTATTGCAAAAAAGGAGATGTTAAAAATCAAGGATGCTGATGTTGTAATTGAAAATATTGATCTTGAAAAAGCAATTAATGAAACAAAAACAGCCGTTATTGATTTTTTATCAACTTCACATTAAGAAAAAAAGCTTCCTTTTAGGGGGCTTTTTTTTATTCTACAAAGGGTTTATAGTATATATATGAAGCTACTATCAAATATCATCAAGAATATAGAGGTCCTAGATACACACGGCAATGTAGATGTATCTATTTCATCTGTCTCACTTTCAAATAAAGAGATAGTAGATAATTCACTCTTTGTGGCCATAAAGGGACATGTGACCGATGGACACAATTTTATCGATGATGTGATATCAAAGGGTGCAAAGGTTATAGTGCACCAGGCGGATTTAGATCAATACGTTCACGGGGTGGCTTATGTAAAAGTTTGCGACACAAAAGAAGCAGTCGGTATCATCGCGCACAATTTTTATAATCATCCATCTTTTAAATTAAAATTAGTAGGTGTCACTGGCACAAATGGCAAGACTACCGTATCTACTCTTTCGCATAATCTTTTTTCAAACTTGGGCCATAAGACTGGTCTCATCTCTACTGTCGCTGATAAGATAGGTGATAAAATCATCGATTCCAAGAGAATCATACCTACTACTCCAGATGCTATCACTTTGAATAATATACTATCTACTATGGTTGATGCTGGTTGTGAGTATTGTTTTATGGAAGTCTCTTCTCATGCTGTTGCTGAAAAGAGAATCACTGGGCTATCTTTTGCTGGGGGTATATTTACAAACCTGACTCACGATCATCTGGATTATCATAAAGATTTTGAGAATTATCTGAATGCAAAAAAATCTTTCTTTGACGGTCTGCATGATACTGCTTTTGCTCTGGCGAATGTCGATGATGGAAGTGGTGAGACAATGCTCCTAGATACAAAAGCAAAAAAATATTTCTATGGTTTTAAAAAACCGGCATCTTTTGATTCAAAATTGGAATCCAGATTGATCGGCGATTTCAATATGTACAATGTCCTCGCTGTATATGGCGCGGCATCACTCCTGGGTATAGAGGACGAAAGATTAATATCTGAGATAAAAAAGCTCGATCCAGTAGAGGGACGATTTAATTATTTTAAATCAGACAGTGGTATCACTGGCATCGTCGACTATGCACATACTCCGGATGCACTAGAGAATGCATTGCAGACGACTCTGCGCCTTGCAGGAGATGAATCTACAAATAGTAGGGTCATCACTGTAGTTGGATGTGGTGGTGAGAGGGACAAGACAAAGCGCCCGATGATGGCTCAGATTGCATATGCGGATAGTGATATTGTCATCCTCACCTCAGACAATCCACGTAGTGAAAAGATTGAGGATATACTCGCAGATATGCGCGCTGGACTACCTGAGGATGTAGAGGATGTATATGTCATAGCAGATAGGCACGAGGCTATACAGAAAGCTTGCGAGATGGCTGTGCCAGGGGACTATATATTGGTAGCTGGCAAGGGGCATGAAAAATATCAAGAGATAAATGGCATAAAAAATCATTTTGATGATATGGAGGAATTAAAAAAATATTTAAAGTAATAAAATAGCCGCAAGTGAAAGCCTGCGGTTTTTTTTATTGACATTTTGTTTTTTAAATGTGATGATTGTAAAAAATCCCAAACCTATGCCAAATAAAGAAACAGTTACTCCAGCTGAAAATGGAGATGCCAAGGTTCCTCATACAAAGATGGATGAGGGATATAATGAGAGAATTGAAAATATCGAAACAGGCACTCATCACAATGAAGAAGATGGTGTACGTGGCGGTAAATGCTCCGGGCAAGGTCGCCATGGTGGCAACTACCCAAGACAAGGACATTAGTCCAAATAATTTTTTTTAAAAAAGAACAGCTCCTAGGGCTGTTTTCTTTTTGTTTAAAATACGGTGTTTTGTGTTATAATGAGCTCTCAATGAAAAACTACAAGAATCTATTTAAGGACAAAAAAATAACGATTATGGGACTAGGACTACTCGGTCGAGGCCTAGGTTATACCAAATTCCTTGCACAGTGTGGGGCTGATTTGATAGTGACTGATCTGAAGAATTCTGATCAATTAGCAACTTCAGTAAAAGCCCTCTCTAAATTCCCAAATATAAAATTCGTATTAGGCGAGCATAGGCTCGAGGATTTTCGTGATAGGGATATGATTGTTAAATCTGCAGGTGTGCCTATGGATTCTGTATTTATCGCCGAGGCGATGAAGAACAATATTCCGATCGAGATGGATGTATCACTCTTTGCAAAGTGTGCACCAGGTGTGCAAATCATTGGAGTCACTGGTACTCGTGGAAAATCCATGACGACAAACTTGATCTACGAGATATTAAAATCTCAAGAGAAATTTTTAAACAAGAGTGTCTTCATTGGTGGCAATGTACGCGGTGTAGCGACACTCCCACTTCTTTCAAAAGTAAAAGATGGAGATATCCTCGTGGCAGAGCTCGATTCATGGCAGCTCCAAGGTTTTGGTCCCACTCCACATTCGTTTCTTGGGACAGGTGAACATGGTTTTTCTCCGCATATTTCTGTCTTCACTAGCTTTATGACCGACCATATGAATTACTATCGGGACAATATGGACCTATACTTTGCCGACAAGGCCAATATTTTTAAATATCAAAAGGCGGGGGATACACTAGTGATCAGTCCGGGTATGAAGAAATTGATACCAAAAGATATACAGAGCAAGCTCGTAGTAGTAAAGCCAAATACAGTATCGGATTGGAAGTTCGCAGTACCGGGTGTTCATCAGATGGAGAATATGGCCTGCGCTGTCGAGGTAGTAAAAATTTTTGGTATACCAGAGTCAAAAATCAAAAAAGCTGTGAAAGATTTTGGGGGACTCGAAGGTCGCCTGGAACTCGTGAAAAATATCCGCGGAATAAAGATCTACAATGACAATAATGCTACTACTCCAGAGGCAACTATTTCTGGTTTACAAGCTTTAGCAACCTCCGCTAGGAAAGACCTAGCGGAGAAAAGAATAATACTTATTTGTGGTGGGAATGATAAGAACATTCCGGTAACAGATTTTGTAAAAGCTATTAATAAATATTGTAAATTGGTAGTGACTATTCCAGGTACAGGTACTAATAAGTTAATCTCAGATAGCGCTTTAGGCCCTATCCGGAAGTTGAAGGTGGAAAGTATAAAGACTGAAAATTTAAAGCAGGCATTTGATACTGCTACTTCATCTGCAAAAAAGGGCGACATTATTCTGTTCTCTCCAGCCTTTTCTTCTTTCTCTCAATACAACAATGAATATGAGCGCAATGACGAATTTGTAAAATTAGTAAAGAAATTTAAATAATACCTGTCCCGTAGTAAATTTTTGATTACGGGATATAATTATAAAATTAACAGTTAAAATTTAGTATCGGGATGAACATCGACTTATCAAAAATTAAACATGTGCACTTTATAGGAATAGGCGGGATTGGTATCTCGGCTATTGCTCGTATGATGATATCTATAGGTAAAAAGGTCTCAGGTCAAGACGTGCACGAGTCAAACATAACAGCTGACTTATCTTCTCTCGGTGCAGATATCGTACTGTCACAATCAATAGAGAATATTCCCACAGATGCAGATCTGATAGTCTATACTATAGCTATTGAATACTACGATGAAAAATTCTTCTCTGAATTGAAATTCCAAGATATTCCAATACGTTCATATCCTCAAATGCTAGGCGAGATATCGAGAGGCCAGTACACGATAGCCGTCACTGGTACTCATGGCAAGACTACTACTACGGGTATGACTGCTCAGATATTTAGAGATCTAGAGAGGGATCCGACTGTCGTCGTGGGTAGCCTGCTATCTGATGGGACAAATTTTGTATACGGCCACAGCGGTATATTTATCTCAGAGTCTTGTGAGTATCGCCGATCGTTTTTGAATATGAGCCCAAAGATTTTGGTGATTACAAATGTAGAGGAGGATCACCTAGACTACTACAAAGATATCGAAGATATAAAAAGTGCTTTTCATGAATTGACTATGAAGGTTCCTGAAGATGGATTTATAATATGTGATCCAAATGACAACAATATCCCAGATGTCATCGCTGATACAAAAGCCACAATCATAAACTACCAAGATTTTTATGATGCAGATTTAAAATTGAAAATCCCTGGTATACACAACAAGAAAAATGCAGCATGTGCAGTAGCCGTGGCTACATGCCTAGGTATCACAGATGATGATGCTAGGGGTGCAGTGGTGAATTTTGCTGGCACATGGAGACGATTCCAATACAAAGGCAAGCTTGAAAGTGGTGCTGTCGTATACGATGATTATGCTCATCACCCCACAGAGATAAAGGCTAGTCTCCAGGGTTTTCGCGAGTTGTATCTAGCAGAAGATGGGTACCGTCTGACTATTGTATTCCAGCCACATCTATATAGCCGTACGAAATCATTGCTAGCAGATTTTGCTACGAGTTTTGTATCTGCAGACAATGTGCTCTTCCTGCCTATATATGCCGCTCGTGAAGTGGACGATGGTACAGTATCCTCAAAAATTTTATCTGAAGAGACAAACAAGCATAAAAATAATTCTGCATCGTTTGCTAATTTTGATAGTGCGTTCGAGACTCTCAGCATGATGGGTCTACATGATAAAGACGTCATAGTCACGATGGGTGCCGGGGATGCTTTTATGATTGGAGACCGTCTACTCGCGTGATACAATATAAACAATGAAATATAAAATATTTATTTTAATTATTTTTACTTTTTTCTGTGGGAATGTCTATGCTGCTGATGTCGCAAATACTGGATTCATCCCGGGGCAGATTTGGTATTCCGAGAATCCTCTAATAGAGGGTCAGACAGTAAAAATATATACGGCAGTATGGAATGGGGACAATTATCCTCTCCAGGCCAATGTAGAATTCTATGACAAGAATGTGATACTAGGCACTCGGTCCATCTCTGTACCAAAGGACTCCATACAGAATGTATCTATCTCATGGAAGGTGACAGCTGGGGATCACGTTATCTCTGCCAAAATACTAGCTTCCAAGATTATCGAATCTGGCAAGTCTTCACCTGTCGTCCTCGAGAGGAATAAAACAGAAGAAGATCGCAAATTCGTCTCTAAATTAATCGAGCAGATAGATGGGACCCCTGTATCTAGTACTGATGCGATAAAGAATAAGCTGGACGAGACAAAAGCAAATCTGTCAGATATACTGCCTAGCTCTATCGGTGGCCCAATATCAGATTCACTTTCCTCTGTAGATACTTTTCGTGATGAGACATACACAAAGATAACGGTGTCCAAGGATGAGACTAAAAAAGAAATTGAATCTATCAATAACAAGAATACAGTAAAGGGGACTGCAGTATCTGATTCAAAAAAAGTAGAGAAGAAGAGCCTCGGTGGAGCTGACAAGCCCATCGCCTATATAAAGCTATTTTTCCTAGGGATTTTCTCTTTTATTTTCGGTACCCCTTTTGTGTTTTATCTGGTTATAGCTTTTGTTCTATTCCTCATCATCAGGTCCATATACAGAAAGCTCAGTTTTAGTTAATTTTGCCTAAAACCCCTTGTGTCGTATAATGTTTAAATGCAGAGATTGATATTTTCCCTTGCTTTAATTGTCTCTTTTTTTATACTACCTTGGTACTTGGTAGTATTATTTGTGACTTTTGGGGTTTTTATCTTTAAAAATTATTATGAATTTTTCCTGGTATGTATCCTCTTGTATAGTGTATACACTCCACAGGGATATTTCATCACACCATTTATATTTTCAGTTTCGATCCTCGCTATCTTTTTTAGTTTGAACTATTCAAAAAAGTATATAATTTTTTATCAAAAATGAAATTAAGATTTTTTAAAAATAAATACAGAGATGTCGAGATCGCTCCGGACGAGATTTTTCTTGATTCGAAAAATTTACCAAATTTCAATACTCAGCAATTCGAAGGACGCATCGAAAAGCCAATAGGCAAGCAAGTCGTAGTACTACTCGGTGTATTTTTTTTGTTTTTTGGTGGCGCCTTTATCTGGAAGCTCGGAGTGCTGCAGATACACCAGGGAGAAGCTTATCTGAAAAAGAGCGAGAGCAATACTCTGGCAAAACAGCCAATCTTTGCAGATAGGGGTCTGATATATGATAGAAATGGCAAGTTGCTAGCTTGGAATACTTGGGATATACAGAGTGGCAAATTTGAAGCCCCGACTCGAACTTATACATCTCTATCTGGATTTGCTCATGTATTAGGATATGTCAGTGTACCAGCTAAAGACGCAAAAGGTGTCTACTGGCAGGATGGATTTGTCGGCAAAGATGGCGTAGAAAAATTTTATGACAAACGCCTCCAGGGTAAAAATGGTGTTCGAATCACGGAGACTGATGTAAAAGGCGTCGTTCAATCTGAGAATATAGTCTCTCCTCCTACTCCCGGAGATGAACTTTATCTTTCGGTAGATGCTGATATACAAAATAAATTATATTCATACATAACAGACATGGCTCGTAGCGTAGGATTTTCTGGAGGGGCTGGGGTTTTGATGGATATCAATAGTGGAGAAGTAATAGCTCTGACTAGTTATCCAGAATACAACCCTGCGATACTATCTCTAGGTAAAGACAAGCAAGTGATCAGTGGGTACCTTACTGATAGTCGCAAAGTATTTTTGAATCGGGCTGTAAATGGATTGTATACTCCGGGTTCAATAGTAAAACCTTTTGTCGGGTACGGTGCTCTCGTTGAAAATGTGATAAGTCCATTCAAAGTCATATTATCCAATGGTTCCATCGAGATACCTAATCCATATTTTCCAGAGAAAAAATCAGTATTTAAAGACCACGGAGTTTTCGGGTATGTGGACATGAAAAAGGCGATAGCCGTATCTTCTGACGTATATTTCTATGCTATCGGTGGCGGATTCAAAGATCAAAAGGGTCTCGGTATAGTAAAGATAGATGACTATGCACGTATTTTTGGAATAGCTTCCAAGACTGGCATAGATTTGTCTAATGAAAAAGAGGGGAACATACCTACTCCAGAATGGAAGATAAAAACATTCAAGGGAGATCCATGGAGAGTGGGAGACACATACAACACCTCTATCGGTCAGTATGGATTCCAGGTCACACCCATACAGATGGTTCGCGCCACAGCATCACTCGTGAATGGTGGTAATCTTGTCACCCCACATCTACTGCACAATGACAAAGATATGGAAAATAAAAAAAGCACCATAAAAATAGATGAAGAGAAGATGAAATATATTCGCGAGGGTATGCGTATGGCTGTGACAGAGGGAACTGCTATGTCGTTGAATCTTGCAAGTGTAAAAGTAGCTGCAAAATCTGGTACAGCCCAGGTCGGCCTAGGCAATACAAATACAAACTCGTGGATAATAGGATTTTTCCCGTACGAGAATCCAAAATATGCTTTTGTTGTTATGATGGAGCGTGGACCAAAAGCTGCCAGTGGCAATGCTACGCGTGTAGCTAGTCAGATGATCGACTACATGTCTGTTTACAAGCCTGAATACTTCAAATAAATTATCTTTACTTATAACCCCTAAAAATGTATAATAACCCAATCATGAATGAAACAAATTATATAACTGAAGACAAAAAAGACTTATTAATAGATGAACTTCACTACCTGAAGACTGTTCGTCGCAAGGAGATATTAGAGGCCTTAGAAGCTGCAAAGGCGCTAGGTGACCTATCTGAGAATGCAGAGTATCACCAGGCTCGTGAGGACCAAGGCAAGACCGAGGATCGTATTAATCAGATAGACCATATGCTGAATTCTGCTGTAGTCGTAAAAAAGCATCACAGCAATCAGGTAGAGATCGGCACAACAGTACACGTCAAAAAAGATGGTTCAAAGGATGGAGTGAAATACAGTATCGTAGGAGCAGAAGAAGCTGATATGATGCACAATAAAATCTCAAACAAATCACCACTCGGTGCTGCTCTATTTGGCAAGAAAAAGGGTGATGTAGTCACTATCAATACGCCAAAAGGAGCTTCCAAATATACTATACTTGATATAGAATAGAATTATGGCTTCAACAGAAGAATTGCGCGCTGCGCGTTTAGCAAAAATTGAATTATTAAAAAAAGCGAATATGGATCCGTTCACAGCGGAGTCTTTTCGTGATTATACAATCGGCGAGGTGATCGATGGCTTCCCTATGTTGTCTGAGAATGGCAAGACTGTCACGATCAGTGGGCGTGTGATGTCTTTACGCGGACAGGGGGCTATTCTATTTTTTAATCTAAATGATGGATCTGGGGTATTCCAAGGTCTATTGAAAAAGGGAGCACTCGCAGACGAGATGTTCTCTCTATTCGTAGATACTGTAGATATGGCGGACTTTATCGAAGTATCTGGAACCCTATTCACTACAAAGACTGGTCAGGCTACTGTGGAGGTGAATAGCTGGAGGATGCTAACAAAAGCTCTAGCACCACTACCAGACAAATGGGCAGGTCTCCAAGATGTAGAAGAGAGATTCAGAAAAAGATATCTAGATATCCTAACTACAGAAGGACTAGCAGATATGTTCTACAAGAAATCTAAATTCTGGGAAGTCACTCGTAATTTTATGAAAGATCATGGATTCCTAGAGGTAGAGACTCCGACTCTCGAGGTCACTACTGGTGGTGCAGAAGCAAATCCATTCAAGACTCATCATAAAGATTTTGATATTGATGTATTTATGCGTATCTCTGTAGGAGAGCTCTGGCAAAAGCGCCTGATGGCAGCTGGATTCCCAAAGACTTTCGAAATAGGTCGCGTGTATCGCAACGAGGGCACTAGTCCAGAACATCTACAAGAATTCACAAATATGGAATTCTACTGGGGTTATGCAAATTATAAAGATGGCATGAAGCTCTCTCAGGAGTTATACCAAAAAATAGCTACTGAGGTTTTTGGCACTACAACATTTAGTACTCGAGGGCACTCTTTTGATCTTGCAGGTAACTGGCCAGTGATTGAATACAAGGATGAAGTATTGAAACAAACAGGTATCGATATCATGTCTGCTAGCGAGTCTGATATGAAGAAAAAGCTCGACGAGTTAGGAGTAAAATATGACGGAGAAAACAGGGAGAGATTGATGGATACACTATGGAAATACTGTCGCAAGAATATCGCAGGTCCAGTATTCCTGATACATCATCCAAAGCTCGTATCACCACTGGCAAAAGCTTGCCGTGACAATCCTGATCTGACTGAGCGATTCCAGATAATCATAGCTGGCTCTGAGGTAGGTAATGGATTCTCTGAACTCAATGATCCTATCGACCAGCGTGCAAGATTTGAACTACAGCAAAAACTAATAGAGAGAGGGGACGATGAGGCGATGATGCCAGAGTGGGAATTCGTAGACATGCTAGAGCATGGTATGCCACCTACTTGTGGATTCGGTTTTGGAGAGAGATTGTTCTCATTTATGGTAGACAAGCCAATCCGTGAGACTCAACTATTCCCATTGATGAAGCCAAAAGAATAAGATACAAAAAAGGAGCCTGACAAAGTCGGCTCCTTTTTATTTACCAGTCAAACTCGTAACTCTGTTCTCTGTCTTTTGAGAACTGAAACAGGCAAGATTTTACCCATGTTTTAATAGATCCAAATTCTTTAATAATTAGCTTTCTTAAGTCTCTATTATTCTGAGTCCTCTTTTTTGCTTCGTTATAAAGAAATGTGTAGAAATCTCTTAAATCATTTGGGATTCTTCCTCTGCTTTCTGTGATTCGTGTTGCACTAGTTGTTAGCCAGTCAACTAATCGCGATACTTTTTTATGCATATTATTCCTCCTTTTTATTTATTCCCAAAAATTTTTTCGAGTTTTGGACATGTTGAACATCATCCAAAAGCCATCTTTTTCGAGGGGTATAATAGTACGCCAAAACCACACTCTAATTAAACGAACAAATCTCGGTAGCTTGTTTTTCATATATCCTCCTTTTTATTTTAATTAAATCAAATATGTGAATATTGTCAATAGTATTTGCAAAAAAGAGCTTTTAATGTTAATATTTGACCCATGAAAACATTAAACGCAACAAAGCGAAGTAAGGCTGAAAAGCTAGCAATCGTACGAAGTAACGGTATGGTGCCAGCTGTAGTCTATGGCGCGAAAGTGGATAATACATCTATTTCCGTTCCAAGTATCGATTTTATAAAAGTTTGGAAAGGTGCAGGAGAATCAAGTACTCTCGTGCTATCTCTAGAGGGCAAGAACATCGACGTTCTTATTCATGAAGTGCAAGTAGACCCAATCAAAGGATTTCCAAAGCACGTAGATTTCCTAGCAGTGGATATGAACAAGCCTATCGAAGTGGCAGTTCCACTTGAATTTACAGGTGTAGCACCTGCAGAAAAGGCAGGTCTAGGTAGTCTAGTAAAAGTTATCCACGAGGTAGAGATCAGTGCTCTTCCAAAGGATATACCAGCACACATCACAGTAGACATCTCTACTCTCGAGACTCTCGAGAATCAAATCCACGTATCAGATCTAGTCCTACCAGCAGGTGTGACTATGATCTCAGACACAGAAGAGGTAGTAGCATTGGTTGCAGCCGCAAAAGAAGAAGTTGAATCTGCTCCAGTTGACCTATCATCTATAGAAGTAGAGAAAAAAGGCAAGAAAGAAGAGGAAGCAGCAGCTGAATAATACAAAAATATGCTATAATAAAAACCGTATGAAGATACGGTTTTTATTATGCATAGTGCTCATATCTTTTTTTGTTTTTGGTCCTACGGGGGTTCTCGCTAGTGATCTTTCCAATGCTCAGGCTGATCGTGCAAAGCTAGAAGCAGAGCTCGCAAACCTCGAAAAGGACATAGCAGCAAAGCAAAAACAGCTCGACAAGCAAAAGGGTAAATCCGCTACTTTGTCAGGGGATATCAAGCTCCTTACTTCTCAGATCGAGAAATCTAAAAAAGAAATTCAGGCCAAAAATCTAGTTATTCAAAAATTAGGAGGTGAGATAGTTCAAAAGAATAAAAAAATTCAGACATTGACCGAGAAGATTGAATCTGAAAAGCAGACATTGGCCCAGCTTGTTCGCAAGAGCCGTGAGATAGATGATAAATCTGTCGTCTCTTTTGTATTATCTGGTGAGTCTATCTCTGATGTATATGGAGAATTTGATAAGTTCATGGCTTTGTCTGATTCTATCGGAGATTCAGTGGGTGTGATAAGACATGCTAGGAATGAGACGGAATCAGAAAAGAAAAATCTAGAAATTCAAAAAGATAAACAGCTCGATGTAAAAGTAGAGCTCGAGAATACAAAAAAGAAAGTTGAGCAGAATGAAAAAGATAAAAAGCAGCTTCTTTCTATTAGTAAAAATAAAGAAGCTGAATACCAAAAAGTTCTAGCCGAAAAAGCCAAGAGAAAGAGTGAGATATTAACTGCACTCTTCGGTCTGCGTGATACTGGGGCTATCCCATTCTCAAAAGCTCTAGAATATGCCAATTTGGCCTCGGAGAAGACCGGTGTGCGTGCCGCATTTGTTCTAGGAATACTCACTCAGGAGAGTAATCTGGGTACTGATCAAGGTTCTTGCTACGTCACAGATATCAATACTGGTACTGGCGTGAGCTCTCGTAGTGGCAAGATTTTCAAGAATGTGATGAAGCCTACTCGTGACGTAAAACCATTCTTTGAGATTACACAGAGTGTAGGTCGTGACCCATACAAGACTCTAGTGTCTTGTCCTATTGGTGGATTTGGTTATGGTGGGGCTATGGGTCCTGCTCAGTTCATACCTTCTACTTGGATGATATTAAAGTCTAGAATCGCTAGCGCTCTGGGAATTTCTAATCCTGACCCATGGTATGCTCGAGATGCTTTTATGGCTTCTGCTATGTATTTAGCTGATCTAGGGGCAAACAAGGGTGGTTATACAGCCGAGAGGAATGCTGCCTGCAAATACTACTCAGGTAGATCTTGTGGCCTTGTGACGGGGAATACTAGCTATGGGAACAGTGTTATGACCAAAACTGCTAAAATCCAGTCAAATATCGATTTGTTGCAAAATTAATAAAGTCGTGCTAATATAACAAAACTATGAAGAAAGATATTCACCCAAAATACGATAACAATACAAAAGTTACTTGCGCATGCGGAGCTAATTTTGCAGTAGGTTCAACAGCAAAAGAAATCAATGTTGAAATCTGCAGTCAGTGTCACCCATTCTATACTGGAAACGAAAAGGTTCTAGACACAGCAGGACGTGTGGACCGTTTCAAAAAGCGTGCAGCAGCAGTAAAAAAATAGCTTATATAAAAGATCGCTCTTTTGGGGCGGTTTTTTGTTTGCCTTCTGTTATAATATAAGTATAAAATTTTGTAATTTAAAATTTTTAATTTTATAAAAAATGTTTTAAAAAATTAATTCATTTAGATATTATTTAAAAATTACAAAATTAAAAATTCAAAAATTGTATGTTAGACCTAACTGAATTAAAGAACAATCACAAGACTAGCTATCTCGCACATGAATACGAGCGTCTTTTATCTGAGGAGAAGAAGGTGAATGATATGGTGGCCGAAGACGAGAGCATGAAAGACCTAGCCGAAGAGGAGCTTCAAAATATCAAATTCCAAAAAGACGGTATCGAGAGACAAGTGGAGGAAATAATGAAATCTGAAAAAGAAGAAGAGGAATTCCCAAATGAAATAATTCTCGAAGTTCGTGCAGGTGCCGGTGGAGATGAGGCATCACTATTCGCATGGCAACTAGCGCATATGTACGAGATGTATGCAGAAGAACTCGGATGGGGATGGAAAACAAACTATGAATCCGCAAATGATGTCGGTGGTTACAAAGAAGCTTCTTTTGAAATTCGCGGAAAAGATTGCTATAAATTGCTCCGCTACGAGACAGGGGTTCATCGTGTCCAGCGCATACCTTCTACAGAGAAGAATGGACGTATTCACACATCTACAGCATCTGTAGCTGTACTGCCTATCCGCAAGAAGGCAAAGTTTGAAATCAACCCTGCAGACCTAGATATGGAGTATTCACGATCTGGTGGTGCCGGCGGTCAAAATGTGAACAAGGTGGAGACTGCTGTTCGACTCATCCACAAGCCTACAGGACTCGATGTGCGATGTACATCAGAGCGTACACAGCTAGGGAACAGAGAAAAGGCTATGCAGATCCTGACAGCCAAGATCGAAGCTATGAAAGAAGAAGAAGAAGCAAAGAAATACTCTGCAGATAGAAAGAATCAAATCGGTACAGGGGATAGAAGTGAAAAGATTCGTACTTATAACTTCCCGCAGGACCGTGTGACTGATCACCGCATTCGCCAATCATGGAGTAATATCCCAGGCATAATGGAGGGTAAGATAGAAAAGATTATCGATGCATTAGCATCCGGTGAGACTGGTGACGCTACCGATGAAGAATAAAAATACCTATATTGTATAGGTATTTTTGTATTTGCACCTTTTATATATCTCTGGTATACTTTCCTCCAGTAGTTTGCGTTATGTTTTGGTGAGTTGCATTCTTCGTTGTGGTAAACATTGAGGTATGTAAATGAAATCAGGCTTCTGCGATTACATTTATAAATTAGTTTTATTCAGAGATTAATATTGCAAAGTATTATTCCGAGAATCACATTGTCATATATGGCAAAGAAATTATATGTTGGTGGTCTTCCTTACAAGACTACTAACGACGAGCTAAAAGCTCACTTTGAAGGTGCTGGTTCAGTATCTTCAGCAACAATTATCATGGATAAGATGACAGGCCGATCAAAAGGTTTTGGATTCGTAGAAATGGAAAATGATGCTGATGCTGATAAAGCAATCTCAATGTTTAATGGTCAAGATTTCGATGGTCGAAATCTAACTGTTAATGAGGCTCGCCCAATGGCACCACGCGCATAATATCTATATTATGATGCAAACAAAAATCCCCGCTTCGGCGGGGATTTTTGTTTGACATTTTAGGATTTTTTGTGTATTATTTTGAAAACCCAATTTTTGTAATCATGAATAAATCAAGCTTCCTGTCGGAACATCCGGCTCCAGCTCCATCGAATGCGGTGAAAGCACTAAACTTTGGTAAAAAAATAAACCCAAGCCAAACCTTATCTTTTTCTGAAAAATTAGAGAATGCCTCCAATATGAAAACATTGGAAAGAATTCTTTTAAATCAAGACAAGTATCAAAAGCTCTGTGCTTTTCGTCACGAAACTAGCCAAACTTCACTGAGAGAAGATCATTACTATGATTTTCCAATCCACAGATTGTTAAATGATGGTACATCTTTGCGTATCAGAGAAGACAAAGACCCTAATGGCGAAAAGAGAGTTGCCTTGAAATTTCGCGAAAAAAGCATTGAGGCCTACCTTTGTTACAAACTTACAGCATTAGAAGTTGAAGAATGGGAGATTTCAAAAAAAACAAAGATCCCGGCTTCGGTATTCGAAAATTCCAAGATTCGCCCGGCTTTCGCGGGAGTTGAAAAGGTTGGATTTATTAGCAGCACTCGTTCGTTGATCTTCGAAGGGGGTGTTACTTTAGACAATTGCTCCTTTTCAATGGGAGATCGTAATTTTAAGGATTATGAGATCCGATTGAAAAACCCAAATTGTAGAAATGATCTGTATTCCTTAATGGAAAATAAGTTTCTTTCAATTCCGGTAAAATTAATCGAAAAATCTAGATACCAAAGACTTATGGACTTCTAGTAGTGTGCACTAAATGAAATAGCCTGTCGTATTTTACGGCAGGCTATTTGTTTGCTTTAAAGTCAATTTTTTGCTATATTTGGTGTGCCTGCCATTTGCAGGTTTTGTTTAGTTTTGTTCGTCAAAAATTAAAAAAGTTATTATTCTTTACGTGAGCGTGTAGTTCAGTGGTAGAACGCTGTCCTGATAAGACAGAGGTCGATGGTCCGATTCCATCCACGCTCACGTAGGGCGGAATACTTTTTTGATTTTCTGACAGCAATGCAGGTGATCAGGTTTTATAAGGCAGAGGCCTTTTCTTTTTATGGAAAAAAATATTCAAAAAAAATGGTGGGTAGATGGATTGGGTATAGCTATGAAGATTTCTTCTTGGATTGCTGTTCCTATCATCGTATCACTAGTATTGGGTAAGTTTTTAGATAAAAAATACAATACAGAACCTATAATCTTTATTTCTCTTACAATACTCGCTTTTATGATTACGATTTACGGTATTGTGAGATTTTCCATGAGTTACATTAAAGACATAGAAAAAGAAAATATAAAAAATAATGACCAAAAATAATTACAACGAAATATTTTTTAATATTAAAAAAGCCGAGGCTGCTTCTGAGGGGGTGTCTCATGAAGCGACTCTATATGCAGAGCATATAGGGGATATCGGCCCATTACCGATTACCAATGCACTCCTCACTAGCTGGATCGTGGTTGGTGTTATAGTAATTTTTGCATTAGTTCTAAAATTTAAAATCAAGCAGGTTCCTCGGGGTATTCAAAATTTCTTTGAGTTCGTTATCGATGGGGCTATGTCTCTGGCTGATCAGGTGACTGGAGACAGGAAGATATCTGAAAAGGCTTTCCCTATGGTTTTCCCAGTATTTATATTTATATTACTCAGTAACTGGATGGGTATATTGCCACTGGGTGGTTTTGGCCTATTAGAGCAGACTGATCACGGGCAAGCTTTTATCCCTCTTATCCGTAGTGGTACAGCCGATATCAATGGAAACTTGGCTCTAGCTCTCATCTCTATATTGGGTGCAAATATCTTTGGTATCATATCTATCGGTTTATGGAAAACAATCAATAAATATGTTAATCTTAATGCGCTTGGTAGTATATTTACCAAGATAAAGAAGGATCCTATTATCATCCTGACGGCACCTATTACTTTCGCTATTGGATTCTTGGAATTAATAGGTGAGTTTGCAAAAATCGCCTCACTGTCATTCCGTCTCTTTGGTAACGTATTCGCAGGTGAGGTATTGCTAGCATCTATGGCAGCAGTTCTAGCATACGCTGTGCCTATCCCATTCTTGATTCTTGAAGTTTTTGTTGGAGTTATTCAGGCATTTATCTTTGCCATCCTGACTTTGGTGTACTACACCATCGCTTCTCAGGACCACGAAGAGCATGATGAGCATGAAGATCACAGCAAGACAGTTCAGGATGGCGCAGTGGCGCATTAAAATTTGAGGTCAAATATTATTAGTTAATTTATATAAATATTATGGAGACAACAACACATATTCCAGAAATAGCTAAGGCAGCAACTATTGCTGTAGGTTCTATCGGTCCAGCTTTTGCTATCGGTATGATCGCATCAAGAGCAATGGAAGCTATCGGCCGTAATCCAGAAGCATCTGGCAAAATATTTGTGCCTATGCTTATCGCATGTGCTTTCGCGGAAGCTATTGCTATTTACGCCCTTGTTATCGCATTCTCAATCAAGTAGTTTTTTGCTACTGACATCTATCTACTAGTTTCTATCATCTAGTAGTTAGGAGTTAGGAGCAAATGCTCCGCAGAATTTTATAATTTAAAATTTTTAATTTTAAAAATTAAAACATTTATACATTATTTAAAAATTCAAAAATTAATCATTAAAAATTTTACTTATCATGGACTCATTCATCTCAACATTTCATATAGACCTTAAAATCATCATCGCACAAGTTGTGAACTTTGCTGTGGTTATCGTCGTATTGTACTTTCTTGCTTTAAAGCCTTTGAAAAAGGTTATGACAGAGAGAACAGAGATGATAGAAAAGGGTCTGTCTGATGCAAAGGAAAATGCCACACTAGTGGAAAACACTCAAAAAGACTACGAAGCTACAATCGCCCAGGCAAAAGCCGAGGCTCACGAGCTATTCCAGAGTGGCAAGAAAGAAGCAGAAGCTAAAAAGGCCGAGATGCTAGAATCCGCTGCTATTGAAGTAGAGAATATGGTTGCAAATGGTAAGAAGAATCTAGAAGCAGAAAAGATCAAGATGGTAGATGAAGCTAAAAAAGAGATAGTATCTCTAGTTGTTTCTGCTACAGAAAAACTTCTCGCAGATCAGTCTGACAAGGGTACTACAGAAAAGACTATAAAGAATATCAAGAAAGCATAAGAATAAGTATAAAAATTATGAAAATATCACCAAAAACAATTGCAGAGGCTGTATATGCCGGATGTAAAAATAAAGAGGGCAAAGAATTGTCTGCATTTTTGGGTGATACAGTATCATTTCTTGAAAAGAATCGGATGCTCGGTAAATACAAAGAAGTTCTCGACCACTTACAGATTTTGATAGACAAAAAGGAAAAGAGGCTCAGGGTGGATGTGACTACCGCAGAAAAGCTCACTCCAAAATTACTCGCTGAACTCTCTGATGTCCTAAAGCATAAATACAAGGCCGAGGAGATAGAGATAGATGAGCACCAGGACGAGAGTCTGATCGCCGGAGTAAAAGTCAGAATTCGTGATGAAGTTATAGATATGACATTGTCGAACAAATTAAACCAATTAAAAACACATTTAATCAAAAACTAATATGGCAAAAAATACAATTGTAGAAAACTTAAGAAAGCAAATCGAAAAATTCCAAGCTGATCAGAAGGCAGAAAAAGTTGGTCATGTTATTGAGGTGTTCGACGGTATCGCTCGTGTGTCAGGCCTTTCAGATCTAAAGGCATCAGAAATGGTGACATTCCCACGTGGAGAGATTGGTGTAGCATTGAACCTGGAAGAAGACACAGTAGGTATCATCATCCTTGGTGATTTCTCAAAGATAGTAGAAGGTGAAGAGGTAAAACCAACAGGCCGTATTTTGGAAGTAGAGGTAGGCGATGCTATCGTCGGCCGTGTTGTGAATGCTCTAGGTAAAGAGATCGATGGCAAGGGCGCTATAAAGACTACATCTACAAGTGCAGTTGAAAAAGTGGCCTCAGGAGTTATGAGTCGTCAGGGAGTCGATCAGCCAGTGCAGACTGGTATCAAGGGTATCGATGCATTGATCCCGATCGGTCGCGGACAACGCGAGCTCATCATCGGTGACCGTCAGACTGGAAAGACTGCTATCGCTATCGACACAATATTGAACCAAAAGGGTCAGAATATGATCTGTGTGTATGTCTCAATCGGACAAAAGGATTCAAAACTACGCAAACTCCAGACTCGTCTAGAGGAAGGTGGTGCTATGGATTACACCGTTATCGTGTCTGCAGGTGCGTCTGAATCAGCAGCTCTCTCATACATCGCTCCATATACAGGAGTCGCTATTGCTGAATACTTTATGGACAAGGGTCAAGATGTATTGATCATATACGATGATCTTTCAAAGCACGCTGTTGCTTACCGTGAGATCTCTCTATTGCTACGTCGTCCACCAGGCCGTGAAGCTTACCCTGGAGATGTGTTCTACCTTCACTCACGTCTACTAGAACGTGCATGTAGAAAGAATAAAGAATACGGTGGTGGATCTATCACAGCTCTACCTATCATCGAGACTCAGGCTGGTGACGTATCTGCATACATTCCTACAAACGTGATCTCTATTACAGACGGACAAATCTTCCTTGAAACTGATCTCTTCTACAAGGGTATCCGCCCAGCTGTAAACGTAGGTCTATCCGTGTCTCGCGTGGGATCATCTGCTCAGATCAAGGCTATGAAAAAGGTGTCTGGTACATTGAAGCTCGACCTTGCTCAATTCCGTGAACTTGAAGCTTTCGCTCAATTCGGTTCAGATCTCGATGAATCTACAAAGCGCCAGCTAGAGCGTGGAAAGCGTGCAGTAGAAATCCTAAAGCAACCACAGTACTCTCCAGTAGAGACTACACGCCAAGTTGTGACTCTATATGCTCTTACAAAAGGCTATCTAGATACTGTACCAGTAGAAAAGCTAAAAGAATTCGAAGCTGAACTCCTAGATTACACAGAGCAGAATGCAAAAGATTTTTACTCAGATGTTCGCAATACAAAGATGTGGACAGATGCAAGTGAAGAATCTTTGAAGAAAGCAATTGCAGATTTCACTGCAGGATTTTTGAAATAAAAAATAAATTATATGGCAGGAACAAAAGAAATTAAAAGAAGAATAAAGAGTGTGAAGAACACAAAGAAGATTACGAAAGCGATGGAGCTCGTAGCGGCTTCCAAGATGAAGCGTGCGGTTTCTTCTGCACTCGCATCTCGCCTTTATGCTTCTTATTCATGGGATGTACTGTCATCACTATCTTCACGACTAGATGAAGTGTCTCATGCATTTTTCAATGACAATGGAGTAGAGAAAGATTTGGTTATACTCATCACTTCAAATCGTGGACTCTGTGGAGCCTACAATGCTCAAGTCATAAAAAAGACTATCAAGATGCTCCGTGAAGCTACTGATTCTCGTAGTATAGATCTAGTGACTATCGGTAAAAAGGGTGATGTAGCGATGAATCGCACAGGCCAGAATATAATAGCTACATTTCCAGAGCTTTCCGACAATATAGACCTACGAGAGATATCACCGATTTCTACTATGATTACAAATGAATACAAAAAGGGGACGTACGGTAGGATTTATGTAGCCTACACAGACTTTGTATCAGCACTATCTCAAAAGCCAAATATCAGACAGCTCCTACCTATCAGTCGCGCCGAGCTCAAGATCGCCATCGAAGAAGTCGGAGAAGAGAGAGATAGATTGGAAGTAAAAGAAAATACTATCGAATACACATTTGATGGAGACAAGGAATCACTCATCGAATCATTGGCAGAGAAGTTGATCAGAATGCAAGTCTACCAGATGATCCTAGAGTCCCAAGCCAGTGAACAATCTTCCCGTATGATGGCCATGAAGAATGCATCCGAAGCCGCAGGCGAGATGATAGATGATCTGACATTAGCATTCAACAAGGCTCGTCAGGCAGGTATTACCCGCGAGATTAGTGAGATTAGTGCCGGTATGGCAAGTGTGTCATAAAATTTTTAAAATCAAATTTTTAATTTTTAAATAATATTCAAATGTTTAAATTTAAAAATTATAGAATTAAAACATTATTTATAAAATTATTAATTAAAAATTACAAAATTAACTTTATATGAAAACCACAGGAAAAATCAAAAGAATTATAGGCCCAGTAGTCGACGTAGAATTTGAAGGAAAACTTCCAGATGTCTACAATGCTCTTACTGTTGCCAATGGTGACAAGACTCTAGTGCTCGAAGTTGAGCAACACGTCGGAGGCGGAGTTGTTAGAACAGTGGCTATGGACACTACAGACGGCTTCTCTCGCGATATGGAGGTAGTCGACACTGGTGCACCGATTTCAGTGCCAGTAGGCAAGGCGACACTAGGTCGCATCTTCAACGTGCTCGGCGATACTATCGACGACGCGGGTCCTGCAGCTACAGAAGACCGTTCACCGATTCATCGTGCAGCACCTAGCTTCACTTCTCAGGCTACAAAGGTTGAGATTCTAGAGACTGGTATCAAAGTTATCGACCTTATTTGTCCAGTTCTAAAAGGAGGAAAGGTTGGTCTATTCGGAGGTGCTGGTGTGGGAAAGACTGTGGTTATTCAGGAGCTCATCCACAACATCGCGTCAAATCACGGAGGTTACTCTGTGTTCGCTGGTGTAGGAGAGCGTACTCGTGAGGGGAATGACCTTTACCACGAGATGAAGGATTCCAAAGTTCTCGACAAGGTTGCCATGGTGTTCGGACAGATGAATGAACCACCTGGTGCTCGTATGCGTGTAGCCCTATCAGGTCTGACTATGGCGGAGCACTTCCGTGACCAAGAAGGTAAAGACGTTCTTTTCTTTGTGGACAACATCTTCCGCTTTACTCAGGCAGGTTCTGAGGTGTCAGCTCTACTAGGACGTATCCCATCAGCTGTGGGTTACCAGCCTACACTTGCGACAGAGATGGGAATGATGCAAGAGCGCATCACATCTACAGACAAGGGATCAGTTACATCTGTGCAGGCCGTATACGTGCCAGCCGACGACCTTACAGACCCAGCTCCAGCTACTACTTTTGCCCACCTCGACTCTACTGTGGTGCTAAACCGTTCTCTAACAGAAATCGGTATTTACCCAGCTGTTGATCCACTAGACTCTTCATCTACAATCCTCGATCCAAACATCGTAGGAAAGGATCATTACGAGGTAGCTCGTGAAGTTCAGCGTGTCCTACAGAGATACAAGGATCTCCAAGATATCATAGCGATCCTGGGTATGGAAGAATTGTCAGAGTCTGACAAAGAGCTCGTAGCACGTGCACGTAAAGTTCAGAAATTCCTTTCACAGCCATTCTTCGTTGCCGAGCAATTCACTGGTGCACCTGGTACATATGTGCCACTAGCCGAGACTATCCGCTCTTTCAAGGAAATCCTAGAAGGCAAGCATGACGACAAAGCAGAAAACGAGTTTTACATGAAGGGTGCTATATAAAAATTTTGTAATGTTTAATTTTGTAATTTTTAAATAATGTTCAAATGATTTAATTTTTTAAACATTAATGCATTAAGAAATTATTTATAAAATTAAAAATTTTAAATTAAAAATTTATGAATAAACAATTAAAACTTAAGATAGTCACACCAGAGAGATTAGTTCTCGAGGATACAGTAGACCAAGTCTCTATTCCGACTACAGAAGGGGAGATTACAATTCTCGCAGGACATATCCCGCTGATCGCAGGATTGAAATCTGGTGATGTGGTAGCTATGGCATTAGGCGAGTATATCCCGATGGCTGTGACTGGTGGATTCGTTGAGGTCAAGGATGAAGACGGTGTCACTACTGTAGCAGTCCTAGCAGACTTTGCCGAGCATGTAGCTGAACTATCTGATGAAAAGATAGAGGAGGCTCGTACACGTGCTGTCGATCTGAAGAAAAAGATGGACAACAAATCTCATGTCGACTTTGAACACTTCGAGGCAGAACTCGAGAGATCTCTCAACAGAGTCAAGATCGCCGACAAGTGGAGAACAAGAAAATACAGAAAATAATCAAAAGAGCCCTATATATGGGGCTTTTTTGTTTGACCTGTCCTGTTAGAAGCCGCACCCGATAGTAATCGGGTGCTATGGTCACCTTGGGGCGATCTGCTTCTAATAGGATTGATTTTTTAGGCTATAAGTGGTATAATACACTCAACTAATCTTAAAAATATGGACCAATCAAAAAATTTGTTGATCAAATCCGTTATTTGTTCAACACATGAGAGATTTATTTCTTGTTTTATTGAATTGTTTATGTTTCGTGAACGTGGACAAATCAAGGAGGTAACCTATTTAGATATTGTAAATTACGCTATCATGACCGATGACACACGATGTCAAAGAGTTGCTTTATTTAGAAAAGCAGTTGATTATTTGTATCGTAAATTATTGGATGCCGGGTACAAAAGTGAGGCTTCAGAATTGAGGCGTTTGATGTAAAAAAGTTTGAAGTTATTAAAGTAAAAAAGTACAACAGCAACGTTGTACTTTTTTTGTTATAATAGACTCATGTCAAAAAAAGTCATCGTGCATGACAAGATGCAGAAGAATTATGAATACGAGATCACCGAGCCGATGGGTAAAAATTTCCATCCGGATTTTCGACCTGATCTGACCCCAAAACAAATGCTAGAATTGGGTGTATTTGGTGGTATTTATATGCGCGATTGTACAGATGAATTCCCGAGTGATTGGTTCACAGATGCAAAATTTGCCACTGGGGACAAGCGCGATCCTGATCTGAATTTCTTCAAGGTGAATGCTAGTCAATCATTAGGTGAGTGGATACGCCGTGGGTGGATCCATCGCCGGGAGGATCCTAGGGGGTGGTTCCAGTGGTATTGTCGCTATTATATGGGCCGTAGATTGCCACGAGAGGATGATCGGCAGATTGCTCGATGGCGCGCTATTCGCCGTCATGCGGGGGCTATATCTGCGAATTGCAGGCCGGGAGATCTGCATTGCCGTCCTCGCCAGCGCCAGGCACTACTGCACTGGGCATATGATAGTAGGAAGATATAAAAAAGACCGTGGCGAGTAGTTATCTCGCAACGGTTTTTTTAATTCTTTTTAATTAAGGATTCACTTACTCCAGCAGTTAAATATCCTTTTTTTAGATAATTTATTTCTGGATTATCGGGGAGCCTAGATTCATCTATCTGATTAATCAGATTCTCTTTTTCAACAATAGTCATGACGCATTGGTTGTCTTTCTTCTCAACCCATTCGTAGCCCTCTTTTTTACTCATGACAGAAACACAATTAGGAAAAAATTCATCTTCGGATTCTTCATTTTCATCATCATTTTTTCCTTTTAAATAGTTAAAATAGATGTTTCCGTATAAATTTCTACCCTCACCAAATACTTTTAAAAATGGAATTGATGGTGCTTCTGCGAGCACCTTGCTTATTTCCATGTCGCTAATTGAGAAGTATACCTCAGAGATAAAATCGCATTCATCATAGTATCTATCTGTGTCTTCTTCTTCGGATTTTTTGTATCCTTTGGGAAAATTTGGCAAGAACGTCTCGATTAAGTTTTCTAATAAAGAAATAGAGTTATCTTCACTGATATCAAGATCGTCTATCACTTGGTTTATTTTATCAAATAGATTTAACCTGTTATCAAAATGTTCAGATTCATAAGTACCATCTGTTTTCCAGATAAAACATTTACCAAAATGGTCAACTTCGATTGTGTAGTCATTTGTATTTTCCATGATATTAAAGATTTAGAGGTTTTTCTAAATTCTATACCTAAAAACTTGGCTTTGCAAATTTTATATTTCCCATGAAATCTGGTATATTATCTAGACTTATGAATTCAAAACACACAATACTTTTATATTATAAATACGTCCATATCGACGATCCTCAGGCTTTTCGTGAAGAGCATTTTGCTCTCTGCAAGGCCTTGGGACTGAAGGGTCGCATCATCATAGCCACAGAGGGTATCAATGGTACGGTAGAGGGTACAGATGAATCCTGCCGTGAATACCAGCGTATTCTAGTCTCCGATCTACGCTTTGCAGATATTCACTGGAAGGTGAGTGCCGGTATGGATGGTGGTACTGCATTCCCGCGCCTCTCTGTAAAGGTCCGAAAGGAGATAGTATCATTGCATCTAGGTGACGATGATGAAGATATAGATCCAAATGTTATGACTGGTGTGCATTTAAAACCTGAAGAATTACGTAAATGGTATGAGGAAGGAAAAGAATTCCATATCGTAGACATGAGAAATGTTTACGAGCTAGAAGTCGGCAAATTTGAAGGCACAGTATTCCCCGAGCTCGACAATTTCCGTGATCTTAAAAAGAATTTAAAAAAGATTGAGGATCTAAAGGGCAAGACAGTGCTGACTGTGTGTACTGGTGGCGTACGTTGTGAAAAGGCATCAGGACTACTCGTCCGTGAAGGATTCCAAGATGTATATCAGCTCGATGGGGGTATGGTCACATATATGGAGAAGTATCCAGGCCAGGATTTCAAGGGTTCACTCTACGTATTCGACAAGCGTCTAACTTTGAATTTTACTGATCCATCAAAGCACGAGATTATTGGACGATGCAAGAGGTGCCACAAGCCGAGCGAGCACTATGTGAACTGTGCAAATCTCCGTTGTCACGATCACTTTATCTGCTGTATCGATTGTCTCGAGGAGAATCCTCCGGATCATCCATCTGGTGGTATAGCGTACTGTGATATGTGGTGCAAAGCAAAAGACAAGATAAATAAATTCAAAAAAGCATTAGTTTAATATTTTATTTTTGATATAATAAAATTATTAGTAATAAAATTTATTTTGTTTTTATCTAAAAGCAAATCGCTAATAGCTAAAAGCAACCAATCATTATGGCAAAAGGAGTAGGTCATCAAAAAGAAAAGAAAAAGCCAAAGGCTGCAAAGAAAAAGTAATTATAAAAATACTCGCAATTGCGGGTATTTTTATTTTTTATAGTATAATATATTTATGTCACCGAGTATCAAAATTTTTGTTTTTATTGTTGGATTCATGCAGGTTATATTGTTGCTCGTGCACTATGTACTATACCGATTCGGTGTGAGCACTTTTTATGTATTAGAAAAAAATAGATACATTTTTGGTGCTGTTATAATACTGCTATCCTTGTCTTTTACTTTCGGCATGATGCTGGTCCAGAAATTTGAAAATACTCTCACTGGCTATATTTATTATTTTGCTGCTGTATGGCTGGGGACTATATTCTGGCTATTTCTGGCTGTGATCTTGTCTGTCGTCTTGCGGTATTTTATCCCCATAGGTAGCGGTATGTATGTATTTATCCCTGGTATCTTGGTAGCTATGGCTTTTGCTGTGTCTGCATATGGTATATATCATGGATCTGACTCTGTATTTGTGAAGAGGGATATCTCAGTAAAAAATCTACCGGATTCTTGGCAGGGCAGAAAGGCTGTTTTCTTGGCTGATACTCACTATGGCAATATCCACGGCAAGGCAAAGGCGGAAAAAGATCTTGCCCTCATTCGATCAGTGAATCCAGACATATTATTTGTATCCGGAGATTTTTTCGACGGTCCAAAGAAAGATCTTCATGTTTTTTCAGATGTATACAAAGATTTCAATCCTCCGTATGGCAAGTATTTTGCTAGTGGCAATCACGAGGAGTACGCCGGTATGTCTGCTAGTATCGATGCACTCAAGTCCGCAGGATTTATTATCCTAGACAATCAGAATATCGATGTAGGCGGTGTACAGCTCCTAGGTGTGCCATACACGACCAATGCAAAGAGCGATGCGGATACAAATGCTACAAATAAAATACTCAGTGGATTTATGTATGATCACGATTCTCCTAGTATTCTATTGAAGCATATTCCGATAAATACTGATATAATAAAAGATGCAGGTGTATCATTTGCATTCTTTGGTCATACTCATCGTGGACAGGTATGGCCCATGACTCTAATCGTAAAAAAGATTTATGGCGAGCATGCTTATGGTTTTGTACAGAAGGATGATACTTTATTTTATACTACGAGTGGGCTAGGTGGCTGGGGTCCACCACAGCGCATCGGCACGGATAGTGAATTATTATTAGCAACATTTAACAAAAAATAATATATGGAAATATTCCCAATTTTTATAACAATCGTAGGTTTTATTATCGGTCTAGGTGCAGTCATCGTTATTGATTTACATGGTTTTCTCGGTCGTACATCAGCGTACTGGACCGAGGCTACTATCCGTGCACACAAGGTGACAAAGCCTCTTATTTGGATAGGTATCGCACTGGTGACTATCGGTGCACTCCTCATGAAGAATGCCTATATCATATCTCTAGCAGAGTATTCTATCTGGATGAATGTGATCGTGATCTTGATTGCGAATGGTATGTTCCTATCTTTCGTCATCAGCCCAAAGTTGATCCACAGAGAAAAGATGGGTCTATCCCAGGAGCTTCTACCAAAGAAGATGCAGCATCAGGTTATGGGTAGTTTTATCCTCTCATTCATCGGATGGTGGTCTCTCGTATTCTTGTTCATAAACGTGATTAGATAATAAAAAAAGTCGGAACCGAGGGTTCCGACTTTTTTTTGTTTCTTTGTTTGGTTTTTTAAATCAGGCCTAATAGGCCTGTCTGCAAATCCATCTCCCTACTTTCTTTGATGTGATCTCCGTGTAGATATACGATAGATTTATTGAGTTCAGGTATAAGCTTAGTGATCTTTGTAAAATCAGGATAATCTATCACAACTGTGATTTCTTTTTCCTCTGGTATTACGTAATGATTCTTCTTTAGCTTATCTGAAAACTTGAGTTTCCATAGTATCTCTTCTTGGAGAGAGAGGTGGATTTTTTGCAAAATCCAATTAACGATCTTCTTCTTCATGGTTTTGAATTTTTGTGCATTATATCACAATATATGTCAATAGTCAAATATATTAATTATCTCAAGGTGCTATAATGTGTATATGAATCCCGTTAGAGATTAATCATGTTCTATACTTACGTAATAAAAAGTAAAAAAGATGGTAATATGTACACGGGGTACACAAATGACCTACGGAAGCGCCTTATTCAGCACAACACCGGAAAATCTACTCACACGAAAGACCGAGGCCCATTTGTCATTATTTATTACGAAGCATGTTTAGATGAGCACAAAGCTCGGTCGAGAGAATTATTTTTAAAAACGGGAATGGGCAAGCGTTATCTCAAGAACAGACTTGGCGCTTCCTATCTCTAAACGGGATGAAAAAAATTATTGGAAAAATACAACACGTTATCGGTAGTAACAAGCTTAGTCAAAAAGTTTCTGAATTGATTAAAAACCCTCCTACTTTCAAGACAAAGAACAAGAGAGCAAAATAAGAAAAAGCCCGGCGCCTAGGCGCCGGGCTTTTTCTTTTGGTGTATAATGTAGGGATGGATCCCGTTAGAGATCAATTATGTTCTATACTTACGTACTTAAAAGTAAAAAAGATGGTAAATTATACACGGGGTGCACAAATGACCTACGGAAGCGCCTTATTCAGCACAACACCGGAAAATCTACTCACACGAAAGACCGAGGCCCATTTGTCATTATTTATTACGAAGCATGTTTAGATGAGCACAAAGCTCGGTCGAGAGAATTATATTTAAAAACGGGAATGGGCAAGCGTTATCTCAAGAACAGACTTGGCGCTTCCTATCTCTAAACGGGATGGATAAATACAACTCATACAATTGGTATTCGACTCTTATCAGGCCTACTTGGGCTCCACCTTCATGGCTATTTGGTCCGGTGTGGACAGTGCTATATGTCCTGATATTTGTATCTTTTGGTAAAGTTTTTCTTATGCTCTATGAGAAGAAGATTTCTTTTTGGGTAGCATTACCATTTATATTGAATCTATTTTTCAATTTTCTCTTTACTTATCTTCAATTCGGATTAAAGAACAATCTCCTCGCCGCTATCGATATTGCCCTCGTGCTAACTACTCTGATCTGGGCATTAGTCGCTATATATCCGTATGCAAAGTGGGTATCTCTGATCAACATCCCATACCTAGCCTGGGTCACCTTCGCCACAGTATTACAATTTACAATTACTTATTTGAATCTATCCCGTTAGAAATTATATATATGAAAACAAAAAAATACTGGCTAATTAAAAGTGAAGGGGATTGCTACTCGATAGACGATCTGAAAAGGGATAAGAAGGTGGCTTGGACTGGTATTCGCAATTATCAATCCCGCAATTTTATGATGAATGATATGTCCGTAGGCGATATGGCCCTCTTTTACCATTCCAATGGCACTACTGACGCACCCACTGGCGTATACGGCATAGCCCGAGTGGCCTCGGCATCGCATCCAGACGAGACGCAGTTTGCAAAGGGGGATGAACACTATGATCTGAGGGCGACAAAGGATAGGCCCATCTGGCACTGCGTAGATATGGCCTTTGTTCGCAAATTCCGGAATCCTGTGACCCTAGCCGAGATCAAGATTGACCCGGCTCTCGAGGGCATGCTGGTCCGCGCCCGTGGCTCCCGCCTGTCAATCCAACCCGTCTCCCAAAAGCATTTTGATTATATTGTGGGGTTGACTGACAATTAATTATGATATAATTTATTTATGAAATTAAAACAACTTCAAAAAGTTGATTTACCTCGTGAGAAATTGGCAAAGTATGGTGTTGATAAGTTAAAGGACTATGAGCTATTAGCTCTACTTTTAGGTTCAGGCATTAAGGGGTTGAATGTATTAGAACTTTCGAAAAGAATTTTAATCTTAGTAAAGAAGGATGGAATAGGAAATATTACCTTAAAAAATCTATTAGAAATAAAAGGTCTAGGTAAAGCAAAAGCATCCCAAGTTCTCTCTGCTCTGGAACTTAGCAAAAGGTTGAATACTGAAAATCAGATAGAAATACTTTCCTCTTTGGATGTTTGGAATTTCTGTTCTGATATAAGATCTACAAAAAGAGAGCATTTTATTGCTTTTTATTTAGATACTCAAAATAGACTAATAGAACGTCAGATTATTTCTATTGGTACATTAAATGCATCACTGGTCCATCCTAGAGAGGTTTTTGAGCCTGCTCTGACTTTGCATGCCTCTAGTATTCTTATTGCTCACAACCATCCATCAGGAGAGCTTAATCCATCTGCAGATGATATAGAAGTGACCAGGAGGCTTGTTCAGTCTGGTAAAATAATCGGTGTGGAGATTGTAGATCATATAATAGTCACAAAAAATAGTTATCTAAGCTTTCAGCAGAAAAATCTACTTTAGTTTCTGTATTTTTAGGGTTAGAAAGACTTATTTTAAGGCCTAGTAAAAGAAGAATTTATAGCATATAATTAGATTTAATGGACAAAAAATCACTAACAGAACAAGATATTTGCTCAAAATATATACTACCGGCCATTACAGATAGTGGTTGGGATTTAAAGCATCAAATCCGTGAACAGGTTACTTTTACTGCCGGCAAGATTACCGTACGTGGCAAGACTGTTTCTCGTGGAGATCAAAAGCGTGCTGATATTATCTTGTATTACAAAAATGATTTACCGATAGCTATCATTGAAGCTAAAGACAATAATCATGGAGTAGGTGCTGGTATGGAGCAGGGTCTTGGTTATGCTGAAGCTCTGGATATTCCTTTTGTTTTTAGTTCCAATGGGGATGCTTTTATTGAACATGATCGATTTGTGGCAGAGGGGGTTAAAGAAAGAGAAATATCTTTAGATAAATTCCCGTCACCTGAGGAGTTATTTGAAAGATATAAAACAGCTAAAGGGATAGATAATAATATCGAAAATATAATTTCTGAAGAATATTTTCAGGAGCTTAAAGGTAAATCTCCTAGATATTTTCAAAGAGTAGCAATAAATAGAACAGTAGAAGCTGTAGCAAAAGCCCAAAAGCGTATTCTTTTGGTGATGGCTACGGGTACAGGTAAGACGTATACTGCATTTCAGATTATTTGGCGTTTATGGAAGTCAAAATCTAAAAAAAGAATATTATTTCTTGTTGATAGAAATATATTAGCTGACCAGACTATGATCAATGATTTCAAGCATTTTGGAGACAAAATGACGAAAATAGAAAACCGAAATGTTGATAAATCTTACGAAGTTTATCTTGCTCTATATCAGGGGATTACTGGAAACGAAGAGGAGAAGAATATTTTTAAACAATTTTCTCCAGACTTTTTTGATTTGATCATTGTGGACGAGTGTCACCGTGGTAGTGCAAAAGACGACTCCGCTTGGCGTGAAGTTTTGGATTATTATTCAAATGCTACACAGATCGGCCTTACCGCTACACCAAAAGAAACAAAAGATATCTCTACTCAGTCATATTTTGGAGAGCCTATTTATACTTATTCATTAAAACAGGGTATAGATGATGGTTTTCTTGCTCCGTACAAGGTTATTCGAATTATTATCGATCGTGATGTGGAGGGGTATAGACCAGAGGCCGGCAAGACAGATAAATACGGCAATGAGATTCCTGATCGTGTTTATAATACAAAAGATTTTGATCGTGATTTAGTTATAGACGAGCGCACAGAAATTGTAGCTAGAAAAATTACTGAATATATGAAAGAAACAGATCGTATGCAAAAAACGATTGTTTTCTGTGTGGATATAGATCATGCTGTTCGCATGCGTCAAGCATTAGCAAATGAAAATGCTGATATGGTTGCCGAAAATCGCAAATATGTTGTACGTATTACCGGAGACAATGAAGAGGGTAAGAGAGAATTGGATAATTTTATTGACCCAGAAAATCCCTATCCGGTTATAGCAGTCACTTCAAAACTCATGACTACAGGAGTGGACGCTCAAACTTGTAGATTGATCGTTCTTGATCAAAATATTGGATCTATGACTGAATTCAAGCAAATAATCGGTCGTGGTACTCGTGTCCGAGAGGATTACAATAAAATGTATTTTACTATTATGGATTTCAGGAGTGTCACAGAGCTTTTTGCTGACCCAGATTTTGATGGTGACCCTGTTGTTGTCTATGAACCGAAAGGTGACGACCCTCTGAGTCCACCTGAAGACCCCATTGATCCTAAAGACCCAGAACCTATCAATTACCCAAAGCCAAATATAAATATTGGTGGTATTGTTAGTGAGCCTCGTACAAAATTTTATGTAAATGGTATTGATGTAAAAGTTATAAATGAGCGTGTTCAATATATAGGCGAAGATGGAAAATTAATCACTGAATCTTTGAAAGATTATTCAAAGAAAAATATTTTAAATGAATATTCATCTTTGGATTCTTTTTTGAGTGCTTGGAATCAGAGTGATAAAAAAGAAATAATAATAGAAGAATTAAAAAAGCAGGGTGTATTTTTTGAAGAATTAGAAAAAGAAGTTGGTAAAAATTTGGACCCATTTGATCTTGTCTGTCATATAGCTTATGGCAAGAAGCCCCTCACCCGCAAAGAACGCGCAGAGAATGTAAGAAAGAATGATTACTTTGCAAAATACGAAGGTAAAGCACGAGAGGTGATAGATGCTCTTTTGGAAAAATATGCAGATACGGGTATTACCGCTATAGATGATATTGGTGATTTACAAGTATCTCCTTTTACAAATTTTGGTACACCAGTTGAGATTGTAAATGAAATTTTCGGTGGGAGAGAAAAATACTTAGAAGTTATTAGAACTATACAAAATAGCCTTTATTTATGTTAGTTTGTATGTATATTGACAATACAAACGAAAAGGTATAAAATGTTAGTATCTATCATATGAATACAAACAATAAAAAAACATACTCAATAGGAATTTATAGACCAGAAAAAGATGGGCTTAAAACATTTTTACCAAACACCTTTCCTGGTGATTTTGAATTTTCTGGGAAGCTTTATAAAAAACAAAGTGAGGCATCTCATTATTTAGGTAAACTTGATGGTATTACAAAACTTTTACCAGACAAAGACTTCTTCTTATTAATGTTTATTAAGAAAGACGCTACTTATTCTAGTCAGATCGAAGGTACTCAAGCGACATTTCAGGATGCTGTAGCGGTAGGTGCTTCTTCAGAGTATGGAGCTGTTGACGGCAGTGATGTTCATGATATTGTTTATTATATCAAAGCAGTTAATTATGCAATGAAGCGAATTGTTGATTTTCCTCTTTCATTACGATTAATTAGAGAAATTCATGAAAAATTAATGAAAGGTGCTCGATCTACACAGCATGCATATCCTGGAGAGTTTAGAAATTCTCAGAATTGGATTGGCACACGACTTCCAAAGGATGCAAGCTTTATTCCACCTAATGTTTCTGATATGAAAAATGCATTAGATGAGCTTGAAAAATTTATTCATGCAAAAGATGACTTTCCAGCGCTCATAAAAGCAGGTCTTTTACATGCTCAATTTGAAACTATACATCCATTTACTGATGGTAATGGTCGTACTGGTAGAATGCTGATAACTCTTTATTTACACAAGGCAGGGCTTTTGGAATTACCTGTTTTATATCTTTCAAGTTATTTTAAAAAATATCAAAAACTTTATTATTCAAAATTGGCCAGTTATCATGATGAAGAGAGTGATATTGAGGGGTGGCTCAATTTCTTTTTAGATGGGGTTGTGGATACAGCACAGTCTTCAATAGAAACATGTGAAAAGATTATTGCACTTAGAGAAAAGGATCATGCAAAAATTCAGACACTTGGAGTCAAAACAGCATCCAAAACATTTGAGGTTTTGCAACAATTATACAAACAGCCTATAGTTGGTATTGCAGATATAGAAAACTGGACAAATTATACACAACCCGGTGCATACAAGATGATTCAAAGGTTGATTGATTTAGATATTTTAGAGCCATTGGGTGATGTAAAATATGGTCAAAAGTATATTTATACAAAGTATTATAAGATATTCGATTCTGAATTTATAAACAAAAAATAACATGGCCATACAATCTATAATTAAAAATATTCAAGACATTATGCGCAAGGACGCGGGTGTGGATGGTGATGCACAGCGTCTTTCTCAGCTAGTATGGCTTTTATTTCTGAAGATTTTCGACGACAAAGAAAAGGAATACGAGCTTGTCGACACAAAATACATTTCTCCTATTCCAGAGGATCTTCGCTGGCGCAACTGGGCGAGCAATGCCGAAGGCATCACTGGCGATGAGATGCTAGATTTCATAAACAATAAACTTTTCAAGCAACTAAAAGATCTGAAATTCAATAGCAGTGACGATCCTCGAGGTATGATAGTCAAAGAGGTTTTTGAGGATACCTACAACTACATGAAGTCTGGCACACTGATTCGTCAAGTGGTGAATAAAATAAATGAGATAGATTTCAATAGTAAGGATGATCGCCATCATTTCAATGAAATATACGAACATTTGCTCAAGCAACTTCAGAATGCTGGCAATGCTGGTGAGTACTATACACCTCGTCCTCTGACGAATTTTATTGTAAATACCCTTGATCCAAAATTAGGTGAAGATATTCTTGATCCCGCATGTGGTACTGGCGGATTCCTCATTAGCGCACTGGAATATATTCGCAATAGTGGAGAAATCAAAACTAAAAAAGACGAATCTAAGCTTCAAAACCAAATTCATGGTGTAGAGTTGAAGCCTCTTCCGCACTTGCTCGCTATTACAAATATGATTCTTCATGGAGTAGAAATTCCACAGCAGATAAAGCGTGGTGATATGCTCTCGCACCCACTTCGTGAATATGGTCCAAAAGACCGTGTAGATGTTATCATTGCGAATCCTCCATTCGGTGGCAGTGTAAAAGACGGCACTGAGGCAAACTTCCCAGCAGATTTTCGCACAAAGGAAACAGCTGATCTTTTTCTTGTATTATTTATGGCATTATTGAAGCCTGGTGGCCGAGTCGGTATTGTCCTCCCAGACGGCTCACTCTTTGGTGAAGGGGTAAAATCTCGCATTAAAGAAAAACTTCTCGAAGATTGTAATTTGCATACTATCATCCGATTACCAGCCGGAGTATTCCAGCCATATGCTGGAGTAAATACTAATCTAGTATTCTTCACAAAGGGTCAGCCTACAAAGGACGTCTGGTACTATCAGATGCCTTTACCAGCAGGAATGAAGCAATATACAAAGAATCGTGGCATCACAGATGCAGAATTTGAGCCAGTAACAAAGTGGTTCAAGAATAAAAAGTCAGGTGAAAATGCATGGAAAGTATCTATTGCCGATATAAAATCTCGCAATTTTAATCTTGATTTCAAGAATCCAAAGGGCGGGGAAGTGGAGGAGGAATTGAGTTCAAAGGATTTGATTAAAAGAATTCAGTCCCTCGAAGGTCAAATTACAAATACTTTTAGTGATATTTTGAAGAATATATGATCACAAGACAAACTATCGCCCTGAGTACTTATTTGGACATAGATCATTTAATCTTAAAAGAAGAAGGAGTTTTAGATATTACTTTGGGTGTGGACACCCCATATTTTATAGATCCAAGATTGGTATTTTTGAAAAATAAAAAAGGAGTTTTTGACAAGTCTAATGAAAAAATAAAAAAGTACTTTTCTGATTTAATTAGAATTATTAAAAATTCAGAAGACTCTCCTCAGCTTCAGGAAAAAGCAATAAGTATGATAGCCGGGAAAGAGCCCAAAGGTCTTTCTATTGGTTACGGCAGTAAAACTGATACTGGTCCAGCAATACCAAGATCAATTGCAAAGAAAATAGTTTTCTCTATTGCTGAGTTGATAAGAGTTGGGATAGATGATCCTGAGCTTGTGGAAATAATGGCTCTGTTCGTTGATGGATATGGCCCAGATAGTATTAGTGATTTATCTTCATATATTTTGTATGATGATCTTTGTATTTTTACGCAAAATGTAAGTAAAAAATTAAATATAAAAACAAAAAAATATTTAATAAACAATAATGAATATTATTTACCTACTCATCCATTTAAAAACCATCAAATTATATTTGTACCCCTTGATTATGTATCTGCTCTACCTTTAGCATCTGATTGGGATGGTGTTCAAGAAGCTGCCCAATATAATGATAAATTAAGAAAAGAATTTAGTGGAATAATACTTCCTGTAGTTCAAGAGCAACTTAAAAATATACGTTCGTTGAGTAAAAATGAAATAGAAGAATTTAAAAAATCTTTTAAAAAACTTCTTGAAATTTATAGAAAAAAAGAAGTTGAATCATACAGTACAGATTTGGATGAAAAAGGTTTTTATCAATCAAAATGCGCTATTGAGGAATATGCAAAAAAATATAATAGCACAAAAAAAGTAATATCTTCTTGCGAAGATATGTCAAATCTTGTCCGTGATATTGTTAATAGTTTTAGAAGGCACATAGAAGATATGGGAAATTCAAATCTTCTATACCATAGAACAAAAACCCATGTTCCTATTAAAGAAAGACCTCATAGAGAAGATGTTGCTCAGATGATTTTTAATGGTATAGCTGACGTGCATTGTTCTTATACAAACATACCCCATGCACGAGAATCAAAATTAAGTACAGGTCCAGTTGATTTTTGGTTTGCAAAAAGTCGAAAAGAGAAAGTTCTTGTGGAGCTTAAGAAAAATACTAATGATATTATGCATGGATATGAAGAGCAACTGAAAAAATATGAGAAAGGAGAAAAAGCATGTTACTCATTTTATGTTGTAATAATTGTTAAAAAACAATTGGCTACAAAAAAGAAACCAATTACAGATATTGAAGTTTTAAAAAATAAATATGAAGAAAATTTTAAAAATGGAATTAAATCACCAGAATTAATAATTATTGACGGCTTAATTTATCCTTCACCGAGTAAATAATTATGAAAATTAATTGGCAAATAAAAAAACTAAATGAAGTTTGTAATATAGATTATGGGACAAGAGTAGTAAGGTCTAGAATTATTCCTGGGGATTTTTATGTATATGGAGGTGGAGGAAAAACTTTTACTTTAAATGAATACAATAGAGAAGATTGTACTATTGTTTCTAGGTTTGCTATGTCTAGAAATTGCGTGCGTAAGGTTTTAGGTAAATTTTTTCTAAATGATTCCGGTTTGTCTATTTCAACTAAAGATGGCAATATTTTATCTCAGGATTTTCTTGATAAATTTTTATTTGCTTCAGAGGACTTAATTTATTCTTTAGGTAGAGGACAAGCACAAAGGAATTTGCACATTGATGCTTTTAGAGGAATTGAAATCCCTCTCCCACCTTTAAAAACTCAAAAGGAAATTGTCGCGAAGTTGGATAGGAAGATGGAGAAGATTAAGGAAGCGAGGAGATTGCGTGAAGAGGCTATTGCTAGCACTGAAAAAATTCTCTCTCAGACCCTCCGTGAAATTTTTAGAGAAGAAAGAAAAAGATCCAGTATTGTTAATCTTGAAGAAGTGGCAACTCTTGTTAGAGGACCATTTGGTGGATCTCTAAAGAAAGAAATTTTTGTACCCAAAGGAGATGCTGTTTGGGAACAAGGAAATGTTATTGATAATGATCTTGAAAATTTTAGATACTTTATTGCACCAGAAAAATTTGTTGAGATGAGAAGATTTTCTGTTTCTTCGGGTGATATATTAATGAGCTGCTCAGGGACTATTGGTAAATTAATAATTATTCCAAATAAATTTAGAAAAGGTATAATAAATCAAGCCCTTCTAAAAATTTCTCCAAATAAAAAAATATTAGGTGAATATTTAAAATACGCACTCAAAGATTATCTATTTGGGAATACAGATCATGTTAAGGGTATGGCAATTAAAAATATTGCCGCAGTAAAGGAGCTTAAAAAAATTCAACTTCCACTTCCATTTCTTGTTGAACAAAAGAAAATAGTTGCCAAACTTGATGCTCTTTCGGAAAAAGTTCGTCAAGCAGTTGAACTTCAAAAATCCCAACTTGAGGATTTGAAAAAACTAGAAAAAGCCTATTTACGAGAAGCATTTAATGGAGAACTAATATAGAAATATAACATATGAAAAAGAAACATTATGAACTTATAGGTAAAGAAATAAAAATAATTTTTAAAAAAAGTGGTGAAAACGAATATATTAAAGATCTCGCCATAAATCTATCAGAAGCTTTTACTCAAACAAGTTCGACTTTTGATAAAGAGAGATTTTTAGAAACTTGTGGAATAAAAATTAAATAATTTTTTATTATTATATTTTAAGGAATAATATAATGAAAAAATCATTTACTCAAAAGGTTTTAAATGTTGTACGGAAGATTCCTGCTGGAAAAACTATGACGTACGGCGAGGTGGCAAGGTGTGCTGGTAGCCCGCGCGGGGCGCGGGCGGTGGGGACGATTATGAAAAATAATTTCCTGCCGGATGTGCCGTGTCACCGTGTCGTGCCTGCGGGCAAGGGTAAAAACCTGACAGTCAAAAACGTCGGCCACTATAATCGCGGCGGCCCCTCAGCAAAACTGAAAATCCTCCTCTCTGAACAATCCCAATAATCTTTATTGTTCTCTAATTCGCTCGAATAGGCGAATATACTCAGTATCTGCTTTACTTAAAAAGGAGGGTGCTATTTGATATAATAAAAACATATGAAAAAATATTATATTACAGGAATGGCGGGTAGTGGAAAATCTACAATAGCTAGAATGCTGACTCAAAATAATATTTCAGCTATTGATATTGATGATCATGATTTATCTCGATGGGTCAATAAAGAAACTGGCGAGGTTGTTCAAAGACAACCTGGTGTAGATAAAGATTTTTTCAAGAATAATGCTTCTGCTCTAGATATTGAAAGACTATTTAGAATGATAGAGGAGAGGGAGGGTTCTGTATTTGTCGTAGGTTTGGCAGACAATCAAAAAGACTTTATGAATAAATTTGATAAAGTATTTTTGCTCAGATGTGATCCGAGTGTACTTATTCAGAGGATCAATAGTAGGAATGACAATAGTTTTGGCAAGGACGAAGAAGCTCGAAATATGATACTACGTGGGTATGAGAAATTTGAGAATAGGATGATGGATCTGGGTGCTATACCCATAGACACATCTATGTCTATATATAAGGTATATGAGGAATTGATGTCTCAGACGAATGATTAGAGGGGTAAATGAAAATGTTATAATTTATTTATATTAATATTAGTGTAAAAATATATGGAAGAAAATAAATCAAAAAAGTGTAATGCGTGCGAGAGTTGCCTGATGCCTTTTTCAAAGGATCCTTTGGGTGACAAGAGAGAAAATGAAAGGCATTGTAGCTATTGCTTTAACAATGGCAAATTTTCCTACGAGGGGGATGACCTAAAAGGTTTCCAAAAAGCTTGCTACGAAGCAATGCGCAGTCACGGTATGGGATATATAGAATCAAAGTTCTATACATGGATGATCCGCTTTGCCCCACGCTGGAAGAATAAATAAATTTAAATCCCCCAATCCCAGGCCGGGCCTGGGACTGGGGGATTTTTTGGTATATAATAATCATATGATTGAAAAGGAAAAATTACACAAAATTCCAAAAGATTTAAAAGAGAAAATATCCAATACTGCCGGGGTTCTTGATCTATGGGATGATCTCACGCCACTCTCTCGCAATGAATGGATCTGCTTTGTAGAATCAGCAAAGAAGGACGAGACTCGTCAAAAGAGAATCAATCGGGTTTGTGGTGATCTATCCGCTGGCAAGCGCAGACCCTGCTGTTGGGCCGGATGCCCACATAGAAATTAAAATAGCCCGAGGCGTACGCCTCGGGCTATTTTAATTATGCTTTCTTTATGAATTCTGTGCGCAGTACGATGCCCTTCATGCCATCTATATTGCATTCTACTAGCTCCTCGTCATCAGTCAGGCGGATATTCTTGGCCTTGGTGCCTTTCTTGATCACAGTGGAACTACCTTTTATTTTTAAATCTTTTATCAGGGTGATACTGTCGCCATGGGCTAGTATCGTACCGTTCGCATCGCGAACTATTACCTCGTCTTCATTTTCTGTATCCATATAGCCATAGTATACACGATTTTATAATTCCCGCATTATGTATTGTATAATAATCTTGTTATGAAGAAATTCTCGGAAAAAGTAAAATTGTGGCGATGGCCTGGGGATGGGGCTTGGCATTTTGTGACTCTGGATAAAAAGCTATATGAAAAGATCCGCGCGAAATACGGCAAGGGCATGCTACGCATAAGTGCACAGGTAGGCAAGACAAAATTCGAGACATCACTACTGCCTCACAATATGTCCCAGAGCTATCTGATCGCTATTAAGAAGTCTGTCCGCCAGAGCGAGGGGCTACTCGACGGGGATGAATTCATGATTAAATTTGAAATAAAATGATATAATACCCATATGATATATATCGATGTTAGAACAAAAGGGGAATATGATGGTGGTCATGTGGACGGGGCGATAAACTGCGACATCATGGATATGATGTATGGCAAGTTCCCCGATGTACCAAAGGATGCCGAGATTACGCTGTATTGCGAGTCTGGCAATCGCTCTATGATGGCGAAAACTATGATGCAGCAGAATGGTTGGTTCAAGATTGTCGATGGTGGTAGTATCGACAACTTTATGAAGTAATGATTAAAAGCAAAAAATATTTTGTATACATAGTAGAGTGTGCCGACGGCACACTCTACACTGGTATCACGACGGATTTATCTCGACGAGTAGCCGAGCACAATACGGGTCCTGTGGGTGCCAAGTATACTAGCGCACGTCGGCCAGTCACTCTCGTATATTCAAAACGATACAAAGACCGCTCATCTGCATCTGTGGAAGAGGCTAGGATAAAGAAGCTTTCAAAAGCGGGTAAATTAGCACTAATCGGGTAAAAAAATACCCCATACAATATCATATATATTGACGAGGTGTTTTTGCTCACTTGCGTGAACGATTTGTTTTAAAATTTTCTGTGGTGTATAGCCATGGACATTTGCCATTCCATATCAGCACAATCTTGTTCAAACTCATCTTTTCTACCTATTGAGTTTGAAATTTTCTGGATAATTTTTTCTAAATTTTCATTTTCATGAATTGATTTAGCTTTTGGATTTTGAAATGTTCTTTCAATTTTTTCTTTTGGTTCATAAATAAATGTAACCAGAGAAAAGATTGTATCCATTTCAATTTCTTCTGCATTTTTTGTTCTAATAAATGCATAATCTTCAAGATTTTGGGAAGGGGAAATTAAAAACCCTTTTGAAGTCTCAATGTACCTGTTCATAATTAACCGATTTAGTGGTTCGACAGTAGTATAGCATATTTATGTATAAAAGTCAAGTATGTAGAATATGTTGATATTTAAATATAGTATAATGTCCCCAGCCCAAGGCCAGGCCTTGGGCTGGGGATTTGCATGATATACTACTCTCTATGCAAAAGACCGTGTCGATCGATGGCGTAGATATGCCATATACAATCAAATCCAACTCTAAATCCAGAAAGATCAGCCTCCGTGTACAGCAGGGCGGGAATATCGTAGTGACAAAGCCTACACGTGTATCTGTACGATATATCGAGGGTGTAGTGGATAGTAAAAAGGATTGGATCGAGGAGCAGATAAACAAGCTGGGTAGTAGGCCAACAAAATTACTCGCGCATTACTCGTCAAAAGATTTAGAAGTATATCGCGACGAGGCCTACAATCTAGTCGATGCGAAAATCGCACATTTCAATAAATTTTACAAGTTCGAGATAGAGCGTGTCACGATTCGCAATCAGTCTACCCGCTGGGGTAGCTGTTCACGTAGAAAGAATTTAAATTTTAATTACAAGATAGTATTGCTCCCACCAAAACTTCAGGATTATATCATCGTGCACGAATTGTGTCATCTAGCTCAGATGAATCACGGTAAAAAATTTTGGGATCTAGTTGCCTTGCAGATTCCGGATTATAAAGACTGCGTAAAATCACTCAGAGTTTATTAGGACATCTCTATCTATTAGTGTATACTGACTTCGTCGGTTTTAGCAGCTCTAAATAAATTAAAACATATGGACGAAACAAAAGTAACTACAGAAGAAGAAGTAGTAGCTCCAGTTGAATCTACAGAAGTTGAAGAAACTCCTGCTGAAGAAACTCCTGCTGAAACTACAGAAGCAGCTGCTGCATAATGCATTAAAACACCGAGGGTAAATCCTCGGTGTTTTAATTTGCTTTCTTTTAAATACATTGTGTGGTATAGTATCCGTGTATATAGATACATAAGGCGCAGTCGAAGCTCTAAGAAAAATAACATAAAAAATCATATGAAAGGAATAATCAAAACTCTTACAGAAAAAGGATTCGGATTCATCTCTCGTGAAGGCGAGACAAAGGACCTATTCTTCCACTCTAAAGAATTATCTGGTGTCACATACGAAGATCTACGCGAAGGTGACGAAGTTACTTTTGAAGTAGTAAACGGTGAAAAAGGCCCAGCTGCTGTAAACGTGCAACGCGCATAATACACAAAACAAAAATACACTCTTTCGAGTGTATTTTTGTTTTGTGTGCTAGTATAGGAAATATGAAGATTACATCAGTAAAATTTGTAACTGGAATAGTGGACGATCACGCGATACTATCTGACGGCATACCGCAGATAGCTTTTATCGGGCGCTCCAATGTCGGTAAATCAAGCTTGATCAATACTCTCACAGCTAGTGGTGTATCTCGTACTAGTTCATTCCCTGGACGTACTCAGGAGATCAATATTTTCCTAGTAAACAAAGAGTTCTATTTTGTCGACCTACCTGGGTATGGCTTTGCCCGTGCAGATGGCGCTGGTAGAGAAAAGATCAGTGAGCTCATCGACTCGTATCTATTTAGCTCAGTGAATGGTCAGAAGAAGGTAGTGATGATCGTCGATGTGAATGTCGGTATGACAGAAAAGGATCTGCTCATGCTCGAGCATCTCGAGAGTCATGATAAAGATTTTATAATAGTAGCAAACAAGACAGACCGCGCCAGCCAATCCGAGCTACATCACAATCTAAATGCCATCAGGAAAATAGCAGGGGATCACAAAGTTATACCATTCTCATCAAAAAAGAGAACAGGTCTAGATGCTCTACTAGAAGAAATACTAAAATAAAAAATTGGAAGTTCAAAAAATACTAACTATAGGTTTTACCTAGTTAGTATTTTTTGAATTGGAAAGGGGGTCGGGGAAAACTCTAGTTTTCACCGTAGAGGAGAGCAGCGAAGCGTTGAGAACCGAGAGGTTCTTAAAAAATTTCCTAAAAGGTCTTTCGTTTATGAGACCATTTAGGAAATTTTAGTTATCCACAGTTTTTTATTTGACTGTGAACGCTCGTTCACATATAATATAAATACAAGTAATTAATAGTAATAGCCTAAACCAAATGGTCGGCCAAGAATCAAATGAGTAAAGAACAATACATCAAATTAATAGAGAGAGAGTTGAACAATATAAACAAGCGCATCGATATGAAGATCCTCGCTGGCGAAGAATACAAAAAGGAGGCTCGCGATCACAAGATCCTCCGTCGCAAGATTCTCCAGCATTCCCGCCGTGCATACTTCAATAGATTCTTTCCGATGATTCTAAAATTCTAGTATAATAGATATATGTACAACGAATACAAAAACAAATTACTATCTTTCTACCAAAGAGAAAATCGCATGCCGACATACACAGAGATGATGTCTCTCTTTGGATTCAAGTCCAAGAATGCAGTAGCCAGACTCGTAGATAAATTCATCGAGGCTGGTCTCGTAGCAAAAGACCATCTGGGTCGCTTGGTACCGGAATCATCTTTTTCTGATATTCCACTCCTCGGTTCTGTAAAAGCTGGACTACCTGCAGATGTAGCAGAGCAGTCCTACGACACGGTGAATCTAGACAATTATCTAGTGAACAAAAAAGGCAACACTTTTATGCTCGAAGTAGATGGCGAGAGTATGATCGATGCGCATATTGCAGATGGTGATATGGTACTAGTCGAGCGCACAGACAAAGCTCGCGATGGAGACATCGTAGTCGCAGATGTAGACGGTGAATTCACAATGAAATATTTTAAAAAGAAAGGGGACAAGGTCTGGCTCGAGCCCGCAAATCGGGATTTCAAGCCTATCTATCCCGAGCAGTATCTCCATATCAACGGCGTAGTAAAAGCCGTTATTCGCAAGTATTAAAATCAGCACTTGCTTTTTTAACTTAAAAATGCTATATTGTCAATATATTCGCAAAGCCTATTCGAAATAGGTATTTAACTGTAATAATAAAAAAAATTTATGGGAGATTTTAACAGAGGTGGTGATAGAGGTGGTTTCCGTGGTGGAGACCGTGGTGGTTTCCAGAAGAAAAGTTTCGGAGGTAATCGTGGTGGTGGATTCGGTGGTGGTCGCGGTGGCGACCGTGGTCCAGTATCTATGCACAAGGCAGTATGTGATGATTGTCAGAAGAGTTGTGAAGTTCCATTCCGTCCTTCAGGAGACAAACCGATATATTGTAATGATTGTTTCGGTGGCAAGAGAGAGGGTGGAGATCGTGCTCCTCGCAAAGAATTTGGTAATCGTGACGCTCGTCCATCATTTGGTGACCGTGCTCCACGTGCTGAATTCTCAAAGCCAGCTGCTCCTGCAAACGACAATACAGCAAAGCAACTATCAGAGATCAGTGCAAAGCTTGACCGTCTAGTAAGTTCAATCGAAAAATTGACTGCCCCAAAAGTAGAATCTAGTTTTGTAAAAGTTGCTCCTGTAGTAGCTACTCCAAAAGTAGAAGCAAAGAAAGTAGAAGTTAAAAAAGCTACAGCTGTAAAGGCTCCTGCAAAGAAAGCCGCACCAGCAAAAGCAGCTCTCAAGGCCCCTGCAAAAAAGGTTGTTGCAAAGAAAAAGAAGTAATTTATTTTTCTAAAAAAGTCCCCATCTGGGGACTTTTTTGTTTGTTTTGAATTTTATTAAAAATGATATAATATCACTCATGAGTCCCGTTAGAAGTCATACATGTTATTTTTGACTACGGGGTTTATTTTAAAAAAGTATACATATTCGATATTATTAGTTAAATTATGTACGATAATCTAAAGATTATCTACTTCTAACGGGATGAGTAATAAGATAATTATAGGCATAGTTATTGTATTAGTAGTTTTGGGTGTTGGTTTTTCTATGTTTAAAAAGAGTGCTTTGAATAATGATTTGAATTCTGGTTCAAAATTTTCAAATACACAAGTGACAGAGGAAAAGCAGGCCCCAGAAGAGGCTGATATAAAATTAGTAGATAATAAAGATAAAAAATTTATGAAAGCAGTAATGGAGACAAACAAGGGTACTATCGAGATCGAATTTAGTACAGCTACACCAAAGACAGTAGAGAATTTTACAAAATTAGCAAAAGAAGGTTTTTATGATGGAGTGAAATTCCACCGTGTGATAAAGGGATTCATGGTCCAAGGTGGCGATCCACTGACAAAGGATGACTCACAGGCAGCGATGTGGGGCACAGGAGGTCCAGGATACAAATTTGCTGATGAGATCACATCTACAAACAAGAATGATGTAGGTACAATATCTATGGCAAATGCAGGACCAAATACAAATGGTAGTCAATTCTTTATCAATACAGCTGCAAACAATTTCCTAGATACAAAGCACACAGTATTTGGAAAGGTTGTAAAAGGTATGGACGTAGTGGCTGCTATCGAGAATACAAAGACAGGAGCAGGCGACAGACCAGTAGAAGCAGTAGTGATAAAAGGTATCACACTAGAATAAAATAGTTAATACAAAATCTCCCCTAGGCAAGAGCCTAGGGGAGATTTTATATTGTTATCTTTTGTGTTCGCGCCAATTATAATTGTCGTCTTCCTCTTCTTTGTCTTTCTTGTCTAGGATCATAGGTGTACCGCAAGCTTGGCATTCATCTCCTAGGACTCTTCGTCCACATCTCATACAAGTCGGATCACTCTTTACTTCTTCTTCGTCTTCCATATTTTTTATTTAAATTTTGTCGCGTATTTATTTTTACGTGACGCCTTAACTTTTAATTATTCTTTCCACTTTGGAATAAAGAATCCAAATGTGTGATACAAGATTTTTGTTGATTTACTTGAAATATTAAAGAATACTCCAATTGTAAATATTGCTAGTGCCGCTGTAGTATTCAGTGGTGCTACTGCCATAGCAATGAGTGCTGATACTATAGGGAACATGATTCGGGCTTGTGCATGACGATGTTCTTTCTTTGTTACATGACTGTTCTCTATATTGTGGGAATTCTTTGCATAGGTTCTCATCCATAGTGTAGCTAGAGCAAGGAGGATGATGTGTATAGCAAATATATCGATGACTAGGATAGAGTGGCTGTATAGACCCAGTAGGTGAGATGTGAATGGTAGTAGAGCCACGATAAATAGGAATACTGCATTTATATTTATAAATCTAGTGTCTACATTGTGGGCAAATACAGAAGTGATAAAGTGGTGACTGCGCCAGTAGGAGAATAGCACTGTGAATGCCAGTAGATATGATAGTAGGGGATTTGTCAGTGTCAGCAGTGATCGAGCGATCTCTGGATCTGTGGACAATACATTTAAATCAGCTGGTAATTTAATCTCTAGGACTAATAAAGTCATGACGATAGCAAATATACCGTCTGCTAATTGCTCTAATCTTTGTTGTTTCATTTTTATATTATAACATATCTCGTTTATTGGTATATTTGACAAAATAATTAAAAAATGCTATTCTATGTGTAGTTGAAATACTCCTTTGTGCGTTAGTGTTTCAATCCCAATTTGCAACATAGTTTTGCAAACATTAGTATTGAAGCACTGAAAATTATATATATGGCTTATAAACCAAATTCTGGAAGAACTCGGAGTTCTTCCTCTGATAGCGTAGGTGGCGATAGTCGCCCATCGCTCCGATCAAGTGGTAGTCGTGGTGGATCTTCACATGGAGGCCCTGCACGTGCTGGGCGCCCTTCACATGGAGGTCCTGCTCGCTCATCAGCACCTTATTCAGGTGGTGGTGGATCACGTGGTGGCCGTGGCAATTTTTCTGGCAACAGAAAGGGCCGTGGTGGCTCAGGTGGTGGCGGTGGATCACGTGGTGGTTCATCTCGTGCCGGTGGCCGTGGCAAGGGTAATTTCGAGAGGATAGATTTCTCACGATTTATCAACAAAGCTACAATCACAGAAAAAGAGGAGATTTACCTACCGACTCATACATTCTCTGATTTTAAAGTAGAAGAATCTTTAAAGAGAGCTATTGCAAACAAAAATTACATATATCCTAGTCCTATTCAAGACAAGGCTATCCCTCATGCTCTAGAGGGTCGCGATATCGTAGGTATTGCGAATACTGGTACAGGTAAAACTGCAGCATTCCTAATCCCACTTATCAATAAGATATTGAATAACAAAAACGAAAAGGTGATAATCCTTGCTCCTACACGCGAGCTCGCAATTCAGATTGAAAAAGAGTTGTTTGAATTCGTAAAGGGTATGAGTATCTTTTCAGTAGTATGCGTAGGAGGCGCACCGATATATCCGCAAATCAAGACATTGCGCCGTCGTTGCGACTTTATCATCGGTACACCTGGACGTATCATGGACCTAGTAGATCGAAAAGAAATAAACCTCTCGACTGTGAACAATATAGTTCTCGATGAGGCTGATCGTATGCTAGACATGGGATTCGTAGATGATATGACAAAGATTTTGCGTGCTATGCCCGAGCAGAAGCAAGCCTTCCTCTTCTCAGCGACTCTTCCAAAAGAGGTGGAGAAGCTAGTAGAGAGATTCACAAAGGATCCAGTGCGTGTGATGGTAAAGACTCGCGATACATCAAAGAATGTAGAGCAAGATATCGTCCGCATATCACGTGGTACAGAAAAGATGGATGTCCTAGAAGATCTCCTTTCTACAGCAGAATTCGACAAAGTTATAATCTTTGCAGAGATGAAGCATACAGTAGAAAAGATTTCAGTGGAATTGATAAAGCGCGGTTTCCGTGCAGGGTCAATCCATGGCGACAAACGTCACAACGAGAGACAGAGAACACTGACACAATTTAAAGATGGAACTCTTAGTATTCTCGTAGCGACAGATGTCGCAGCTCGAGGACTAGATATCCCAAATGTATCTCACGTGATCAACTTCGAAATTCCTCAGACTTATGATACCTATGTTCACCGTATCGGCCGTACAGGCCGTGCTAGTGCAAAGGGTACAGCTCTGACATTCGTAGCAGGTTAAAAATCTAAAATAAAAACAGTCCTAAGCCTTGCTTAGGACTGTTTTTATTTGCATGAGTAAAATTTTTATTTTATAATTTATTCATAATGAAAAACATATTGCACTTCGCAATAGTGTTTACATCTCTGACTATTTTAAATATAGCGATTTTACCTGGTGTCGCTCGAGCTGATACTCTCGTCGTGGGAGATATAAATGAAGATACTGTGTGGAGCTCCGGAGACGGACCTTATATCCTGCAAGGCAATGTATATGTAGATAATGGAGTAAATTTAATTATCGAGAGTGGTACTATTGTAAAATTTGAGCTGGGAGCTAGTCTCATTGTCCAGGGTCATGTAGATATGCGTGGTGCTGAGAATGATGAGATTTATTTTACTTCTATTTTGGATGATAGTGTCGGAGGAGATACGAATTTTGATGAGGATGCCACCTCTCCTAGTATTGGCGATTGGAGATTTATATTATTTGATTCTGGGTCTGTTTCTGGCATTTTAAATAATGTAGTTTCGCGGTACTCAGAGCAGGGGCTGATCGTTTTTGATGCTTATCTGAGTGTAGATGGTTTTAATTCAGATCAGGATATCTATTTTTTTAATTCAACGGGTAGTGATTTGTCTAGGGTAAGTGTACCTAGTATTTCATTTTTTGATCGTAGTGGTGCCTCTATCTCCGATAGTACCATCTCTGGCCCAGACAATACTCCCATCTTGGTCCTTTATGAAGAAAATACTGTGAATATATTAAATACTACGATATCTTGTATTTCTTTTTGTGGAAATGTAGTTAGTGTTTATAATTCATCAGTTTTAAATATAGAATCATCTGGGATATCTAGTGATTCCGGTGGTGTTTATGTTTTTGATTCTACTTTAAATGTAACAGATTCAGTTATCGATAATAGGGATAATGGGATATCTTTATATGATTCATCTTTGTCTATATCAGATTCTACTATCAAGAATTCTCAAAATTTTGGTATTGGTGTATATAATTTTTCTTTACAAAATATAGAGATTACAAATAATGAGATAAAAAATAATGGCATAGGGATAGTATCATATGGAGAAGCGTTTTCAGCTCATGACAATAGTATTCATGGGAATACTGTCGGTGTATCAAATGAAGCTATTTATATGGGGGACCTAATTGTGGATTCAAATTGGTGGGGAAGTAAAACGGGTCCATATCATGACACTCTGAATATTTATGGATTGGGTGACAGGGCTACTGACGGAGTATCCTACTATCCTTGGCTACCTTATGACCCACTCAGTAGCGAGATGTCCAACGTGCTATTTATTCCCGGTTTTCAGGGGAGTAGATTGTATAGGCAAAAAACATTGCCAATCATTGGTAATGTGGAAGATAAACTCTGGGAGCCGAATACCAATAGTGATATCACAGATATGATGATGGATAATTTTGGCATTAGTCTAGATGAAAATATCTATACTAGAGATATTGTAGATAAAAAGAGTGCTCTATTTTTTACAAGCGATATCATCTATGAATCTTTTATGAATGATATGGACGCTCTAGTTAGTTCAAATACTATGGCGGATTGGATGGCGACTCCGTATGACTGGAGGTATGACCCTGTGTATGTAGTAGAGCATGGTAGCGTGGATATAAATGGCAATATTTTTTATGAGAATTAATTATTTGGTGCAGAAGATTCATATATAGTAAAACAGGTAGAGAATCTGATTAGTACATCAAAGAGTAGGCGGATCACACTAGTAGCTCATTCAAATGGAGGCTTAGTTTTAAAAGCTCTAATGG
>JAGOUR010000012.1 GCA_018061145.1 Minisyncoccota bacterium | reverse complement strand
TTAATCCTCTTGATTTTCAATTTCCTGAATGGAGAAAAGGGAAGATTAAGAATTCTAAAAAGGCAATAGAATTCCTTGGTGAGTACCGATGGAGTAGTTACATGGATTATACCGGGCAGAAAAATTTTCCCTCATTAATACAAAAAGATTTTATTTTAGAGAGAGTGGGGGATAAATCTAAATTTAAAAAGGAAATGATTGATTGGTTGAAGAATTTTAATGAGTTAGGGATTAAAGAGGTTATACTCGAATAATATAATGAAGTCCGACTTCATTATATTCAAAATATTGGTAATTTGAAGTAATTTAATATATGCTTATTATAAGCAACGAGTTGTTGTTTTTAATACAGTTTGTATGGGAAAAATTAAAAAAGAAGAAAAGCCAAAATTTACAAACCCTCTTCATAATGCTTTAAAGGGAGGGAAAAGACTAAACTCCTCTAAGGACTCTGATCTTAATGCAAATAAAGGAATCGTTGAAGGAATCAATGATTTATCCAGTGAAGATGCAAAGCAGAATCCTGATTTTATTGGAGGAATAATTCTTGTTTGATTAAAAGAGTTTTGGTCGAAAGTTATCCTTGTTTTAAGGGTAACTTTTTTAATTTCTTTAAGAAAGTTATTTTGCTATAATAGTCATATGTCTAAAAAAGAAGAATCAAATATCGCTCTATATACAAAGTACCGCCCCGAGAATTTTGACGAGGTGATAGGTCAGGACCATATAGTGAATGCTATAAGAGGTGCCTTTGCAGCAGGCAAGGTGGCACATGCGTACTTACTATCTGGACCACGTGGTACTGGTAAGACTACTATCGCACGTATCATCGCCCGAGAGCTCGGTACAAGTGTAAATGATATCTACGAGATGGATGCAGCATCGAACCGCAAGATAGAGGATGCTCGTGATATACGCGAGAGTGTGCGCACTATGCCATTTGATTCTAAATACAAAGTCTACATCCTCGACGAGGTGCACATGCTGACAAAAGAGGCATGGAATGCACTGCTAAAGACTATAGAGGAGCCACCTGAATATGTGGTATTCATCCTGGCTACTACAGAGCTATCAAAAGTACCAGAGACTATCGTATCCCGATGTCAGACTTTTACTTTTAAAAAGCCTACAGAGAAAATTCTCGCTGATGTGGTCAGCAGTACTGCAAAGAAAGAAGGGTATACACTCGAGGCAGGTGGGGCAGAAGTCATCGCACTCATATCAGATGGAGCTTTTCGTGACGCACAATCTACTCTACAAAAAGTCATATCATTCTCACAAAGTAAAAAAATAAGTTTGGAACAAATCCTCGAAGTGACTGGTTCACCAGATATCACACTCGTGGATGACTTTCTCCGAGCTATTGCCCATAAAGATATCGAGCGTGGATACATGGCTATCAATTCTGTATCTGCGCAGAATAGTGATATGCATCTATATATGAAGATGGTATTAGTGAAGATGCGTGCTGCACTGCTACTACGCTATGCGCCAAAGATGGCGAGTATCATACCACTATCTGAAAAGGATAAAACATTCCTAGGGGAGCTAGTTCTCGAAAAGCCCGAGCATATCTCATCTCGCGCACTTTCCATACTACTCGAAGCATTTCAGATGTCCGGGCACAGTAGTATCAAGGAGCTACCATTAGAACTAGCATTGATAAAAATTTTGAATATTGAGAAATAGGGAACCAGGACCGCGAGTACGCTTATCGAACCTTACAGGTTCAGTACACCTTTCGCGTATTTTGAAATTAACATTTCAAAATACAAGCTCAAGGTCTTCGATTCCTAGACGCAAATGAAGCAGTTCATTTGCTTCCCCTAGCAAAAGAAAACCACGCCTTGGAGGGCGGGTTTTCTCGTTTGCTAGGGGACTAGGAATCGAACCTAGATTAAAAGCTTCAAAGGCTTCTGTCCTACCGTTAGACGATCCCCTAATAGATAACATACGGATTCTACACTAAAATGACTTATTTTTCAATATATCATTGGGGGCTTGATATATTTATAAATAAATTGTAGCATTTATAAAAACCTATAAATATAATTGTCATGAAAAGAAAAGTTACTTTTTTAAGGCTACTTAGACATAAGGCAAGGCATATTTTGCATTATGTGAGAATGGAGTTCTCTTTGTTTGATAAAACAGAAAGGACCACACCGCTTTCGGACGCAGAGATAAAAGAGCTGAGTCATATTGAACATCTCTGTAAAAAGGGAAAGTTTAATCTTTTTAGGATCCTCGGTGTTTCGGCCGTTGTCATCTGTCTGGCCCTTGTTTGGGTTCACTTGATCTTTCTTTTGTTTATACTTTTCTGTGTTGTATTTTTTTTATATGCGTATATTGCTGATGATAACATATCTAAAATGATAAAAACCAAGTATAACAATTGGAAGGAAAACAGAGAAAACTTCAAATCAATGGTGGATTATAGGATTAATAATCCTTCTAACTAATCACTAAAAAATTAAATTGACGTAAACCCTCGGGTTTGCGTCGATTTTTTATTTTTTCTATTTTAAGTATAATTAACAAATATGAATACACAAGACCCAATTCAAAAAGCAGAGACTATTATAAAGCATATAAATCATAAAGCTGGTAAGTATACACAGCCCGTGTTCGACAGGTACCCACTACTGTTTATGTTCCTACTGACATTTGGTGTGACTGCTATAATCGAGGGGATGAGATTCTTCTTGGAAGATGTTCATTTCTTTAAAGAGCATCCACTTGTATTGTTATCTATCGGTATATTGATTCTGTTGTTTACTGGGACATTATACAAGAAGCTTGAAAAAGTAGATTAAAAATAATATATAATAAACATATGAAAACATACGAAAAGAAATTGTACAGAAGTGAAGACAATAAAATAATAGCAGGAATCATGGGAGGACTCGGGGAGTACTTTGATATAGATCCAGTATTGTTCCGTGTAGGATATCTGGCATTGTCTGCATTCACTGGTATCGCTCCTGGAGTCCTAGCATACTTTGTGATGATGCTGATCGTACCAAAGAAGCCAAAGGTAATACATGTAAAAGCTGAAACAAAATCTGAATAAAAAAATTCCCCACAGGTCGGACCTGTGGGGAATTTTTTATTGTTTGATTTCTTCTCTGTATATTAGGAACAGTGCTCGGAGCAGGCTGACTGCTAGTGGACCGATGAGTATCCCCATAGGGCCGAATAGTGTGATACCACCTAGAATAGAGAATAGTACTAGTATGGGATGTAGATTTGTCTGCTTGCCTACTATGAGTGGATTCAATAGATTGTCCACCATGCCTACTATAGCTACAGACCAGACTGTCATACCGACAGCGTGCATGTCCATACCCATAATCAAGAGATATATGATAGCTGGAACTGCTACTAGGGCTGTACCTATCGTCGGCACTAGTGATAGTACTGCAGCTGCTACTCCCCATAGTGCAGGATGTGGTACTCCGAATATTGCAAGACCGATACCCATCAATGTTCCCTGAGCTAATGCTATCAATATGTATCCTTTTATTATCCCGTTTATCGTGCTTGATAATGTAGTTAGGATCTTTTCATTGTGAGTCGTCTCTAGTGGAAAAAGTTTTATAAATAGCTCCCTCCAATTCTTACCATCTTTGAGCGTATAGAACATAGTGAGGACTATCAATATGAAAACAAATATAGTGCCGAGTGTAGCAGTGAACAGATTTGTGATATTTGTGAATAGTGAAGATATCAATTTTGTAGCTTCTGCTTGCAAGTCAAAAGCAAAACCAGCAGGTAGGTATTGATTTATAAGATTATTGAATGTGTGTATTATCGGATCACCGTTTGTGATATCTAGAGAGCTATATAGATTGAAAAATTGTTTGTATGCTACAGACCCGAGTATGAGGAACGGTATCCACAATACAGCGAGGAACAGTATTATAGTGATCAGAGATGCCAGCCAGTTTAATTTTTTAGGTAGCATCTTTGTGGCTAGATTGTATGCTGGATATATAGCTACAGAGATAGCTACTCCCATGATGAGGATAGTTATAAAAGGGAATAGTATCGCACACACTAGGACGATAGAGATTATTAATAGTCCGATAAAGAAATATTTTTCAATAAATTTTGTTTCTTGCATGTATTTATTGTAACACGAAAATACCGTTTTTTCTCCTTATTTTAATGGGTTTTAATAGATATTGACAAAAATAAGATTATAATATATAATACGCACATTATGAATAAATCAATGAAATTTTTATCTGTCGGCATCATGGTTCTTGGAATTGTGTTTTTCGCTACTCCGAGCAAGTCTGAAGCTTTTACAGTGACATATGACAACCTGGGTACTTATGGTACTGGCTATGCTAGTGCTGGAACTGGATCTTATGTTACTTCTTATGGGGCAAATACTTCATACTATGGTGGTGCAGGATACAGTCCTTACCAAAATTATAATTATGGAGTGGGTTATGGTAATAATTATGGATATGGGAATGGTGCAGGATACGGTAGAGGTTATAACTATGCTGTAACTGGTGCTCCTAGTCCTATGTCTGGTTATGGTTACTATAATAATAATTTGGTAAATTCTGGTTCAAGTATGGGCTATGGATATGGATCAAATATAGGTTATGGCTATGGTTCAGATATGGGCTACGGTATGAATCAGTATGATTACGGATATGGATATGGTTCAACAGGTGGTTACAGTAGACCTCGTTACTAATATTATAAAAAATAAAAAAATCCCTCGAATCTATCGCGAGGGATTTTTTTTATTTCTACTACTCTTCGTCTTGAGGTTTTTCGAGTGCCAGAGTTTCAATCTGTAGTGCCTCGCCTGTGATGCGCATCACATCTTTGTCTACTTTTCTGAATTCATGATTGGACTTGTTAAAGTGGTTCACCGTAGTCTCCAGTGCCGCACCCATCTTCTTGTGGTACTCTTCGTACTTTTGTAGATGTGTACCTAGCTCTCCGACACGCTTGATGATATCCTTTGCGCCTTCCTCGATCTGCATTGCTTTTAGACCCTGTAGGACTGTCTGTAGATATGCTAGGAATGAAGTCGGGGATACGATGATGACTTTATATTTACTCGCAGCTCTTTGTATCAGATTCTCTGTATCTTCTCCGACCATCACACCGATCTTGTTCACCAGTAGATCATAGTAGATGGCCTCGTGCGGGATGAACATAAATGCGAATTCCATCGTGCCATTCTCGGGTTGGATGTATTTTGAAGTTTCAGTAATACGATTTTTTAGATCATTCACAAAGACTTTTTCTAATCTATCCTTTTCTGTCTTGTCGCTCGTCTCGCTGATACGATTATAATTCTCGAGAGAGAATTTTGAGTCGATAGGAATTATTTTATCTTTTACAAATACTGCCGCATCTACGATAGTGCCATCAGGGAAGGGAAATTGCATCTGATATGAACCTGGAGGCATGATATTCTTTAACAATGTCTCGAGATAATATTCACCGAGTATTCCACGCTGTTTTGGATTCTTCAATATATCCTGCAGGCTCTGAAGCTGATCTGTGAATCCGACTACCTGCTTGTTTGTCTCATCTAGTCTAGTGATCTTTTCTGTGATGTCGGAAATTATTCTTGAAGTCTCACTTGATTGATATCGCATTGATTGAGTCATCTCTTTTTGACTCTCGGTCAATTTGCTGTCGATGGTTCGAGTGAGCTCATTCATCTGAGAGAGGAGTAGCTGGAGACCTGTGTCATCCTTTTTCTCTTCAGGTTTTGCATTTTTCTTTAATAAAAGAAAAGCGATAATAATGCCTAATATAATTCCCAAAATAATTGTAATAGCTGTTGTCATTTACATATTTTAGCATAAAATATAAATTTTATTTCTAAATATTGGTCTATTTACAAATACGTATAAATATTGTAATGTAAAAGAAAACAAAATTAAATCATGAATAATTTAAAACAAACGATTGATCTGGTTATTAGTATTGAAGAATTCTTTAATGAATACATCATGAAATTGCCAAGTGTTTCAGGAATAGTTGGAGATTGTAAGCCAACCACACGTACTGCTAAAATTTCAGGTGAAAATATTGAGGTAAAAATTATCAACAATATTCATGTAGCGAAATCTGAATCAAAGCCAAAAAATCTTTCAAGCAAAAAAGTTGCGACTGCTGAAGATTTAAAATTTATCACCAAGGAAATGATAGATAAATTTTCTAAACCAATTTGGGATCTAGATTTTAAGGAGAGAACACATAATGCTTTGCTTAATCGTAGATTTATGTCATTGAGTCCCCAACAAGAGATTTTACATGGAAAACTAACACAAAATTCAACTCTTGCGGAGTACTTACTTTTATTTAAGAGGATGAATTCTCGCAAGTGTAATCTATCTTTATTTGGTGAGATTTCTATTACTGAAATGTTAATTAAGTTGGGAATTTATGATGAAAATCAAGATCCATCATTTGATAAATTTTTTCTTCTTTGTAATTTTATACAAAAGGGGAATTCTCAAAGTGGAGATGATGTTGTTGCTGAACTTTCAAAATTAATCAATTAAATTAAACAGCGTTACGAATAATTTTATTCGGAACGCTGTTTTTTGTTTCTTAATATAATTTTCCTAGGTGGTAGCGGAGGGTGTATATCCAATCTTCATCATCGGGATCCTGTGTTTCCTTTTGATTGAGGAACCATTCTAGGTATCCGCGATCAGAGCTCGCTACATCAGCTACTGTCTTGCCACTGTGCTTGCCAAAGGAGAACATGTGCATGAGTGATGGCTTTGAAGATATCTCGATCATCTCTCTATATGCACCTTCATCGTCTGTATTTTTTTCTTTCTTTATTTTTTCTACGAGTCTCTCGAAAAGCTTTTCTAGGACTAGTACATCACCGAGTGCATCGTGGGCCTGGGCCTCGATATCGATATCGAGGAAGTATCGTAGGTATTGTAGTTTGTGCTGGGGGATCTTGCCATCTTTATCCAGTGCTCGGACTACTCGGAGTGTACATATAGTATGCGCAGGGGTGATGCCTTCTTTCTTTATCATGCCGATGTCGAATTTTGCATTGTGGGCTACCATGACAGTATCACTATCCTCGAGCATTGATTTAACTTTTTTGTAGTCACCGCTCTCCTTGAATGCTGGCTTGTCAGCTACCATCTTGTTTGATATATGGGTCACGGCAGATGCCTCGGGTGGGATCTTCATACCCGGATTGTAAAGCTCACAGAATATCTCGTCGCCAGTTTTGTAAGCTAGCTGACAGAGTAGGTCTGTCGCATTTATGCCTGTTGTTTCCGTATCTAGGAATACTATTTTCTTATTCATAGCCATATTTTAATATATTTGGTATTATAAAGCTATTACAATATAGAAAGTTTTTAATTTTAAATTTAAAATTTTTAATTTTGTAAATAATGTATGAATTATGATCTCGAGGAAAGAACTGCTAAGTTTGGTGAGAATATGATAGATTTTGTGAAATCACTAAATAATGATTATATTCTAAAACCTTTAATTTCACAGATTGTTCGATCTTCTACTAGTATTGGAGCTAATTATATGGAAGCCAATCAAGCTAGTTCTAAAAAAGATTTTCGTAATAAAATCCAAATTTCAAGAAAAGAATCGAATGAGACAAAGCACTGGCTAAGAATGATTGCGAAGGCCTCTCCTGGTGATTCATTGAAGTGTAGAGAGCTATGGAAAGAGGCCCATGCACTTACATTAATATTCTCAAAAATCTCTAGGAGTTCAGCTGAAGATACAAAATAAGTCATTAAGATATTTTTTAAAAATTACAAAATTAATAATTAAAAATTTTATATTATATGTTACACGAAGAAATAAAAGGGGAAATAAAGAATGCCATGATGGCAAAGGATGCCGTTAAATTAAATGTGATGCGTGGTCTAGTGACGGCTTTTATGAATGAGGTTGTCGCAAAGGGCAAGACTCCGCAAGATTTCTTGTCTGATGAAGAAGCTCTCGCAGTCATCACTCGCACTGCAAAGCAAAGAAAGGATGCTATAGAGCAATTCCTATCTGGTGGTCGTGAGGACCTAGCTGACGAGGATCGCGCACAATTGGCAGTTCTAGAAAAATATTTACCTACTCTGATGGGTGAAGATGAGGTCTCAAAAATCGCTATCGCTAAAAAGGAAGAACTGGGTATCACAGATCCTACAAAGAAGGGAATGCTGATGTCTGCTCTGATGAAAGATCTAAAAGGCAAGGCAGATGGCACTGTGGTCAAGAATGTTGTTGATCGTTTGTTTTAAAAATTAATTTAAAAAAATATTTATGCGAATTATTGCACATTGGATTATACTTTCTATTGCTATCTGGGCTACAACTTTATTTATCGAGGGGGTAGTTGTCGATCCGTTCTGGGTCTCTGCTGTGGTGGGTGCATGTCTGACACTATTTAATATGTTCCTACGCCCAGTTATTAACATCCTGACTCTGCCTTTGAATTTCGTGACTCTAGGTATGTTCTCACTCGTGGTGAATGGTTTGATATTTTGGTATCTAGGTACTATCATCAAAGGTTTTGCCGTTGAAGGTTTCTATGCTGCATTTGCAGGAGCTCTAGTGGTGTCTGTTCTTAACTGGCTGATCACAAAGGTCCTACGTACAGATATGTAATATATGTTATCTATCCGATTCATCGAACATTTTGTAGAATCACATGCATTTTATGCATATATTTTTGTATTCCTTGGTGTGATCATCGAGGGCGAGATAGCTGTGATACTAGCTGGTATATTTTCTCACCTTGGGTCATTGAATCCACTGATGGCTTTTTCTTATATATTACTGGGCGGAGTTATAAAATCTTTTATAGGATATGGTATCGGAGATTATCTGAATCGACATCATTCTCATAGGCCAATACTAGGGATAATAGAGAAGAAGATTTCATACTTCTTGCCTAGGTTTACCGAGCGACCGTTTTGGTCTATATTTGCTTCGCGATTTTTTATCTTTGGGCTCAATTGGTTCACCCTCATTTACTCTGGGTATAAGGGCGTGAACAAGAAATTGTATCTAAAAGCCGAGGCCTTTTCTCTGCTATTATGGTCTGTGGTCATGCTATCTATCGGATATTTCTTTTCTTTTACGGCATTATCAGTTAGTCATGATTTCAGAAAATTCCTAGGTATTATATTCTTGTGTTTCCTAGGATTTTTCTTATTAGAAAAGCTAATCGCTATGGCTATTGAATTTATCGGCAATATGTACGATACTGAAGATAGTAATAATATAAAAAAATAATGATAAATTTTTTCAAAAACATTTTTAATATAAATAAAAAGAAAGTCATGATAGTCACGCATGATGGTGCTTTTCATGCGGACGATATATTTGCATGCGCAACTTTGGGACTATCCCTGGATGCCGAGGGTAGGGAGTATCGTATTATCCGCACCAGAGAATACAACAAAATAGATTTTGCAGATATAGTGGTAGATGTCGGAGGTGTGTACGATGCAGGGCAAAATAGATTTGATCACCACCAGGAAGGCGGTGCGGGTACTAGGGATAATGATGTCCCATATGCTGCATTGGGTCTAGTATGGAAATCTTATGGAGAAAAGATTTGCAAGAATAAAGAAGTATCAGACCTTATCGAAGAGAGGCTCGTCCAGGCAGTAGATGCAAATGATAATGGAATAGATCTATTTAATTTGAAGACTGAAGTCTCTCCGTATTGTATACAGAATATGTTTTATGTTTTTCGTCCTAGCTATACAGAAGAGCCTGATTATGATACTCCATTTTTGAAATTGGTGGATTTTGCAAAAGAAATATTGAAGCGCGAAATAAAGAAAACTTCTGATACTGTAAATGCTCGCGACATGGTAAAGCATGCATATCTAAATGCAGAAGATAAACGTATCGTCTGCTTGGAGCAGAGCTACCCTTGGATGGATACAATATTAAATTATGAGAATACTATTTTTGTGGTTTATCCAAAAGCCGGTACATGGAGAGTGGAGGGTGTCAGAAAAAATAAAGATTCATTCGAGACCAGAAAACCAATGCCTACAAAATGGGCAGGCAAGAGAGACCTCGAGCTTATAAAAGAGACTGGGGTAAAGGATGCCGTATTCTGCCACAATGGTAGGTGGCTCGTAGTAGCAAAGTCAAAAGAAGGAGCATTAGAGCTTGCAAATAAAGCTCTGAATGACTAGTAAAAGTGACAAAAATAAAATATCGTGCTATGATAACAAAGCTATAAAATAACTATCTTATTTATGTTCATAGACGAAATCACAATCAGCGCAAAAGCAGGCCACGGAGGAGACGGGGTTGTTCGTTGGCGTCGCGAGAAATACATAGACAAGGGAGGTCCAAATGGTGGTGATGGTGGTCGCGGTGCAGATGTATACGCTATCGCAGTTCCAGATATTCACCTACTCGCTAAATATAAAAATAAAAGAAAGTTCGAAGCAGAAAACGGTGCCCCTGGTGAAGGTGGTAGTCGTCATGGAAGTAGTGGGGAGGCTCTATATATAGAATTCCCAGTTGGATCTGTTATCACAAATATCGAGAGTGGTGCATCTGTATCACTAGATGAAGTTGGTCAAAAAGAGCTACTACTACGTGGTGGCCCTGGTGGTTTCGGTAATGAGCAATTCAAGAGTAGTATCAATGTCACTCCTACTACAGCCACAAAGGGCAAGGCTGGTGAAGAGGGTACATTTCATATCGCACTCGAGCTCTTTGCTGATATCGGACTAGTAGGTCTGCCAAATGCCGGAAAGTCATCACTGCTAAATGCTATGACAAATGCAAAAGCAAAAATCGGTGCATACCAATTCACTACACTTGATCCAAACCTTGGAGATTTTTATGGGCATATCATCGCTGATATCCCGGGTCTTATCGAGGGTGCATCGGATGGCAAGGGTCTGGGTGTAAAATTCCTAAAGCATATAAAGCGCACAAAGATGCTCGCTCATCTAGTATCTTTTGAGAATGAAGATATGATGAAGACATACGAGACTATCCGCAATGAATTGTCTTCATATGACCAAGAACTTGTAAATAAAGATGAAGTAGTCATCCTTACTAAAACAGATTTGATAGAAGATAAAAAGTTGATAGAGAAGACAAAGAAGCAATTCGAGAAACTCGGCAATCCAGTATTTGTAATGTCACTGTATGATGATAATGAGATAAAGGAGGTGAGTGATCAATTGGTAAAGATATTAGATAAAAAGAGGCATTTACAAAATTAATTTTTTCTGCAATAATAACAAAGTTAAATATTTTTTAACTTTTAATGCCTTGTTAGCTGTTTTGGTAGATAACAGAAGAATAATGCCTTGTTAGCTCAGCTGGTAGAGCAGCTCCCTCTTAAGGAGATGGTCGGGGGTTCGATTCCCTCACGAGGCACAAAAAACAAAAGATGAGCACCATTCGGTGCTCATCTTTTGTTTTTTGTGTAAAGGAGTATAATTAGCATATGTCTATAGAAAACAACAATATGAATAGAGATCCAGATTTTTCAACATCAGCTGGATTTCAAAAGATAGCTGAAGAGGCACAAAATATTAAGATTAATCAAGCTTTTTTTGCTGGAACAAAAGCTGCTGAAAAATTGGGAATAGAAAAGAAAGAAGCTGGTGCTGGATTGTTTAAAACTAAAGAACAAATGAAGAAAGAAGGGCCTGCAAATGAACTTACTTTGAAGAACAATGAATTAATGGAATTGCTACATCTTGAGCAGAATAAAGAAACTAGAGAAAAAATCAGAATAGTAAAAGCTGAAATTGAAGTTATTAAAAAAGAATTATACGCATAATTATTTAAAATTTTATGTCATTCGAAATACCAAAAACAAATATTAATCCTGAGGTAAAGACTACTGCTGATTTTGAAGGTGCTGCTATTGAGTTCGCTCTAAAGCAAAAACAGCAGGCACTAGATGACGTAAACAAAAGATATCCCGAAGCAAAGATCCCTATACATCTAGTAGAGGGGGACGAGATAAATGGATATAAAGTGAAAGGCGAGTCACTAGAGGAATACGCAAAAAGCCAGGACTTGATATACGGTAAACCTCAAGGCAAAATAGAAGAAAAAGAAGATAATCTGTATCATAGAAATTAACCCAAAATAAGCCTTTAAATAGGCTTATTTTAGTATATGGGTAAGTGCTTGACTTTATTTTTCAGATGTATATAATAGAGTCCACAGTCTGGTTAGTCCGGCTGTTTTAATTTCCTTGAAAAGTTAATAGGTTGGCTCAATCATCATTTCAATGATTGGGCAAAAAATGCAAATAATCAAAGCAAGCAAGTAACCGATAAATCACTCGATAGTGATAGGTTAAGAAATGTCCGCATTATTCTTTCCGGAGTAATAGCGAGACAATAGTAAGTCAGTTTGGAAACAAAATATTTTTAATTTTGTTCCGTTCTATTTTATAGTAGAGTTTGATCCTAGCTCAGGATGAACGCTGGCGGCGTGGATAAGGCATGCAAGTCGAACGGACTTTATTTTTCCAGAGAATGAGATTACATCAAGTTCAAAGGTCGTTTAAAGTTAGTGGCGAACGAGGTAGTAATACACAGGAATGTACCCCTGAGTCGCGAACAACACATCGAAAGGTGTGCTAATACGCGATAGTCTCTCAGGAGTAAAGTTTTTCGCTTAGGGAACAGCCTGTGAAGTATCAGCTAGTTGGCAGTGTAATGGACTACCAAGGCTATGACGCTTAGGGGAGGTGAGAGCCTGACCCCCACCGATGGGACTGAGACACGGCCCATACACCTACGGGTGGCTGCAGTCGAGAATCTTCCACAATGGACGAAA
>JAGOUR010000016.1 GCA_018061145.1 Minisyncoccota bacterium | reverse complement strand
TAAGTCACGAGGTGAGGCAGTAAATCAACTTCAAACAATACTAAATTCTCTAGGTTATGATTCTGGTGCTGTTGATGGTGCATTTGGTCCTTTGACTAAAGCCGCATTGATTAAATTCCAGGTTGCTAACGGTTTGGTTGGTGATGGAATAGCAGGACCTCTAACTCGTGCTGCTCTAAACAAATAAATTTAAATTTGTGAATAAAAACCCAGCTTTACAGTTGGGTTTTTATTATGTATAATAATCATATGTTAAATTGGTTTAAAAAATACTTTATCCCTCATGAAGGAAACGATCATCGTCCTCGTATTTTAGATCGAGATGCTGTTCGAAATATTTTAATTCTTGTTATTTTATTTGAAGGATTTGTATTTTTGGGTCCAACCTTATCTCAGATTAACAAGACTGGTGGAATGGCGGCCGTTCTTCCTGCTGTTTTGGGGGAGCTTACCAATGAAGAACGTAAAGCAGATCATCTTTTGGCTCTTAACGTTAATCCAGTTCTAAATAAGGCAGCTCAAATGAAGGCCCAAGATATGGCAGAAAAGGGGTATTTTGCCCATACTAGTCCAGAAGGTTTGACTCCTTGGTATTGGTTAAAACAAGTAGACTACAAATATCAATATGCAGGGGAAAATCTAGCTATTAATTTTACTGATTCAAAAGATGTGACTGATGCTTGGATGAATAGTCCGACGCACAAAGCTAATATAATTAAGAATAATTATACTGAAGTCGGTACAGGGGTCGCTACCGGTGTCTATGAAGGAAAAGAAACTTTATTTGTGGCTCAAGTTTACGCTAGCCCTTTGCGAGAGGATACTAAATCAACCCCAGATAACACAAAAGATATTGATAAAGTAAATAAGGAAGAAATTTTAAACGATGAAATGGTTCCAGGTAGCAATGTCTTGGGTATTGAAACAGAGACAATAAAAAAGGCTCCTGTTGTAGAAGAAAAAACGATAGCTGTTTCTGAAACAAAAATACAAGAATCTGTTAAATATGATGTCTTAAATGAAAAACCTACATTAGTTCAAAAAATTATCGCATCACCTAGACATAGTACAAACACAGTAATTTATATAATTTTTGGAATAGTCCTTTTGTCTTTAATCTTAAATATATTTATTAAGATAAAGCATCATCACCCAGATTTGATTATGAATGGCTTGATAACTATAGTTGTGATTGGCGCTGTACTGGTGGTCAATTATTATGTGACTCATAAGGAGATGAAAGTTATTCAGAGTGTTGATTATTCAAACGTGGGTGAGTAGTTATATCTATATATTATACCACAAAACTATATAAAATGCAAGTGGTAAAAAGGCTTAAATTTAAGCCTTTTTTGGTATTATACATATATGGCAGATGAAATAACACCTAAAAAAGAAACCCCTATTATTGAGCCCTCAAATGAGTCCACACAAGATCCAGAAGCTATTCCTGAGCCTATAACGGCTCAAATACCTGTATCTGAGCCGTTAGCTCCAGAACCTGAGCCGATTGTAATACCAGAAGTAAAAGTTGAGCCAGCAATCGAAACTCCGCCCGAGGAATCACCTGTATCCGCTCCGCTACCACAGGAAATACCTCTGGCTCCTGAAGTAAAATCTGAACCTGCTATCAAACCCGAAACTATCGTCACCCCTATCGTGATCGCAAGTAGCATAAACCCAATCCGCGAATTACTAAACAAAGCCCGAAACGCAATCCAATCCCGAAAAAGAAAAAAGCTGGATCGTATTTTAAATATGTTCACAAATAAATCTAAAATCACAAACGACGAGGTTGAAAAATTCCTGCATATATCTGATGCTACCGCTACGAGATATCTGGAAATCCTAGAGAAGGAAAATAAAATTAAACAAGTTGGGAAAACTGGGAAAGGAGTTTATTACTCTAAGATGTAATTTTTGCGTGCTATAATTAGACTATTGGCTAATTTTATTAAAAAAAATAGTTTGGTGATATTTTTTATCCTATTGATCGTAGGAGTGTATTCTTTTTTGTTTTCTGAGTATAGGAGTACATCTGTTTTTGAGAATGAAAAATCTGACATATCGATAGTAGAAGATAAAAATACTGAAGAGAAAGATACAGTAAAAAAAGTAGATAAAAAAGAATCAGAGGTCATCGCTGGCTTTGTAGAATGGACGGGCACAGATCCATATCCGGCGCTCGACTGGAAGAATACAAAACCAGAATTAAAAACTGCAGTTTTAGATTTTGAAGAAAAATGGGGGAGCAAGCTATCTGTACGCCAGGCATATCGGCCTGAGGGATATGTAAATCATATCCGCTCTGTGTGGGAGATATGGAGATATATAAATGGAAAAGAATTTAAATCTGGATATAACTGTAAAGATTTTAATCACATCAATCCAAATGATGTAGGTACCTTGAGCAAGACTCAAAAAGATTTTATAAATAAAGAAGCAAAAAGACATAGCTTTACTACGGGGGATACACCTCCGGCATGTATGTCTGATCATGCACTCGGTATTGCTGTCGATATCACTCCACCTATAGATTCCAAGGAATATAAGAAATGGATAGAGACGGCAAATAGTGTAGGTCTATGTCACAACATAGCCGGGGATGAACCACATTTGGGCCTCACAAAATACCTACCCGAGGGTACTGATTGCTCTGTTTATTAATCAAATGCTTTTTGTGGTAAGATACTAACATTAATTAAAAATATAAGAGATTTATGAATCAAAAGACAAAGAAAAAAATAGTGATACTCGGAGGAGGATTTGGGGGATTGTATGCATATAGGTCTTTGTACAAACACTTTCACAAGGATGATATCGAAGTGACATTAGTCAACAAGACTAACTATTTTTTATTTACACCACTACTCCATGAAGTGGCGACCGGCGGTCTCTCTGATGGTTCAGTAGTAGAATCTATTCAGCATTTTCTCTCTAAAAACAAAGATACTATACATGTCGCGTCTGTCGTATCTGTAGATCCTAAAAATCAAACTGTGACTACTAGTGTGGAGACTATATCTTATGATGTGCTCATCGTCGCGCTAGGGGCTAGTACTCAGTACTTTGGTACACTTGGTGCCGAGGAATATTCTGTATCTTTAAAAGATTTATCCGACGCTGTGTCTATCAGGGGGAGAGTGATCGAGGCATTCCAAAAGGCATCAGTGCTCAAGGATAAAGAAGAGAAAAAGAATACACTTTCGTTTACTATCGTCGGTGGTGGTCCTACTGGGGTAGAGCTCGGTGGGGAATTGGCAGAATTCATACATGAGACACTCGTAGATTACTACAATGATTCACTTTCTTGTGAAGATATATCTATCACATTGATAAATCAAACTCCGGAATTGTTGGCGCCATTCCCGCCAACTTTGAGAACCAAAGCTCTTGAAGTTTTGCAGAGTAAAAAGATAAAAGTATTGCTCGGTACTGGGGTAAAAGAGGTGCGGAGTGACTCTGTAGTATTGAG